>CANRNI010000045.1 GCA_947631945.1 uncultured Clostridia bacterium
ACAATATGCTACCGTTTAACTCAGTTGATTGATCTTGACTTTTCCTTTTATTACCCCAACTATTGACAAAGAACCCTTTTATACTCTTTGCAACAAGTGATTTAAGCGCCGAGATACGCCTTACGCACTCTTTCATCATTCATAAGGTCGGCCGCCTTGCCTTCCATGGTAATTCTGCCGGTTTCAAGAACGTATGCTCTGTCCGCGATTGAAAGAGCCATATTCGCGTTCTGCTCGACAAGGAGAACAGTAGTACCCTCGTCCTTTATTTTTTGTATAATCTCAAAAATCTCGCTTACATAAAGCGGAGAAAGTCCCATTGACGGTTCGTCCATAAGTATTATTCTCGGACTGCTCATAAGCGCTCTGCCCATGGCAAGCATCTGCTGTTCGCCGCCCGAGAGCGTACCCGCAACCTGATTGCGCCGCTCTTTAAGACGCGGAAAAGCGCTGAACACCATATCAAGAGAACCCTGAATTTCTTTTTTATCCTTACGCGTGTACGCGCCCATTTTAAGGTTATCATATACTGTAAGCGACGCAAAAACGCGTCTTCCCTCGGGTACATGAGCCAACCCCATACCGACTATTTTGTGAGCGGGAGTTTTTACAAGGTCCTTGCCATCAAGAGTAATTGTTCCGCTTTTGGGAGCAAGCAGACCGGTTACAGTATGAAGCGTGGTGGTTTTTCCGGCTCCGTTAGCGCCTATCAAAGCCACTACTTCGCCTTTATCAACATTGAATGAGATATCCTTAATTGCCTGTATAACGCCGAAATATACATTAAGACCGCGAACTTCAAGCATTGCCATTGTTGTAATTCTCCCCTCTATTTACCGAGATAAGCCTTTATGACTTCGGGATTTTGTAAAACTGTTTCCGTTTTTCCCTTTGCAAGCTCGGTTCCGAAATTAAGGACTGTAATTTCCTCGCATATGCCCGAAACAAGACTCATATCATGCTCGATAACAAGAACTGTAAGCTCAAATTTATCTCTTACAAATTTTATTGTGTCCATTAATTCCTTTGTCTCGTTCGGATTCATTCCCGCGGCAGGCTCGTCAAGCAAAAGAAGCTTCGGGTCGGTAGCTATAGCTCTTGCAATCTCAAGCTTTCTCTGCTTGCCGTAAGGAAGATTTGAGGCAAGAGTTTCGGCGTCTGAATCAAGCTCGAAAACACTGAGAAGCTCGAGCGCCTTTTTATTCATGCTCTTTTCCGTCTTAAAATATCTCGGAAGCCTGAAAACTCCCTCAAATGCGGAATATTTCATATTGTTATGAAGTCCTACCTTAACATTATCCGTTACCGATAGGTTTTTAAACAGACGAATATTTTGGAAAGTACGAGCTATACCTGCTTTATTGATTTCGGCGGGCTTTTTTCCTTTTAATTCTTTGCCGTCGAGAAAAAACGTACCCGTGGTTGGTTTGTAAACGCCTGTAAGCAGGTTAAAAACGGTGGTTTTCCCCGCGCCGTTAGGCCCTATAAGACCGTAAAGAGCGCCTTTTTCAAGGGTTAAATTAAAATCATCTACCGCGTGAAGTCCTCCGAAGGTTATTCCGAGATTTTTTACCTCAAGCAACGCCATTTTAAACAGCCTCCTTACTCTCGGCTGCCGCGCCTTTTTTGTTTTTCAGCCTGAATTTAAGCTTTTCCCTCAGAGCGACAAAGAACGAGCCGTTGTTTACAATCATCATTATAATAAGGATTAAAGAATAAATCAACATTCTGTAGTCGCGCACGCCTCTGAGAAGCTCCGGCAGAGAATAAAGCAGAGCCGCCGCGATAATCGAGCCTCTGATATTTCCAAGTCCTCCGAGAACGACGTAAACGAGAATCATTATAGACATATTATATCCGAAATTGTTTGTATTGGCGGTAAGAGTCGCGAGGTTATGCGAATAAAGAACGCCCGCGCAACCCGCGATAGCTGCGGAAACGGTAAATACCATAAGCTTATACTTGGTAACGTCAATGCCGACGGATTCGGCCGCGATACGGTTATCACGTATAGACATTATAGCGCGTCCCGTTCTTGAATCCATAAGGTTAGTTACTATAAACAGCGTTATCATAACCAGTATAAATCCGATTACAAAAGTAGAATTTCTCGGTGTACCGGATATTCCCTGCGGACCGTTAAGAATAACCTGACCGTCAGGCTCCATTCCAAGACCCGCGGTACTCATTGCCATATGGAATCCTTTTGAATCTTTTCCGATATATATGGCGTTTACTACCGTTTTTATAATTTCACCGAAAGCGAGAGTAACTATAGCGAGATAGTCTCCCTTAAGCCTCAATACGGGAATACCTATAAGGATACCAGCTATGGCTGCCGCGACTGCCGCTACAACAAATGCAAGCGTGAAACGGAGCCATGTTACAGTTATGATATCCTTTGTAAGAACCGAAAAGAACGAGCCGCAATATGCGCCGATACACATAAATCCGGCGTGTCCCAAACTCAATTCGCCGAGAACGCCGACTACGAGGTTAAGCGAAACAGCCATTATAACGTAAATGCATATAGGCACAAGAAGCGCTTTATAGGCATTTTTGAGGTTGCCGGTTGCGGAAAGCGTCTGAAAAAGTACAAAGAAAGCAACAACAACAGCGTATGTTATAAGGTTCTTTTTTGTCGCCGGTCTTATAGACGAAGATTTTTTTACGAGAGGAGAATTACTGTTTTTTTCCATAATACGTTACCTCACACCTTCTCGTTGAGCTTCTTGCCCATTATTCCCGTGGGTTTAACAAGCAAAACGATTATAAGAACGGCAAAAACTATAGCGTCGGATAACTGAGAGGATATGTAACCTTTGCTCAGATTTTCAATAACGCCCAAAAGTATACCGCCTATCATAGCTCCGGGGATTGAACCGATTCCGCCGAAAACCGCCGCGACGAACGCCTTTATACCGGGCATAGCGCCCGTATAAGGACTGAGCGCGGGATATGCGGAACAAAGAAGCGCGCCCGCTACTGCCGCGAGTCCCGAACCGATGGCGAACGTAAGGGCAATCATAGCGTTTACATTTATACCCATAAGCTGCGCCGCGCCTTTATCCTCGGAAACGGCAAGCATAGCCTTGCCGGGCTTGGATTTATTTACAAAGAGGTAAAGACATACCATTATGATAACCGAAACTATAATAGTAACTATCGTTTCGCCGGAAATTATGAGATTGCCGCCCGCCAGTCTTAAAGGCTTAACAGATACAACGGAGGAAAACTGTTTTGTATCCGAGCCGAAAATAAGCAGAGCCATATTCTGTAAAAAGTAGCTCACACCGATAGCCGTTATGAGAACCGCAAGCGAAGCCGCCTGCCTTAAAGGCTTGTACGCAAAGCGTTCAATAGTCATACCGAGAACGGTGCAGAAAACAATCGCTATAAGCACGCCGATTACAGGCGGCAAATCAGCTGTAACGCAAGCCGTATAAATGACGAACGCGCCTATCATGATAACGTCGCCGTGAGCGAAGTTAAGCATTTTTGCGATTCCGTAAACCATGGTATAACCGAGGGCAATAAGAGAATAGATACTGCCCAGACTGATTCCGGAAATCAGCTGCGATAGGAATTTCATATAATTTCCCACTCCTGACAGAATATTTTGGGCAAACCGCAGTTTTCGCGGCTTTACCGCTCAGCTTTATAATAAAAGTAATGAAACCGCCGTCTTTATCGAACGGTTTTTCTTATCAAAAAGCTCTGAAAGAAAACGTCGGAACAGTTTTACATAATTCAAACGTCTTTTTTCAAAGTTTTTCAATTTTTTCCTAAGGCAATACCGCATAATTATTCTTTTGGCAAAAATGACGGAAAATCTCATGGCACATCTGCACGACAATAATTATGCGGTATTGCCTAAATCTCCCACATTCCAACAAGGGTATGCCGTGATGAGCGGCATACCCGAAAACAAATCACATTAAATCTTATGCGGCTTCAACATTGCCGTTAACGATTTTCGCAACTCTGGGAGCCTTTGTAGGTTCGCCGTCTGCCGCCCATGTAATTCCGGTACCGGTAACGCCGTCAACAGAGATTTCCGTCATAGCTGTCTTCATAGCGTCGCCGATAGCGGAAGCTTCCATATCAGCGGTAACGTTGCTCTTTTCGGCGGCAGCCTTTATGGCATAAATCGCGTCGTACGCGTCAGCCGCGAACTGGTTGAGATATGAAGCCTGAGAAGGATAAGCCTTTTCAAAGCCTGTTACAAATCTTGTCGTAACAGCGTCTGTCGCGCTCTTTACGAAAGGAGTAAGATACATAACGCCTTCAACAAGAGTTGTGTCGATATTTTCCATACCGAGGATACCGTCCATACCGTCGCTGCCGAGATATTTGGGAGTATAATCCATGGCCTTTGCCTGCGACATAATAAGAGAAGCGGGAGTATAATAAATGGGAAGGAATACAAGCTCTGCGCCTTTATCCTTAACATTCGTAACCTGAGCCGTGAAATCGGTAGCGCTGTCGTTTGTAAAGGATTCCGTAGCGACAACTTCAAGACCCTTTTTGGCGGCTTCTTCAAGGAATTTATCCTTAATGCCCGTTGAATATGTATCGGAGCTGTTGAAGATAACGCCTATCTTTGATGCAAGACTGTTGTCTGAAATGTAGTCGGCCGCAACAATACCCTGATTGGGGTCGGAGAAGCAAACTCTGAAAGCTACGTCGGGCTTAATGCAGGAAACTGCGGAGCCGGAGGGAGTAAGAAGGAACATATTATCGTTCTCCGCTTCAGCCGAAACAGCCTCGCAGGGTGTGGAAGTAACCGTTCCCATGAGCATCTGCATACCCCAGTCTTTAAGGGTGCCGTAAGCCGTAACAGCTTTTTCGGCGTCATTAACGTCGTCTTCCATTCTGTATTCGACCTTATAGCCGTTGATACCGCCGGCCGCGTTGATTTCGTCAACAGCAAGCTGAGCGCCGAGGTTTACCGCAACACCGTACTGCGCGGCGTCGCCCGTGAGCGGTCCTATACCGCCGATTTTAATGGTTCCCTCATTTGCGAAAGAACCGCTTTCAGCACCGCCGTTTGCAGCGTTGCTGCTGTCCTCGCCCGAAATATTTTCCTTGATGCCGTTGCCGCCGCAAGCCGCGAAAGCGAATACCATGGCAAAAGCAAGAACTACGGCGAGAATCTTTTTGATTTTCATTTTAAAGACCTCCAATCGAAACTGACGCACACATATTGCATTTTAAATTTATGTACGCCGCCACAATTGAATAACCGACGAAAAATCGGTCATATTGTGTTAAACAAATTATACCAATAAAATCAATTCATGTCAACTGTTCTTACTTAAAAATTTATTCAAAAATATATAATTTCGCGTTATTTTCATAAGTAATTTTCACTAAAGAAGAAATAATTTTTTATACCGTCAAAAGCAATTTTCCGATACGGAACATTAAAACATACAAATAACGACGTCTTTTATCCGTCAATTTATATTTCAAAAACAGAAAAACCGTCCGATTCCGAGGTTTTATTCATAAAAATTCTTTTATTTGTTTACAGAAAATTAATTTCGGCTAAAAGTTCTAACAATTTTTATATTTTTATCATTTTTTTTGGAAAAAAAGCTTGACAAATGAATTTTTAATGCTATAATCAAATTAAACAAACAGATTTCATCTGCTTTTCGCGTTATCATAGAAAGCACAGTCGGAGTTGTCCTTATCCGGCTGTGTTTTCATATTTGAGCGCTTTTATTGGCGCGTTCGGTTATTTGTTCCTATACATCGAGTCAAAATCAAACGGAATTTTTTTACCGTTTACCGTGTTATAACAGTGTTCCGCAAGTGAAAAAATATATTTATCGTTCTTTATGCTGTCGGAAAAGACGTTGATAACTTTAGCGTCGGGATATCTCTCGCGGAACAGCTTCACTTTTTCCATATCATGGCAATTTTTGCCGATTACTTTTCCGTGTTTATCATGTCTTGTGCTTATATGGTCGTCGATATCTATGCGTTTTGCGATTTCATCAATCAGAAAATCGGGGCTTGCGCTTATCATTACCGAATATCGCTCCCTGTTTTCACGCTTTACCCAGTCAAAAACCTCTTTTTCGTGTCTGTCCCAAAATTTAGATACGGCTTTTTTTTTCGGAATCATTCTGACAAAAGAGAAGAACGGCCCCTTTAATTTGGTAAGGTCATAGACGTTGAAAGCGTACAGAACGATGCCGAGGAGTTGATACGGCAGGCAGACAAGAATCCACGGATAATGCAATATGCAGTAGAGCCAAAAAAGCGAACCGCTGTCAAACGGTATCATAGTCTTGTCGAAATCGTATATATCGACCTCTTGTACTTTTGTATTACTTTCCATTTATTTCTCCAATCACATTGATATTTTGATTATATCAATCGCGGGAAAATAAATCAATACAAAATACCGTAAAAAGGAAATCGGTTTTTTCTCACATTTTTGTTAAGAATATATGAACTGTATATCAGCAGAGGAGGTAAACTTCCATATCGGTTTCTCCCCTGTTGGCAAAAGCGAAATACGGTATAAGCTTAATTTTGGCTTCCATGCGCTTTTCAGGCTCGAATGAATACAGTTTTTCGCCTGCAATCGGAACAGTTCCGTTCACCGTTATAACGTACGTTCCGAACTGCTCGGAAAATTCGGTTTTAAAGCAAGGCTCGGAGGATAATTTAAACGAAATAACAGAAAAATCGTTATCAACGCCCTCGGCACAATAAACTACGGGGCCTCTCTGAACGGCGGCGCGTCCGATACAATCCCTGACTTTACGGGAGGGGTAAACTATCCTCGGCGTTATTTCAATATTTAAAAGGATTTCATTTTTATCGGATTTAAGCTCAATATAAGCGTAACCTTTTTTAATCTCATAATCGGCTTTTTCGCCGTTAAGCTTAATATCAAAATTTTCGCACCAGTAAGGGATACGCAGAGCTATTATTTCGGCGTTTTCCACGGTTACGGCGATTTTTCCGTCGTTCGGATAATCCGTATTTTGCTTTATTATGAACCTTTCGGTCTTTGTTTCGCTGTTTATATACTGATGAACGTATACCGTATTTTCATCAACAGTATATATAAAATCGGCAACGGAAGCTATAAATCTCGTAATATTCGGAGGACAGCACGAGCAGTCAAAAACCTCCCTGCGCTGTGTTATCGGAAGATTTTCAATGGTATTCTCCTGCGACGTATTTCGCTCGAGAAGCTCTGTGCGTATTTCGAGAGGATTTACGTAAAAGAATGATTTTCCGTCAAGGGAAACAGACGAAAGACCGTTGTTATAGAGAACCCTTTCAACGGTATCGGCATATTTTGAATCACAGTCGAGCATTGTCATTCTGCCGGCGAACCAAGCGAGGGCAAGAGCCGCGCAGCTTTCCGAATAAGCCGTAAGGTTCGGCAAATCATACGGGACGGTAAACGCCTCGCCTCTTGCTGCGGAGCCTATTCCGCCCGTTATATACATCTTTTTGTTTATTATATCGTCAAAAATCGTTTCGCACGCGGAAAACAGTTTTTTATCGTTTATTCTTTTCGCGAGATCCGCCATTGCGGAATAAAGATACGCCGCTCTTACGGAGTGTCCTTCCGCCGTAGTCTGCTCTCTTACGGGCAAATGGCTCTGAGAATACTTATGCCCTACGCCGTTATATTCGCGCTCGTCCGTTACTCCCCTGCTATCTATAAAAAATCTGCACAAATCAAGATATTTTTCTTTGCCCGTAAGGTCGTAAAGCTTTACAAGCGCAAGCTCTATTTCCTCATGGCCGGGAGTTACAAATTCCGCCGATTTATCCTCAACAAAGACCTTGTAAATATAATCCGTATATTTTTCCATTATATCGAGAAGTTTTCTCTTGCCCGTAGCTCTGTAATATGCGGCCGCCGCTTCGATAAGATGCCCGGCGCAGTAAAGCTCATGGTCAGTTCTGTCCGTCCAGCGTTTGTCGGGATTTTTCGCGATATAACAGCAGTTGAAGTAGCCGTTCTCAAGACGGTTTTTTTCCATTTTATCGGCAACGTCGTCTATTATTTTTTCAAGCTCGGAATGAGGTTCCTTTTCAATTATATAGGAAACGCTTTCAATCCACTTCGCTATATCCGAGTCCCAGAAAATATGCGGCTCATTTGGCTCTCCTATCTTCCATTTGCAGTCCATCGCGCCGAATCTGCCGGTTTCCGTAAAGCGCTTTAAAATATTGTATATGCTTACGTTTCCTATAATTTCCTGTTTTTTCTTCCAAAATCCGCCTGTGATATCCGTATTTCTAAAACTTACCGTGTCCATAGCCATTCCTCGTTTTTTTATTTAATGATAGCATAAAATTAAGGCAATACCGCACAATTAACGGCTACCGCCTTTGCCGCGCATCTGCACCGAGATTTTCCGTCATTTTTGCCAAAAGCTCCTTGAAATACGTCAGTATTCCTGCGTCACTTTTGTCAATCTGACGAAAAATCTCATGGCACATCTGCACGACAATAATTATGCGGTATTGCCTTAAAAAAAGTAAAGAGCCATATAGAAGACTCTTTACTTTAATCACCGATAAATCGAACGTACAGATTGTGCCGTCAGGCGTGATTTAATCAGTATTTCCCTTAGCTTAGTCTATTTTTTCTTTTTACCGAAAAAGCCCTTTTTCTCATCACCGTCTCCCGGGGCGCCGCCTGCCGAAAACGGATTTTTTTCGCCTATATCGTCGTATAGCTCTTTTATAAGGTCTTTTTGATGCTGAGTAAGCTTTTTCGGAACCTCTACAAAAATTCTTACAAGCTGGTCGCCGCGTCCTCTGCCGTTTACGTTCTGTATACCTCTGTCCTTGAGCTTAAATACGGAACCGGACTGAGTACCTGCCGGAACGGTGTATTTGACCTTGCCGTCTAAAGTCGGGACAAGAAGCTCATCGCCGAGAGCCGCCTGAGCAAAGCTGATGGTAACGTCGCACCAGACGTTATTTCCCTCTCTCTCAAAGAACGGATGAGGTCTTACGTTTACGCCGACTCTCAAATCGCCGGCGGGACCTCCGTTTACTCCCCTGTTGCCCTGACCTCTCATAGAGAAGACCTGACCGTCGTCAATTCCGGCGGGGACATTTACGTCAATTTTGACAGGACGTCTTATTCTGCCGTTGCCCTTGCACTTGCCGCAGGGATTGGGAATTACCGTACCTCTGCCGCCGCACTTGGGACACGGCTTTGACGACTGGATAATGCCGAAAGGCGTTCTCTGCTGAGTTGTGACCTGACCTCTGCCGTTGCAGTCGGGGCAGGTTTTTGTGGTAGTACCCTTTGCGGCTCCTGTGCCGCTGCACTCGTCGCAGACCTCTATCCGCTGAACGTCAAGCGTCCGCTTGCAGCCCTTCGCCGCTTCCTCAAATGAAACGGTAATGCTGACCTGTATATCGCTGCCTCTCTGCGGCGCGTTGGGATTTGCCCGCTGACCTCCGCCGAAGCCGCCGCCGAAAAACGATGAAAAAATATCCCCGAGGTCGAAATCCATTCCGCCGAAACCGCCGCCGAAGCCTCCCTGACCCGCTCCGTAGCTCGGGTCTACACCGGCGTGACCGAATCTGTCGTACTTCGCTCTTTTGTCGGAGTCGGAAAGCACCTCATACGCTTCGTTTGCTTCCTTAAATTTAGCCTCCGCATTTTTATCGCCGGGATTCAAATCAGGGTGATACTGCTTAGCCATTTTTCTGTAAGCTTTTTTTATTTCATCGTCCGACGCGTCCTTATTTACGCCAAGCACTTCATAATAATCTCTTTTATCTGCCATACAAATATCCTCTGTAAATCCTGAATTGACAACGTACTATGTACAATTATAACCATATCCCCGCCATATGACGGGGTAGAACGTGTCTACACAAATCGGTATGAGGATTTTTCAGACAAGGCAAAATCCATGGGAATACTTTGTGTATTTCAATGGCGTTTTAAAGGAAAACTTGCCAAAAGACGCGTACCGGTCTTGTGCAGACACACCATAGGACAATACCGCATAATTGCTGTCATTATTCGATGTTTGCGCGTAACATAGACAAAAGACGTAATTGTGCGGTGCCTTGATTTATTTTATTCGTTAACGTCCGTGAAAGGCGCTTCGTAATATCCGTCGTTTCCGGGATTCTGACCGCCCTGACCGCCAAAGCCTCCCTGCGCCGCGTTCGGGTCAAAGCCCTGTGCGCCCTGAGCGCCTGCCGCTTCCTGAGCGGCCTTATAAAGCTTTTCGGAAAGCGCGTAGAAATCTTTCTGAAGCTCTTCCTGACGCTGTTTTATAAGGTTTATATCCTGACCCTTAAGAGCCTCTTTAAGAGCGTCAACTTTATCATTAACCGATTTTTTCTCGTCCTCGGAGAACTTATCGCCGTTTTCGCTCAATATTTTTTCGCACTCGTAAACCATCTGGTCGGCGGCGTTTCTCGTATCAAGCTCTTCCTTGCGCTTTTTATCCTCCTCGGCGTACTGCGCGGCCTCGTTGACAGCCTTTTCAATATCTTCCTTTGACATATTTGTAGAAGAAGTTATGGAAATCGACTGCTCCTTGCCCGTTCCGAGGTCTTTAGCGGAAACGTGAACTATGCCGTTCGCGTCTATATCAAATGTTACCTCAATCTGCGGGACGCCGCGTCTTGCCGGAAGGATTCCGTCAAGATGGAAGTTTCCGAGCGTTTTATTATCTCTCGCAAATTCTCTCTCGCCCTGAAGAACGTGAACCTCAACAGAGGTCTGGTTATCGGCGGCGGTTGAGAAAATCTGGCTCTTTTTGGTAGGAATAGTCGTATTTCTGTCAATAATCTTTGTGCATACGCCGCCGAGAGTCTCTATGCCGAGTGAAAGCGGAGTAACGTCGAGAAGAAGAAGTCCTTTAACCTCGCCGCCCATAACGCCCGCCTGGATAGCCGCGCCTATAGCGACACACTCATCGGGATTAATACCCTTAAAGGGCTCTTTGCCCGTGAATGATTTAATGGCTTCCTGAACTGCTGGGATTCTTGATGAACCGCCTACCATAAGAACCTTGTCGATTTCGGAAATTTTAAGACCGGAATCGGAAATAGCCTGACGAACGGGACCCATTGTGGCTTCTACGAGGTCGGCCGTCAGTTCATTGAATTTAGCCCTTGTGAGAGTTGTTTCAAGATGCTTGGGGCCTGTCGCGTCAGCGGTAATGAAAGGAAGGCTTATCTGAGACGTTGTAACGCCCGAAAGCTCGATTTTTGCTTTCTCGGCAGCTTCTTTAAGTCTCTGCATAGCCATTTTATCGCCTTTCAGGTCGATACCTTCCGTTTTCATAAACTCGGAGGCCAGCCAGTTAATGATTCTCTGGTCGAAATCATCGCCGCCGAGACGGTTATTACCGGCTGTCGCGAGAACCTCCTGAACGCCGTCGCCCATTTCAATAATGGAAACGTCGAACGTACCGCCGCCGAGGTCATAAACCATAACTCTTTGGTCGTTTTCCTTGTCTATGCCGTACGCGAGAGCCGCCGCAGTAGGCTCATTGATGATACGCTTAACGTCAAGACCCGCGATTTTGCCCGCGTCCTTTGTAGCCTGTCTCTGAGCGTCGGTAAAATACGCCGGAACGGTGATGACCGCTTCGCTTACCTTGCCGCCGAGATAGCTTTCGGCGTCCGATTTAAGCTTCTGGAGAATCATGGCTGAAATCTCCTGCGGAGTAAATTTCTTATCGTCGATTTTAACATGATAATCGGAGCCCATCTGACGCTTGATTGACGAAACAGTGTGCTCGGGATTTGTGATAGCCTGTCTTTTTGCGACCTGACCTACCATTCTTTCGCCCGTTTTTCCGAACGCCACAACGGACGGAGTTGTTCTCGCGCCCTCGGCGTTAGCGATAACGACAGGCTCGCCGCCCTCGATAACGGCTACGCATGAGTTTGTAGTACCTAAGTCTATGCCTATAACTTTTGACATGATATTATCTCCTTTGTTTAATCTATATAAAAGTATTATATATTTTCAGGCAATACCGCACAATTAACGGTTACCGCCTTTGCCGCGCATCTGCACCGAGATTTCCCGTCATTTTTGCCAAAAACTCCTTGAAATACGTCAGTATTCCTGCGTCATTTTTGTCAATCTGACGAAAAATCTCTTGGCACATCTGCACGACAATAATTATGCGGTATTGCCTTTATTATTTTACCTATTTTACCCGTATTTAATTTGCGACTTTGACCGTTGCGGGTCTTATTATTTTATCCCCGAGCCTGTAGCCCTTCATAAACACGTCGGCTATTTCGTTTTCGCCGAGATTCTCGTCTTCAACGTGCATAACGCCGTTATGAATATTGGGGTCGAACTGTTCGCCAGCCGCTCCGAATTCCTCTACTCCGATATTTTTGAGAATTTCCATGAACTGCTTTACAGTCATTTCGATTCCCTTTCTGTAGCTTTCCGCGTCGGCGTCCGCGTTAAACGCCGCGCGCTCAAAATTATCGACAACGGGAAGAATTTTTGACAGAACGTCAACTTTCGTATTGGATACTCTCGAGTCAAGATCCTTTTGCGTACGCTTTCTGAAATTATCATACTCCGCGAGCGTTCTCAAATATCTGTCGTTAAGAGCGTTATAATCGTCCCGCAGTTTTTTTAACTCCTCGGACGGCTTATCGGTTTTTTTTGATTTTTTATCCGATTTATCTTTTTTTGATTCGGACTTCTGTTCCGTTTCCGTATTCGTTTCGGCGGTATTCCGAGCCGTATCTTCCTGTTTTACGTCTTTTTCCTCATTCCTGTCCATTTCAGCACCTCTAATCTATTGCTTCGGAAAGAACCCTTCCGACTGTTTCGCTTATAAAAATCAGATTCGGTATAATTCTCGCGTAATCTATCCTTACAGGGCCTATCACGCCTACAGAGCCTACGTTTTTGCCGTCAACCGAGTATTTTGAAGCTATAACGCTCGCTTTTTCAAGAGCTCTGTGCATACATTCCCTGCCGATTGAAACCGTAAGATTTTCTCTGCCCGAGCTTAAAATCTCCGCGAGAGCGTTTTCGTTCTTCATATACTCGAATATATTGTAAACGTCCGATTCCAATTCCTTGAAATTCAGGAGCTTGGAATGTCCCTCCGTTATAACTCCGAACCGCGACGCGTCCCTCGCAAGCTCCGCGAGCATTACAAGAAACGGAGTCATAACAAAAGCCTTTTCCCCGAGAGACGCGGCAAGCGTCTGAATTTTCGCGGTGGTAAGCTCATGCGTTTGATGCTCCAAAAAATGCGCGGCCGCGATATTGTAAAACAACTCAGCAGTATGAATATCAATATTTTCATCGCAGCGGCAAATTTTGCTTTTGATAACTCCCGTTGACATAAGAATAACCACAAGAGCCGTACGCTGGCTCAAAGGAACAAGCTCCGCTCTTTTTATAACGGCGTTCGGGTCATACGGCGTGAGCGCCGCAGAGGCGCAGCCCGTCATCTCCGACAAAAGCTTAGCCGCGAGCCTTAACACGTCTTCCGGCTCACCCTCCGCGTTATCGAAGCGGCTTTCTATGGAAAACCTCTCGGCGTTGCTTATATCGTATCTCGTCATAAGGTTATTCACATAATAACGCATACCCTTCTGGGACGGGATTCTCCCGGCCGACGTATGCGGCTGTTCAAGATATCCTATCTCGGAAAGCTCCGACATCTCGTTCCTTACAGTTGCGGAAGAAACCGCGAGACTGCCGCAGAGTACCTTGGAGCCTACAGGCTCGCCCGTCATAATATACCGTTCAACAACAGAAGCGAGTATTTTCTTTTTTCTGTCCGACAGCTCCATAACCTCACCTTTTAGCTTGTTAGCACTCTAACCGTATGAGTGCTAATCACTATATATAATATAATACGTTAAAGAGAGTTTGTCAATAGTTATTTCTATTTTTTTTCAAAAATTTTAACTTTTTCAGCAATTTAAACATCGGAGTGCTAAAGCGGAACCGTTTTAATGTAAATACCGCGCGGTTATTGCGGCGCAAAACGCACTAACGGGGGGGGGAGCTTTTGACAAAAATGACGGAATATCTCGGTACAGATGCGCGGCAAAGGCGTTAGCCGCCGATTGCGCGTTTTCGTCTAAAAAAATATTTACTTTTTTATTATGCCCATTTTTTTCATAAGCTCTATTCTCTCGTCAGCAATTTTTACGCTCCGTGCGGGTGAAATATGTTTTTTATCCGATAAAGACCTGAAGAAATACTCAATCAATCTGAAAATCCATGCGAGCGGCAAAAGAATCGGCAGATATTTTAAAATTTTATATTTTGTTTTCATTGCGCTGTAAGAGGGGAACACCGCAGACATTAAAGACCTTTTTCCGTTTTTTTCTACAGCGTCATTCACAATCGACGCGCTGTGGAGCCTGTCCTCGCTGCTCTTGCCGAAAACTCCCGCCTCAAGTAAATCGGATATAAAATCATCGTAAAAAAGCTCCGCGCCGTTTGATTTTTCCATGATAAAGGAAAAATCACGCCCGAAAACAATTTCCGCCGCGTTAAATACGTTGTATGCGAACAAATCCGCGTTCATATACTTCAGTGTTTCAAAAACATAATCAAAATCTATTTTTTCTTTATATTTTTCGGCAAAAAGCATTATATCGGCAAGCTGTCTTATGCCGAAGCCGCTGCCGACGAAATGCTTGAACGCGTGAATTATTATATAAATAAGATTATCGTTAAAAGAAAGCGTTCTGTACTCTCCGATAAATACGGTTCTTTTTTCATACCCCTCGAATATTTTATCGGACGCGTTCTTTATTTTATTTATACCCTCGCCGAGAGAGGTTTTCACTTCGAGATAAAGGCCGTCCGAATTTGAGTAGTATGTTTCGCCGCCGCAGGTATACCCTCTGCTTATAAGAAAATCATGAAGCCCTTGCTTTTTATCTTCGCTTACAAGCAAATCAAAATCCGACGAAAGTCTTATATCGGGTTCGGGATAAGCGGACGCGCAAACGGGGCCTTTAAGAATTATAATTCCGAATCCCGATTTTTCAAGCTCCGAATAAAGCTTGGAAAAAGCGTAATTCTTTTTTATCTGCATTCCCGAAAGCATCAGATTCTGCTTTTTATATGCGCTCACGTTTTCCGCCGAATAAAGAGCTTCTTCATATATCATCGGCAGTACGTTATGAGAAAGCGACAAAGAAAAAACGCGCCCGACGTCGAAACGATATCCGTCGGGCAGCCCTTCACCGTTTATGTATCGGCTTAAAATATACAAAAACTGCTCCTCATATTCACGCAAACGTTTTTACACTCCCCTGCTTATTCCATTTTAATTTAAGGCAACGATTTTTTATTTATATATTTACAATATTTATCCGTCTTTGCTCATTGTCAGCGCGCACGACGAATCCGTTACCGAATATGCCTTATTGCATACGTCGAAAACGCTCGCCCTATGCGTTGTAAAAATACATATTTTATTTTTACCCCAGTCCGCGAGATTTGAAAGGACTTTTTTCTCCGTTTCAATATCGAGAGCGGAGGTAGCCTCGTCAAAAAGCACTATCGGAGCGTCTCTGAGAAGCGCCCTCGCGATTGAAAGACGCTGCATTTGCCCCTCGGAAAAGCCTGTTCCGCCGTCTCCGACGCGGCAGTAAATATTATCCTTTTCTTTCATTATAAAGTCATAAGCGCAGGCGGTTTTCAAAGCGTCCTTTATTTCATCGTCGGAGGCGTCGGGCTTTACAAGACGCATATTTTCCGCAAGAGTATCGCTGAACATGGTATTTTTCTGCGGAACGTACGAAAAGAAACGTCTTGTGGAGGGCGACAGAGCTATGCGTTCGCCGAGCTCCGCGCATTTAACGGACGTATCTCCCGAGCATGGCCTTATAAGAGAAAGAAGAAGCCTTAATATAGTGGTTTTTCCCTCGCCCGAAGGGCCTGTTAAAGCTATAAAATCGCCCGTTTTTCCGCTGAAAGAAATATTTTCGAGCGCACATTCATTTTCGTCCTTATATTTAAATGTAACTCCGCCGAGTTCAACCTCTATCGCTTTATTTTTTGCTCTTTCAAAGAAATCTATAACGTCGGGCGCGTCAAGAGTATCGTCCTTAGGCAACGTTCTTATCTCCGTAAGTCTCTCGGAAGCGGCTACCGCGTTGATAACAGTAGGCACAATTCCTATAAGTGAGGAAAAGGACGATGACAGCATTGAATAAAGCTGAATAAAAAGCACAAGAGTGCCTATTGAAATAGCTCCCGTCCATAGTCTGTATACTCCCCAGCCAAAGCAGACGTATGTCAGCATTTGGGTAAGGAAAGACATAACGGACGTTACAATAATGGAAAACTTATTATAATCGAGATTAAGCTTTATATATTCGCGCTGAATTTTTCTCAGCTTGGAGCAGAAAACGGAAACAAGACCGAATGATTTCAGATACTGCATATTAAGCAGAGCATCGGAATTAAACGTCATAAGCTTGCTTCCGACTTTTCTCAATTCTCTTGCGTAGGTATGCATTTTTTTCATAAGAAAGCGCGAGCAGACGAGTGAAAGCGGAATTGATATAAGAGCTATAAGCGCCATTGTCGCGTCATAATAAAGTATAACTGCGAACGCGGCGGCGAATTGGAACGCTTTTGAAACGAACGACGGGAAAATTCCGAGAACGCTTCCGGCGACGGACGAAACGTCGGCATTAAACCTGTTCAAAATATCGCCGGACGAAAAAGCGGAGGAGTATTCCCATTCGGAGCATATAAATTCGTCAAAAATTTCGGCCGTCATTTCGGTATTTACTTTAATTCTGATTTTTTCCGAAATTCTGTTATTGAAAGCGCCGAAAACAATTCTGAAAACGGTAAAAGCCACGACTGCTCCGGCTATCGCGTAAATATTGTCGAATTTCAGAATAGCGTCGTTTTGAGCGGAATTTGTAACAAAATCAATAAGCGACTGTGAAACAAGGCTCGTAAGTATTCCGAACACCGTAGATAAAAGCGACAGCACGGTAAAAATAATTATCGCGCCCAAATATCTCTTTGCCATACGTCCTATGTTTTTAAGCTCGGATATTATATCATTAAAGCTTCTGTCCCGAATTTTCACTTTTTTCACCGATTACACATTATAATAAAAAATAATACTTTTGTCAAACGTTATATTGTGTCTACACAAGACCTATGTTCATACCTCTTGTTCCAATCCTCAAAACGCCGTCTCAAGGACGGCGTCAGCTTGTCGAAAAACTTGTTGCAAAGATTATAAAAGTTTCGGTCAAGCCTTTACAAAGGCTTGCAGGGGTCACGGGGACAGCGTCACCGTGTCGCGCTCCGCAGAGCGCGAAATCTCTTTTGCCTTAAGGCAATACCGCACAATCGGCGGCTGCCGCCTTTGCCGCGCATTCGTACCGATATTTTCCGTCATTTTTGTCTGAAGAATACTCGCGCTCCGTAATCATATGATTATTCCGATAAAACTCACTGTAAAATCAAAGATTTTCCCGTCATTTCATCGGGCTGCTTCAGACCCATCATATCAAGAAGCGTCGGGCAGAGGTCGCAAAGTCTACCGCCTTTTCTGAGCGGCTTATCCTGACCGACCGTAATAACGGGTACGGGATTCGTTGAATGAGGTGTGAACGGTTCGCCGTTTTCGTCAAGCATCTTGTCGGCGTTGCCGTGGTCGGCCGTTATTATCATCTTGCCGCCCATCTTCCTTACGGCGTCCGAAAGCCTGCCTACACATTCGTCAACCGCCTCGACCGCTTTGACGGCCGCTTCAAATATGCCCGTATGACCTACCATATCGCAGTTTGCGTAGTTGATTATTATAACGTCGTATTTGCCAGCCAAAACCTGCTCAACAACCGCGTCCGTAACCTCGTAAGCGCTCATTTCCGGCTTTAAATCAAAGGTAGCCACGTCGGGAGACGGTATAAGTATTCTGTCCTCACCTTTAAACTGCGTTTCAATTCCGCCGTTAAAAAAGAACGTAACGTGAGCGTATTTTTGCGTTTCGGCAATTCTAAGCTGCGTCATTCCGAGAGACGATATATATTCGCCCATTGTCATTTTAAGATCTTCGCTGCCGAAAGCCACGGAAACGTTCGGCATCGTGGCGTCGTACTGCGTCATACAGACGAATTTTACGGGGAAGAAGCCGTTTCTGCGCTCAAATCCGTTAAAATCGGAATCTACAAAAATTCTTGTGAGCTGTCTTGCCCTGTCGGGGCGAAAGTTAAAGAATATAACGGAATCATTCGCCTTTACGGTTCCCTCTTTGTCTATGACAACGGGAACGACAAATTCATCGGTAACGCCTTTTGCGTACGAATTTTCCATTGCCTTTATGGGATCTTCGCATTGTTCGCCCTCGCCGTAAACCATCGCGGCGTACGCTTTTTCCTCTCTGTCCCATGCGAAATCGCGGTCCATAGCGTAATATCTGCCCGAAATCGTTGCGATTTTACCTATACCGGCTTCGCTGAATTTTTTAAGGCAGTCCCTGACATATCCCACGCCCGACTCAACAGAAACGTCGCGTCCGTCCGTTATCGCGTGAACGTAGACCTTTGAAAGTCCCATTTCCTTAGCCATATCTATAATGCCGAAAAGGTGTTCGATATGGCTGTGTACTCCTCCGTCGGAAAGCAGTCCCACAAGATGAAGCGCAGAACCGTTCGCCTTGCAGTTTTCCATCGCGGACGCGAGAGCTTTATTTCTTATAAGCTCGCCGTCCTTTATAGTCTTTGATATTTTAACGAGCATCTGATAAACGACCCTGCCCGCGCCGATATTTGTATGCCCGACCTCGGAATTGCCCATTTGGCCGTCGGGAAGTCCGACGTCAAGCCCCGACGCGCCGATAAGCGTACGGGGATTTTCGGCAATAAGTCTGTCAAGATTAGGCGTATTTGCGGCTTCAATGGCGTTGCCCTTCGCGCCGGGATTGCTTCCGAAGCCGTCCATTATACAAAGAACATAAGGTTTTTTCATCTAAAACACCACATAATCAATTGAAAATTAAAAATGTAAATTCCGATTTATTTTGACGCCGCTTTTACGATTATCGAGAAATCCTCGGCTTTGAGCGACGCTCCGCCTATAAGTCCGCCGTCAACGTCCTCCTGTGCGAGAAGCTCGTCGGCATTTTTTGCGTTCATTGAGCCGCCGTACTGCACCGTGAGTTTATCCGCGGCAGCCTTGCCGTAAAGCTCGGCGACGCATTTCCTGATTTCGGCATTTACCTCATTCGCCTGTTCGGCAGTGGCTGTTTTGCCCGTACCGATAGCCCATACGGGCTCATACGCGATGATGATATCGGCGAGTTCGTCTTCGGAAACTCCTCCGAGCGCTATTTTGGTCTGCATACGCACTACCTCGGAGGTGATTCCCTGTTCCCTCTGCTCAAGATATTCGCCGACGCAGAGTATAACCGTAAGTCCCTCGTTAAGAGCGGCTCTGACTCTTTTTTGGACAGTAACGTCCGTTTCACCGAAATACTGCCGTCTTTCGGAGTGACCTATAATAACGTAAGGCACGCCGATTTCTTTAAGCATTTTCGCGGAAATCTCGCCTGTAAAAGCGCCGCTTTCGGCCCAATGACAGTTTTCAACGCCGATTTTTATGTTAGAACCTTCCGCCGCTTCCATTGCCGCGAACACATCGACATAAGGCACGCAGAGAACAACGTCGCAGTCAGCGTCTGCCACAAGGGGCTTCATTTCTTCTATAAGAGCCTTCGCTTCGGAAGGTGTTTTATTCATTTTCCAGTTACCCGCGATAACCGCTTTACGAAGTGATTTATTCATATTATCTATCCTTTCCGTCTCCTCAGAACAGCGTAATTCCAAATACTTTGCTCTTTGGAATTACGCCGTATATTTAAGTCAATACCGCACAATTAACGGCTACCGCCTTTGCCGCGCATCTGCACCGAGATTTCCCGTCATTTTTGCCAAAAACTC
>CANRNI010000046.1 GCA_947631945.1 uncultured Clostridia bacterium
CTGATAATCGGGCAAATTCTAAAGAACATTCAGAAAATTCCCGACAAATGGATTCCCGTAATCCTGCTTCCGCTCGGAATCGTCGGCGCTATGGCTCTCGGCGGCTGGACGTTCGACAGCGCGATACAGGGCGTACTTGTAACCGGCGCAGCGGTGTACGGAAATCAGATTGTAAAACAGCTTAAAAAGGATGAATAATATGAAGCGTAAAGAAAAAGAGAAAGTGTTTAAACCAAGAAAACTTGCCCGCAGCGTCGCAAAAGTTAACATGAAAAAAGAGGGCATTAAGCAAGCCAAACGTAAATTCATAAATAACAATTGGCGCAGATATGTTTTTCTTATAAAATGCTAATTGAGAAATGAATGACATTAAATGTGATGAATCAATGTTTTCAAAATATGTGAATGTTTGGGACTTTGGAAAATGTGTTGATACTTCATTTACGTCTACAAATACAAACATTAACGAAAATTTTTCAATTGGAAAGGATTATTCGATTATGAGTACAGGAAAGGCGCCGTTGCTTTAGCGAAAAGCTATTGACTATTTTTAAACGTTATAGTATACTGAATACGTTGAACAAAACATATTCATTTATGTTTTAGAAGGGTCGATGCCTGCATTGACCTTTTATTTTTTTGATTATATTTTTCCCTCTCGGTGTTCCGGGAGGGAAATTTTTTTGTTTATAGAAATTACTTTCTCCAAGTTTTTTACCATTATATTGTTCAATATAAAAAGTACGGTAAACCAAAAATATTTACACAGTTCCCTTCAATCGTGGTTTCAAAAATAAATAAATCATACTAATTTGTTTATCTCCTGACAACTTTAACAGAAAAAGGTTGCAAAATTAATTAATTTGTATAACCAATTTTGATATTTTATATCGCAATTTAGTTTTATTGGTATATTTATGATATATTATAACAAAAGGGGCTCATACAAATGATAAGAATTTTACTCTCAACGAAGTTGGGCGAACTTCGTTGGACACAAGCGGATTTGGCGAGAAAAACAGGCATAAGACCAAATACAATCAGTGATATGTATAATGAAATTTGTGATAGAGTTAATTTAGAACACCTTGATTTAATTTGTGAAGCATTACATTGCGATATATCTGAAATTCTCGTTCGCGAAAAAAATCCAATATCATTATTAGATGGAAGATCACGCTCCAAAAAAATTTAAACAGAGGCTCGCATATGACGCGAGCCTCTGTAGTATATAAACTATGATTATCATAGATAGCATTATGGTACGTATTCTTCTGTACCTACAGAAGCCCCGATAATGTTCCGATTACCGTTTTTGAGGACGAGCATAATACGATTGGTTTTCCGATACATAGCTTTTCGACCTTCGAGAGAGTTGGTAAATACGATGAACAAAAGAACGCCAAAAGCGCCGAAAAGCCTTATTCTATCGAGATTGGCGACACAAAAAGGACGATAAACCTATATGCCATAGCATCCCTAAGATTTGATTCGACATTTGAATAAAAGGAAACGGCCTGTTTGTTTGGAGTGGACAAGCAGGTCATTTTCTTATACGAAACCACCCTATTGATGAGTTTAAAATAGGGTGATTAACTACGGTTGATTTTTCGATGAAAGTATGCCATACTATATTAAATCACCCAATTGATGAATTCACTTTCGGGTGGTTTTGTATAGGAGTGAGCAGATGTTGGATCTGAATGCGATAAGTGCGCTTAGAAATATTTTCTCGGATTATCAATATATCATGACGACCGCCGAGCTACAGGCGGAAAAGCTGTATTATGCGGATATTCAGCTCATGTTGAAAGAAGGCTTAATCGAGAAGATTAAAAGGGGTACTACCATTGGGTGGAGGATACGATAGACAGCGAAATCCTGATTATCAACCGCCTTTTCCCCGATGCTGTTTTGTGTATGGAGACCGCATTGTTTTATTACAGATACAGTGACCGTAACTCTGCGGAATGGAATCTCGCACTGAATAAGAATGTTTCAAAAGAGCGCACAAAAATGGATTATCCTTTTATAAAAGTCTATCGAATGGAACTTTCTTTGCTCCCGCTTGGAGAGACAACCGGCGAAATAGATTTTACCAAAGTCCGAATTTATGACCGTGACCGTACCATTTGCGATGTGTTGCGGAATATGAACAAGATGGACAAAGAGGTCTTCAATAAGGCAATTCAAGGATATGTGAATGATACAAAGAAAAACATTCCAAATCTCATGCGATATGCAAAGGAACTGCATGTGCAGAAAAGAGTACGGGAACTGATTGGAGTGTGGTTGTGAAGCGTTGCATTATAAATTATAGATAATATTTAAAGAGAGGAAAAATTATGTTTAACGTTTTTATTGAGTTCCGAATAAACTGTAATATATCTGTGTTAAGCGTCTCCGGCATAAAAAATTTTATAAAAATTAAAGCGGTGATATAAATGATTTCTTTATTTTCAAGGATTTTTATAAGAGAGCGTAAAAATTTTTCTTCTCCTGCGGTAAGAAAAGCATACGGACTGATTTGCAGTATAACGGGAATATTGCTAAACTTTCTGCTGTTCTTTTTTAAACTCGCGGCGGGAAGTGTATCCGGCTCGGTCGCCGTAACGGTTGACGCGTTCCACAATCTTACCGATATGGGTTCCTCGGTAGTAACGTTTATCAGCTTTGTTGTTTCGGGACAAAAAAAGAGCAAAAAATATCCTTTCGGAAAGGGCAGAGCAGAATATATAGCGGGATTTATAATCGCGATAGTACTTATAACTGCGGGAATACAGCTTGCGAAAACGTCGATTCTTAAAATCATAACGCCGGAGCCGGTTACGTTTTCGGTATTTTCCGTCGCGATTCTGATAGTTTCGATACTCGTAAAAATATATATGTCGCGCTTTAACAAGTATTACGGGATAAAAATCGACTCTGCGGCGTTAAAAGCCGCGTCGCTTGATTGTCTCTGCGATTCTATCGCCACTGTAATTGCCGCCGCCGCGATAGTTTTTTCCAAATTCACCGATTTTAATTTAGATGCGTTCGGGGGACTTGCGGTATCGCTGTTTATACTTTACGCGGGCTGCAAAGCCGCAAAAGACGCGATAGATATGATTATGGGAGCCGCGCCGAGCGAGGGCTTATGCAAAAAGCTTGTTTCAATACTCGGTATGTTTCCCGAGATTCTGCGCGCCGAAAATCTCGCTATACATGACTACGGTCCCGATAACAAAATAATAACACTGAATATTTTTGTTTCCGGCAGTCTTACGTTTACGCGTTCGCATGAAATATCCGACGCGCTTACGGAAAAAATAAAGTCCGAAACCTCCTGCGAAGCCGTGGTAAAAATGATACCGATTAATAATTGATTCATTCTGTGCGAGTTTTGTTTTATCCGACAAAAATAATGCCGAAAATAAAGAAATGCCGATAAATTAGAAAAAACAAATTATATAGTCTGCTCCAACAAAATATTCGACATTTCTGTTATAATTGAAAAACATCAGTTATAACAAGAGACACAATATATGTTAAAAATTCAAGATGCAGTAGAAGGTGTACTTTTTGCTATGCGCTTACGAGGATGTACGGAAGGCACACTACAACACAACAGGTGGAGTGTTTATAATCCTATTATCAATTATCATCGTGAGAATGGTACGGATTACTGTTCCGATGAGTTGTTGGAAAGCCTATGCAAAAAGCACGAAGTGCGGTATAGTCAAGGAAAAGTGAGCAGAAAATACTACAGATCATTTGTCACGGCGGCTTTCCGTATTCGATCATACGTTAATACCGGCGAAGTCGATTTTTCTATTGTTAAAGATTCAAAAGTGTATAAACCAAGGGCGGAATATCAAAAGTTGATTGATGCGGCGTTAAGGGAAACAGGAGCCTCTCAAAATCATCAGTACAAATTAAGTGTTATTATGCGGCAATTCTTCTGCTTTTTTGAGGAGCGCCATAAGAGTGTTGCTGAAATGGCAGATCGAGACTTTATTGACTTTATTCCTGAGGTTGCAAAGAAAAACCCTAATAATATGAACTGTGTTCTACGGTCATTGCGATGCTTGATACAGTACTTAAATGAACATCATTTGGCGAAAATTAATGTAGATCTCAGAGTGTTCAGACCAAAGGCACCGCCACATCGGCTTATAGCTCCGTTTACGCAGGATGATATAAAAGCTATGTTGGGTGTAATAAAAAACAATTCCCAAATGCCCAAAAGGGATGCGGCAATCATTCTGCTGGCATTCAATTCGGGATTGCGTTGTGCGGACATCAGAAATTTGCAGTTGCACAACATCAATTGGAAAAAGGAAGAAATAAGGATAGCCCAAAAGAAAACCGGCATCTCGCTTTCTGCTCCTCTAAACGGAAAAACCCTTAATGCAATTGCTTCATACATTTTAGAGGAAAGGCCTCAAAGTGAAGATACATATATATATCTTAGGGCTTTTCCTCCGTATGAGGCAATAAAAAGTACAAGTCCCCTATCATTAAAATGTTTTCATCCATTAAGAAGCGACAGAATCTCTTTATGTGTCTCAAGCGCAGGTTGACTGTCGAAGCCTTGTACCCACGCACTTCCACAAGCCAGTACATAAAGTTTAGGATGTTGCTTTGGCAAAAATCTTTTGTAGTAACCGAACTAAGCGGTTTATTATGTTTTTCTCGTAGAAAAGTCAAGAAAAGGCTAAGGGTATAGCGATATGCATCAACAGTGTTTGCACTCTTTTTTCGCACGATTGGCATATCTTCCGTCAAAAATTTTCGTATACTCTGAAACAGAGTTGGATCTTTAATCTTCCGCATAAGCATCTTCCTCTGCACAATATATATCACCCAACATATCCCAATCGATACCTGGCGAAGACTTTATTCTCTCCGGCAACAGATGCACATAATATAAAGTTTCTTCTAAACAGACATGACCCATATAGGTGCTTAGATACTGCATAAGCGCCATCACATCACGTCCTTCATCTACCCAGCGCATCAAGGTTCGAGTAGCGAAGTTATGCCGAAGATCGTATGGCCTTGGCTTGTTAATCCTTGTGGGAAGACCGGTCCTGTTCCATGCTTTGCTGAAATTCCATTGCGCCCAGCGAGTAGGAATTTTTCCGCCGTCCGTATATGGAAAAAAACACTCTCGTTTGCCTGCAAAACCATCATAAACGGCGCAAAGCTGACGCATATCTTCCGACATGATGATGTGACGGTCTTTCCCGCGTTTGCCCTTTCTTATGAAAACATCCCCCGGTTTTGAGGTTAACATCATCCACTCGCAAGTTGAAAGGTTCTGCAGGACGCATTCCGCAACACAGCTCAAGCCTGAAAGCAACAAGAAGGATAAGATTCGGTTTCGATGTCTCATAACCCTTTCTGTTTTTTAAGGAGTCAATTTCATCAAACAACCGGGACAATTCAGTACCTCTAAAAATATACGGTTGATATCTCCGCGCTCTGACATTATATTCGGAGGATGGTACATACGCGCGTTTCCCAGTAGCGTTCAAATATTGGGTGAAGTGTCGGATATTGATAATGGCAATACGGCGTGTTGTCAGTACGGAAAGTCTTTGATACCAGCCATTGGTCGATCATATCTTTTGTGATCCCGTTTGCATCTGGGTACCTATCAGCGCAAAAATCAATAAACGGAGATATATGAAATTTGTAATTATGCCGGGAAAATCCCAACGACGCCTTAATATCCAACATATCATTGTATGCCGAAGTCATTTCCTGAATGAAACTCATGTCTGCTCACCGCTTTTTTCAAGGTCCGTACAGTTACCCCCGGGTAGCAGAGAGAATAAATACCTTGCCGCCTTGAATATAGGTATACTTTTCCGTCGAAGATGTGGTTTGTGAATTCTCATCCGTTTTGGTAACAGTCTGAGTGCTTACCTGTCCGTTTACATATTCCAGATCGATCTCGGTTCCGACGTTATTCGTAACCTTTTTCGCATTGTGATTAGCGTCGTATTCGACTTCCGCGACCGTTTGTTTATTGCCGCTGACTGCCTGCGTAACGCCGACAACATCATTGTTTTTATAGGAATAATCGGTTGACGTTCCTTCGTCGTTGCTTACTTCGGTCAATTTACCGTTTGTATCATAAGAATAATGTTCGCCGTAATTTCCTACATAAATGAAAGCGTTATCGAAAGCCGCCGCGCCGACCTGATTGTAGTAGACGAATGAGAAAACAACGTGGTCGCATGGCGTTGTGAGCTTGAAATATGTCGCTTTCGTCTGATGATCCATATGGATGGCTCGGTCAAACGGAATCTCTATTGTCTTGACCTTTGTTGTCGCCGTACTGTAAATATCAGCGATAATTGCAAATTTACGCGCGTTGGCATTGTCAATTGAAGCATATGCTGCCGCTTTTCCTCCGATGATCAGCGTTTCACCGGCAGACGCGTTTACAGGTACACTTTGAGAGATTTTCTTTTGGTTGTTGGGCGAGCCGCCGGTCATGTAGAAATAACTGCCTCCGACAACAGCCTGAACACCGTCTTTTGATTGGAGAGAGCCGTTTGTCCATGCATATGCCGGTGCGCCCGACGGAACGGCAGTCGCCGTAGGCGCATTGCTGAAATTGCTGTTTTCAACAAGGTTATAATATCTTGAACCGCCGCTCTGCTCAACCTGAATATTATCAAAATATACTTCTCCTACTGTATGGGCAAGCCCGATAAATACATGACAGCTGCTTATCGCTTCATTTGGCATTGTTATTGTATGTGAAAAGCGTTCCCAGCCCGCTGTTGACAAAATCCATTGGCTTGCGTCCGTATGCCATACGCCTCCGGCGCAGTATGTAAATCCGAAAAATGCGCCGCTGTTCTCCGCAGCCGCCAGTTCTTCGGAAATATATACGTCCGCCGATACGGTATAAATACCTGTGGGGGTCGCGCCGAAATTCTGATCTACTTCAACAGTTTCCGTATTATTGGACAACTCTAACTTCATGGAACGCGCACCGTTACTGCTTTCCTCGGTCGAATAACCGTATCCGCCGTTACTTGCCGATTGCAATAAAGTCCAGTAGTCCGTCCGTTCAAAGCCGTGATTGTTTATTGTATAATATTCAAAATGATTTCGAGCGTTGTTCAATTCCTGTCCCTGACAGGTTCAAACTGACAGGGACAAAAAAGAAAGGAAACAAAAAGTAACTAAAAGTCAAAATTAAAATGTAACCGCGCTGTTTGATTATGTGATACCGTATATCAAAAAATGAACACGATTTTGGGATTTCTTTGTTGTGTTGCCGTCCCGACAGAATATCTGACGAGACGGCATAAAAAAGGAAACTAGAAAGATGAAAATCTATTTTTACCGGAATTTTAAATTCCGGTTATTTATATTCCGCTGTCCCGGCAGAATGGGGGTATTAATATTTGCCGGGACAGCATAAAAAAGAGGGGGTAGGTGTAATTAAAGCGGGAATATTTTCAAAAATATATATAAATTTTAAATTATATTCAAAGTAAAATTAAATTGTAGTTTATTTATACAAATGTTTTTTCAGATTTCTTTTTTCTTATTGCTGTCCCGGCAGTTTGTATAACATCACCTGCCGAGCACAGCATAAGAAAACATAAGGTAATTATGAAAAAGTCGATACTAAAAATATATAAGCGGAAGTTTATAATTTAGAATAATTAAAGAATAAAACCTATGCATGAAAAAAAAGATAAAAAGTTTAGCACTTATTGTTTTAAGTTAAAAAATAAATAAAAATTTAGATCAGATACTATGTGATGTTTTAACCTTATTTTTTAATTAAATTATTTTTATTTCATTTAAAAATGGTATTTTGCTTTTTGTTGGTATCATTTTATTGAAAATCGCATAATCCCTTAATTCTAATTAATATTGAAACATATACTGTTGCTACGTTTCTTTCAAAAGTCAAAATAAGCTCATGGTTTCATTAAGTACCGCATAATTTTCTTAGCATTAAAGTTATTTTTTTCTTCAAGTCATCAATTAAATCATCAACAGCATCAATATACTGTCTTGCCTTTTCAAGAGCATTATCAGAATTTACGTCATCTTTTACGCCTTCAACTACAAGACTATCTTCTCCGTTGAATTTATATTCAAAAAGCATTATTGAATTCCGGAGATCGTCAATATTTCTTATTTTTTCTCGTAACTCAAATACTTCATCTTCAGGAAGCAAATAGGATATTTCATCAATAATTATTTTGATTGCTTTTAATTTTGATAATGCCCTCATAAACATGGTTATAATTGCGCTCTTCAAATCTTCATTAAATGTTTTAGCAGATGAATCATCGGAATCCCCATCGTCGTTTATGTTCTTATCAATCTCTTTAAGAGAATTTTGCAGTTCAGAAAAAATTTTTAAAGACATATCAATTCTTTTATTTTTCTGATTGTTTTTTAATTGACTTACGGCACTCTGTTTACTGACAATTAAGGATACTATACCAGAAATTATACTTGATAGTACTACGCTTGACAACAGTGGAACAAATACTTCGCTCATAAGAAACATCCTCCTAATTTTATGAAATTAAATCATATAGTTTGTGCGCTATATTTGAATTAAGTTTTTTATTTGAAAAAGAACCTTAAAAGTGTTAAGATATTTTTTAAGCGCTGCCCTTGACAGTTTTACCTGCCAAGGGCAGTTTGAAAAGAGTTAGTAGAGTATGAGAAAGTCTTACTTAAAATTTGACGATAGGTAAAAACTTACGAATTTCAGCCTACTACCGTAAGAAGTTGAGCAATCGCGTCAAACAGCGCCTTCAACTTTGCAGCCAGATTATTAAGCCACTTGACGAAGTTGGAGAAGAAATCCGAGAAATTACCGCCGCCCGAAATGCCTGACTGCGTTTTATCAACAGCCTCAACTGTAATCGGGTAATCCGGCATAACAAATGTTATTCTCAAATTCTGCGAAGTTTCGGTGTAATTGAAATCCTTGATTTCTTTTCCGTTCTCGTCATAGAATTTCCATCCGCCGAATTTATCGTTTGTGATGGCAGCGTCAACCATAACTTCCTCGCCGTAAGTTGCCTGTCTTGATTCAAAATGAACGTTTTTGCCGGTTACAGTCCAGCTGAGAACAATGTCCTTCGATACCTCTACGGGTTCGGGCAATTCATATTTTTCATCATTTTTATCATCATATGTAATTGTGAACGTGTACTTGCCACTCTTGCCCGGATGGTATTCAAACGGTACGTTTAATTTTACGTCGGTAATTGTTTGAGCGTATTCGCCTTTTTCTCCCTGCACTTCTACGGTAAATCTACCCGTAAGTGTTGCGCTGGAAAAGATATTTCTGTCCACAACCGCAAACATATTGTTTCCCTGCGATTGAATATCGGGATTAATTTTATTCTTTTCAATAACAATTTTAAACTTTAATGTGTTGGTATAGTTAGTATTTTCCTGAGATTTCAGCGTTGCGGTAGCGGTATACCCGTCAACTTTGTATTCGTTTGCGACAAAAATACTGCCGTCTGGCTGAATACCGTCTATTGTAATTGCTCCAACCTTAAATGTTCCGCAATTGGCCTTCATTTTTTCAAGCTGGCTAAGTAGATTTGTCAAATAATATTTTGTTCCCAATGTCCAAGTGAGTTCAGGAACTGTTATATCGCCGTTTTCGTCGATAAAAGAGGCATCTGCCTGCAAAATAGTTACGGGGATAATTTTTGAAATTGATTGTTGACTTTCATCTTTTGGTGTAAATATAATTTTAAGATAGTATGCTCCTGCATTTAATACACGATCTGGTTCACTAATAGCAAAATCTCCGGGAACAGTTTTTTCCCCACCTTCAAGTTTTAAATCACCGGCTGTTAAGCCCTCGTACCATGTAGTGGGTTCAATTGTAGGAAACTTTTTGACAGAAGGCTCACTTTCATCTCCGGCAACTTTAACATAGACATCTACAACAAAAGGCGTATATCCGGTTTTCGTTATTCTCGCTTCATAAAAACCATTTTTTTCTACTTGTGCAGATACGTTCCAATTCCATTTTGCACCAACAACTGTTTCACCGGAAAGCGTACATATTACCGGTACCTCGTTAATTTTTGCGTTAGACAAAGCCCCCGGTTCATCAAGAACAGCAGTAACAAGTTCCGAAGAATCTTCAAGTATCATTGGTGCTTCCTTAGCATAGAATCGAAGATTTCGTGAATTTTTCACTTCGATTGTTGAATATAAATCCTCGTTTTCAGGTATAAATTTTATACTTGCACGTTGAGCAGTAACTGTAGATGTTGGAGTAAAATTAGGGTCAAGAAACTCAAAGTGTCCCGGAATCTCTTCTCCCTCTGCCGAACCGTCGATTGTTACCTTACCTCCCGAGAGTGTTAAACAGTCGCCTACTTTTTGCGTAAAATATATTTCTCCCTCAATAGTGGGATATTCTGCAATATTTCCATCTGTCAGCTGAACATCTGCCGCAAAGGCGGGCATTAAGGACAATATCATCATAGAGATAATAAGAGCAACAGAAAAAGTCTTCTTTACTGTTATGCGTGTTCTTCTTAGCATAGCTATCTCCTTTTTTCCTTTTTTTATAAATAAAAAAGAAAACGCTGATTACATTCTGATTATTATTAAGTTTTTACATAAAATGCGGATTGCTTATTGAAAATCTGATCACAACAGCATTACATATGCGTAGCACTAATCATGCTTGACTCTTGTACTTTAAATTTTCAAATACACAATCCGCATATCAGGTCAATATTAGCGTTTTCTTGGGATAGCCGATAGGGCGTTGCCACCCTATCGGCAAAAACAATACTAAATATTTCTTGGTGCAGAGAGATTATTCGGCTAAGTCTTTTAATATACTCATATCTGATTCATTAACATTTCCATCATTATTCATATCGGCGGCAACATAGAATGCACCAGACAACTCGACATCTCCATAAAAATAGTCTTCAAGTGTCATAACATCATCAGCAGTAATCATGCCATCACCGTTAAGATCTCCGCTTATGACAACATAATATGTTGCAACTACATGCGCCCCATCATCACTAACTTCCACTTGAGAATCTGTACAAATGTAATCACCTGAATAAATACACTTAATACTATAATTGCTATAATTAGTGTTAAGAGCCACATACGAATTTATGTCACTACTTTGAGGTTTAACACCCTTAATATATTTGTTTTCCTCATCAATAACAACATCGGAATCAACGGCAACAAGGTAGCCTTCACTTGTTGCTCCAGCCTTAACCAGTCTGCGTACCGAACTCATAAGGTCAACGCGCGCGGCATTTACATCAGTCTGAAGCAAATCGGTAGATGTGCTTGCGCTTACTTCCTGAGCGTGAGCAAGAGCGGCGGCAAATCCCGCCCATGAATCAGCCGTATAATCCGACTGTTTCAACTCTAACGCTTTCGCGATTTCCTCATCCAAGCGAGCTGTTACAACAGCATTTTTGATAAGACGGGGGTACGTCAATTCAATCATATGCTCCGCATAGATAAGGTCGAAAGCGGGGATAGCGGGAGCGGTTTCACCTTCCGCAACATCCTGAGAGCTAACCAGACTGTTCGCGTTTCTGTACCACTTTCTCCAACGGTCGTAAGTAAAGAGCTTGTAGTTCTCTCTCCTTACGTTGGACTGTTCCTCAACGGAAGCACGGAGAGTGGCAAGAAGGTCGGCGTCGGTGGGTTTAACCTGTTTGTCGAGAGCCTCGACTGCCGCGTTAATGGTATCTACCGCAGCGGCATAGGCGTTCGGCGAGCCGTCGGGTTTGGAGGGATTAGCAAACATCTTGCTGTGATCGGGGTTCGCCTGAAGCAGTTCATAACCCGTGCTTACAGCCGCCAGATATGCGTTCCATTCAGCGTCGGCGGTATCAAGATAATCCGTGCGCTGTCTGTTGGCGTTCATAACGCTGTTCAGAAGTCCGGGAAGCCCGAAATCGTTGTAAATAACAATCGTATGATCTCTCGTATCGGTAAGTGTACCGGAATCCGCATCCTTGCTGCAAACCTCGAACGCAATTTTTACGTTATAAATACCGTAGGGCTGTTCGGCGTCGGGGTCGATATTCGCAACATAGGGATTGACCGTACCGTAGGAGTCAACGCTTACGGAAGCGGCTTCAAGAGAAACGATAGGACCGTCGTCGGGATTATTGGCCGCAAGTCCCGTGGGCAGCGTACCGGTTACGACGGCTCTGCGAACGTCTCTTACAGCGTTGCCGATAAGAACGCCGTTATTTGTCGCCATGATGGAGAACAGAGAAGCGTCGTATACGTCCGTCGTGTAAAGGTAGGTTGAGAAGCTGTCGAAGCTTACTCTGTTTGTTTCGCCAATGGCGGGGCTTGTAACATCGTAATTACCCGATTCGGTATAGAAATGGGAATATACGGACTCTACAAGCGGAGTGGTGTTCAAACGTGCGCCTGTTTCATCAAGGATGTAATAAGAAACGTCGAAGCGAACCTCTGTCGTACCGGCTACCGAACCGGAAACAGATACGTCAAAATGACCGTTCGCGGGGATCTTTGTACCGGCGACCTCGCCCGTCGTAAGACCGGCGTTGTTGCTCATGGAAACAAGCTCGATCTCATACATCTTATCCTGATGAAGCGTACCGGCAGTATCTCTCCAACCGCGGTTTACGCCGTTTGAACGGTTGGAAACGCGAATCGTCTGTCCCGACGGAACAGTACCGTTTTCACAATAAATACGGCTGTTCATATCAAGGTCAACATCGCCGAGGGACTGCTCGTTGGAAGCGCCCATCAGCATGGTGGTAAGGTTAAGCGTTGTTTCAACAAGCTGACCCTTTTTGCTGAGGGCTACAATAATGTTCTGTAAAATTGTTTTAAGATTCTTTGCCTGAATCGCATCCTCAAAGGTGTTAATACCTGCGGGAACGCAATTTTCAGAGCCTTCGGGGGTAAACGCACCATTCAGAATATCGCTTACTACGTCAATAATAATCTGACGGGCAGGCTGATTGAGACAGCTTACATCAGAATGACTAAAGAGCGCGTCGACCTTGTTGAGGTCAAAGTTGAAAATGGTGTTCAGAACGTAATTGACAAGATTATACAATGTAACGTCGGAAAGCTCGCCCTTGCCGTTTTCATCTTTAAACATTACGTCATAGGAGAAAACATCCTGAGGAAGAATACTCCAAAGAATAGCGTCAACCTGAGCCCAACCATCCGAATCCGGCTTAAGATTTTCGGTGCTGTAAAGACCGTTTACATAAGGCTGGCACCATGCGACAAACTTCTCAAGGAACTGCGCCGCGTTCGTGTTCATATCGCACTCAAGACCAATATTGTTGTTGAGATAGAATGTACCGAGGTCGGCGGCCATCTCAATAATAGCGGTATTGTAATCGGTTTCGGGTACTTCGGGATATTCCATTTCAGGAATTGTGCTTGCGCAAAGCTGACGAAGTCCAAGATAAGCAATCTGTTCCATGGTGGCGTTTTCGTCAATATCCATGTGCTTTACAAACTGCTCAACAGCTACGCGGGCGATGTAATCACCGAGCCTTTTAAGACTATAACCGGAAACATCCTCATTTTCGCCGCCCTTTTGGATAATGGTTTTAAGCAGTTCTGTGAGGTTCTTTTCAAGCGTCGTAAGGTAATCGTCGCCGTCATTGGTCATTTTCCAATTAAATGCGCCGGGAACAAGCATATCGTTAACGGCGGAGCCGAGAATGTTGTTAAGCTGTTCCATAATGCCTTTGCTTGTATCAAAGTCATAGGGCTTTACCGCGTAATCGGTGTTAATAATCGTATAGAGTTCGCCGCCGTCATTTTTGTTGGATTCAACTGCCTTGACAATAACGTCCTTAAGCTGATTGTTAAGAAGCGGAACTATGTACTTATTTGTGGCGCTGTAAATAGCTTTTTCAATCATCTCATAGCCTGTCGCCGTTTCAAGATTAACTTCAAAACCGGGAAGAACATTGTTGCCGAGCTGATTGCCTAAAACATACTGTACAATGCCGTCAAGAGTTTCGGGCATATTCTGCTCACCGGTGGTGTTTACAAGGTTCCACAAGGTTTCTTTAAGGAATCTGGGAACATTGTCGGTGATAACTCTGAATTCGGGAGGCAGGAAGCCCTTTACGATTCCCCAACTGAATGAATTGTCAATGATATTCACAAGCGTGGGAGCGCAGTTGCCAAGATATTTGACAAGGCTCTGAATCAGAGTGTAATCTGTTTCGCCGGCTGTGGTTCTGCGAATGGCGGAGATGTCGTCCCTATATGTTTCAAGAACAACGAGATCGCCGACCGTCAGTCTGCCATAAAGCCAGTTGCCGGTAACGTTGTAAATAGAATCGAGCGCCTGATCAACGGAGCGAAGATTGAGAGCGCCTATAAGCGGAATGTCGATGTAAATGTCCTGATCCGCAAGCAGAACATCGAGCTTGTCGAGAAGAAGCGTTGACTTCTGTTCTTTGGTGAGGTCAACTTTGTCGACAATGTTGTACTGCTCCATAATAGCATCGTCCAGATAAGGCGCGGACGCCGCGGACGAAATTACCGAGAAGGAGCTAAACAACATGACCATCGACAAAATGACGCTCATGATCTTAACTTTTGTGTGTCTCATGAAAAAGACACCTCCTTAAAAAAAATTTTTCAAGTCCGGACTTTTTTACGTATATATCTTGCAGACAAACTACGACTTGCCCAAAGTCCAGAAAAGATAAGCTTTCATTTGTCCGCAATTTATGCCGCACTGTTACCTCCCCCTTTTGAATGGATTGTTTATTATAATAACCGTATTCATCGTGCAGTCAGCATCCCTTTGTCGTTGCGAAGTGAATGTGAATAGCATAGAGTTAATGACATTCTGTTATTTATTATGTTTTTGAATGTGAGCTACGGAATACGGTTTATTATAAACGTACTATAAGTACCGTAATAAGCGTTTTATTGCTGTGCAAAGTCTATATCGGCAACATATTCGTCAAACCTGTCGGCTTCGGTCAGTTCGCCGTTCTTCGCCGTTACGGTAATCATCAAAGTCCGCTCGCCGACCTGCACCGCGTATGTATACGTTGTAAGCGTAACGCCGTCGTCTCCCTGAATCTCAATACCGAAGCGTTTCATTTCAATATCGGCAATCGTTACGTCCTTTAATTCGTCCTTAACAACGCCGAGCGTTTGATAGGAGTTATAAGTTTTTTCAACATAAGCGTCGAAATCAGAAGCGGATTCCGTTTTATCCATAATGTTCAGTTGTACCGTTCCTTGCTTATTTTCAAGCAACGGAGCCGTACCTTTTGACTTTATTTCAAAATCCTTGGGAATTTCATAGTTATACGCCGGAGTTTTTATCGTGTCGTTATCCACAATCAGATAATCATCGGAAAGAACGGTTGTAACGGCGTTGCCGTTTTCGTCCTGTCCCGCGACAACAACGCCGCTCTGTGAAACGGATTCATTGCTGCCGTTTTTATCCTCGATCAATTCATACTCTTTTCCGTCCGCGCCGACAACAACAGCCGATGAAGATTTACACGCGGACAAAACGAAAACCATGATGAAGATCAAAAAAACGCACACAAATCGCTTCATTAAAAATTCCCCCTTTGTACATTCTTGACATCTCATATTTAATTGTTAGAAAACATTATGCCGGATAAGCCGGCGTTCAATCCGACCCAACCGGCATAATATAAGTGAATATCAAAAAAGACTAAATATTTTCTGTATATGATATTTTTGTGCTTTTTCGATTTTTACGTACATTAGTCAAATTGTTCATGCAAATTAAATTTTGCATTTTTCTTAAACCATTGGAATCACAATCTTTCTCTTATTACCGTAGAGGCAAGTAACTTTCTTACTATCGAACAAATTTTCAATTTTCTTTGACACTTAATTTTTCTTGCATATTAATAATATGTTTTGCTTTCTCACAATACAAGCGAAATGACGAACTGCAAGAAAAAACGCACTTTTTGCAAGAAATTATTAACGATTTGTGAACGCATACTTTATTTTTCCACTTATTAGCAGCACGTTCGACAAGGCTAAAGCGAATATTCCGGATACTGCAAATCTTTCTAAATTCAGACAGTACAGTACACCTGAAATCAACGCAACTGCCATTGTTGTGATTGACGCTATTCTTTTAAACCGCTTTTTTTCTTTATCATCCAACGGTTTTTCCGGCGAATCTAAAGGTGCGAAAATAAGAATAAGCAGTACAAAAATAAACAATAAGCAGTAAAAAAAATAATCCGTAAAATATTGTGATAAATACCTGATCCCTGCAATGCAGAGAAAAAAAGAAAGTGTTGTACATAATGTACATTTCAATTCAGTAGATGCATGAATACCTCCGGCGAACTCCCTGATAAAGAAAAAGAAAACGAAGAATAGTATGCTTTCAATCACGACCCCGAAAACTAGTCCGAATGCTGTCGCAATACTAAAGAACAACAAACGCGATAACAACATAAAAAAACCGTACGCGTATAATTCTTCGTTTTCTTTCTCAATCACATTAGTCTCGCAAAGATGTTGTGCAATCTTTGAGGCTACATTTTCGATCATTTATTTTTCTTAAACTGATTCAAACCGACTGGTGTCTTTGGCTGATAAAACGCTAAACAGGTTGTGCTGTTTGCATCTCTGTTCAATGCTTTTTCTGCCATTGATTTGGCAAGCTTCGCGATAAGTTCTTTTAACATGGTAAAACCTCCTTTTTTTGTCAGTTTACCAATGCTACATGTATTTTGCAATAGTGTTATTTTAATTGCAAGAAAAAAATCTATTTTTGCAAGAATTTATAATACAACAGAAATAACAAAAAAAACAATTAAAAATCACAATATAACAGATTATTACTGTTTTTCTTTGTTTTACTACAAATTTCTACATGATACAATTTAAAAGGTGATTGACTTGAAAATTGAAAATAAACTTATCGGAATCAGAATTATGCAAAAGAGAAAAGAAAAGGGTTTAAGTCAGGAGCAACTGTCTGAACAGATCGGTTTCTCCAAAAATCACTTATCAAGTATTGAAAGAGGAAAGTATACGCCTACAACCAAGTTTCTGTTTGAAATATGTAACACTTTAGGTGAAACACCCGATTATTATCTATTGGGACGAATTGAGACTAATTCTGATGATTTTTTGGATATAATAAAATCTCTGCCCTCTGAGTCTCAACACATTCTAAAGCAACTGTTGGAGTATTATGTTCAGTTAATATAAAATATTGACGATAAAAACGAAATATGCTATAATTCTCTTGTCAGAACATCTGATAAGAGTTTTTATATTTTGAAATATTTATGAGGGTATAAAATGAAAATCTTAATATGCGATGATGAAATAAAATACCTTGAGGACTTAAAGCGTCATATAGAAGTATATATGAAATCTCATTTTTTGCCATATAAACTTTTTTCAACCACATCTCCGATGGATGTTATAAACAGAAACGAACCGTTTGACTTGGCTTTTCTTGATATACAAATGAACTATATTAACGGCATATCCCTTGCAAAAAAACTGAAAGAGCGCAATAGAAGAACTGTTATCTTTTTTGTTACATCATTTCCCGATTATCAAGATGACGCGATGGATCTACGACCTTTTCGATTCTTTGAAAAACCTTTTCAGGTTGACCGACTGTATACAGGGCTGGATAGGGCTATGGAATACATTGATAAATCGTATGTTGATGTTTATATGCGGGATAAGGAATCTCAAAAAAGGATTGCCGTAGACGATATAATTTATATTTGCAAGGATAATAAACAATATATTATGACAACGAAAACACGCAAATACGCAGTTAAAGAAGATATTGATTACTGGGAAGAAAAACTGCCAAGCCGCTTCTTTTACCGAGTACATAAATCATTTTTGATTAACATCCACTATGTGGATTCATATAAATATACTGAGTTGTTTTTATTAGGAAATGTACGGGTGGCAATCGCGTCTCGAAAACAATCTGCTTTTCATAAATATTGGTTTGAGTATATGGGTAGGTATTGATATGTTAAATTTTTTTACATCTTATCTTGTTTATTTAATAGAACTGTCTATTTCTTATATTCTCTTATCAAAGATATCAGAAAAAAAACTTACTTCTTTTAAGTGTCTTTTAATTGGCGCACTTCTTTTTTGCGCTGGAACTGTAATCAATGTCGTCTTCAAAAACTCAATTTGGGTCAATGGCATATCAAGCATCATAATTTATATCGTTTTTGAATTTTTATGCTTTGAAATAAATATGGCAAAATCAATTTTTTATTCCGTCATTTTAACCGTTCTTTCCGGAACTTTAGAATTTTTAACAATTTTCGGAGCTTCAGCAATATTAGATGTACCGACGGACGCATACAATTCAAATGGAGCGTTAATGGTCATTGAAGTTGTTACATGCAAGCTGTTATTTTTTATTGCGTGTCTTATTCTTGCGAGGTTGATAAAAAAAGATAAATCAAAAGCAAAATTTCCTTTCTCATTCTTTATTTTTCCCGCAGTTGTGTTGTTGTCTTTGATTGCGTACTGGTACATTTGCATACAGGAAACAATTGCAAACAGCATACAGATTATATTATCCTGCATAAGTGCTCTGCTGTTTCTTTCTACCATTATTTTATTCATCACTTATCAGAATAACGTAGAAAAAGAAAATAGATATTTAATGATTCACAATGAACTACGCAGATTGCAAATGGAAAAAAACTATTATGATATTCTTCAACACCAGAATCAGGGACTCAGACTTTATGCACATGACGCAAAAAATCATCTTTCCGTTATAAAAGCCCTAAATTCCAATCCCGAAATAGAAAAATATATTGATGAAATGACGGACAACTTAAATGAGTATACCAAATCATGTCATACAGGGAACATTACTTTGGATGTGATCATCAGCCGATACAAAACAGAATGCGCGATGAAAAATGTTTCCTTTTCTTTTGATATAACTTTAAGCAATTTGTCTTATGTGGAGAGTTTTGATTTGGTTACAATCCTCGGCAATTTGTTGGATAATGCATTAGAGGCCGCCGAAAAATCAACAGATAAGTTTATTACATTTGCTATAAATAAGCATAATTCATGTGAAGCACTCATTATTACCAATAGCTGCGACGAGCCGCCTGTGTCCGATCATAATAGATTGCTGACAACGAAAAAAGATAAAAAAGTGCATGGCTTAGGATTAAAAAGTGTTATATCCAAAATTAAAAAATATGACGGCGATATTGATTGGAAATACATAGAAAGCGAAAAAAAATTCGTGGTTACGGTTCTCTTAAACGCTAAGAAAAATAATGCAAACCAAGAAACTTCAGTACAAGATAAAGACGATAACAGGGTGAAACAATTGACAGTTTAGTTAAAAATGTGGCGATGGTAACGCGCAATCGCAAATTATAGCGAACCATTTTAGTTGTAAAAGAAAGAAATATTGCAAAAGCCCTATTTTTATAAGGTAACAACATTGAAGAAGCAGCTGCGTGACGGGAACGCAACCGACGATAATGGAAATCAAACACTCACTAAATTTTTTTGTTAAATCTATTAACTATTTAGTAAAGTATGGTATTGATGAGTATGGATAAACGTGACGATAATTCAATAAATACAAAAACGCTTATAAAAGCATTAATGACAACCTCTTTTCCATTTCCTCGCGATGAAGTATGGAATCTTATGAATGAAGAGTTAAGCAAGGATCCCGCTGAAATGGATGCAGAATTGATTGATATATGCAATGGCTCTTTTCTTAATTCCGTGAAAGTAGTGGAAAAAAGGAAAGTGGATCATAGTCAATAAAGTAGACAGAAAAAAGAGGAATTATAGAAAATAAAGTTCAGCTTGATTTGGAGATAAAC
>CANRNI010000047.1 GCA_947631945.1 uncultured Clostridia bacterium
TGTAATCGCCTATTATTTGATCAAAATACATTTCTCCGCTTGTCGTTGGCCATTCAACTACATTATTTTTTGACAACGGCGCTGGATTAATGGCTTCTGCTGCAAACGCAGGAGATACCGACATTGCTATCATCAATAACGAAAAGCAAAATGCGAAAACCCTTTTAAGTGTTTTTGTCATAATTAAAAAACTCCTTTACAAATTTCGATTGTTTTTATAAGGACTTCTTCTTAAATGTGAATGCGCGGATAACAGGAATTTTTTTGCCGAAGTCCCGTAAACAAAAACGCGTTTATCCGTACTGCTTTTTTTGCAGATACTTTTATCTGCCGTTAACGGATTTTTTTTGCTTTTTCTTTTACTTTTAATTGTCTTTTTTTACCTCCCGTCAAAATTTTCCGGCGCAAAAAAAGCGAACAAAAAATGCGCCTCAAACAAATGAAGCGCAATAAAAATGCAATCCCATTTGTTTGCTGCGACACAAAAAAATTCCGTTAACATATATTCCAAACCAAACGATTAATTATCGTGTATCTAGTGAACTATGATGTTAAAAAGAGAATGCACTTTTTACATAGTATTGTTCAAAAGATACATCAATATTAACGTTTTATATAAAAATATAAAAACGCTTAGTTTAGAATGTGTAATTTTTTCATGTCGCAATATCATTTTAACATATATTTCAGCGATGTGCAAGCAAAAAATTAAAAATTTGTAAAAAATCACAAATTATAATGGTTGACAATTCTAAATTATTTTTTTAAGATTAATTTAAACATACAAGAATATAATCCCAAATAATAGTAAATCATAAACGCCGAAAGCAAAAAAGGAGGCATTTTCTTTGATAGAAGTTAAAAATCTTACGAAAAAGTACGGCAAAAACGTTGCCGTACATGATTTGAGCTTCTCTGTTGAAGCCGGACAGGTTTACGGCTTGCTCGGTCCGAACGGCGCGGGCAAATCCACTACAATGAATATTATGACGGGCTGTCTTGCCGCCACGCAGGGGCAGGTCATAATCAACGGCTATGATATTTTTGAAGAACCTGTCAAAGCAAAAAAATGCATAGGCTATCTGCCCGAAATCCCCCCGCTTTATCCCGATATGACGCCTTATGAGTATCTTGTGTTCGCGGGAGAAGCCAAGGGCTTAAGGGGCAGGGCTCTGAAAGAAGAAATAGAAAAAGTCGGCGGCGTTACGGGCATAAACGACGTAATGAAGCGGCTCATACGCAATCTTTCAAAGGGCTATAAGCAGAGAGTAGGAATAGCTCAGGCGCTTATGGGCAATCCCGATATAATAATACTCGACGAGCCGACGGTAGGTCTTGACCCGGTTCAGATAATAGAAATCAGAGAACTTATAAAATCGCTCGGCGAAAAGCATACGGTAATTTTAAGCAGCCATATTTTATCGGAGGTAAGCGCGGTATGCGACGAGATACTTATAATCGCGGGAGGACGGCTTGTAGCGTGCGATACTACCGAAAACCTCTCGCGTCTGCTCGATACCGAAAGCACCGTCGTTTTGCAGGCTAAGGGCAATGCCGATAAAATAATATCCGTCATAAAAAATATAGAGGGCGCGTCCGATGTGCGCGTAACCGGCGCCGCCACGGACGGCACGTTTACATTGGAGGTCTCGTCCTCAAAGGATAAGGATATAAGAGAACAGATATTCTACGCTATGAAGGAAGCCGAATGTCCGTTAATCACAATGAGCAAAAAACAGTCGTCGCTCGAGGATATATTCCTGAAAATCGTTTCGGACGATATACCCGAGGATTTAAAGAAAAAGCTGAGCCTTACCAAAAACAGCATATTCAAGGAATCCTACGAGGAAGCGGGAAATGAAAAAGACGGCGGGAATGAAAAAGATGAAAACGATGTAAAGGGGGAGAATAACGAATGAGAGCAGTTTATTTAAAGGAGCTTCGCTCATATTTCACAGGCTCTGTGGCTTACGCCTGCTTTACGCTTATGTTCCTTATAGCGGGAATTTATACATGGGCCATAAATATCCAGGGCGCTTCGGGCAGCTTTGAAATGACTGTTATAAATATGGCGTTCTGGATAAGCCTTTTACCTGTTCCGCTTCTGACAATGCGGATTTTTTCCGAGGAGCGCAAGCAAAATACCGACCGTCTGCTGTATTCGCTTCCGCTCAAAACGACCGATACGGTATTCGGAAAATATTTCGCGGCTGTAACGGTTCTTCTTGTCCCCACAGCCGTTATAGGTCTTTATCCCGTTATTCTTTCTTTTTTCGGCAACGTCAATTTTGCTTCGTGCTACTCGTCGCTCTTTGCGCTGTATCTTATGAACGCCGCGTTTATAGCTGTGGGATTGTTTATATCCTCGCTTACGGAAAATCAGATAGTAGCCGCGATAGGCACAGCCGTTATAATCTTTTTCAATTACTTTCTGCCTTATATCGCGTCCTACGCCTCGGACAGCGCCGTCGCCTCGGTCATTCTGCTTGTGATTATGGGGCTCGCGATAGGACTTATAGTTTTTCTTATGACTAAAAATCACACCGTCGGTATTTTTACCGCTGCGGTCATTGATTTCGCGCTTATACTTATATATTATGTAAAATCCGAAATCCTTGAGGGAATAATTCCCGCCGTTATGAACGCCGTTTCACTCTTTGACGCGCTCGACGTTTTCGCAGGCGGCATATTTGATATTACGGGAATAGTTTTCTTTATATCCGTCGCTGCTGTATTTATTTTCCTGACCGTTCAGTCGCTTGAAAAAAGGAGGTGGGCGTGATGAGCGAAAATAAAAGCTTTGAACATGAAAAAGCCGATAACAAAACAGAACAGGAAATCATAAAAAACGATAAAAAGAAAAAGAATGATAAAGCAAAAAAAGAAAAGAAAGCCTCTTCCGTCCGCAAATCGTTTATGACAAAGGCGTTCAGAGCCGGCGGCTACAGCACCGCAGCATCGGCCGCGGTCATTATAATCGCTGTAATTATAAATATGCTCGTTTCGGGCATTTCTTCCGCCTATACAAATATAGACACTACGGAAGCCGGACTTTATTCCGTTTCCGACGAAACGCGCGAAAGATTATCAAAGCTTGAAAACGAGGTTACCGTTTATTACGTCGCTTCGCCCGAATCAAAGGCAGGATACGTAACAAAGCTTCTCGATAAATTCGCTTCCTGCTCGGTCAACCTTAAAGCAAAGGATATTAATCCCGATACGGAGCCCGATTTCGCATCGAAATATACCGAGGAAACAGTTTCTAACGGCGATTTGCTTGTGGTATGCGGAGATAAATCGCAGGTCATTCATTATGACGATATGATAGAATACGAGGCGGGCTCGTACGAGTATTATTACTACTATATGCAGAACGGTCAACAGACCGATATTTACTGGAACGGCGAAATATTGCTTTTAAAGGCGGTCGATTATGTTACCGCTTCCGAAACATACAACGCTTACTTCCTCGATATCGGCGGCGACGGCGATTTTTCCGCGCTTGAAAAATCGCTCGATAATGAAAATATCATATGCGGCACGCTTACCGACGACATAAAGGAAATACCCTCCGACGCCGACTGCGTTATTATTCCCGATTTGAATGAGGATATATCCGAAAGCGTTTACACGCTTCTCGACAATTACCTTAATAAAGGCGGAAAGCTTTATTTGGCGTTTGATTTCACCGACGAGGAGCATAAACACCTCGATAAGCTGCTTTCCGAATACGGTCTTAGCTTTACAGCCGCTACTCTTGAGGACGGCGATAAAAATTATGACGATAAAAGTATGCTGTATCCGCAGTATACGGGCGAGCACGCCATAATATCCCCGTTTTCAAAGGCAAACTATATTTGTTTCCCGAACTCGGTCGGAATAGAAATAAAGGAAACGGAAGGCGTTGCCGTAACTCCGCTGTTAACAACGTCGGAATCGGCGTATCTTTCTACGGACGACGCGGACGACCTGCAATTCGCTCTTTTCAACCTCGGAGTTTTAGCCGAAAAAACGGATACGGGAGCGCAGATAGCGGTTTACGGCTCGGCGGACTATACAGACAGCGAATACATGAGCGATTCAAGGTATTCAAACAGCGACCTTTTTGTAAATTCCGTAGGCTATCTATGCGATAAGGATAACGCCGTGGCGATTCACGCGAAATCTATCACCTCCGATACCGCGCTGAAATTTTCAAAAGGCGCGACAGGCTATTTAGTGGCGGTTATAGCCGTTCTGCCGGCTCTTATATGCATAACCGCCGGATTCGTGATTTGGTACAGGAGGAAAAACAGATAATGACAAGAAGCAAAAAACTGCTGATACTGCTCGCGGCGCTCGCCGTCTGCGTATTGGGATATTTCGCGGCAAGCCGTTTTTTAGGCAAAAGTACGTCCGATGAAAACGGTATTGAAATTTCAAACGTCGATTCATCTGAAATAGAATCCGTAAAATGGCTGTACGACGGCACAGAGCTTGAAATCAAGCCGCTCGACGAAAAAACATGGTACTGCGTTCAGGATAAAAATTTTCCGCTCGACCAGGATATGGCAATCGAGATGATAAACGCCGTATGCAACGTAAATGCGGTGAAAAAGATAGCCGAAAATCCCGACGAACTGTCAAAATACGGCATAAACGAGCCTAAAGTCAGAGTTTACGTTACCGCCGACGGCGCCGTTACGGAGTACGACATAGGGAATTATAACGAGGCTTCCGGCTATTACTATATGATGTATACGAACGACCCCGCGCTGTACTATATCGACAGTTCTCTTTACGATATGTTCGCGCGCGATATGCTCGATATTATTGAATATGAGGCTCTACCCGAAATCGACGTGCAGGACGTTCAAAATCTGACTATAGAAAACGGAAAGACAAAAGCGAATATCACATATTATCCCGACGGCAAAGAAATTGAGAGCGAAACGTATAATTATATTGACGGCGGTTCGTCTCCGGTGGAAACCGAAAAAGCCCGGGAGCTTATTACCGGCTTTGTAAATATTACGTGGAACTCCTGCGCCGCGTATAACGTAACCGACAAAGACCTTTCGGAATACGGACTCGACAATCCAAGCGCGGTGTTTACGATACGGTATAAGTCAGATACGGAGGAAGACACGGAATCGGAAAGCAAAGCCGTCTCCGATGAAAAAAGCACATATTCCGAAGCGACGCTTATTATCGGAAAAACCGCCGAATCCGAAAAAGCGGAAGATGAATCGGCAGAAGCCGCACCGTCATATTACGCCATGATAAAGGGCGGCGACCGCGTGTATACCCTTTCGGACAGCGCGGCGGAAAAGTATATTGAATACAGTTAAGGCAGTAGCAGTATTATTTATTATGGAGTATCGAAAATAGGCAATTTGTCAAAGGACGATGAATTTCCTTGTCGGACAAAGCGATTTTTCGCCGGGAATACTCAAGAAAATCAACTCTGTACTATGAAAAAAGTCCTGTTATTTGTGCATTTTGAAGGTTTTCAGATAAGCCACAGCTAAAAAAGTTTTTAAAATTCATAAAAAAATATTGAAAAATGATAGAATCCCTGATACAATAGGGTATCTGTTGAAAAAAGACTATTTGAATATGTAACCTTTGATTTCGCGCATACTAACTTGATATGTACCTTGTCCGCGAAAATTCCGTCAAATCACATAAAATTTCTTAACAAGTTTTCGTCTGCCTTTAAAATTTATGTGTAATCTCACAAAGATTTATAGCAGGAAAATTTGTGCATCGATTTAAGTCGATACCATTTAAATTTTGTTGGACAGATACGCCACCGGATTTTTTGCCGAATTGCAAAAAAATAACAAAGCAATGTTGACGCAATTTGAAGATTCTTGGCAAAAAAAATGACAAAAAATATGCAAGCTGATATACCGCAAGGGTGTTAGTCTCTAATTGTGCGTGTTTCCTTTAATCAAAGTTTCATTAAATAAATGTCGGTTAACAGTTAAAACAATTTTTTTGAATTAAACTGTTAACCGATATATTTTTTTGACAGAAAAAAGTAAAAAAGGACATGGAAAAATGAAAAAAGTACTTATTATAGGTGCAGGACCGGCGGGAATCACGGCAGGTTATGAGTTTATTAAAAATCGTGATAACTCCTCCGAAAAATATGAAGTTACTATTTTGGAAGAAACTAATGAAATAGGCGGTATTTCGCGTACCGTAAAATATAATGGCAACCGTATGGATATAGGCGGTCACAGATTTTTCAGCAAAGATAAGGACGTTACCGACTGGTGGAGCGAGGTTATGCCCGATCAGGGCGCTCCCGCTATGGACGACAAGATTTTGAAAAGAGACGTAGCCGTAGCTCCGGGAGGTCCGGATCCGGATACCGATGACAGAGTAATGCTCACAAGAAGGCGCATATCAAGGATTTATTATAAAAAGAAATTCTTTGATTATCCTGTCAAAATGAATTTTAATACGATAAAAAATATGGGATTCTCGACAACGACCGCAGCGGGATTCAGCTATCTTGCTTCCGTTGTTCACAAGAAGGATGAAAATTCGCTTGAGAATTTTTATATAAACAGATTCGGGAAAAAATTGTATTCGATGTTTTTTGAGGGATATACGGAGAAGCTTTGGGGCAGACATCCGAGCGAAATTTCGGCCGATTGGGGCGCTCAAAGGGTAAAAGGTCTGTCGATCGTTGCCATAATAAAAGATATTCTCAGAAAAGCGCTTCCGAACAGTAACAATTCCAAAGTCGAAACTTCCTTGATAGAAGAGTTTAAATATCCAAAATTCGGTCCCGGTCAGCTCTGGGAAACCGCCGCTCGGGAAATCGTTTCGGGGGGGGGTACTATTAAAACAGGCTGTAAGGTAACGAAAGTACACACGCGTGATAATAAGGTATACGAGGTCGTTTATGAAGAAAACGGCGAAGAAAAAACGATAAGCGCGGATTATTATATTTCTTCAATGCCTTTAAAAGATATTGTTGCAGGCTTGAACGACGTTCCGTCCGATATCAAACGTATTGCGGATGGTCTGCCTTACAGAGATTTTGTTACCGTCGGTCTTTGTGTAAAAAAGATAAACCTTAAAAACGAAACAAAGCTTAAAACACTGCAAAATATTGTTCCGGATTGCTGGATATATGTTCAGGATACGGGCGTAAAATTGGGCAGGATACAGATTTTCAACAACTGGTCGCCGTATATGGTAGCGCGTCCCGAGGAAACGGTATGGCTTGGGCTCGAATATTTCTGTACCGAAGGCGACAAGTATTGGAATATGAGCGAAGAAGAATGGGTAGATTTCGCCGTAAGCGAGCTTCTCAGTATGGACGTGCTCACAGATGCAAGCGATGTTATCGACTATCATAAGGAATGCGTAAAAAAAGCTTATCCGGCGTATTTTGACACATATTACGAAATAGATAAGCTTATTGAATATCTTAACGGATTTGAAAATCTTTATTGCGTAGGACGCAACGGACAGCACAGATATAACAATATGGATCACTCCATGGTTACCTCTTTTGAGACTGTGAAAAATATTAAAAACGGTATAACCGATAAATCCAACATATGGAGCGTTAATACCGAGGAGGAATACCATGAGGAAAAGTAAACAGTTGATTACCGACTTTGAAAAAAGAATGGGACTTAATAAAAAAAGCGAAAAGTTATGGTTTTGGATAACATTTACTCTGCTTGTTATGTATGTGGAAGCTGTTGTTTTTATGCAGAATTATCTTTTTGGAAATTCTCCTGCTTTCTTAACAATTTTTTGCGCTATAATAATTATCCCGATTTGTTTCATAGGAGTATCATTATTCAATAAACTTTCGATTGATCCATACTCAAATATAAAAAAAAGAAGTGAAAATAGAAATAAAGATATATTATTTTCAGTTATAATTTTTTTGCTGACATTTCTTATATTTTTTATGTGGCAAAGAGCTTTCTGGCCCGGTTGTTTTTCAGCTGATTCAGTAAACCAGTATGAACAGGTTTTATCCGGGGAATACAGTAATTGGCATCCGGTATTGCATACGTGGATATTTTTTACTTTTCCTTATATTATATTTCATAGTACGGCAGGAATTGTAACATTTCAAATATTTGTTTTCAGCACATCTGTATCATATTTGTTTCACGTACTATATAAAAACGGGTGTAACAAAAAATATATTATAATTTCTTGGATATATATAATTGCAAATCCAAATACTGCAAAAATTATGGTTTGTCCATGGAAAGACAATGCTATGACTGCTTTTGCTCTAATTGTTTTTACTCAACTCATACAGATATATATTACAAATGGGATATGGATCAAAAAATGGTACAATTTGTTGTCGTTTACATTATTTTCATTTTTAACAATATGTATGCGTCACAATGCCGTTCTCTTGATTGCTCCGATATTAGTTTTTTTATTTATATTTATGAAGAAAATAAGAAAACATATCTTTGCGGCAACAGTTTCAGTTGCAATTGCGTTCGTATTGTTGAACGGACCTGTTTTTGAAATTGCAAAAGTCGAAGAACCGGGATACAGGACAGTTGAAACAATGGGACTTCCAATGACAGTTCTGTCATATGTGTATATGAATGACCGCGATTCCATGAGTGATGAATGTGAAGAATTTATGGATTCGCTTGCCTCGCAAAAAGAGTGGAACGAATACTTTTCAGGCGATTTCAATTCAATTAAGTTTAAAAGTCCAAAAAATTTAAAAGATAATATTGAATCGGCAGGAGCTGGCAGAATTTTAAAATATACGGTTGAGACTTTTATTAACAGTCCCGGAAACACAATCAGGGCTATCGGAAATCTTACAAACATGGTATGGTGTTTTGAAAGCAATAATATTTTATGGAATACAGATTTAGTTTTTTTTACTAATAATTTAGAAATTCAAAATTCCAATCAAAATATTCGTTTAGCTTCAGAGTTGTCAGCTTATTATGATAATTGCAATAAATATTTTACGAAATATATTTTTGATTATATAGGCGTTATTATACTTATAATGATGTTTGCGGCGGTAGGTAAAATCGGGCATAGTAATTTATCAAAAGTGTTTATTGTTTTATCACCGTTAGCATATAATTTCGGAACAATGCTTCTGTTGTCAGGCGGAGATTTCAGATTTTTCCACTTTAACTTTGTCATTATTATTCCGCTTCTATATCTGTTTTTTGTAAAGAAGGAGGCGGACGATAATGGAAAAAATATTGAAATTTCTGAAAAGCAAGCAGTTTAAAGAGTTATTTCGTTATATTATTGTAGGCGGACTTGCAACCGTTGTAGAATGGGCCGTTTTCTGGCTTTTGAACAAACCTTTAAAGCTTCAATATATTATAGCTACCGCAATAGCTTTCATTTTTTCCACGTTCGCAAATTGGGGATTCGGCAGATTGCTTGTTTTTAAAGAACCTGCTGGGCAATCGGTTTTTAAAGAAATAGCGTCGATTTACGTTGCGAGTATAGCGGGTTTTCTTTTCAATATAGCAATAATGTTTGTTTTGGTGCAGTGGGTGCATTTGGATGAAATGATCTCAAAAATCATAGCGACCGCGATTGTTTTCGCATATAATTTCCTTGTGCGAAAATTGTTGATTTACAAGAAAAAATGAATTTTTTTGAAATATGAAAAAAGCGGGTTCGTGAATGAAGCCCGCTTTTTTCGTATATATTCCGGAAGGTTACAAAAAGCAATAGTAAATAAGTCCGTAAATCGAGGCGGCGCCGCAGCCGTATACTATGACAGGGCCGGCTATTGTGAACATTTTAGCTCCTGTGCCGAAGATTTTCCCGTCCGTAGTGTATTCAAGTCCGCATGAAACCACGGCGTTCGCAAAGCCCGTTATCGGTACAAGCGTTCCCGCGCCCGCGTGCTTCGCTATTTTATCGAACACTCCTATGCCCGTGAGAATCGCCGTTATAACTATAAGCGTTACGGGAACGAGCATTTTAACAGTTTCCTCTTTTATTCCGATATTGGTATATAACATTCTGAACGCTTCGCCTATAGTGCATATAAGTCCGCCTATTAAAAAAGCTAACAGCATATTTTTGAATTTCGGTGACGGCGGCGAGGCTTTTTTTGTCATCTGCTGATATTCTTTATCCTGTTTGGACATAATGTACATCTCCTTTAACATTATTATGCACTTGCCGTACATCGTTATGCATTATGCGTTAGTTGTTTTTCTATAAAAGCGTACGGTATAAATTTCCTGATTGTTGTCTAATATGACAAAAAATTCAAAAGTTAAAAAAAATACTTTACAACTTTAGTTTGATAAAGTATAATAACTGCGTAAACGCATGTTCACACGCGGTCTGAAAGGAGACAAAACAAAATGAAAAAATTTATCGCAATACTTATGGCAGCAATGTTTATCCTGCTTGCATTCGCAGGCTGCTCGGGCAACAAAACGCCCAATGAGGAAAATTCCACAAATGAGCCCGGCACCGTTGCAGACTCCAACGCGGAATCCGACCTCGCTTACATAAAGGATAAGGGTACGCTTGTTGTAGGCGTTACAAATTTTGCTCCCATTGATTATCTTGACGATAACAACAACTGGACGGGATTCGATGCGGAATTTGCGGCGATGGTCGCAGAAAAACTCGGTGTAAAAGTGGAATTTCAGGAAATTTCATGGACAACCAAGGAAACAGAACTCAAGGCAAAATCAATCGACTGCATATGGAACGGTCTTACGATAACACCCGAGCGCGAAGAAGAAATGTCGATATCCGCGCCTTATATGAAGAATAAGCAGGTGCTTGTTGTTAAATCCGACAGGCTTGCCGAAGTTCAGGCGCTTGAATCCGCAAACGGTCTTACAGTCGTAGCCGAATCCGAGTCAGCAGGCGAGGAAACGATTCAGGGAACCGAGTTCTTTAAGGACGCGACCTATACTGCTGTTGACTCGCAGAAAACAGCGCTTATGGAAGTTTCTATGGGTACTGCGGACGCCTGTGTGGTCGATTACGTGTGTGCTCTCGGCATGACCGGCGAAGGCACCGATTACACGAACCTCTCGGTTGACGAAACGATTATTACGGCGGACGACGAATTTTACGGCATAGCTTTCCGTAAGGGCAGCGACGTTACAGCGGCCGTTAATGAGGCGAGAAGCGCCCTTCTTGCGGACGGTTCTCTTATGCAGCTTGCAGAAAAATATCATCTCGGTTCTCTTCTTGTAACCGAATAAAATTCTAAGGAACCACTGAATAAATCACGCCTAACTGCTGAACGCACGTCTTGCGCCGCGATTTAATCAGTGCTTCCCTAAAGGTGTGAAGTAAATGTCATTTAACCAAATAACAGCCGCGCTGTTCGAAGGATTTTTTCAGAACTGCGAACTGTTTGCGCTGACGTTATTGTTTGCAATACCTCTTGGGTTAATAGTTGCGTTCGGTTCAATGACAAAAATCAAGCCTATAAAGTATATTGTAAGAGCAATAGTTTGGATCATCAGGGGTACCCCCCTGATGCTCCAACTTTTTGTTGTTTTTTATGTACCGGGTTTGCTTTTTGATAAACCGATGAAATCGCGTATGCTTGCGGCGGTTATCGCGTTCGTTATAAACTATGCCTGTTATTTTTCTGAGATATACCGCGGCGGAATTGAAAGCATTCCCAAAGGACAGTATGAGGCCGGTCACGTTTTAGGTATGAACAGAAAACAGATTTTCTTTAAAGTTATTCTTTTGCAGGTCGTTAAAAGAATAGTTCCCCCCATGAGCAATGAAATTATTACTCTTGTAAAGGATACGTCGCTCGCGAGAATTATCGCCGTTGCCGAAATTCTTATGGCGGCTGAAAGATTTGCGGGACGGGGACTTATCTGGCCGCTGTTCTACACGGGAATTTATTTCCTTATCTTTAACGGCGTTCTTACGGTACTGTTCGGACGCGTCGAAAAGAAGCTTGATTATTTCAGGAGTTGAGAATATGTCGGTACTTGAGGTTAAAAATATAAAAAAAAGCTTTGGGAAAACCGAAGTCCTTAAAAATATATCGTTTTCGCTTGAAAAAGGCGAGGTCCTTTCAATAATCGGTTCATCGGGAAGCGGCAAAACAACTCTTTTGCGGTGCCTCAATTTCCTTGAGTTTGCCGAGGAGGGGATAATTACCGTAAACAGCGAGAAGATTTATGACGGAAAATTAAATAAAAAAATGAAGGAATCCGAAATAAGAACAAAAAGACTTCATTTCGGACTTGTATTTCAAAATTTTAACCTTTTCCCTCAGTATACCGTACTTAAAAACATTATGCTCGCGCCGTCGCTGCTGAAAATCGCTTCGGAAAAAGAAATCGAGGAAAACGCGAAAAAGCTTATTGAAAGAGTTGGACTGAACGATAAAACGGACAGTTATCCGTGTGAGCTTTCCGGCGGACAGCAGCAAAGAGTGGCTATAGCGAGGGCTCTTGCGCTGAATCCCGATATACTGTGCTTTGACGAGCCTACGTCGGCTCTCGACCCGGAGCTTACGGGCGAAGTGCTTAAAGTTATAAAAGGACTTAAAACGGGCGACAGCACAATGATAGTTGTAACTCACGAAATGGGCTTTGCGAGAGAGGTTTCCGATAAGGTTATATTTATGGCTGACGGAATAATCGAGGAGGAAGGGACGCCGGAACAGGTATTCGGAAATCCCAAATCCGAAAAAATGAAAGCGTTTTTAAGCAAATCCTTTGAAAATATATGAGAGGCGACGGTCAATGCCCGATAATATAATGATTAACGAGCTTTTTGAGCTTATAATTTCAATGGAAACGGTTGACGACTGCAAGGCGCTGTTTGAGGATTTATGCACCGTTAAGGAAATTGAGCAGATGGCGCAGCGCGTAAAGGCGGCGAAGCTGCTTATAGAGGGAAAAACTTACAATCAGGTAATAGAAGAAACAGATATTTCCTCGGCAACGCTCAGCCGCGTTTCAAGGTGTGTTCAGTACGGTAAGGGTTACAGCAAATTTTTGGGTTAAGGCGGCAACCGCACAAAGCAAATGCCGGTTTACGCCTTTGTGCACAATCTTTGCGTTAAATTCCCGAATATTAATAAATGAAAGGAACCGCTAATGAAAAAAATCAATGAAATTACTCCTATACCTAAAGCTCATCAGATAATATGGTGGGTGTGCAGAGGACTTCTTCTTATTTTTTCGATTTACGGAATCCTCAATAATTCTGTTACAATGTTTCTTATGGGGCTTGTTTCAATAGCGTTTTCGCATTTGTGGGATATGTTCCAGATGTTCGGCGGCAAATCCTTTATTACGCGTGTCAATTATTTTTCACAGACGCTGTTGAATATTTTTATAGTTTACGGCTGTATAGGGTACATTCTTAATACGAGGACGAATATCGCATTCCTTGATATAATTTCGCATTTCGGTTCGGGATTTATAGCCGCGTGGTTCGGTTACGATTTCGCGGTCGTTTTTCAGGGAAAAAAGAGACATTTAAGTCCCGCGCTCGCGTCGTTTTTCGCGTTTACGTTTTCAATGTTCATAGCCGTCGGATGGGAGCTTTACGAATTCACAATGGACAGAGTTTACGGATATAGACTTCAAACGTCGGATTTGATTTCGGAAATCGGTTTAACCGATACGATGACCGATTTTATATGCTGTGTGATAGGCTCTCTTTTGGGTATGCTGGCAGTCGCGTTCTACAGAAACGGAATAATAGGCGGAAAAAACAGAAAAAAACTGCGCTCGGAGGTTGTAGCCCGTTCAAAACAGGACAGAAAAGAGGAGCTTGAATTTCTCGGAATTGAGGATAATAAATAATGTATGCCGAACAAATACCGACACGCCGTCGGTATTTATGAAATGAATATAAAATAAACAAAATATAAAAGGGAAAAGAGACCGGCGGACACCGGTCTCTTTCCCTTTGAAGGAGTATATTATGAAAAACGTTAGGAGAAAGCAAATTAGTAATGAAACAATAAATTATTTAATTGCTCCTTACATATATATTTATAGCACAGATTCATTTTTTTGTCAATAGTAAATTTCAATTTTATTTGTGCTTATATTAAAAATGGGGTGATTTTTTTGAATATTTTAAGGAACGGAAGCAGAGGCTCCTTAGTTTCCATGCTTCAATTGGCTCTCAAACGCTCGGGATTTTACGGCGGAGCTCTTGACGGGATATTCGGTTTCGGAACCGAGGCCGCCGTAAGGCGTTTTCAATACGCAAACAGACTGCCTGTTGACGGAATAGTCGGGAACCAAACATGGCAATTGCTCAAAAAATACATAAGAGGTTATTTCAAATATACTTTGAGATACGGCGACACATACTGGCTTCTCGCCAATAAATACGGAACGAGCGTAAACGCCATTATGCTTGCGAATCCCGACATCAACGCCGATTTTCTTAAAGTCGGTCAGGTCATAAACATTCCCTTTGGGTTTAATGTTGTCGCCACGGATATACCGTATTCTTCATTTCTTACTGACTTGATTATTGAGGGATTATCGGTACGTTATCCGTTTTTGGAAGTATTTACGTTCGGCAGCAGCGTTATGGGAAAATCATTGAAATGCATAAAAACGGGAAGCGGAGATATTCAGGTTTCGTATAACGCGTCGCATCACGCCAACGAATGGATAACCACGCCCGTACTTCTCAAATTCATGGAGGATTACGCCTATGCTTACGCGAATCAGGGTATCATCGGCGGAGAAAGCGCTGTAAACCTCTATGAAAAGACAACGCTGTATGCTGTACCTCTTGTAAATCCGGACGGGGTTGACCTCGCCACAGCCGCGCTGACGAGCGGAGAATATTATTTGGAAGCGGTAAATATTTCCGAAAGATATCCGAATATACGCTTTCCAGAGGGCTGGAAAGCAAACATAGCCGGCACAGACCTTAATTTGAATTATCCGGCGAACTGGGAAAAGGCAAAGGAATTAAAATACGCGCAGGGATTTGTATCGCCCGCACCGAGAGATTTTGTGGGAACGGCTCCGCTGTCGGCGCCCGAAAGCAGAGCGATGTACGACCTTACCAACGACAATAATTTTAGGCTTATACTTGCATATCATACTCAGGGCGAAATAATTTACTGGAAATATCTTGATTACGACCCTCCGAGAGCCTTGGAAATAGGGGAGGTCATGAGCGAAAGAAGTGGATATCCGCTTGAATTAACTCCCGAATACTCGTCATATGCCGGTTATAAGGATTGGTTCATATCAGAATATAATCTGCCCGGTTATACCGTAGAGGCTGGGAAAGGCGTAAATCCGCTTCCATTGTCACAGTTCGGAAAAATATACAGAGATAACCTCGGGATTTTGACGGCCGGATTATCGGAAGTTTAAAAAATAATTAATTTGATTGAAAATTATAAATATGTTTGACTTTTTAATAATATTGTTGTAAAATAAAAATATCATACCGAAATTGCCGCAATAACTGTTTTGCGGCGGAATGATAAACATATTTTTAAGGGTGAAGAGAAATGAAAAGGACTGCTGCGAAAAAATTTTCGGCAGTTATTTTGGCTGTAATAATTATATTTTCTTTTTCCGTAAGCGCGTTTGCGGAAACGATTCAGGACAGAATTGAGAGACAGCTTCAGGAGCTTGTTGACAAATATCAGTCGGCGGAGCCGGAAACTCAGGAATCAATTCAGGAGAGATTTAACAAATTCCTTGAAGAAAATGGTCTTGACGATATTGATTTGAGCAAAATTCAGGATACGGATATCGCCAAGATTATAGAGGGGCTCGGTGACAATCTCTCACTCGACCAATTTTTTGGACTTGCGCAGGACGCATGGAACAGCGGTCTCGCAATGATTCAGGACGTATTTAACGGCGGCAACGGCACTTCGGACGGTTCAAATACCGCGAATTCCAACAGCAATAATTCACAGTATAATTCTCCTAACGTAATCGTTCCGGCAGCGACTACCACAAACAGCGGCGCGGCAGGCAATCCCACCACAATTATACCTCCCGTTACAGCCGAAAACAATACCCAAACCACGACTGTTCCCAATATAATAGGCGCCGGCATAACTGTCGCGGAGCCCGCGTCGCAATCGGTAATAACAGATGATTCCGGATTAAAAAGCTCGTCCGTGATGGTTTTTGTCGTGCTGTCCGTATCAACTATTGCCGTTCTTGCGGCGATAATAGTCTTTTTCGTTCTGAAACGCAGATAATTTATTTAAGGAACCACTAAATAAATCACGCCTGACGGCTAAACGCGCATTTTGCACCGAGATTTTCCGTCATTTTTGCCTGAAATTACTATTTAATCACGGCTTGGCAAAAAATAAATCGCTGTTTTTTGAAAACAAAAAAATGAATTTATTTTAAAAATAATATTGACTTTTTTAACCGCTGATACTACACTATTTAGTATCAGCTTTAATTTTGAGTAATGAGAGGAAGTATTGCAAATGGAAATAAAAATTGAACGTACAAAAAATCCGAAAACGCGTCCTTCCGATGAGAGTAAGCTCGGTTTCGGCAATTATTACACCGATCATATGTTTATAATGAACTATGACGAGGGACAGGGCTGGCACGACCCGAGAATCGTCCCATACGCGCCCGTAGAGCTTGACCCTGCCGCCATGTGCCTTCATTATGGTCAGGAGGTTTTCGAGGGGCTTAAAGCTTACCGCTGTGAGGACGGAGAAGTTCGTCTTTTCAGACCCGATAAAAATATGGCGCGTCTTAATCTTTCAAACGACCGACTTTGTATTCCTCCTATCGACGAGGAATTTGCCGTTGAAGCCATTAAAACTCTCGTAAAGGTTGATGAGGACTGGATTCCCTCGGCGGAGGGTACGTCTCTTTACATAAGACCGTTTATTTTCGCAATCGACGCTCACATAGGCGTACATCCGGCAAAGCATCTTCTCTTTATGATTATACTTTCGCCCGTAGGAGCATATTATCCCGAAGGTCTGAACCCTGTCAAGATTTACGTTGAAACAAATTATGTCCGCGCCGTTAAAGGCGGTATGGGCTTTACAAAAACAGGCGGCAACTACGCCGCGTCGCTTAAAGCGCAGGACGAAGCCGAAAAGGTCGGCTACACCCAGGTTCTTTGGCTTGACGGTGTTGAGAGAAAATACGTTGAGGAAGTCGGCACAATGAACGTTTTCTTTGTGCTTGACGGCGAAGTAGTAACTCCCGCTCTTCAGGGCAGTATTCTCGGCGGAATAACAAGAATGTCATGTATAGAGATATTAAAATCATGGGGACTTAACGTGTCCGAACGCCGTATCTCCATTGACGAGCTTTCAAAGGCTTATGACGAGGGCAGACTTCTTGAGGCTTTCGGCAGCGGAACGGCGGCTGTCATATCCCCCATAGGCGAACTCAGATGGGGCGACAAGGTTATGGAAATAAATAACGGCGAAATCGGGGAGCTTTCGCAAAAGCTTTACGATACTCTTACGGGTATCCAATGGGGCAAAATTGAAGGTCCCGAGGGCTGGAGCGTTAAAATTTAACGTTGCGCGTTAAAATCAACCAAGAACAAGTTTTACAGCGGGGGGATTTTTGCCTCCGCTGTTAGGGAAACACTGAATAAATCGAACGTGCAGATTGCCACATGAGGTTTTTCGTCAGATTGACAAAAGTGACGCAGGAATACTGACGTATTGGGGGAGCTTTTGGCAAAAATGACGGAAAATATCTGGGCAAGATGTGCGTTCAGCCATTAGGCGTGATTTATTCAGTGTTTCCCTAGATTATAAAAGGGCGGCTGATGAATTGAGACATATTGAATATAATATAGGCAATGAGTTTGACGGAAAAAAGGTGCTGAGCTTTCTCAGAAGCCAAGCCGGACTTTCGGCAAGACTTATTAATTCTCTCAAACGGATTGAAAACGGCATTACGCTTAACGGAGTACATATAAGGACAATAGATATTGTACATACTGGAGATATTCTCGCCGTAAATATTCCCGATGATGAAAATACAGCCGAGCCGATTTATTATCCGCTTGAAATAATATATGAGGACTGCGATATTATCATTATAAACAAACCCGCCGGACTTGCCATGCACCAGACGCATAATCATCAGGGCGATACTCTCGCGAATGCCGTATCCTCATATTTCCAAAGCAAGGGAAAATGCGTGACGTTCCGCGCGGTCGGCCGTCTCGACAAGGGGACTTCGGGACTTGTCCTGTGTGCATTGAACAGACTTGCCGCGTCTAAGCTTTCGGGCAATTTAAAAAAGACGTACTATGCTTTGGTAAGCGGCGAATACAATGGCTCGGGGACAATAGACAAGCCGATTTACCGCCCCGACCCAATGAAAACCCTCCGAGCCGTAGGAGAAACCGGCGACAGAGCCGTTACTCACTGGGAAGCCGTTATGACCGACGGCAAAATTTCATTTCTGAAAATAAACCTCGAAACAGGCAGAACACATCAGATAAGAGTTCACTTCGCGTCGGAGGGAACTCCTCTGTGCGGAGATGATATGTACGGCAGTATTGATAAAAGAATAACACGGCCCGCGCTCCATTGCGGAAATATGTCATTTAAACACCCTGTTACGGACGAATTTATGAGTTTTTTTGCGCCTCTGCCGGACGATATAGCATCATTATTGCCCGATAAAAATTTCACAAACTTTTTGAACGATAAATTAATTATAAACCGCTCTTTGGTTATAACGCAACAATAAAATGGAACATATTTATTAAAAATGCACAAAAGCAAATTGCTTTACAATAAAATCATGTAAATAATTCATTTCTTTTTTCAGCAGTCTTGTTTGTTAAATATGTACAAAATTATTTTTAATTATTTGTGCAAAATGACTTGACAAATTGATTTTTTTGAGTATAATGAAGGTGTAATCAAGAGAGAAAGGAGATGAACAAAAATAATGAACAAGGAACTTCGTGAATATGAACAGAAGCTTTTAAAGGAAATGGAACATGTAAAGCTTTTCTCATGGAAAAGACTCAGAATGGCAATAGAGCTTTCAAGCATATGCGATATGCTCCGCCGCTGATGCCATTCTCGGTTTTTTCAAAAACAACGCCTGTGATATACGGGCTTTACATATAGAAGTTAAAATAACGGGGCTGTAAAAAAACGCCCAAAAAATCAGACTGCAAATTCACGATAGAGTGAAAATGCAGTCTTTTTTGTAACCTTTTATGTGTTTTTTGCGTGTTGTATATTATGAAAGGACGTGTCAATATGAAATAAATAAGTGCATATTTGTAGCATAAAAATATTGATTATCTCAAAAAGCCTTGATTTTACGGGCAGTTTCGCAGGGTAACAAGCCGGATTTACTACTC
>CANRNI010000048.1 GCA_947631945.1 uncultured Clostridia bacterium
TCTTCGCGCCAGCTTCCGCCCGCGTAGTTCCAGCCGATAAGCGATTTTTTATAAGTGTTCGCGCCGTAATTGCTGTAACCGCTGTTTAAGATTTCCATTTTCTGCCGGGCTGCTGCGCGTTTTAACGCCAGCTGCGGCGCAACCGTGGCAATTACGCCGTCAAATACCCTCGCAATACCGTTCACCCTCTCACCTCCCGTCTGTTCCGGGCATAAGAAAAGCAGCCTTGAAAGCTGCTTTTTCTTCCCTGTTCAATTTTCCACGGTACTATCATAGCACCTTTTTCCGGGCAATGGGGGGAAACAAATCGGCAAAACGGGCAATTCCGGGCAATCTTTTTTTATAAATCACGCGGAACGACGCGCCGGACCTTGTTTCTTCCGCCGTTCTTCTCGACGGTTTCAAGGGCCTTTACCTTGTTATTCCAGTAATCAATAGCGTTCCTGATTTCCGTTAGGTTTGCCCGCGTCAGATTGCGGCTGCCTATGGTGTAGCTTTGCCCGGTCGTCACCACAAGTTCCGCTTCCAGCCATGCGTCTAAATGCTTTTGCGCTGTTTCTTTCGTTATTCCAGCCATTATATGATACCTCCTGTCCTTGTCCTTTTTCTTTTCCGTTTCTGGACCTGCTGCCCTGCTGCCGGTTCCGGCTTTTTCAGCGGCAGACAGGTAATTTCTATTGCTGCCGTCGCGTAATTGCGGCAGTCTAACGCTTCATTCCTTTTATGCTGCCCGGCGTCCCGCACCCGCCATTCAAAGAACGGCCTGCCCTTTTTATAGACCAACACTTGTTTTTCCGCTGTTATCCCCTTGAAAAAACTTTCATCATACCCGCGCGGGGAATACGGCTTTCCGTCTTCATCTTTCGGGAAGTGACAGAACCCCGGCCCCTCTTCCTCTATCTTCAACCGTTGCAGTAAAAGGCTTTTGCCGGTGTCAACGCCCAGCGTAAACAAATACGCCTGTTCCCTGTTGTTCTTTGTCGGTTTCTGTATGTAGGCCGCCGCGCTGTCATTGCTGCCCTTTATCGCAAATATTTTCCGGTTCTGCCGGGCCTTGCAGAATTTGTATACCTCATTCGTCCGGTGTCCGCCGCTGTCCACGCAGGCACACACAATCTTCAACACCGTTCCGTCCGGCTTTGTGAAACTCTGCTGCAAGAAAGCGTCAAGGTCTTTCCACACCTGATTTCTTATGTTGCTTGTGTCCCCGTAAAGGACCGCATATTTTATCCCCCAGCTTTCATATTCCGGCCCCCAGCCCACCACCTCCGCTTCAAATCTATCATCTTGCGTGTCCACGCCCGCGGTCAGATAAAGCACGTCTTCCGGTACTTCGCAATTATAGCGTTCCCGGCGTTTCATCAAGTCGCTTTCTTCTACCTGTTCGCCCTCTTCCTCCCACGTTTCCCCAAGTTCCGTGTTTGTCCAGACTTTCAGCAGTTCAATATTGCCCTTTTTCTTTTCCTCATTCGCTACAAGAAACTTTTCCACAACCTCACGCCATGACGCCAGCGTTGACGCAAGGGTGTTCAAGTGAAAGCCGCGCACCGGGTTTTCCGGGTCCTCATGGACAAAACAACCGTCTGCAAAGTGTTCTTTCCACTCGATTTCGCTTGATATGACGCCGCATTTCTCGCAGGCGTATTGGATTTCAGACAGGTTTTCTTTATCGAACACGATATTTGCCCACCGTAACGGCTGCAAGGCCCCGCAGCACGGACACGGCGCGTTCCATTCGCCCCGGCTGCTGTTTTCATACTCAATTTCAATCCGGGACATTCCCTTTATTGTCGGCGTCGAAACGTCAACTTCCTTGCGGTTCCAGAACGTTGTTAAACGCTTTGCGGCCAGAAAAAGCGGGTCCCCCTCCGTTCCTGCCGTCGCCGGGTATCGGTCTATTTCGTCCGCCAGCAGTACCCGTATAGGCCGGGACGCAAGGGAAGACGGGCTGTTTGCGCCCACCATTGTTACATGACCGCCCGCAAAGATTTTCTGTAAAATCGTGTTGCCGCTGTTTCTGGTCTTATCGTTCACCCGCTCCGCCAATACCGGTGTATCTCTTATCATTGGTGAAAGACGGTCTTTGCTGAACGCCTCCGCCATCTGTATTGTCGGCTGTAATACCATTATCGGTGACGGCTCGTAATGGATATAATAGCCAATCGGGTTCAAAATCATTGCGTCCGTCTTCCCTACCTGCGCCGCCGACATCACAACCACTTTCCGTATCGTTATATCTGTAATGGCGTCCATGATTTCTTTTTGATACGGGGCCTTTGACGTGCGCCACCGCCCCGGTTCCGCGCTGGCTTCCTGCGATAACCGCCGGTATTCGTCCGCCCACTCCGACAATTTAAGGTCAGGCGGCGGCTTTAATACCGCAAATATCTTCCGAAACAGCGTTCTTGTATTGTCATTCATCTTCTTTCCCGTCGCCTCCGCCGCTTCCAAACGCCGTGTCAAAATCCGCAAGTTCTTCCAGTGCTTCATCAACGCCGCTTTTTATCATCTTGAATATTTCCGTCTGGTCCGTCTTCTTTGCGATTGCCGGTGATAACTTCGCCGGTAAAGCCATAAGACGGGCTTTGAAGCGCAACAGCATATCTACCATCACGCTTTCCACCTCTTCCGACGTGTGCAGTTCATTCTTTTTCAGCTGCAATTCCAGTTCTTGACTTTCCCTTTTCGCCCGGACCAACTTTGCGCGTTCGGTGTTGTAATCCACCTTTTCTTCCGCGTCCGGGTTCTTCTGCCGCAGGAAATTTATATATTGGTGTGTGGCCGTCGTCAAATCGTACAGCCCCGGCCTGTACTCTGTCAAAATGCCGCGGTCCCGCAGCGTCCGCACGTTCCGTTCCGTCATGTCCAGCGCGCGCGCAACCGCGGAAGATGTATACAATTTCATTTTTGGCCCACCCCCTTTCAAAAAATCCCGGCAAAAATCGGAAGTGAAAATTTTCATATTTTCGCTGGGCAAGGGCCGGGCTTCGCCGTACCCGCAGGCGGCTTCGGGCCGTGAAAGAACCTACCGCCCCAGTCAAATTTCCTCCGTTTCGTCGTCCACAATCTCTTCCGTTTCGTCGTCAATCTCAAATATTCCAGATAATTTCTGTTTGGCAAGGTTATATTTGCGCTCTTCAAGCTGTAAACGCCTGTGTTCCAGTTCGTAAGACTTCATGCTGTCTATCTGCTTAATGATACGCCCATGCAGGCGGTTCAACTCTGCTTCCACTTTCATTGCACGGTCAAACGCGCTGCCCTTAATCACGGTCTTCATTGCCGTTTTCATTTGCTCTGTGCTTTGCTCCGGGTCCTGCGCTGTGCCAGTGTCAATGCCCGCGTCCTGTTCCGCCTCTATATCCTCCGCCCCTTTCGGGACTATCATGTGTACTATCTTATCAATGTAATACTGTTTCTCTGCTTCCGGGGCCGTGTATATATCCAATAGCCCCTCCAGATATGCTTTGCGTACAAGCAGGGCTTGTAATTCCTCTGTCATTCTGGTTAGGCTTTCCCCCGGCTTCATTGCCAGTATTTCTTCCGCCTTTTCCGGCGGTATGTCTTCAATGCCCGCCTGCGCAAACGCCCCGTGTGTGACGGCGTTTTTGTTGCCGTCCTTTGCGGGGGTACGGCCTGCCGCATTTTTATTCCGGGGCTGGCCCCCTTTTCTGCGCGGGCGTTTCTTTAGCTGTTCCGCCCACTTGTCTTCGGATTTCCATTTACTGATACGGGCTTTGTTGACGCCTGCCGCCTCCGCCAGCTGTTCAAGCGTCATTTTCCCGCCGCTGTCAAGCCATCTTTGCATAGACTTTTCCCGTTCCGGGTTTCTTTTCCTGCCCATGCCCTGTCACCTCTCTTCGTTCGTTTTCCCCGCTGCCGGTTCTGCCGGTTTCGGAATTATAAAAATTATAGGGCTTTGCAAAATACAGAAATCAAGGCCCCATGTAGGAAAGCGCGTGTTCTGGAAGCGTTCAATCTCTGTCTATTATATCAGGTTTTGACGTGCAATTTCGTGCAGTCTTTTCATTCCTCTATTCTGTATGTAACTAAAACGCGGTTCCTTGAAAAGCCCTGCAACAGCCGCAGCAACGCTTCATCACGAATGTTCTTGCATTGCCTTTCGCTGTAATGCGTCCCGGCTGCGACCTGTTCCCATTTCATGCCGTGAAAGTAGAAACCGAAAATCACGTTCTTATATTTCAGCTTCAGCCGTGAAACCTCTTTCAGAATTTCCACTTTCACTTTTTGCAGGTCCGTAATTTCGGCGGTATACTTTTTTATTTCCTCATGCACGTAATCCGGTATTTTCAGCGCGACATTTTCCGTCGGGCTGGCCGTGTTGTACTTCGCATGGGGCATACCGTCATAGTTTACGGCGGGCGTCGTGTAATAATACTGTTCAAGGTCATTGACAATATTACGTCGCACCCGAATTTCCCCGTCGATTTCCGGGAACAGCTGCAACAGCTGAACCACCTTTTCTTTGCTCATTCCTGCTTTAATCGCTTCCATCTGCCATTCCTCCCGTATTGCTTAATATTTCCGCCCGGCCTGCCGCCCGGCGTCGCTTCCCTCTGGCGGTTTCAAGAAATTATGGTGTGTGTAATCACCTCCGCAGTATTCTTCCTTAAACTCTTCATATTCCCCGTATTTTTCAAGCAGGGCTTGTGTCAGTTCTCTTCCGTCTATCACTTCCACCGGCTTTTCCGCCGCGTCGTAAATGTGAAGCAGGTTTGCCCACAATAACGGCGGGTTCTTGAATTGCTCCACGGGCGTTCCCGGCGCGGCTCCCCTGTTCTTCCGGTAATAATCCACAATTTCTTTCAGCTTCACTTCTTTTTCCCTCCTTTTTCCGCCTTTTCCTGCCGTTCCTCATTATGCACCGCAAGGGCAAGCACCTTTTCAGGCGTTGCCCTCTCCGCTTTTCTGTTCATTTCCTGCGATATTCCCACGATTTCAGCTAATATTCCCAAGTTTTCCGCCCCTCTCAATCAAAATCTTTCACGGAAAGACCGATAATACAGAAATCATCTTCAAGGCCCGTCCAGTCTTCCCAAATATACGTGATTTCGGCGTATACGTTTCTATGTGTCGGCTTCCCGCCCGCGTATTCCGGCATTGTCAGCCGTTCGCCCAGCTTGTAACCGTCCTTTTTCAACAGCAGGAACGTTAATTTCCCGCTTGCCAGTTCGTCATAGCGTTCCCCGGAAAGCCGTATGTCATGTTCTTTCGGCTCTTCCTGCTGCCGGGCCGCTGCTGCCGCTTCCTGCTGCTGTTCCTGCAATTTCTTCTTTGTTTCCCGGTCAATTTTGGCCTGTTCTTCGTCGTAACGCTGCTGCGGCGTCTTCCGGGCCTCTTCGCGGTTCACATAGGCGTTACAATCGCGGACCGTGCTTTTCTTTTCGTGGCAAGTTTCGTATTTGTCGCAGGAATAGCACAAAGAAATAATTGTTTCCGGCTGCGGGTCTTCCCATTCCTCCGCAGGCTCTTCCGCCTCTTCCGGTTCTTCCATCTCTTCCGCCGTTTCCTCTTCGGCCTCTTCCGGCTCTTCCGGTTCCTCTTCCGGCTGCATTGCGTCCGCCATGCTCATTTGACCCGGTATGCCCCGGCTTTCCTCTTCCCCGCGTTTCAGTTCCTTTACGTCCGGCAGCGTCAGCGTCCCGGCCTCTTCCAGCTTCCTTTCCGCCCTCTCTTGCCATTCCTCCGACAGCCCGGACAGTTCCGACGCGACGGAAACATTGATATTGTCCGCCTTAAACTCCGCCATCAGCTGCGGCGTCAGATTGTTATAAATAGCCTTGTACCGGCCCAGCTGCGCTTCCGTGACGCCGGTTATCTCCGCCAGCACTTCCCGCGTTCTTCCCGGCAGCTGCAATTCCCTTTTCAGGTCCCTTGCAAGGTTTTCCGCCTCTATTGCCTCCATCATCTTTTCCCAGTCCGTCTTATCCCGGAACCGGTTTGCCATAATGATTGCCAGCCGGTCTTTTAAGTCTTCTTTCTTGAAGACGCACGGCATATACCGTCTTTCTTCCTTGCCCTCGTCTATCAGTGACAGCACGGCCAGCCGTCTTCTATGCCCCGCTATGACCCTGTATTTGCCATTTTCCGGGCGTTTTACTAATAACGGCTGCAATACTCCCACAAGCTCTATTGACCGCTTCAAATCGTCGTCAACGCGGTAAAAATTGTCCTTTGACGGTATCAAATCGAAAACGTCAATCATCTTTATTTCTTCCGCCTGCTGCCCGGCGTCGCCCTTTTCCGGGCCTGCTGCCGCCTGCTCCACTTTCGCGGCCTCTTCCTGCTCCCCTGCTGCCGCTTCCTGCTCCCTTGACCGCTGGTTTAATAACTCCATAAGGTTAAATCTGTTCGCCATGTCTTTTCCCTCCTTTGCGTGTCCGAATTGGTCACATTTTCAAGTATTCTTCAACCAGTCTTTTATAGTCGTAGGAAGCACCGCACCGGCTGGAATATACAATAATCGGTTCCCGTGCAAACGTGCTGGGCTTTATCTTCCCGGTCCGTCTGATATGCGTTTGAAATACCGGGTAATCTTGCAGGGCTTTCAAGTATTCTTCCCCCTGCTGGTCCGCCTCATTTGTCCGGTCGTACTGTGTGACGAAACAGCCGCAGAACCGCAACGCCGGGTTTAGGTCTTCGCGTGTGTTGTCAATCTGTTCTTTCAGTTCCGCCAGCCCGTCAAGCGCGAAATCATCTATTGTAACTGGTATCATCACATCATTTGACGCGACAAGCGCATTTATGGTCGATATGTTTATATCGGGCGCATTGTCGATAATGCAGAAATCGTAACTGTCGGCCACCTGCGCCAATGCCCTTTTGAACCGGGTCTGCTGCGGCCTCTGCTGGTCCAGCAATACTTCCAAATTGGCTTTCAGCAAGTTCATGTTCGCGGTGATAATGTCCAGCCGGGCGTAATCCGTGTGCTGAATGACGGCGGCGGTCTTAATGTTCCGGTCCGTCATGATTTCCGCGACGCCGGGTTTATCGTAGCTGTGCCGGTTCAAAATCTTTGAAGCGTTCCCCTGCTTGTCATTGTCGATAAGCAGAACCCGCCGCCCGTGCAGCGTCGCCAGAATATGCGCCATGTTGACGCTTGAAATGGTCTTTGCAACGCCGCCTTTCAAGTTGATAATAGATAATACTTTCATTCCGGTTCCCTCCTGTATCTGGTATGATTTATGGTTTCTGTGGGCCTCCCAGCGGCCCGTAATGCACGGGGCGGGACTTGAACCCGCACCCGGCAGCTTCGGAAGCTGCTGCGCCGTCCTATTGCGCCACCCGTGCCCCTGCGTATGTTTCGCGCACCTGCTGTAAATATTTCTTTGTGAATTTCGGGAATGTGTAACCCGTCCCGCGGCACTTAAAGCACATATCCCCGTCACGCTGGTTCCAGCTGAACCGCCCGGACCCTCCACACCTGCTGCAAGTCTTCATCAACTCTTTGTGGTTCTTGTAAATGTTCGTTTTTGCGATTTTAACCGCCTTGTCCGGTAATGCTTTCACCCTGCCCGCCTCCGTTAATTCAAGCACGTTCGGGAACACCGCAAGTACCAGTTCCCGTTCCTCTTCGGCCAGCTTTTCAAACTCCATCTTCCAGAACCGCGCGAACGCTTCATTCCCCGTCAGTTCTTCTATCACCTTAAATTCTGTCCCCTGTGGGAAGTGAAGCAGGCTGTAACATGAAGCCGTATTGCCTCTGCAATATGAATGTACGCCGTCGCTTAAAACGTACCCTGTCGGTTCATCTTCCACCGCGTAAATTTTCAAGTTATACTGTGCCATTGCCTTTACCTCCGTTTCTGCTTTTAGTAAATCACGAAATGTTCTATTGACTTTTTAAGGATTTCTGCGGCCTTTTGCTCAAAGTCGAAAATCTCTTTTGCAATAACGCCCAGTTCATAATCTGTCTTGCTGTCTTCTCTGTACCGGTTCAGCATTTTTTCCATTTTGGTTTTCTTTATCTTGCTGCCGCTCATATAAACGATTGTGTTCATCTCTCCGCAACGCACGTTCTTTTCCGCTTCACATCTTGCCTGTCTGAAATCCTCTTCAATAGTTTTTCTCATTTCGTTTACCTCCGCTTTCCTTGTTTCTGATTATATTATATACTTACGGAAGTATAATATCAATAGGCAAAGTGTACAATCTTACGGAAGTATATTTGTCTATTTTGTATACTTCCGTAAGTATAGACACATCAAACCAGCCGCACGTCTAATTCCCGGTATTCGCCGGACCCGTCCAGTTCGTATCTGAACGACACGTTTCCGGTCTTCAAATAGTGAATTGTCGCAATGTCCGTGACCTTATGTGCGCATACCGGCTTTATAACGGTAATCTGCCGCGGCTTTCCCTGCTGCTGAATGTAGAACGCCTCTTTCCTGCCGTCCGCCACAAGTACCGTGTCGCCAATCTCCAAAGGACAAATAACCCTAAACGCCGCCATCTTCATTTTTCTTCTTTTCCTCCATCTTCCTTTTGTTTTCCTGCCGCAGCGTCCACGCCACTTCCCGCGCGATAACGAACAGCAGCAGCACGACGCCCAGAATTGCAAGCGCGGCGCAGATTTTCAGAAACAGCACGACGCCCGCAATGATAAATTTAATCACCGGCATTATCGCTTCCATTCCCTGTCCCTCCTTTCCTCATGTTCTTTCTTGCCCGCTCCACCGCTTCCCGGTTCCGGTTCGCCGTCTTCATTATCCGTTTCAGCGGTGCTTCCTGCGGCTGCGGGCCTCTCTTTTCCCGCTCCCGGTCATACATCATCTGCAAAACCTCTTGTTTATTCCTGCAATGCCTCTTCCCCATGCCCGTTACCTCCTAACGCGCTTCTTGAAGCGGTATTTCTTCTTTGTGGCCCGGTTCTTTGCCCTCTGCCGGTATGCCGTGTCCTGCGCCTTTTTGACGGCCCTTTTGACTTCCTGCGGGTCAATGTTGTTTTCCTCTTCCTGCACAACCTCCAGAACCTCTACGGCGTCCAGCGGAAATGTGTATGTACAGCCGGGGTCGTATTCTCCGCTTGCCCAGTCTTTCTTAAAGCCCTCAAAATCGTTCTTGTACCGCGGGACCGGGTGAAACTGTTCTGCCGCGTACAGTGCCGCCATAACCCGCGTATCATCTTCCGGCCTCCAGTTCCATAAATGCCAGCTTTCGTGATTGTCCCAATTCCACATTGACACCCACAAGGTCAGCCCGTCAAAATATTCGTCAGCGGCTTTCATAAACTCAAACTGTCGGCGGGTGTACCCCTGCCCGGTCAGCCTCTTCCGGTAATCTTCAACGTCCTTGCCGCCCGTGTGCAGCCTCACAAGTGCCACTTTCGGTTTGTATGCCTGTTTTGCCTCTTTTCTTGCCATTGCCTTTTCCTCCTACAAGTCTATCTGCAATCCGCAGCAACGCTTCCATTGACCGTTTAATGTTGCCGTCGGTGTTTGCCGTAATACTTAATACGTCCGCTATGTCCCGCAGTTCTTCCGCCTCCGCCTGCTGCCCGGCGGCGTCATTCGCATAACGCCTTATACATTCCGGGCATACCTGCTGGCCCTCTTGGACCGGTGCGCCGCATAAAACGCATACATCTTCCACGCCTCATTCCTCCCAGTCCATCATCTTTTCCAGCCTCTTTGTCAAGTTCCTTTCCCGCTCAATCAGAATGAAGATTTCATGCGGTGAAAGCCCGGTTTCCTCATAGTCATACAATTTCTTTATTGCCCGGTTCACCGCCACGCCGTCCCGCAGTATCGCTTTTCCGGTCCCCCTGCTTATATCCGTAAGCCGGACCCGCTTTTTCTTTCTGGAACCGGAAGACGCCTGCTGCCCGGCTGCCGCCCTCTTCATTCCCGCTTTAATTGCCCCGTAATACGGGACGTTTCCTTTCAGTGCCATTTCTGCCGCTTTTGCTTTCACGTCGTTTCCCCCGCCTCTTTTATGCCCAGATAGTCTTTAATCACCCGGCGCGCCTCTTCCGCCCCGTAACATACCGCCGTTTTATATCCCAGCTTCGCAAGTGCTTCCAGCCATTCTTCCTGATTGCCCGTTGTCTTATTCCTGCCGTACTTCATTTCGATATACAGCCCGTGGAAACCGCCCCGCGGGACCGGCAAGCACAAGTCAGGGACACCGGCTTTCACGCCCTGCGCTTTCAAGTGCGCCGCTTCAATCTGGTTCCGGCTTCCGCCGTTCGGTATGTGGTATATCCATTTCAATTCCGGGTATCGCGGTTCTAACAGCCTGCACCAGCTTATAATAAATTCCTGTTCCGTCGCTTCGCTGCGCTTGCGGTTATAGTAACTCATGCCCCGTCCCCGCTTTCGTCGTCGTCAAAGTATGTCGCCATCATGTCCGCGATATGTAAAAGGACCGCAAGGCGGCTTCTCTTAAACGCCGCGTCCATGTCGCCGCTGCCGCCCTTAAAGCGATAGTCAAACGCGCCCATGTGCCAGCTTATAGCCATTATTTCTTCATCTGTCAGCTTCATTTTCCGCAGAACCAACATAACGGATTTTTCACCATGCCCCACCGGAAGACCGCCGGTATATTTGTACCGTACTTCATGCGGCGTCCCGTCCGGCCCCGGTACGGTTTCGGCGGTGTATGCGTCTATCTTGCAGACATCATGAAGCAGCGCGCAGACGGCCAGCGTTTCCGGGTGTATGAATGTCCTTGTAACCTCCGCAAGCCTTTTCAGCCTGTCGCAGACGTGAACGGAATGGATTGCAAGCCCGCCCGGATATGCGCCGTGGTGCTTCGCGCTGGCCGGGGCTTCAAAAAATCCGTTTCCCTCCATCCATTCAAGCAGCGTCAGCGCGCCCGGCCTGTGTATCATCTGATATTCCGTCAGAAAGCATGATTTTATCATTTCAAGTTCCGTCAATCCTCTTCACCTCCATACACGATTTCAAGCCCGGCTTTTGTCGGCGCAAGCTCTATCATGTTCCCGGCAATCGCCAGTTCGATTTCCTCCAGCATACCGGCAGACAGCCCGTACCGGCTCCCGATAAGGATATACCGGCAGGCCCCTAACAGTTCTTTCCCGGCAGCCATTCCCCGCGCCCTTTCCTGCGGGTCCGTGTCGTCCGTGACCTGTGTTAAGTACAAGTGCGGCGTTACCGGCGTATATCCGGCGTCAAGCGCAATCCGCGTCAGTTCCCTTGCATATTGCAGGTTTCTTTCTGTGTCGCCCCGGTACGGGCTGCAAATATAAGTCAGCCTGTTTTTATCCACTTTTCATTCCTCCAATCCTATAAAGTCAAAAATGCTTAATTGTGATTGCTCCGCCTTTATGCGTTCATCTGCTTTCGCGTAATATTCCGGGTCTATCTCAAAACCCAGAAATTCAAAGCGCAGTCTGTGACAGGCCACAAGGCTTGCGCCGCTTCCGGCGTGTGTGTCAATAATCCGGTCCCCGCGCTTCGCGTAGTGCGCCAATATCCATTCATACAGCTTGACCGGCTTTTGTGTCGGGTGAAACGTGCCGTCCTTTAGCAGTTCCACGCGGTTTATCGTGACAATGCGCGTCGGCGTGTCAAACGTCGTGTATGCAAGTTCACAATCGCTCATTGAAAGCCCGTGTTGCCCTTTATCCCAGACAATCCAGCCTTTATGCCCCTGCTGCAAGTGCGGCACAAAGTAATTGCCGCCCCAGATAATCTGATTGTCGGATATTCTTTCAAGTTCCCGGAAATACTCTTCCGGCGGAATGGCCCTGTCCCAGCTTTTCCGGGTGTGTTCTTTCCGGTTGTGCTTCGGGTTTCTGTTGATACTCTTTTTCTGGCCGTCAATGCCTATCCCATACGGCGGGTCAGTGATTGCCAGTTGAAAAAACTTGTCCGGTATCTGCTTCATTGCCTCCATGCAGTCCGTGTTATATATCCGGTTTAGGCCGTACCCCCCCGCAGGCTATTTGTCAAATCTTCCATTCCTGCCGTCACTCTCCCAGATAACACCATGATTGCGGCGGGCGCGTCAGTCCGTACAGTTTCAACGGGCGCGGCTCTTCGTATTCCTGCACGTCCGATACCGCCCAGCCCCACAACGCCTTTGACCGCTTCCCGGCGTACTCTTGCAGCTGTTCTTTCGTCAAGCAGCTGTCCCCGGTCACGCTCGCCGTCCCAAGAACCGTCTGAACGTCTGGAATGGTCCTTATTTTGTAAAAGTGATTGCAGGTAAATTCCCCGCATATCCCTTTCCCGCCCGTGACGTACACCAGCACCCGGAACGGCCCTGCTGCTGCCGGTTTCGTCTTTCTGATTTCCAGCAGCTTAATTTTCGCAACCATCTTCCGCCACCAGCAGTCATGAAGTGAAAGAATAATTGTTTTCATTCCCTCTCAATCCTCCCATTCGATTTCTTCCGCCGCTCCTTTCACTTCCGGTTCCGGCTCTTTCCATTCGTCAAGGTCCAGCAGCGTTCCGCACTTGCTGCAATAATTCCAGTCACGCGATACCCGGAATTTGTAATCTGGCCGTTTCAAATCGCCCTCATAAAACGAAAACAAGTGTTTCCCGCATATCGGGCAATAGTGACTTATCAGATACCCAAGCGGCGGCGTCCCGGTCAGCGTCGGCCTGTCGCTCTTTCTGATTTTCGGTTTCCATGCTTTCCGTTTCACCTCTAATCCTCCCAGCTTAAATTATTTACGACATTCCGCAGCAGGCGTTCCGCCCTGCGGCCCAGACAGGAACACATATATTTCCAGTCCGCTTTTGTGAATTTGTCTTTCCGGTCAGATATGAACCGATAGACCGCAAGCGTTTCCTCCGGGCCTGCTGCCGCTGCCGCCTCTCTAAACAGCCGCTTATCTTCCGGCGTCAGCTTCACGACATCTGCTGCCCGCTCTTTCAATCCTCTTCCGCCCCCTGCTGCCCGTCGCTTATGAGGCCCCGCGGCGGCTTGCGCTTGTCCATGAATATTGTGTAGAACCCGGCCTTTTTCATCATGCGGGTTTCTTCGTCCGTGCGCTGTCTGCTTCCCTGCGGCTCTTCATAGCAGCGGGCCGTCTTATCCGGGAACAGGTCGTTCCCGTTCCAGAACGCTATCTTAAACGCTTTCAGTTCCCGTTCCATTTCCTGTGAGTAGAAAGAGAACAGCAGCTTGATTTCCGCCGCCTCAATCTCCGTACAGTCGCAGCCGCGTTTCTTTCGCCGCTTATATTGCCCGGTGTAGACGTAATATTTATTGCTGCCCGTCACCTTGTAGAAAATCTGTATCAAAAGTTCCTCTTCCAGTTCGGTTCTGTAACTGAACCAGTGTTTTGTAACGGCGTCTTCTATCGCCTCCGCCTCTGAAATCTCGTATTTCTCCAGCAGTTCTTTGTAAATCTTCATTGCGGTTTCCCGCTCCCCGCCCACGCCGCGTTCCGCAAGGGCTTTCAGCTTTTTCAGCTTTTCAATGGCCTTTTCCCGCTCCATGCTCAATCCTCCAGAAACACCCGTGTATATATCAACATTTCAAGGTCAGTAAACGGAAAGTCGCTTGTGCTTTCAACCGGCGTCTTCGGCGGCAGGTCCTTAAACTGATTGACGAAACCGGCGCGCCGCTCTTTCCTGAATATTTCCGTCCCCAGCCCGTGCCGCTTTACCTGCCGTGCGGTATCAATGCCGCTGTGGTAGAAATTGCCCACATAACCTTTGTAAAGGACCGCGCCCGCGGCGTCATAGATAACAAGCCGGTCACTGGGTATCATGGTTCCCACAAATTCTTCCAGCCTCATTCTTCCCCGGCCTCCTTTTCCTGTCTGATACGCTCCGCAATTTCGGTTATCTTGTCCGAATACGCGGAATGATTGACGCCCGCGCTGAAAAATTCCCGGTATGCGCCCGTAGGCCCGTAATTGTACGCGGTCAGTGCTTTCCCGTAATCGCCGCCGTACTTGTCCAGCAGTTCCGCCAGATAGTCAATGCCGGTCCGCAAATTCTGGTAAGGGTCTAACAGGTCCGTCACGTTCAGACGTTCCATGCGCTCTTCGTGGTATTCCGGTACTATCTGCATATAACCATAGGCCCGCCCGCTTTCGGCGTCGTACCTGTACCCGCTTTCAACCTCAATCATTGCAATTACAATGTCAAGGTCAACGCCCTTTTCCTTGCAGATACAATGTGCGTACACCTGCGCCACCTGCGGCAGCTTTCCCCAGTTGCACCGGTATTCCGCCGGGATATGGTAAAACACAAAATCTGCCACATCATCTGCGCCCCAGTCCGCAGACATACGGTTGAACGGCGGCAAGCTGTTTTCCGGGTCCATTTCCACCGGCTCCAGCTCCCCGGCCTGCGGCTCCTGTTCAATCGTAATTTCCGCCGTCTGCGTGGTCTGCGGCTCCTTTTCTACCCTCTGCCGGTCCTTTGCGCTGCCGGTCAGAACCGTGATAAGCACCGACACGATAACCAGCGCACACACGAAAACAAACATTGTCTTCCCGTTCCTGTCGAAAAACTCACGCACCGCGCGGCGGCGGCGTCTTCTTTTTATGACCTCCTGCGCGGTCAGTCTTCTTTGCTCCACCTTTCTTTCCTCCTGTCTTCCTGTTCGGCGGCTTTTTCCGCCACATCTTCAAGTAAATGTGCCAGCCGGTTTCTTCGTAGTATTCCGGCGTTACCTCTGCAATGTTGAAGTCTGGAAACTGTCGTTCAAAGAACGCTTTCCCGGCGTCCGGCTCCTTTGCCAGCCGTTCTATCTTCTTTTTCGTGTACTTGTGGTCCGCGGGCGGCTGCTGCACCGGCCTTTCAAGGTTCCTGCTGCTTGACCACCGCTTTTTTCCCTGCGGGTCCTTTGTAACGTACTTGCACAATGCTTCAATGCCGTTTTCGTTCACTTGCAGCCGGTCCGCATTGACCCAGCCCATCTGTTCTATCTGTCCGCAGTATTTCGGGTCCGTTTCCGCCTTTTTCCAGTTTATCCGGTCTTTTGTCCACATCATTTCCACATCATCACGGGACAACCCGCCGTTCATTATGACGTGGTGGTGTATGCGCTTTATCTCTTCCCCGTCCTTTGCGTACTTGTATTCTGTAACCAGTATGTATTTCAGCGGCGGCAGGCCCTTTTTCTTCCGCCTGTACGCTACCCGGCGCAAGTAGTTGTTTATTACCTTTTCCGCCTCTTCCACGCTCCCCGGAAGATGTTTATTACTGTACGTCAAGGAAACGTGCAAATCTCCTATGCCGAAATTGCCATTGCCAAGCTGAACCAGATACCGCCGGGCGTTCTTGTCGTTCAGTTCCTTTTGCTTCGGCTCCGATACCCTCTGCCGCTTCCCCCTCTTCCCTTTCACCGCTCTTTCTGCATTATCTGTACGCGGTATTATATCCACTTCCCGGTATGCGCCGCAGTCTGTCTTCTTTTCCCTGTAAAACACCCTGCCACACTCCTTTTTATGGTCCCTTATCCCTGTTGAAGCGTAGCGGGGTACACCGGCAGGGGCTTTCCCAGCCTCTACCCTGTCCATTATCCATGTATTCTTACGGAAGTATAAATAATAATCTGTATCGTAAGAAAGTTAATACCCCATACAAGCCCGGATTGCAGGAAAGAACCTGCCTTTTTCCCGCCGTTTTCCGGCTTTTCTGCTTGCATTTCCGCCGTCAACATGGTATAATGAACATAGGTTGATTTTTGTCATATACGTTGACGCTGAAAAAGCCTTGCGAATGTGTTTCCGGCACACCGCAAGGCTTTTTCTTTGCCCTCTTACGGGCTTTCTATATCCTGCCTGTGGTTTTGCCTGTCTGCTTCTTTTCGTCCCGCCTGCGGCCATCTGCGGGCGTTCTCACGCCCGCGCCAGTAGGTCAGTTATCAGTTCCCAGTTATCCAGATATAAAGCGGCGCGGAACGAAATGCCGTGGCTGCTGTGCGTCCGCGGGTGGGTCAAGCGCAACGCCGCCGGACCACCGCCGCCGGGGATGATGAAACTCGAACCGCGGCATAATACCGCTTCATTTTCGCCGCTGTCGATATAAAGACCGTCTTTGCGGTCCTTATAGTCCCGCGGAAGCAGGCCCAGCCGGTATATGATTTCCGGTACTTCCGTTAGGCTACCGCCAAACTGTAAATCGCTCATGTGTATTCCGTCCCAGTCCCCGGAAACTTCCCCGTTCGTCAGCATGACACTTCCGCCCGGCAGACGGTCAAAGGCCAGCGGCTTTCCGTCCGCCTCTGCGGGCGTCCACGCCGGGTCTTCCGTGCCGTAATCGCGGGCGGCGGCGTCGTTGTCCTTTATGTACTCAATAACGCCCTTGTGTAACCTCACGCCCGCAACGTGTTCCCAGAAATTCCCGCAAAGACCAAACACGCCGTCTTTTGTCCCGTCGTGGCTCCATGCCAGCGGGTCAAGCCCGGTCAATGTCGTATAACCGTCATAGCACACGCCCTTTTCTTCCGGGTTATCCGCGTTCTTTCCAAAGTTCGTGTTGCCGCTGATTTTGTGGCCCAGCCGGTCCGCCTCGTTTAACAGGTAGACATATTCTGCATTGGTCATTAAATGCCAGCCCGCGCCCTTTTCGCGGCACATTCTGGCTGCGGTGTCATGGTTCTTATTCTCTACCGGCATTTGATACGGCATGGAAACCGGCGTTCCCTTAATATCCGCGTTCGTGTACTGGGATATAAGGACCGCGGCCACCCGCCGCCCGTTTACCTTGAACATATCCGGTATGTCTTCCGGCGCGTAGGTCCCCGGCTCCATGTAGAACATTGTCATAAAGTTCGGAAAACCTTTGTCGTCGTTCACAACGACGGCTTTTTTCTTCACAAGCTCCATCTTTCTTTCCTCCTTGTATCTGGTATGATTGTTTATATTGCAGCCGTTTCCGGCGTCGCAATCAGTATTTGACGCCTATATAATCCAGCACCCGCGCCCAGCCGTATTTGTTGCCGTCTTCATCTTCGCAACATTCGTACATCCAGAATTGCCATTCTTTAGGGTTCCGCTCTTTCAGCTGGTCGAACCGGTGCGGCCTCTTCTCCAAGTGAATACCGAAACCGCACATACTACACCCGGTCCGCTGTGCCTTTGTGGTGTATAAGGTCCCGTCTTCCTTTTGCTCAATCGTCCCGTATATTTCCGGCACAATGCTTTCCGGCATTTCAAACCGTTCATCAAACGTCCCGGCCTTAATGCCGCGCGCCCGGAAATCCTCTTTCCAGCCGTTCTTCCACTTTTCGTCCATCTCCAGCGCAAGTTTCAAAAGGTCCTGTCTGCTGAATATCGCAAACGGCGCGGAACGTGTCGTGGATTTCCCAAAGTAATTGCAGCCGTTTATCATAAGGCTTTTTTCTCTGCGCCCGCCCTCCGACGCCATCAGCCCCAAAAACGGAACGCTGTTGTTTTCCTTTGCCCAGTCGTCGCACGGTTTTTCCTTTAGGTAATAGCAGCATTTCTGGGAAACCTTGAAATCCGGCGTCCCGTAGTTCGTCCCCTCTTCCGCGTTTGCATACCCGCCAAATTTCTCTAACCATTTCTGTGACATCTTCATTCTTGTATTTGTCCGAAAACCGCCATATTCCCCGGTTTCCCCGGTAATTATCGCGTGTCTTACGGTTTTATTCTTTTCCGTAGGGTTCGCCAGCGTTTCTATCTTCCCCGCGATTTCCTTTGACAGCACCGGAAACCCAAATTCCTGTAATATCTGCGGTTTCGTCCACCGGCGTTCCCTGCCGTCTTCATCAACGCTCTTCACCGCCGCTTTCAGCCTTGTAAGCCCTAACGCCCTGTGCATTTTCTGTATGCTCTTATTCTCCAGAAACGAACAGGAAATTCCCGGCGCGTAAATGCCTATACTTTGCAGGAAAAGGAATAATACGATACTGTCAAGCCCCCCCACGCTCACATGATAGTTAAGGCCCCGCGCGTCACATTCCCTTGCAAATTCCTGCGCCCTAATCCGGGCGTAATTCACCTTAAAAGCGTAATCCTGCTTTTGCTTTACCCGGAAATCCGCAATCTTGCGTTTCCCGTCTATGCGCTCCATGCGCTCCAAACAATTTTCTTTCACTTCTCTTGCCTCCTATATCTGGTATGACCTCTATATTGCTGCTGCTTCCCGCGGCGGCTCTTCCATCTTCCGATACCGTGACCGTGACTTTCACATTTTCCCGGCGTGATATAATCAGTGCCAGCGTGTCAAAAAATCGCTGTGCGTCAAAAGTACCGGATATGACCGGCGCGGGCCTCTCTGCTTTTATCATCATTCTTCGGCCCCCGTTTCCCAGCCGGGTTCCGGCAGAAACGTTTTGTCTGTCGTTCCTACCAGCCACGCACCGTTCATATCAATTTCCATGTCGGACCCGCCGGAACCGTCCTGAATAATCGTGATAGTCCCGTAATATCCCCACACCTCACCGTCCGTCGTATGTATCGTTACGGAACCGGTGCGGGCCTGCTGCCCGGCTTCCTGCTGCCCCTGCTGCCCGGCCTGCGCTTCCTGCCGTACCTCTTCCGCCACCTGCCGGGCAAACTCCGCTTTTGCCTGCCGCGCCGCGTATATCCCAAAGACAAGCGCAACGGCGGCAAAGGCAAAAACAAAGATTATGTGTTTCTTATCCTCTCTATCCATCTTCCGTCCCTCCGTCATGCGGTCTGGACGGCGGGCGCGGCCTTTCCCGCGGGAAGTGCCTTTGCGAATTTCGCGCCCTGCATGAAGATGAAGAAATCACGCTTTTCATTCTGTGTGAGGCTGTCCAGAAATTCCATGACCTCTTCCGCCTCTTTCCGGTTTCCCTGTTCAAGCATTGTTTCCATCTGTACCGCTGCCATCTTGCTTTCCTCCTTTCATTCCTCCGCCGGTCCCTTGTGAAGACGGGCGGCGCGCGTGTCCGTCGCGCTCTCTTTTCCCTGCCTTCCATCTGTTGTCCATGTCCCACACCCTTTCTGCACCGCGGGTCCTCTTTTTCACCTTAAAAAAGAAGTAAAAACCTGTTGACCGTCTGTGCGCTCTTTAGCTGGCGCGCCCGCTGCCGTTTGAAACGCGGTGCGTATTTTTGGACGTTGGCTTGTCCGGGT
>CANRNI010000049.1 GCA_947631945.1 uncultured Clostridia bacterium
TGTACTTTGCCATTCCTTTTTCCCTCTTTCTGATTCTTATTATATCTGATTTTTAGGGCGTTTGCGACTCTATTTTAGTACAACACTCCACAAAGGTGCTTTTGCAAGGAATGCAAAAATACTACACCATAGGACCGAAAACACGGGAATATTCCGAAGAGGTTTGCCAACAAGCGATAAAAGCATATTATGCGGGAGCAAGCGGACGAGGTATTGGCAAAATATTTGGTTTCAATAAAGCTAATGTATATAATTGGATTAAAAAAAAACTATACAGAGCACGAAGAATAAATGCCAAGTTTTGGAATTAGATGAATTATACTGGTTTCTAGCAAAGAAAGCAAAAACAGAAACACAGGAAAACGTCTATGTTATAACGATGGCAAGCGGATAAGACCCGATCTGTTGATAACGGTTCAAAAGCAGAATATTACTGCACTGACGGCTATCTCGGATATGTTGATATTGTCTATCCCGGTAAACATATTCGTAATGTTCATGACAAAAGCAATACTTTTACTGTTGAAAGCGTTAATGCCGATCTAAGACACTATATTCCTATTTTACGTCACCGTATACGTCACCGTAGTTGTTGTTTTCCAAGAAAGCTCGAAACTTTGCGTACTGTTTTAAATAGTGTCTACACAAGATGCAGATTTTAAGGTATAATAGGATTATCCAAACATGGAGGGTAAGAGACATGGATGCTTTCTATCATAGACATGACATAAGTGACGAAGTGTGGGCGCTATTGGAACCGCATCTGCCTGGGCAGCGCGGGCAATGGGGCGGCATCGCACAGGATAACCGACGCTTTATCAATGCGGTGTTTTGGGTATTACGTACCGGTGCCTCTTGGCGCGACCTTCCTCCGGATTATGGGAAATGGGGTACTGTACATCAACGGTTTATCCGTTGGCGCAGGAAAGGCGTTTGGGAAAAGCTGCTGGAGATTTTAATTGATGAACCGGATTACGAATGGCTTATGACCGATGCAAGCCACATCAAAGTGCATCCGCATGCTGCGGGAGCACGTGGCGGCAATCAGGACATGACCCATACAAAAGGGGGCTCAATACCAAAATACATCTGGCCGTGGATGCGCATGGTATGCCAGTCAGAATCCTTGTTACAGAAGGTACCGGAGCGGATTGTAAAGAAGCTGTCCACTTGATAGAAGGAATTTCAGCCGAAGCACTTCTGGCTGATCGTGGTTACGATACAGATGATATTCTTGCCTATGCGCTTTCGCAAGGCATGGAAGCTGTTATTACACCGAAGAAAAACCGCAAAGAGCAACGCGAATATGATACATATTTATATAGACTGCGTCATATTGTCGAGAATTGTTTCCTTCACTTGAAACGCTGGCGTGGGATTGCAACACGTTACGCCAAAACCACAGACGCATTTATTGCTGCTGTTCAAGTTCGCGCTGTATTGCAATTTGGTCTGCCGTTTTAGCTTGACTCGTGTAGACAGAATCTAGGGAAACACTGAATAAATCACGCCTAACGGCTGAACGCACAGCTTGCCAAAACTCAGTCATATCACACAAAATTTAAGGCTGAAATCTACATCTGATTGAATAAAAAGGATTTTTTAACCGTTTGAATAAAATATAAAGGCGCAGATAACCGCAAGGTGAAGTATTATAAAAATCGGCAACCACACCATAAATTTTTTGTGCTTTGTTTTATGGCGTATAAGATGCATTGTAACGTACATACCTGCCGCGCCGCCGAAAAATCCTATGAGCATCAAGGTTTTTTCGGGTACGCGCCTTTTTCCCGTCTGCGCGGCGAGTTTATCATACATCGTTACGGCAAACGCAGCGAACGTCATCACCGCGAAAAATATGAGAACATATCCCGAAAGCTCCATATTAATCATCAGCCTTTACAATTTTAAACTGCCCTGATTTTCTTTCCTTCGGCTCGGGTTCTTCGTTGCCGTGACCTACAGCGACCGCTATAAGAAAGCGGTAATCGTAAGGGATATCAAGCTTTTTCTTCCATTTTATGCCCTCGTCATGATTCATAAGCGCACCGATACTGCCTATTATACAGGTTCCCAGTCCCATGCTCTTTGCCGCGAGCGCGATATTTTCCGTCATAATTCCGCCGTCCATATCGCTCCTGCCTTTTGAAAATATAAACATCACAGTCGGAGCGTTATGATAAAACGGATTTTTATCCCATCTCGTATAAGCGGGAGTGTCCCAGCCGACGAGATTTTTAAAATCAACGTTCATTTCATCAAGAAATCTTTTGCTCTGAACAACTCTCAAGTGACACGGCTGTAAATTTCTCGCGCTCGGAGCCCACATAGCGCATTTTATAAGCGTTTCAAGCTCGTTTTCGCTTATTTGTTCGGGAGTGTATTCTCTTATTGTTCGTCTTGTCAGAATATTTTCAATCGTTTCATTACTTATCATTTGTACCGCCCCGTCACCATCTGTTATCGGAATGTTCGCAGAATGCGGTCATGTCCTTAATTTCGAGCTTTGTTCCGTCGTCGAGGATTACATATCCGTTCCACTTGCCGTAAACCTGATGGCACCGATTGCCTATAACGCCCAAAACTCTCGACGAAGTATAATTATCAAATTCGGGAGTCATCGTCATTTCAAATCTGCCGTCGGACGAAGTAAACACCCAAGGCTTCATATAATCGTTTTCGTCCTTTTTAAGAGTAAGATTTTCAATTTTATGCGCCTTTCCGTCATAAAACAGCGTGTTTTCCGTAAATGCGGTCATTTCACCGAAGCCCCAGCCGATTTCAAATCCGAAAACCTTGCCGTCGGGAAGATATGCCGAGCCGTTGCCCCAGTACCAATCGCATTTGTAAGGCCATACCCCTCTGCCCCAGTCGAGAACGCCAAAAGCCTTTTCCTCATTGAACTGCATTACCCTATCGCCGCATTTTACATATCCTTTCGCTTTCATGCAGTTCATTTTTTTGTTAAGATAAAAATGCTTATCCTCCTTAAACGGAACCGCCATTACGAGATATTCAAGATTTTCGGGCAGAGTAAGCTCAATATCGGCTTTGATTTTTCCTTTTTTGCACTTGCCTGCAAACGTAAGATATCTTTTATTCTTCACAACGTCGATTTTCATATCAAAACCGCCGCTTTTTTTACTGATTATATGGTCAATTTCATCACACTCGGGCATTTTATAGCGCCCGAGCGTAAGCAAATCAACGTGCATAGTTTCAAAGCGCTCTCGGGTCTGTCTGTCAAAAAGCGCAAACGTCGCCGCGCCGCCCATCGAAATATCGAAAATATTCATCTGAACGGTATATCTGTCATCGGATATCTGATAGAAATTCCATTCCTTTATCCTTAAAGGATTAGCTTTTATATCTTTTCTTTTGTAAATATAGTTGCTCTTTACGCAGTAGCCGGGATTCGCAACGTTTCCGTCGGAATCGAGCAGATTTTCTTTTGCTTTGATTTCATTCTGAAGCATATAATTTTCCCTTCTTACAAAATGATTACAATTAAGGCAATACCACGCCGGAAAATTTTTATCGGATTTTCGCTGCCCGCAAAAAAACAAGGGAGGCTTCTCCTTAACGAAGCGCCTCCCTTACAAGCGAATCCTTTTTAAGGCAATACCGCATAATTATTGTCGTGCAGATGTGCCAAGAGATTTTTCGTCAGATTGACAAAAGTGACGCAGGAATACTGACGTATTTCCAGGAGCTTTTGGCAAAAATGACGGAAAATATCGGTACAGATGCGCGGCAAAGGCGGCAGCCGTTAATTGTGCGGTATTGCCTTAATGTAAATTAATCGGCTACAGGAGCGCCTACGGGACAAGTGCTTGCGCAAGAACCGCAGTCAATGCAGGCGTCCGGGTCAATAACGTACTTATCATCGCCCTCGGAAATAGCTTCTACGGGACAATCGGCCGCGCAAGCGCCGCATGAAATACATTCGTCTGTGATTTTGTAAGCCATCGTTAATCCTCCCTCTTTCGTAAATTTATTTTATTGTATCATATATTTTTTAAAATGCAATAGAAATCTTATATTTTATCAAGGGAATTTACAGACAATACCGCACAATCGGCGGCTGTCGCCTTATTTGCAATACTGCGGAGCAGTTGAGTGTCAGTTGCCCTCGATATCTCCGAGCGCGTCAAGCTCCTCTTTGGCGACTGTGATTTTCGCGTCCTTTATGAGCTTTACTTCTTTTCTGTGACAAATGAGCGGAGCGCCCTCGGGATTTTTTTCGAGCTTGATTGTGAGCATTCCGGTAAGCAGATTCATATCCGTAACCTCGCCCTTGCCCTGTTTTGTCGCTACGATTGCGCCGATTTTAGGCGTTACGCGCAGAAGATGCTCATACGCGTCCTGTTCATATTTAAGGCAACACATAAGTCTGCCGCAAGAACCGCTTATTTTTACGGTATTGAGCGAAAGCCCCTGCTCCTTTGCCATTTTTATGGAAACAGGCTGAAAATCGCTTAAAAATTCCTTACAGCAGAAAGGTCTGCCGCACATTCCGAGTCCGCCGAGCATTTTCGATTCGTCTCTGACGCCTATCTGACGAAGCTCGATTCTCGCTCTGAACACGCTCGCCAAATCCCTTACAAGCTCTCTGAAATCAACTCTCGCGGGAGCAGTATAGTAAAAAAGAATTTTACTGCCGTCAAAAGTATATTCCACGCTTACAAGCTTCATATCAAGCTTGCGGGCCTCGACCTTTTCCTGAAAGACGTCTGCCGCGCGGCGTTCTTTTTCCTTGTTCTTTTCAAGAATCTCGATATCCTCGTCGGTCGCTTTTCTTATAAGCTTTTTAAGAGGCTTTACAATATCGCCGTCGCTTATCATTCTGTTTTCCATGGCGACCTCGCCGCATTCTATTCCTCTTGCGGTCTCAACTATTACAAGTTCGCCCTTTTTAAGCTTTTGACCGTCGGGTGAAAAATAATAAATTTTGCCTGTTTCTTTAAACTTGACACCTATTATTTCTTCCATTTTTCTCCTCCTGTATATCGGCTATATATCGGCGCAGGACGCAAGCTCCATAGAAAGTCTTGTCAGCAAAAGATTTTCATTCGCGTTTTTGTCGGCGTCGGCAAAAAGCTCTTTGAGCTTATTCTGCATATCTATAAGCTGTCTGTCGCTGAACGTTTCCGCAAGACGCATTGCCCATTGTGCGCCATCGCCCGAATAATCGGTATATCTTGAAATCACGGCGCCGCGAAGAATAAGAATAATCTTTTCCGCCGCCGCCTTAAAAAGTTTTCTGTCCTTCTCTACAGCGCCCGTACCGAGAACGATTTTATATTCGTCCTTGGTAAGCAGAGCTTTTATTATATCCTCGGCGGCCTTCGCAGCCTTTGCGTTTTCCTTTTCACCGGCAGCCTGACCGCTGTCCTCGCTCAACGCAAATGACGTAACTCTCGATAAAACGGTCTGCCTCAAATCGTCGCGCGACCTTGAAGCGAGTATAAACCGTGCGGTTGACGGAGGCTCCTCAAGAATTTTAAGCAGAGCGTTTTGAGCTTCCTCGCCCATCGACGACGCTTCAAGTATTATAAATATCTGAAACGGAGCCTCATTCGGCATTATATAAGCCCGGTTCCTTATTTCGCGCACATCGTCTATCTTAATGCTTCTTTGCTTTCCGGCTTCGCCCTCGGTAATTATTATATCCGGGTGAACGCCGTTTTTAATTTTTTTGCACGAACCGCATTTTCCGCACGGTTTTGAGTCATTTTCGCAGAACAGCGTCTGAGCGATAAGAACAGCAAGCGATTTTCTTTCCTTCTGAGTGCCGCCCGTAAGCAGTATCGCATGGGAAAGCGTGCCGGAATCAATTGCCGCCGACAGTTTATTTTTAATATTATCGTTTAGCTGTAATTTTCCGAAATTCATAATTAATTACCTTTTAAAGAAACACGGCATAATTCAACCGATACCCTTTCCACGCATTTAAACATCAAAACTCTGCGGGACAACTTTGTGTAGTTCAAGGAACTTTAAAGAATTTGCCAAAAAAATATGTGAGGACACCGTAATTAAAAGCGGAGCTGTGAAACCGCAATCATAACGGGCAGAGTTACAATTGAAACGAAGCTGCTGAACGCCACGATTTTTGAAGCAAGTCCCGTATCCTTGCCGTATTTGGCCGAGAACATAACCGTATTGTTTGCGCTCGGAGCCGCGGCCGATATCATACACGCGGTAGTCAGAACAGGGGGCAGTTTTAAAAATCTGCAAACACACAGCATCGTGAGCGGAACCGCGACAAGCCTTATTGCCGTTACTATGTACTGCGAAGTATTCTTAAACAGTGTTTTTAAATCGGTATTTGAAATATATGTGCCGAATATGAGCATAGCGAGCGGAGTATTCAGGTCGGATATAAGCTGTATCGGTTTATAAATAATTTCGGGCGGTCTTATTGAAAAAAGGAACAGCGGCAGGCCGATTATTACGGATATCACTCCGGGATTTAAAATAAGCGACTTAATATCAAATTTAATGTTTTTCCCTTTGTTCATAAGCCATATGCCGTGTGTAAAAGCCAGAGTGTTAAGAGCTATAACTCCGCCCGAGCAATAGAATACGCCCTCGCTGCCGAGTACCGCGTTAGCGAGAGGAAGCGCCATATAACCGACGTTTCCGTAGGCGGACGCGAATTTATATACGGCTGAATTTTCTTTATCTCTTTTATTAAAGAAAGGCGCGGCGGCGAAAATTCCCAAAAAATGCGCGAGAAACGAGCAGCCGAGAGCCGCCGCGAAGCCTTTGGCGGCTTCGGAAGAAAACCCCGTGCCGAGAAACGAATTTATTATAACACACGGTGTTACCACATAAAACATAAGGTCGTTTGTCGCGCGCGCCGTCTTTTCGGTAAAAACATTAAGCCTGTCTGCAATAAAGCCGACAGCGGCTATAATGTAAAGCACAAGCACCTGCCCTGCCGCCGCACCCATATTTTGCAGAAAAAGCGTCATTTGTTCCTCTCCGTCACTATAAAAACTTTCTTTTCATTTGGGTGTAATCGGATTACATGATTTTATGTGGCTTACTCGCTTTCACGAGAATCATCGGCGTCGGTTCGTTCGGTTTTTCTCTCGTACATATCGGTCTGTGAAGGCTCGTTCGGGGTAAACGGCGCGTCGGTGTTTTCGTTCTGCCGTTCTGCGGCTTCCGCTTCCTCCTCACGGGCGAGTTCGGCGTTCATCGCTTCCACGTCCTCAACGGTATAGCCTTTTCTCAACGTCGTTATTATAAATATCAATATAAACAGTACGCTTCCCAAATCGCTGTAATTAAGAGGATATCCGCTTACAAGCATATCGGAATTTCCCGAAACCATGAGCATCAGTCTCGGTATGGAATAAGTGAGTATAATCATTGAAGCGACGCAGCCGCAGGCTATAACGCTCCACATGGAGCCCTTGCAGTTGACCTCCGAAACAACTCTCGCAAAGACCATAAAGAATATCATAAGGAACACGAGAGCAAGAAGCTCCAAAAACAGCTCGGAAACTCTCATTATGCTGATAATTACCGTTATTCTTTCCAAAATTTTTACAATAGTCCAGCCGAGCGGCGCGAGAGCGAGCAGCTTTAGCTTTTTATGGTAGTTGTTTCCCGAAATATACGAGATAAAGAAAATCAGGAAGTAACAGCCTGCGAGAAGCGCCAGAACGGAATGAGCGTGTCTGAGCTTGGATATGGACTGTATATTCTGTACGATTGTAGCGGTAGCCTCGCCTTTGGAGATGTAAGCGGACAGCGCGTCGTAAAAAAGCGTCGCGGAAAATACAAGCGAGGATAAAGCGAGAGGTATTCTTCTTCCTCCCGGAGCGAGAGCCGCAGGCACTCTGCCGCTCAAAAAAGTAAGCAAAAGAATAAGAAAAGCAAAAACAACAAGTAAAGCGTAAAGAATTATAACGCTTATACTGCCGTAATTATTATAGAAGCCGGTAGCCGGTTCTATATTTTTCAGCATTTGAAAAATTCTTAAAGGACACGTTACAAGCATACATAAGCACATCAGCACGACGGCGACGTCGGGACTTATCGACTTGACCGAATTTTTAATTTTCACTAAAATCAATCCTTTCGTAATTATCGGTTTTTTTCTTGTCTGAGCGCGATGGGCTTATACGCGATATGAGAAGATATGCTTTTATACGCCGGACGGATTATTCTGCCGCCTGTATATAACTCCTCAATCCTGTGCGCGCACCAGCCCGCCATTCTCGCGACCGCGAAAAGAGGCGTATATAAATCCTCGGGGATATTCAGAGCCTTATACACAAGCCCGGAATAAAGGTCTATGTTCGCGCACATATATTTTTTCTTGCCCGTAATGCTCTCAAACATCTCGGGGGTGAGCCTTTCTATATTGTCAAGAAGCTTAAATTCATCTTCAAATTCCGTACCTTTTACAAAGGCTTCCGCCTTTGATTTAAGTATGACCGCTCTCGGGTCGGACAAAGTGTAAACCGCGTGTCCCATTCCGTAAATAAGTCCTGTGCCGTCGCCGCCCTCTTTTTTCATTATTTTAGCGATACAGTCGGCGACCTGCCCCTCGTCTGTGATATCGGAACAGTTCTCCTTAAAAAAGTCTGTCATCTCCGTGACCTTTTTATTCGCGCCGCCGTGTTTGGGGCCTTTCAACGCGCCCACGCCCGCGGCTATCGCCGCGTAAGTATCTGTACCGGACGACGATAGGACACGCGTTGCGAACGTGGAATTGTTTCCGCCTCCGTGCTCGGCGTGAAGTATAAGACAGATATCGAGAAGCTTCGCTTCCTCGTCGGTAAATTTTTTATCGGAGCGTATGGAATTAAGAATAACCTCCGCCGTATGCTGGTTCGATTTCGGCGGATGTATATACATACTCTTATGATAATAATGCCGTCTTTTTACCTGATATGCGTACGACATTATGGACGGAAGCTGCGCTATAAGGCGCAAAGACTGATTGAGAACGTTTTCAATAGACGTATCGTCGGGATTTTCGTCATATGTATACAGCGCGAGAACGGCTCTCGCGATTTTATTCATGATATTGGGCGAGGGCGCCTTCATAATCATATCTTCAATAAAATTTTCGGGTAATTCCCGTTTTGCCGATAACGCCTCGTTGAAGCGCGAAAGCTGGTTCCCTGTAGGGAGCGTGCCGAAAAGCAGGAGCCATATTACCTCCTCGTACCCGAATCGGTTCTCATCGGAACAGCCCTTTATAATATCGTTTACGTCAATTCCCCTGTAATACAGACGACCCTCCTTCGGGACTTTTTCGCCGTCGTCCACATAATAGCCCTCAACGGAGCAAATCTTTGTAAGACCCGCCATTACACCCGTTCCGTCGGCGTTTCTCAATCCTCTTTTTACACCGTACTTTGTGTAATCGGATATATTTATATAGTTATTATCCTGAAGCTCTCTGCATAATAATGAAATGGCTTCATTCGCAATAATTGTCTTGCTCAATTTAATCATCTCCGTTCATCGGCATTACATAATATTGTATAATGTTTCAGCTCCAAAGTCAAGAACCAACGGACGCAAATTTAATGAAAAGGAAGAATAATAATGAAATCATACGGTATATTATGCATAATCGTCGCGATTATTTTACTGGTGGCTCCGCTTGCCGCGATAAAAACGGGATATTCCGAGCCGGAAGACGTTTCCGAGGCGTTTTCGCAGGAGGACGGAGAATACAAAAAAACTTTATCGGACGAAAAAAATGATTCCGACACAATAAGCGTATTCATGACAAGTACGCAAAAGACCGAAAAAATGAGCGTAAGAGACTATATAATAGGAGCGGTAAGCGCCGAAATGCCCGCTTCCTACAGCGACGAGGCTCTTAAAGCGCAGGCTCTGGCCGCCGTTACCTTCGCGGAATATTTAAAGAGGAACGGTTCGGACGAGAATATTAACGGAGCCGATATATCGAACGACAGCAGCGTACACCAGGGCTATATGTCTCCCGACGAAATGAAAGAAAAATGGGGCGATACATATGAAAAATACAGCCAAAAAATCGCAGACGCGGTGGACGAAGTGATAGACAAGGTAATAACCTACGACGGCGAGCCCATAATGGCGGCTTACCACGCCATAAGCGCGGGACAAACGGAATCTGCCGAAAATATATGGGGAAAGGATATCCCCTATCTCAGAAGCGTAGAAAGCGAGGGCGATAAATATTCGTCAAGATACTCTTCGCAGGCTGTCTTTACTTGCGATGAAATAAAAAACGCGGCAAAAAGCTATGCCGGCGATTCATACAAGGAATATGACGGCGATGAGGAAGATATGATAATAATCAATTCCGTTTCGCCTGTGGGAACGGTGCTGAGCGTTACGGTCTGCGGTCAAAAAATGACGGGCATGGAATTGAGAAATCTGCTTTCTCTTAAAAGTCCGACTTTTGACGTAACATATGACGACGGTTCTTTTGTTTTCGACGTCAGAGGCTACGGACACGGCGTGGGAATGAGCCAGTACGGCGCGGACTGCTATGCCGAGCAGGGCATGACATATGAGGAAATTATAGCCCACTACTACCCCGGTACAAAAATAGAGGACAGATGACGTGGACCTGCCCGAAGGCAGATCCCGATTCAGCGTGTCGAAAAACTTGTTGCAAAAATTATAAAAGTTTCGGTCAAGCCTTTACAAAGGCTTGCAGGGGTCACGGGGACAGCGTCACCGTGTCGCGCTCCGCAGAGCGCGAAATCTCCTTTTGCCTTAATAAACGCAGGAGGGGAGAAAAAACAGTCCTGTGTGACTGTTTTTTCGTGGGGAACCCACGTATGGGGTTCCCCATAGTTTTCTTTGACAAAAAACTACTTTTTCGACAGTTTGCGAGGACCTGCCCGAAGGCAGGTCCTCGATTATTTTTCTCACGCCTGCTTTTAAGGCGGCGCTTGCCCGTATATGTAAAGCTAAAGCATTATGTGCTGTCCCAAATTAAGAACGTCTATACATTTTACGGGACACGCTTCGTGGCATTTGCCGCAGCCGATACATTTTGAATAATCAACATGAGCGTTGAAATTCGCGACTGTTACGGCGTTTGCTTCACATACCTTGACGCATTTCATACAACCGATACAAGCTGCTTTACACTCTTTTCTCGCAAGCACGCCCTTGTCCCTGTTTTTGCAGAGAACAGCCGATTTTGATTTATTGAGCGGGAGCAGCTCAATAAGTCCCTTCGGACAAGTTTCTATACACAATTTGCAGGCTCTGCAAGCCTCGGGATTTATTCTCGCAACGCCGTCGCAGATATGTATGGCGTGATAAGGACATTTTTTTACGCAGTCTCCGAAACCGAGACAGCCGTAAACGCAGTCCTTGGGACCGCCGAAAAGCTGAGAAGCCAGCTTACAGCTTTTAACGCCGCTGTAAACCATCTTTGTAGTGGCGTTTTCGGTGTTTCCCCGGCACAGCACCACAGCCGCCATAGGTTCGACCTCGCCTGCTTCAAGACCCAGATAAGCCGCTATCTGCTTCGATACCTCACCGCCGCCCGGATTGCATAAAGCGGTGTTTTTTGTTTTTCCCGAGGAAAGCGCGGCGGCGTAGCCCGCGCAGCCCGAAAAACCGCACGCTCCGCAGTTAGCTCCCGGGAGCATTTCGGTCAGAGCTTCCGCTTTTTCGTCGGTCGGAACGGCGAGAGCTATTGAAGCGACCGCAAGCGCGATACCGCACACAAGTCCGATAATTCCTACTATAATAACCGCCGTTAAAATCCCATTCATCTCAATCGCCATGCGATACCGGAATTGCGCAAAACGCCGCGTAAAATCGGGCTTTTTGCTCCCAATACCGTTCCTTTCTTAATATTTTTCACACTGACCCCTCCTTAAATAAGTCCCATGCCCTCGATGATTCCCGAAAAGCCGAGAAATGAGAGGGAAACAAGCGACGCAGCGACAAGAGTTATGGGAAGTCCTTTCAGAAATTCGGGAACTTCACAGTCCTCCATTTTCTTTCTTACGCCCGCGAAAAGCACCATCGCGAGCATAAAGCCAAGACCCGCGCCGAGCGAATTTACCATGGCCTGTATGAAATTATATTCCTCCTGAACGTTCAGAAGAACAACTCCGAGCACCGCGCAGTTTGTGGTTATAAGAGGAAGATAAATTCCCAGAGCGTTGTAAAGCGGCTTCATGAATCTTTTGAGGACTATTTCGACCATCTGAACGAGAGCCGCGATTACGAGAATGAAAACGACCGTCTGTAAATACTCAAGATTGTTGTTAATGAGCATTTTGTTTATAGGATATGTTGCGGCTGTCGCCATAAGCATAACGACTATAACCGCCGCGCTCATTCCTACCGCTGTATTGAGCTTTTTGGATACGCCCAAAAACGGGCATATTCCGTAAAATTTCGATAAAACAAAGTTATTTGTAAGAAGTCCCATTACAAGGAGAGCTATCAGATATTTCATACGGCCGCGCCCTCCTTTTCCGTGTTTCTTTCACCGATTTTATCGTTTTCACCGTTTTTACCATCTTTATCGCCGTTACCGCATTTACCGTTTTTTTCGCCGTTCTCCAAAAGCTTTGTACAGCTTCCCGCCATCGGACAGTGGGCGCAGCCGTGAAGCTCCGCTTTAGGCTTGCCCCTGCCTGCGGCTATCTTGTTTGCGAGCGCCATAAGGATTCCGAATACGAAAAATCCTCCGGCGGGAAGAATGAACAGCGTTATCGGCTGAAGATTTACGGCGGAAAGACCGTTATTAAAGTCGAAACCGTTCCAGCCTCCGAGGACGTTGTCTCCGAAAAGAACAAGCAAATCCTGAATCCCGTTAAGGAAAGTGCCGGCTCCGAGAATCTCGCGGCAGGTTCCCATAAGGCAGAGAGCCGTTGTAAAGCCTATGCCCATGCCGAGACCGTCAACAGCCGAATAAAGAACTGTGTTTTTGCTCGCGAACGCCTCGGCTCTGCCGAGAATTATACAGTTTACGACGATAAGAGGAAGAAACGCGCCGAGAGCCGTATTAAGAGCGGGAACGAACGCCTTTACAAGCATCTGAACAATAGTGACGAACGACGCTATTATAACTATGTAGGCGGGTATCCTTACCTTGTCGGGAATTATCTTTCTCAAAGCCGAAATTGCAATATTCGAGCAGACGAGAACTATAGTTGCCGCGACGCCCATGCCTATGGCGTTCGTAACGGAGGTGGTGACCGCAAGAGTGGGACACGTTCCGAGAACAAGCCTTAAAACGGGGTTTTCTTTAATAAGTCCCTTGGTAAACTCCTTGCCGAGAGATTTTTTTTCAGCCATTTACGTTTCCTCCCGTTTCCGAATTTTTAAGATTATTTTCAAAATATTCCGTCGCCGCGTTTACGGCTCTTGTGACCGCGCTCGAGGATATTGTAGCGCTCGTTACCGCCTGTATTTCATTATCGGAGGACGGCGCGTTTTTGGTCACAGTAAGTATACCTGTTTTATTCATAAAGCGGTCGAGAAAATTAACCTTTTTGACGTTCTGACCGAGTCCCGGCGTCTCATTATCGGCCGAAAGAACCTCAACTTTTAAAATTGAACCGTCCGTTTTTACTCCCGTCATGACCTTTATATCTCCGCCGTAGCCGTTCTCCGTAAAGGTAAACGCATATCCTATAATATTTCCGTCCGCGTCAAGAGCGGGAGAATATTCTGTTTTTTCATCGACCTCGACCGTTTCACCAAAGCTTTTCGCGTCGGGCATAACGGTCTGCATTGCGTCCGATTTCGCTTTTTCGTCAATCGACGCTATTTTTTCCTTTGTAAGCATATTCGTGCCGCCCAAAAGAGCCGCCGCCACAACTCCTATAACGAGCAGGACTATCGTCGGTACCAATATTTCTTTGGGAGAAAACTTTTTCTTCATGACGCCGCTTCCTCCTTATTCTTTTTTTCTTTTACCGTTCCGAACGGCTTCGGTCTTGTGAGCGCTTCGATATGAGGAACGAGTATATTCATTATAATTATCGAATAGGAAACGCCCTCGGGAAGATTCGCGAAAAGCCTTATTACGGACGTTATAACTCCGCAGCCGACGGCGAAAATAATTTTACCCTTTGTCGTGATAGGACTTGTCGCATAATCGGTCGCCATAAATACGGCTCCGAGAAGAAGTCCGCCGCTGAGAAGCTCATAGCACATAAATTTAAAATCGCCCTTGCCCGCCATAAGCATAATAACCGCAACTGTACCGATAAAGCAAAGCGGAATCGTCGGCTTTATTACGCGTCTTAATATAAGATATATGCCTCCGATGATAAGCGCCGCGGCGCATACCTCACCGATACAGCCGCCCCTTATTCCGAGGAACATATCTCTGAGAGACGGCAGGCCGTCGTAAACCCCGTTCGCGTTTTTAAGTATTGAAAGAGGAGTGGCGGTCGTTTCGGCGTCTACGCCGGAGCGCCATACGAGCGGTTCGGTCCAGTTCGTCATCGCGGAGGAAAAAGACACGAGCATAACTATTCTGCCGCCTATCGCGGGATTTACAAAATTCTGCCCGATGCCGCCGAAAAACTGTTTTATTACCACTATCGCGAAAAAACAGCCTATGACGCACATCCAAAGAGGAATGGATACGGGCAGATTGAACGCGAGCAACATTCCCGTTACGACAGCGCTCAAATCTCCTATCGTAACGTCCCTTTTCATAATTTTCCTTGAAAGGAGCTCAAACAGGACGCAGCAGGCGACGCATACAAAAGTAATAAGCAACGTTCTGAAACCGAATATTACAACCGACGCTATAAGCGACGGAATAAGCGCGATTATTACATCGAGCATTATGCCGGTTACGGTATCGGACGCGCGGACGTGGGGAGACGCGCTTACAGTCAGATTTTTCATTTATTCGCACCTGCCTCTCTTACAACCTCTTTACCAAGACGCATATACTGCACAAGCGGTTTTCCTGCCGGACACGAATAAGCGCAGCTTCCGCACTCCATGCAGACGTTGACTCCCTCTTTGACAAGCGATTCGGCGTCGCGGCGCAGAGCCGATTTTTCAATGTTCGTAGGCACAAGGCTCATCGGACACGCGTCGGCGCATCTGCCGCAGTGTATGCAGGCTCTTTCTTTTTTGTTTGTCGTAATGTCGTCGGCGAACGCGAGCAGGGCGTTGTTGCTCTTGAGAACGGGAACCTCTGTATTCACAAGAGCGGTACCCATCATTGGACCTCCCGCTATAATTTTAACGGGCTCGGCCTTGAATCCGCCGCAGAAATCTATTACCTCCCCTGCCGAAACGCCTATCGGTACTCTTACGTTTTTAGGCTCCGCGATAGCCGAGCCGCTTACGGTCATGGAGCGGCTTACAAGCGGCTTGCCTGTTTTAAGGTATCTTGAAATAAACGCTGTGGAGGCGACGTTCATAACAACGCACCCGACGTCTGCGGGGAGCTTTCCGGGAGGAATACGTCTGCCTGTGGCCGACTGCACCATCATCTTTTCGGCGCCCTGGGGATATTTCGATTTAAGCGTCATAAGCTTTACAATATCGCCTGCGTCGTTATCCTTATCGGCTATATTTTTAAGTACGCGGATAGCGTCCGTTTTATTGTCCTCGACCGCTATTACCACGTTTTTAAAACCCATGATTTCGGAAAGAGTATAGATTCCGCCGATTATATCCCATGAGTTGTCAATACACTCCCTGTAATCGACAGTTATGTAAGGTTCGCACTCGGCGGCGTTGATTATGAGAGTATCTATGTTTTTATCGGGAGGGAAATTAAGCTTTACATGAGTGGGAAACCCCGCGCCTCCGAGTCCCACAAGCCCCGAAGCCCTTACCGCTTTTATCAAATCCTCGCGCGTATCGGCTTTCGGAGGCTCGATACCCGAAAACAGCGTCATTTCTCCGTCGTTCTCAATTGTGACCGCCGGAAACATTTTTCCGCTCGCGACCCTTACCTCCGCGAGAGATTTTACCGTACCCGAAACGGAAGCGTGAATTGGCGCGGAGACGTACTTGTCGCTGTCGCCTATAACCTGCCCGACATCAACGTGTTCTCCGACCTTTACCGTAGGAATACACGGCGCGCCTATATGCTGCTGCATAGGCAGAACGACCTTTTCTGGCGGAGTTATCCTCACCACCTCAAGGTTCTTCGTATCCTTGTTGTGGTCTACAAAAACACCGCCTCTGACCTGACGTACGGCTTTTAATATGCCGCCGATATTTTTGCTCATACTGTCACTCCTTTTTTTGATGAGAGTTCGATTTATTGTAATTGCCTGATTTTATTATTGCCGGCATAACCGTTTTAAGGATTATACCCGTTATTATTCCCGCCGCGATACCGAAAACTGTCAGCAGAGGAAGATATGCGGTTATGAGATTCGTACCCGTATAAAAGCACGCCGCAAACGTTTGCCCTATATTATGCATAACGGCGCATATAACAGATATGCCGATATATGAAAAATCCTTTTTCATCTTTTTTGACAGCGCGCATATCGCAATCATGGTAACGCAGCTTAACGCTCCGCCGGAAAGGCTCATAAAGAACGCGGCGGCTCCTCTTGTAAAAAGCACAAATCCCGATTTTATAACCGCGATACAAAATCCGTCGGTATATCCTACGGAAAGAACCGCAAACATGACCGCGATATTGGACAGTCCGAGCTTTGCGCCCGGAGGCAGAAACGCGATATCGGGAATCAGCGTTTCAAGAAAAGCCAACGCCAGCGCGAGAGCCGCTAAAATTCCGTCGAGGGCGGTTCTGCGCACGATATTTTTTTTATCGGACCTCACACAGTCACCCCAAAGTCTTATTCGTAATTATTAATGCATAATTTCGGCTTCGCCTTTTTAGAGTATTTAACACTAATTTTTGAGCAAAATTTTGGTCGGAAAAGGCAAAATTTCGCAGTAATAGTTGTGTATTTCAAAGAGCTTTTGGCAGAAATGACGGAAAATATCGGGTAAAGATGCGCGTTCAGCCGTCAGGTGTGATTTATCCAGCGGTTCCTTAATACGCTACCGCGTCAAATTCGCTGTCGCCGCCCTTTATATAAACAGACACTCTGTTCGGCACACAGGCGGAAGCGTCTCCGGCTTCGGTCAAATGGCCTGTCTTTACACAGATTTTATCCTTACAACCGCTTTCCGCAAAATAAATCTCTCCGTTTTTTACGATTATTTTTGTATTGTTTACTTCAATAGTCTGTTCGTCCGACGCATTAAGCGGTATTTCTTTATAAATGCTGTTATCCGCTGTAATAACAGCCGTAAGATTTTCATTTGACGTAAAAAGCTTCGGGAGGAGCAAAAGTCCGGCAATCATAAGGCACGCCGCGACGATTAATAAATCGGATTTTTTAAACAGCTTTTTATTTTCCATATTCGTATAGCGCATATCCATTCTTTGCGGCTTCAACGTTTGCAAATATTCCATCGGTTATATAAACGTTATTTTCGTTATCTATAAAAACCGCCTCGGCATTGTATTTTTTAAGGACTTCCGATGAATTTTCTTTTCCGAGTACGAAGCAGGCGGTTGAAAGAGCGTCCGAAACAAGTCCGCTGTCCGAAACAACGGTTACGCTTTTTAGAGAGCTGTCAGCCGGATATCCCGTTTCGGGCGATAAAATATGGTGGTATAAAACATTATCCTTAATAAAACATTTTTCATAGTTTCCCGAGGTAGATATAAAAGCAGTTCCGTGGATTTTAAGCTTCAGCGCTGCCGACGTGTCGTCAGGCTCAGGAGTTCTTATTCCAATCGTCCAGAAATCGGAAGAAGGATTTTTCCCGTAAGTAAGAACCGAACCGCCCACGGAAACGACCGCGCTCTTAACATTGTTCTTTTCAAGTATTTCTGCGGCGATATCGCACGCAAGACCTTTGCCGAGCGCGCCGAGGTCTATTTCCTGATTTTTACCCAATGTAACGGTGTTTCCGTTTATTTTTACTTTTTCGCTGCCCGTTCCTTCGAGAGCGGATTTTATATCCTCGTCTGCGGGAACCGTCATGACGTTTTCATCAAAATTCCAAAGCGAGGAGAGCCTGCCGACCGTAGGGTCAAAAGCGCCGAAAGAATCTTCTGAAATTTTAACCGCTCTTTTTATTATATCGGCCGTATGAGATGATAATTCCGCCTTGCCGTTTTTATTTAAAAGAAAAACTTCCGAGGTGTCTTTATAGCGGCTTATGCGGCTGTTTTCCTCGTTTTCTATGCTGTCTGTTATTTCGTCGGCACAGTCCTCACCGCTCTTGCCGTACAGTTTGACGGTAACGACAGAGCCCATCGCAATTCCCGTTTTTTCGACGTTTTTTTTATTTGAAAGCGCATCAAACAGAACTGCGGCGAAAACGAGCAGCGCGGCCGCCGCAGCGCAAAGCGATATTATAAGCCGTTTTTTTCTCATTGATATTCACCGTAAGCCCGCATAAATCATCTATATAATATCACAAAAAAAAAGAATAGTAAAGAGGAAATATTGATAATAAATTCACAGATTAAATCGAAATCAGTGCTTCCTTAATTTGCTTCCGCAATGAGCAAAAAGAGTAAAAAATTATAAAATAATACTTGATTTTTATATGCCCATATAGTATAATATCAAAGTCAAAAGGACATGGATGCTTAGCTCAGCTGGTAGAGCTTTCGCTTGACGTGCGAAGGGTCAGCGGTTCGAGTCCGTTAGCATCCACCAAAATTAATCCACCGAAAACGGCTATAAATAGCGGATTTTCGGTGGTTTTCGCTTTTATCGTTACGATTATTTTTTTGGAAAAATTGGGGTAAAAATATGCAAGCATTATATAATAAGGCTCTATAATAAATGTTGGGGTAAACCAAATAGAGCTTACGAAAAAATAAAGAAAAAAGTAGAGCATATTTGGCA
>CANRNI010000050.1 GCA_947631945.1 uncultured Clostridia bacterium
TTTGCGGTGTATGCTGCCGCTTGGGGTGTAAAATGAGTGCTGGAAGTGGATTTATTCACAATTTTTTGATGAGATGAATTGGAAATCGGAGCGCGTCCGTTCCACAAGCAGTTATTTGGAGGGATAGAATGGTAATAAAGACATTTGATGAATACTATCGAGATGATTTGATTTTCATGGTTTTACAGGCAAAAGATGCATTGGGAAGAAAGCCGACAATTAATGATGATTTATTGGATATAAAGGCAAATTACATAGATCGTGGCGATATGTTTTGGATTGCGGTCGATGAAAATGACAGAGTGATCGGGTGCGTTGGATATTCTAAAATAGCCGGTACAACAGAAGCATTTCTCCATAGACTGTATGTTAAACCCGCTGAAAAGCATAAAGGAATAGGAACTGCACTTCTTAAGACTGCCGAATCATCAATGCGTGATAATGGCGTAACCATATCAAAAGTTCATCTCGGCTCCCCAAAGGAGCAGTGGTTTGAATCCTATTCATTCTATCCAAAGAATGGGTATTATGAATATGAACCGAGATACATGAAAAAAGAATTGTATCCTCTTTGTTAAAATGAGCAGACAGAAAACTCCTTACCGCCGACATGGTACAACAAGGCTTTTTCTGTTTGTATCAAAATCAGCAGGAACATAGAGAACTGTATTTGGTTTTTCGTACATTTGAATGAATCAAAAGGTTCAGCTTTTTTTAATTAAGCAATACGAATTATCTTTCCGCCGTTCTAAAAACTGAATTAATAAGCAATTATCAATTGTAAATTGTCAATTGAAATCGGATTTGTATTTTATAAAAACTGAAAAGGAATTGATTTTTATGGATTATAAATTTTCGGACAGAATATCGGCTCTCAAGCCGTCCGCGATAAGAGAGATACTTAAAGCTACGTCGGCCGGCGACGTTATACCGTTTGCGGCGGGAAATCCCTCTCCCGAGGCGTTCCCCGTTGACGATATCAGAAAAATCACAGCCGAGATACTCGAAAAGGAGCCGATAACCGCGCTCCAGTACGGCATTTCGGAGGGCTATACGCCGCTGAGAAACTCAATAAAAAAATATATGTCGGAAAAATACAGCGTTTTCGGTGAGAACGACGATATAATAATAACGTCGGGCGCACAACAGGTAATAGACCTTGTTTCAAAGGTTCTGCTTAATGAAGATGACGTTGTTATAAGCGAAAGTCCGTCCTTTATAGGCGCACTTAACACGTTCCGTTCATATAAGGGCAGACTCGCGGGCGTTGACGTTGAGAGCGACGGCATGAATATGGATATGCTCGAGGACGTTCTGAAAAAAGAAACGAAAGCTAAATTTATCTATACTATTCCCAATTTCCAGAATCCGTCGGGCGTTACGATGTCTTGGGAAAAGAGAAAAAGACTCTATGAGCTTGCGAAAAAATACGGCGTTATGATACTTGAGGACAACCCCTACGGCGAACTGCGATGCAAGGGCGCGGATATACCATGCATTAAAACACTCGACACAGAAGGCATTGTAATATATTCCGGCTCGTTTTCAAAAATCCTTTCTCCCGGGATACGCGTGGCGTTCACTATAGCTCCTAAAGAGCTTATCGCTAAAATGACGGTCGGCAAGCAGGCGTCCGACGTTCACACTCCCGTCCTTACGCAGATGATTGTAAACGAATGGATGACAAATTATGACATGGAAGGCCATATAAAGAAAATCAGAGAGATTTACAGAAATAAGCTTGAGCTTATGTGCGGTCTGATTGATTCCGAGCTGGGTGATTTCGTTACATATGTAAAACCCGAAGGCGGACTTTTCATATGGTGCGAGCTGCCCGAAAACGCGGATATGCTTAAATTCTGTTCGGTAGCGGCTGAAAATAAGGTAGCCGTCGTACCGGGAATCGCGTTTATGATGTATCCCGAAGATAAAACAAGGTGCATAAGGCTCAATTTCTCAACGCCTACGGACGATGGGATTGTAAAGGGCATGAAAATTCTCGGCAAAGTCAAAAAAATGTTTTAAATCTTGTGCAGACGCGCCATAATACAAAGCAAAATGTTTTCAGAAAGAAGATTACCCTATATGGAAGAAAAGAAAAAAGTAGTTTTAAGTCTTATACAGCCCACGGGAGTTCCCACGCTGGGAAATTATCTCGGCGCGTTAAAAAACTGGGTGATGATGTCAAAGGAATACGACTGCCTTTTCGGCGAGGCGGATTTGCACGCCATAACCGTAAGAACGCCTCCCGCGGAGCTTAAAAAAAGATGTCTTGATATGTTTGCTATTCTTATCGCAATGGGACTTGACCCGGAGAAAAGCACAATTTTCTGTCAGAGCCATGTTCCGGCTCACGCTCAGCTCGGGTGGATACTCGATTGCTATACGCAGTTCGGTGAAGCGTCGAGAATGACGCAGTTTAAGGATAAAGCCGCGAAACACGCCGATAACGTTAATCTCGGTCTTTTTACATATCCAACTCTTATGGCGGCCGATATTCTGCTTTATAACGCCGATTACGTCCCTGTCGGAGACGACCAGAAACAGCATCTTGAGCTTACCCGCGACATCGCGAACCGTTTTAACGGAATTTACGGCGATTTCTTTAAGGTCCCCGAGCCGTTTATAGGCAAAAAAGGCGCGAGGATAATGTCGCTTCAGGAGCCCGATAAAAAGATGAGCAAATCCGATACGAATCAAAAATCTTTTATCCTCGTAACGGATTCGCCCGACGTTATAGTAAGAAAAATCAAAAGCGCCATTACCGATTCCGAAGCGAGCGTTTATTACAGCGAATCGAAGCCCGGAGTAAGCAATCTTATGGAAATATATTCAGTCTGCACAGGTAAAACTTATGAGCAGATTACCGATGAGTTTGCGGGCAGGGGCTACGGAGATTTCAAATCAGCCGTCGCGGAAGCCGTCGCGGAGGAATTAAAACCCCTCAGAACCGAATACGAAAAGCTTATAAACGATAAAGCGTATCTTACGGAATGTGCGAAAAAAGGCGCGGAAAAAGCTAACAGAATCGCCGGCAGAACCGTCAATAAATGTATGAAAAAAATCGGCTTTTGGCAGTATTGATATCACTTGCCGAGTAGTTTCCGATTAGAATATGTTCACACTAAGCACGGATTACGTCTTTTCGTCAAAATTTCGATTAAAAATGCTTGAAATACGTAAAGTATTCCTGCGGATTTTTGCCTTGTCCGACCGGAATTTTGCTCAAAAATCCGCTATTGTATTAGTGTGAATACTCTAAGGCAACACCGCATAATTATTGTCGTGCAGATGTGCCAAGAGATTTTTCGTCAGATTGCCATGGAGGGGGCCCCGAAAAGCCGACAGACTTTTTGGGGAGAGGACGAGCAGCGACGTGAGTGATGTTTTCGCGCTCGCGCGGAAACGAACGATACAGAGCTTGCGAGAACGAGGGCGCAGGAATACTGCCGTATTTCAAGGAACTTTTGGTAAAAATGACGGAAAATCTCGGTACAGATGCGCGGCAAAGGCGGCAGCCGCTAATTGTGCGGTGTTGCCCCAAATAATTTGTGCATAATTACCCTTGCAAAAAAGCAGAATTTATGATATAATAATTGTTTGTGTGTAGCTGAAACGGCGTAAGTCCAACTTTGGGACTTGCGCCGTTTTTGCGTTTATTAGGAGGTACACTATGGAACAAAATCAATCTTATCTTGCCACGGAAAAGGTGGGTAAACTCATGGGTAAATATGCAGTACCCTGTATTATCTCGCTGCTCGTTGGCGCACTTTACAACATCGTTGACCAAATTTTTATCGCCAATGCAAGTTATCTCGGCTCTTACGGCAACGCTGCCAATACCGTGGTGTTTCCCTTAACGGTCATTGCGCTTGCCATTGCCGTTATGATTGGGGACGGCTGTTGCGCTTTTGTCAGCTTGAATCTTGGAAAGGGAAATAAAAACGCCGCAGGAAACAGTATCGGACTGTCTGTGCTGATGACTATCGTCAGCAGCGTTTTGCTCTGCGGTGCGTATCTTCTTTTCTCCACGCCGATTATCACGGTATTTGGAGGAACCGTCAATGAGGAAACCTTTGCGCTTTCAAAAGAATATTTCTTTTATATTTCTCTCGGTATCCCGTTTTATATGTTCGGTCAGGCAATGAATCCCATTATCCGCGCGGACGGAAGTCCCAAATTTGCGATGATTTCTACGCTGCTTGGAGCAATTCTGAATATTATTCTCGACCCTATCTTTATTTTCTGTTTTCACTGGGGAATGATGGGCGCCGCCGTGGCGACGGTCATCGGTCAAATTGCGACGGCTCTGCTTGCGCTCCTGTATATCCTGCATACAAAGTCCGTGAAATTATCCAAACGGGATTTTTGCCGGAATAAAGAAATTGCATGTCAAACGCTGTCGCTGGGAATTTGCAGTTTTCTTTCTCAAATATCTCTGGTGGCGGCTATGGCGGCAATCAACAATATGATTCGCAAATACGGTGCGCTGGATACTGTTTTCGGGCAGGAAATCTATGCGCAGATTCCGATGGCCGTTGTGGGGATTGTCATGAAGGTGTTTCAGATTGTGATTTCCGTCGTCATCGGCATGGCGGCGGGGTGTATTCCGGTTGTGGGATACAACATGGGAGCAAACCGTCATGAGCGGGTCAAAAAGCTTTTTTCGCTGTTACTAACCTGTGAGGCAGCCGTCGGCTTAATCGCCCTGCTTGTCGTAGAATTTTTGCCCCGTCAGCTGATTGGTATTTTCGGTTCGGCAAACGAAAGCGTCTATTATACAGAATTTGCTGTCAAAGCATTTCGGGTTTATCTTTGCATGATTGTTTTTGCCTGCCTAAATAAAGCGACATTTATTTTTCTTCAGGCGATGGGAAAGGCGGTTGCCTCGACGATGCTTTCCATGATTCGCGAGATTGTGTTTGGCGTCGGCTTTGCGCTCCTTTTACCTGTGTTTTTCGGCCTTGACGGCGTGCTGTACTCCATGCCGGTCTCCGATATTCTGACGGCGATTGTTTCCGCTGTTATTATTGCTGCAACCTATAAACAATTATCCTGCGAACATAAAAATTGAGCATTTCATTAAGGAAACACTGATTAAATCGAACGTGCAGATTGCACCATGAGATTTAATCAGTGTTAACACAAGTTTTGCTTTATTTAAGAAAGCATTACTTATTTCGTTTTATTATCGGTATCGGCGTTGCTGCCGTCTTGAACGGTAGGTTTGGACTCATTTTCATTGTTTTTAATGTTTTCAATGGTTTCATCGTTTCCTGTGTTTTCAACGCTTTCTTCCGGTTCATTGGCTTTTTCGGTTTCGACTGTTTTTTCGGTTTTATCGTCTTTATCGTCGCTGTCCTCGTCGTCCTCGTCTTCGCCCTTTCCGCTCTTTACGGCAATCAACGCGATTCCGGCTATCGCGGCTACGGCAAGAACGCCCGAAACAACGTATATATACCATTTTGAAGATTCCGAAGATGATGAATCGCTGACGCCGTCGTTGCCGTCGGCGTTTGCGTTATTGCCGTCCGCATTGTTTGCGTTATTCTTTATTGTGACCTGCATTGTATGTTCGGCGCGCTTTTTTTCATCGCCCTGCATTTTAATGCTATTTAAAATGCTTCCCACATCTTTAATATCGTACGACGTTGCCCAAAGCGTAAAATCGTTGATATCAAAATCCTCACCGAGAGGTTTGAATTTAAACTGAACAAGCTGCAGATTCCCGTTTTCGTCAAGGTCGCTTTCGGCGCATGATTCGGAAAATACAAAAGAGCAGGTGCAAAGTCCGTTGTCGCCCGGAACAAGACCCGAAATTATCATCGCCTCGCTGTCGGAATATTCCGTGTTACTGTCATATTCAAACATTTCGCTGTCAAACGCCAATGATAAATCGGCCGACTCCGTTCCCAACGCGTTTTTAACATAAATGTCTACAGCTACAAGATTGGTATCCGCGTCATACGACGATTCGTAAATAATTTCGGGAGTTGCGGCGTGTGCCGTAAAAGCGAAGCTCGCAATCAACGCGAGCGCGGCGGTTAACGCGATAATTCTTTTTTTCATAATAAATTTCCTGCGATACATCGGTTTCACAAAAATGCGCAACGCGGTATTTTGTTCCTTGTATCGTTCCTTTCTTAAAATTTTTCCTTCTTACAGTATAAAATACATTATTTAGGAAAAAAAGTCAAGTATTGCCTTGTAAGGTATTCACTATTTGTCCGGCGTGTCCTCTTTTTCGCTTTCGGTCAATGCTTTGCCCTCGTCGTATATCTGCCTGAACATAAACATATCACGCTTAAAACGGGTATTTTCGGCTTTTTTGTAACGTTCATCGGTTCTTTCATATTCACTTATAAGCGATATTACGAGGTCGGAAACGTTATATTTTTGTCTGCCGAAAAAGTCGTCGGATATTTCCTCGGGCGGAATAAATTCGCTGTCCCTTGCGGAAAGCACCATATCGAAGCAGTAACCTATATATTTTCTCGCAGATGGTGAAAAAGAAGCCGACGGCGGAATATATCCCACGCTTCTGTTAAAGCTCTCGACCTCCTTATAAAAGCTCTCCGGCGATTTTATAAGCCTTTTCCATCTTTCTGATGAAAATATTTTTATGACCCTTTTTTCATTTTTATTAAGCGGCCGCAAAAATTCGTCGGAATCGGAAATCTCACTTGCCGAGAAGCCGTCTTTTGATGCCGTAATATAACCGCGCCTTACAAGGTCAAGCAGCGTTACTATAAATAAATCGGCTCTGTTAGGCGGACTTTCCGTTACCGTGTTTATGATTTCGGCGGGACCGAAACGCTTGAACGTTTGCTCTCTCGCCGTATACGACGCTTCGTTTCCTGCCTTTTTTGTTCGTTTTCTTTTCCAGTATGACGTAAATATTTTTTTATAATTACAGATATAAATAATAAAAAGCACGGCGAACAGCAGAAGAATAACAGCCGCGGTTATGCAAACGGCAGTCTCGGAGGTATTGTCGTCAACTATGAGAGTGAGCGATTCCGTATCAAAAACGCTCTGCGGCATAGTAATTCCTATTTTTACAAGTCCTACTGAGTTGCCGGTAAAGAACGTAACATGGCCGTCCGATTTTTCTCCGGCGAGAGAACCCGATTCTATTATTTCAAAATCCTCCGAAAAGCAGTTAACCGGCGTGTTTACCGTAACAGTAACGTTCTTGCAAAGACGGCCGCTGTTCTCGTTTACGGCTCGGCAGTAAAAGTACGCTCTTTCGTTATACAGCTTGACAGCGTCGGAAACAATGTACCTCATGGAAAAAACGCGCGTTTCGTTTTTTGACGGCATATACCAGCTTATAAAATACGCGTCCGCAGTCTTTGCAAATGTATATGTGCCTTTTCTGAGAGAATCGGAGCTTTCCTCGCTGCATATATTTCCGTCTACCGAAACGGACATATCGCTTATTCCCGATATCCTTTCAAAATTATCGTCGATAATGTCGATTTCCCTGTCGAAGCCGTCGGCGCCCGTTTCGTCGAATGTAAGCGTCCATTCCTCGGTTATAAGCGCGCTGCCGTCGCTTCTTAAATCGGCGGTATAGCTTAGTTTGTCCACGGTAAAGCCCTCGGACGACGCAAACGCCGTATACGCCGCCGACGTCATTATAACAGTCGGCAGCATCATAAATACGGCGGCAAAAATAAATCTTTTAAAAATCTTCATTATTCCGAATTATTTCAGCGAGTTTAAAATCTCGGTAAGAAGTCTGTCAATAAGAATCGGATTGCCCCTGCCCTGAGTTTTTGACATGACCTGACCCATAATGGCTTTGGCAGCGGCGGTTTTGCCCTTTTTATAGTCGGCCGCCGATTTGGGATTCTTTTCCACGGCTTCGTTTATATATGACCTTAACAGAGCTTCGTCGTTTATTTGTCCCAAATTATTCTCTTTGACGTATTCGCGTGCGTCCCCGTCGTTATCCCGGAGAGATTTTATAATCTTTTTCGCTACGGAGCTGTTTATATCGCCGTTTCCCTGCATTTCGGCTATCTGCGCCATATGCGATGGGGCTATAACTATCGAGCCGTTTTCCGTGTCGTAAAGCTTCATGACTTCGGCAATAATCAGGTTCGCCAAGATTTTAGGATATTCCGTTTCCGAGGCGGCTTCTTCAAAGTAATCGGCCGTTGCCATATCGTTTGTGATAAGCTCGGCGTCGTACGGAGTAAGCCCAAACGAATCGACGTATTTTTTCTTACGCTCGTCGGGCAGGGTAGGGATAGACGCTTTCAGTTCTTTGAGCTTTTCCTCGGGCATAACTATCGGCGCTAAATCGGGGTCGGGAAAATAGCGGTAATCGTTCGCGTCCTCTTTTTTGCGCATCGAGTAGGTTTTTCCGCTCGACTGGTCGTAACGCCTTGTTTCCTGAACGATAACGCCGCCCTTTTCTATCTCCTCAACCTGCCTTTTGTATTCGTATTCTATCGCTTTTTGAATAAACGTAAATGAGTTGAGGTTCTTCATTTCCGTTCTTGTTCCGAATTTTTCCGTTCCCTTTTTCCTAACGGAAAGATTTACGTCGCAGCGCATCGAGCCTTCCTGCATTTTGCAATCGGATATGCCTGTATAAAGTATTATCGCCCTGAGTTTTTTGAAGTACGCTACGGCCTCCTCCGCGCTTCTTATATCGGGCTCCGAAACTATCTCTATAAGAGGTACTCCGCAGCGGTTGCAGTCCACCATCGTACCCTTGCCGGGAACATGGACGAGCTTGCCCGCGTCCTCCTCGATGTGTATTCTTGTTATACCTATTTTCTTCGTTCCGTTTTCGCTTTCGATTTCAAGCCAGCCATGTTCGCACAGCGGTAAATCATACTGCGAAATTTGGTACGCTTTCGGCAAATCGGGATAAAAATAATTTTTTCTGTCCTGCTTTGAATATCTCGCTATAGTGCAGTTTGTCGCCATTCCCGCCTTTATCGCGTATTCGACTACTTGCTTATTGAGTACCGGCAGAGTACCCGGCATTCCCATACATACGGGACAGCACTGAGTATTCGGCTCCGCGCCGAACGACGTGGGACAGCCGCAGAAAATTTTTGTGTTTGTTCCGAGCTCGCAGTGGACTTCAAGTCCTATGACCATCTCGTAATCCTTTATCATATTCAATTAAAGTCCCTCCTTTTCAAAAGCGTAGCCCGCTCTTATAAGCGTCTTTTCGGAAAACGCTTTTCCTATAAGCTGCATACCTATAGGAAGTCCCTCGGAATCATTTCCGCACGGCATTGAAATCGCCGGAAGTCCCGCGATGTTCACAGGTACCGTGTATATGTCGCCAAGATACATTTCAACGGGAGCCGCCATCTTTTCACCGATTTTGTATGCGACGGTCGGAGCTACGGGAGAAATTATAAAATCGTGCTTTTCAAATATTTTGTTGAAATCATTGATGATAAGTGTTCTGACCTGGAGCGCCTTTTTGTAGTAAGCGTCGTAGTAACCCGACGAGAGGGCGAACGAGCCGAGCATAATGCGGCGTTTGACCTCTTTTCCGAAGCCCTCGCTTCTTGTGTTTTTGTAAAAATCGTCCATGTCCTCATATTCGCCGTCAGCCCTGTAGCCGTAACGGACGCCGTCGAACCTTGCGAGATTCGAGGACGCTTCGGACGATGAAATTACATAATAAGCGGGCAGAGCGTACTCCATTGCGGGAATGGAGACCTCCTCGATTTCCGCGCCCATTTTCTCAAACGCTTTCGCGGCGTTCATAACCGCCTCTTTTACTTCGGGATTTATGCCCTCGCCGAAATATTCTTTGGGCAGAGCCGCTTTCATGCCCTTAACGCCCATTGTCATTTCCGATGTAAAATCGTCGTAAGCTCTGTCAACGGACGTCGAATCAAGAGCGTCGTGACCCGCCACAGCGTTAAGCACGATTGCCGCGTCCTCAACGTTTTTTGTGAGCGGTCCTATCTGGTCGAGCGACGACGCGAACGCCACAAGGCCGTTTCTCGATACTGTGCCGTAGGTTGGCTTGAAGCCGACTACTCCGCAGAACGCCGCAGGCTGTCGAATTGAACCGCCCGTGTCGGAACCGAGCGTAAAAGCCGCTTCGTTTGCCGCTACGGCCGCCGCCGAACCTCCCGACGAGCCGCCCGGCACTCTTTCGGTGTTCCTCGGATTCTTCGTAACCTTAAACGCGGAATTTTCCGTTGTGGAGCCCATCGCGAATTCGTCCATATTCGTTTTGCCGAGCATTATCGCGTTTTCGCCGAGCATTTTTTTTGTTACAAACGCATCGTAAGGCGGATTGAAATTTTCAAGCATTTTAGATGCGCATGACGTAACGCTGCCCTTTGTGCAGATGTTGTCCTTCATTCCGTAGGGTATGCCCGTCAGCGGGGTCGCCTTGCCTTCGGCTATTATTTTATCGGCTTCCTCCGCCTGCCTGACCGCAGCGTCTCTTGTAAGACGCACGTATGCGTTGATTTCACCGTCGGTTTTTTCTATTTTATCAAAATATTCTTTTGTCGCTTCCAAGGAGGAAATCTCTCTGCTTTTGAGCTTTTCGGAAAGCTCTTTTACCGTTAAATCCGTAATGTTCATACTGTTTCCTCCTTTATTCAAACGTTTTCGGAACGGTCATATATCCGTCCTCTTTTGTCGGTGCGTTGGCAAGAAGCGCGTCGCGGTTCGGCTTGTTAGTAACCGTGTCCTCTCTGAAAACATTGTTTATCGGAACGATATGCGCCGTTATCGGAACGCCGTCGGTATTTATTCCCGCGAGCTTGTCTGCGAAATCTATGATTGCGCCAAGCTCCGTTTTCATTGATTTTTTTTCTTCCGGCGTGAGCTTCAATTTCGCGAGATTCGCGACGTTGTCAACGTCGATGTCTATTTTTTTTGCTTTTTTGCCGGAGGCTTGCCCGTCCTGTCCGTCTTGGGCGAACATTCCGAGCTTGAGAGCTTCGAGCTGTTCTTTATCGACGAAATCGGGCGCGCCCGTCATCGGGCAGGAAGCGTCCTTGATTTTCGGGAATGCTATAACGTCTCTTAACGATTCCGCGCCCGTAAGGAGCATTACAAGCCTGTCAAGACCGAACGCGAAGCCCGCGTGAGGCGGCGTACCGTACTTAAAGGCGTTGACCATAAATCCGAAACGGCTTTCTATCTGTTCGTCGTCGAAGCCGAGTGCCTCGAACATTTTCGTCTGAACATCGGGACGGTGTATTCTTACGGAACCCGAACCGAGCTCAACGCCGTTGAGAACAACGTCATATGCCTGCGCCCTTACTCTGCCGGGGTCGGAAAGCAGATACCGAATATCCTCCTCATACGGCATTGTGAACGGATGATGAGTAGCCATAAAGCGGTTTTCCTCATCGCTCCACTCGAACTGCGGAAAATCAGTGACGATAAGGAATTTGTAATCGTTGTCTTTTCTCAAATCCATAATATCGGCGACGTCAAGACGCAGAGAACCCAAAACGCGTCTGACGGTCTTTAATTTGTCGGCGCAGAAGAGAATAAAATCGCCCGGCTCGGCCTTTACGGCCTTGATTATAGCGTCGATGTCCTCTTTCGAGAAGAATTTGTTTAGGAGAGAATAGATTTCGCCGTCGGGACGGAGCATTATCCACGCCATACCTTTCGCGCCGTAAGAAAGCGCCTTTTCGGTAAGATTTTCTATAACCGTTCTTGTAAATTCGGCGCCGCCTTTTACGTTTATCGCTCTTACAACGCCGCCGTCGTCAACAGCCTTTCTGAAAACGGAAAAGCTGCACACCTTCGCGATTTCGCTTATATCAACAATCGGCAAATCAAAGCGCAGGTCGGGCTTGTCGCTTCCGTAAACGTCCATACAGTAAGTCCATGTAAGGCGCGGGAACGTATATCCGACCTCTTTTCCCATCGTCTCTTTGAAAATATATTTAAACAGCTTTTCAAGGTGTATGAGAACGTCTTCCTGCTCGACGAACGACATTTCCATATCGACCTGGGTAAACTCGGGCTGACGGTCGGCGCGCAAATCCTCGTCGCGGAAGCACCTCGCCACCTGGTAATATTTATCAATTCCGCCGACCATAAGCATCTGTTTGAATATCTGCGGCGACTGCGGCAGAGCGTAAAACGTCCCCGGGTGAACTCTCGAAGGAACGAGGTAATCTCTCGCGCCCTCGGGAGTGGATTTCATCAGCATGGGCGTTTCCACGCAGATAAAGCCGTCGTTGTCGAGATAATCCTGGGTTACTTTCTGAATTTTGTGGCGGAATCTGAGATTTTTTATCATCGGTTGGCGGCGCAAATCGAGGAACCTGTATTTGAGCCTTAAATCCTCGCGGACAATTTCATCGTCGTCAAGGGAAAACGGAAGCGGCTCCGACGTGGAGATAAGCTCAATATGCTCCGCCATAAGCTCGACGGTACCCGTCTCAATCTTGGGATTTATCGTTTCCTCGTCTCTCAGCCTTATATTGCCCTCGACGAGTATGACCGACTGATTTCTCAATCCCTCGGCGATTTTAAATTCATCTTCCTTTAAATTTCGGGCGTTGAAAACAACCTGAAGCACACCCTCGCGGTCCCTCAGGTCAACGAAAATAACGCCGCCCATATCGCGTTTTGTAAGCATCCATCCGCAGCAGACAGCCCTCTGCCCGATGTTAGCTTCGCGGACTTCTCCGCAATAAATTGTTCTGCGCAAACCGCATCAACCCCTTTTTAATTAGGAATTAGGAATTAGGAATGAGGAATTATCGGTGGTTTTCCTGCGGAAAACATCATATAAAACATCATACCAAATTCTTATTCCGAAATTTCTTATTTATTGGTGTTTATAGTTTTTGTAATACTTGACAAAATTTTTTTTAATTCGTCGCAATCGGATTTTATTGATTCATATTGATTGCTATCTAAATATTCTGTTTCAAAAAGCAACCTGAGCCAATACTGAGTTTCAGCGCACTCCTTATAAGCAATATACATCTTTGCGAGAAAATCTTTTTGACTCATCGAACATTCGGCTTCCGCTATATTTGCGCCTATACTTGTTCCCGAACGAGTAATTTGATTTGAAATTATATATTCTTTCTTTTCCGAAACAAGATATTTATGAAGCTTAATAATACGTTTCGCAAAGCATAAACTTTTTTCAACTACTATATTATTTTCTTTCATAATAAATCCCATATTAAAATTAACGCCGAAGGCGTTCCGATAATTCCTAATTCCTCATTCCTAATTCCTAAATAAAAAAAGCGCCTCGTCCCAATCGGGGACGAAAGCGAAACTTCCGCGGTACCACCCACATAGGCGTTGTTTTAACGCCCTCTCGGCAGATATATTATATAAAACTTACACTAATCTATAATATTTTATAATATACCGTTCGGCTGTAACGCGCCTACGCGTCTGAATCTACTTGTTTTTTAGCCGTATAACATACGCCGTAAAAAACTTTCGGACAGAAACTCGGAGATGTTCTTCATTCAAAGCTATGCGCCGCGTTCCCAGCATAGGCGGCTCTCTGTGCCAATCGCAGTGAATTACTCTTCCCGTCTTGGTTTTTACTTTGGGATTAAATTGTTATAATACATTATATATTATTATACACATTTTGTCAATAAATATTTGAAAAACTATTCTGAAAATAAATAAGGCTGTATGTCCGCATCTTAAATATCATAGAACAACACTCCTTATAATAGATTTATTTTTAGGATATGATATATATTAAGAACATTATGACTTGTATTATGTTGTTTATTGTTCGTAACACTGTGTATATAATATTATCTATAAATATATTCGGGGAAATATTTATGGAACAATTCGGCATTTCAGACGATATAAAATATATAAAGCTCGGAGAATCTATAGCATATTACAGACGGCTTCGGAATTTAACTCAGGAAAATTTGGCTGAAAGACTTGATATCAGCCGCAGCCATATGAGCGGCATTGAGGTTGCCAAGCACCGTCCGTCGCTCGACCTGATATTCAGAATTTGCAGAACCTTAAAGATAGATGAAAAAACGCTGTTCGATTTTGATGCGATAAAGGAATTAACAAATATAGATTAATAGGAGCTCGTTTTTTTATTGATTGGTTCCACGCTTTTTTGTTGTTAAATTAAACTATAAATTAAAACCGTAAAAAACAATCTTTGTATTTATCGCTGAAAAGCCCGAAATTCCTTGACAAATTATTTTTTCGGTTATATAATGATAACATCAACAGCAACGGCGCTGGGGGTATGTCCCCGGCGTCGTTTTATTTTTTGGTTGAATTAAAAGACTATATAAAAGGAGATTTTCATTATGGCGTCAAAGAATGTTCCCGAAATGTTCGGCAGCCTTGTTTTTAACGATGAGGTTATGAGAGAAACTCTTCCCAAAGAGGTTTATAAATCGCTCCACAAGACTATTGAGGAGGGCAAGGAGCTTGATATCACGCTTGCGAACGCGGTCGCTCACGCTATGAAAGACTGGGCAATAAGCAAGGGCGCTACGCATTATACACACTGGTTCCAGCCCATGACAGGCATTACGGCTGAAAAACACGACAGCTTTATTTCTCCGGCTCCGGGCGGCAAGGTAATCATGGAGTTTTCGGGCAAAGAGCTTATCAAGGGCGAGCCCGACGCATCAAGCTTTCCCTCGGGCGGCATAAGAGCCACGTTTGAAGCGAGAGGATATACGGCGTGGGACCCGACTTCATATGCATTCATCAAAGAGGATTCGCTTTGTATTCCAACAGCGTTCTGCTCGTATACGGGCGAGGTTCTCGATAAAAAAACGCCACTCCTGCGTTCTATGGAGGAGCTCAGCAAGCAGGCTGTGAGAGTGCTGGGGCTTTTGGGTGAACCCGCGAAAAGAGTTACCTCGACCGTGGGACCCGAACAGGAATATTTCCTTATCGACAGAGCGCTTTACGACAAGAGAAAGGACCTTATTCTTACGGGCAGAACTCTTTTCGGCGCGAAGCCGTCCAAGGGTCAGGAGATGGACGACCATTACTTCGGCGCAATCAAACCGAGAGTTATGGAATATATGCAGGATCTTAACGAGGAATTATGGAAGCTCGGCATACTCGCCAAAACGGAGCATAATGAAGTCGCTCCGGCTCAGCATGAGCTCGCTCCCGTATTTTCGACAACTAACGTCGCGACCGACCACAACCAGCTTACAATGGAAATTATGAAAAAGGTCGCGAAAAGACACGGTCTTGCCTGTCTGCTCCATGAAAAGCCGTTCGCGGGCGTAAACGGAAGCGGCAAGCACAATAACTGGTCGATTTCCACCGACAAAGGCAAAAATTTGCTCGACCCCGGAAAAGACCCCAAGTCGAACAAAACTTTCCTTATTTTCCTCGCGGCTGTAATAAAGGCTGTCGATGATTATCAGGATCTTATGAGAATATCGGTCGCGAATGCCGGCAACGACCACCGTCTCGGCGCAAACGAAGCGCCTCCCGCTATAGTTTCAATCTTCCTCGGCGACGACCTTACAAAAGTCGTTGACGCTATCAAGAACGAGGAAAAGGATTTTTCAAACGTTGAAAGAGTTCCAATGCAGACCGGCGTTGACGTTCTCCCCGATTTCATGAAGGACACGACAGACAGAAACAGAACCTCTCCTTTCGCGTTTACCGGCAATAAGTTTGAGTTCCGTATGCTCGGTTCCACGTTCTCCATAGCGGGACCCAATATTATACTTAACACAATCGTAGCGGAATCGCTTTCACTATTTGCCGATGAGCTTGAAAAAGCCGATAATGTCGATGATACCGTTATGGCAATTTGCAAGAGAGAGTTCAAAGAGCATGAGAGGATAATATTCAACGGCAACGGCTATGACGAAGCATGGGTAGAAGAAGCCGAAAAGAGAGGACTTTTGAATCTGAGAACAACCGCAGACGCGCTTCCGTATTATAAGCTTCAGAAAAATATCGACCTGTTTGTAAAACATCATATATTTACGGAGGTAGAGGTCATCTCGAGATATGAGATTTTGACGGAGAATTACTGCAAGACTATTAACATAGAGGCTCTTACTATGGTTGAAATGGCAAAGAAACAGCTTCTCCCCGCCGCAATCAATTACTCGACTTCGCTCTCAAATTCGGTGGCCGTAAAGAAATCAATCGGAATAGATACCACGAACGACGCCGCGTTTATTCTTGCCGATAAACTCACAAAGCTTATTAATATAATGTATAAGAAGCTCGACGCTCTTGAAGCCGCGATAATCGGCGCTAAAGACGTTGAGGAGGGACAGCCTCTCGCGGACTATACAAAGGATACGCTTATCAACGCGATGACGGAGCTGCGCGCGGTCGCCGACGAAATCGAGGTGGATATGTCCGACGAGTTTATGCCGTATCCCACCTACAGCGATATGCTTTTCAGCGTGTAATTTATTTCTGTACTGAACAAGCCATATTTTTCTAAAAATTAGGGAAACACTGATTAAATCAAACGTGCAGATTGCACCATGAGATTTTTCGTCAGATTGTCAAAAGCGACGCAGGAATACTGACGTATTTCAAGGAGCTTTTGGCAAAAATGACGGAAAATATCGGGGCAAGATGTGCGTTTAGCCGTTAGGCGTGATTTATTCAGTGTTTCCTTAGTATTTTAGTTAACTCCGTTCGGCAAAACGCCGGACGGAGTCGGTCTTTTTTAGGGTATGTCTGCACATATCTGTTTGTATAGACACACCCTAAGTGTAGATTTAAGCGATTTTTCAATCGTATATTTTTGTGTGATTAAACAGAAACAGCAATATAAGCGTTGTGAATATCGGGATTATCTCCATAATTCCGTTTTTACCGTCCGAAACGCCGAAAAATACAAATGAACGCAAAATATATATAAGGTCGTAAAAATAAATCGGCATGAATACGCGGAACGCCTTTATGTATTTTCTTTGTCCGCTCTTTATCCGTTTAACGGAGCAAATGAGTATTATTATCGGATTCACCGCCATAAACAAAAGCGCACACACCCAGTGAAACTCTGTAAGATATTTTACATATTCCTCCGTTTGAGTTACAGAAGCCGCTGTCATAGCCGCGTTTATAAAATATGTTGCAAAGGCCCAAAATTTTCCGTTTAGTCCCGAGCTTTTTTCAAATTGAATCATATTAACTGCCGTAGCCGCGCTCATGATTGCGCAGACAATGAAAAACAGCGTCGGGTGCTGCGTTCCGATAAGGCTTATAGTATAATCGGCCGGATTTTGTATAAATGAATAAACAAGAAGCATTCCGAATGCCGCCGTAAGAAACGCGAACGAAAATTTATCGCCCGTTAAAAAATTTTCGGTCTTATATACCGTATCGTTTTTAATTTTTTTCAAAATAAATCTCCTCCGCCGGTTTTTGCTATAGGCAATACCGCAAATCAGAGACTAATGCCTTTTCGCCGCACATATGCTTGCGGATTTTTCATTATATGTGCCAAAAACTCCTCGAAATACGTCAGTGTTCCAATGTCATTTTTGGCTATTCCGATGGAAAATCCTACGTGCATATGTACGACAATAATTATGCGGTACTGCCTATATTATAGTTGGCAGGGAGAATAAAAGTAAATGATAAATGATTGGAAAAACGGCGCTGCCTTAAGGCAATACCGCACAATTAACGGCTACCGCCTTTGCCGCGCATCTGCACCGAGATTTCCCGTCATTTTTGCCA
>CANRNI010000051.1 GCA_947631945.1 uncultured Clostridia bacterium
AATATTATTTCCGTAAGAGAATAATCGTCAGAATATTACTTTTGATTAAATATTATCTTGTTGACATTTCGGTTTCTTTAAGTTATAATAAGCTCGAAACACTATGAAAAAACTGAAATTTCGGGTGTTTCGGATTAGGGAACCACTGAATAAATCACGCCCTACGGGCTGAACGCACATCTTGTTTGCATATTTTCCGTCATTTTCGCCAAAAACTCCTTGAAATACGTCAGTATTCCTTCGTCGCTTTTGGCAATCTGACGAAAAATCTGACGGCGCAATCTGCACGTTCAATTTAATCAGTGCTTCCCTAGTTTGACATAACGGGAGCCATGTACAATTATATGTTGCCGCAATGCCGTAGGCGGTTTGATGCATGGTCGAGCTATGTTAAACGTATTTGCATATTTTATGCAAAAAAATAAGGAAAGGATAAAACATTATGAGAACGACAAGACATTTAAAAAGCGCGCTTGCGTTGCTTATTTCCGTAGTAATGCTGTTTTCGGCAATGTCGCCCCTTACGGCGTTCGCGGCGATTACGGTAGATGAATCGAAGTTCGGTTCAAATACCCGCCTTACCAGCAAGACGGATTACAACGTAGTGCCCGGCGTAACGGAATCTCACATCGTTACGCACAACAAAGACGGTTCAAATCAGGTAAGAAGCTTTGCTATTGAGGTTGACGTCAAAAATCCCAACGTAGGCGTTCTTGCGAGCTACAAGAATTACATGAACGATCTTTCGACGTCCCCCTCCTGGGGCATGCAGACTGTAAGAGATCAGGCGGCTGCCGCGGAAAAGTATTACAAAGAAATTAAGAAAGACAGTAATTTTAAAATCATAGCGGGCGTTAACGGCGACTACTTCAATATGCAGACCGGCGCCCCCACGGGCTCGCTTGTTATGAACGGCAATGTGTACAATAAAAACGCATCATGGCCGTATTTCGCTATCCTTAAAGACGGCACCGCCGTTATCAGGGACGCGAGCGACGCGGATTACGCCGAAAAAATGGCTCAGGCGGAGCAGCTTATCGGCGGTCCGAACGTCATACTCAAAAACGGAGAAGTTGTTGAGCTTATTAAAGGCGATACAAGCGTAAATCCGAGAACAACGGTAGGCGTTAAGAACGACGGTTCGGTGATTTTCGTTACCGCCGACGGCAGACAGGCTCCCGACTCCTGCGGACAGACTTTGGCGGAAAGCGCCGAAGAAATGCGCGCTCTCGGCTGTATTTACGCCTTGCAGCTTGACGGCGGCGGCTCGGCGACAATGATTTCGCAGCATGAAGGCGACAGCACTTATTCAATACTCAACTCTCCTTCGGACGGCGTTGACAGAACCGTTTCAAGCGCTATCCTCGTTTATTCAAACGCCGCTCCCGACGGTCAGTTCAGCCATGCGAACATATTGCCAAACAACGAGGTTTACACTCCCTATTCGACGGTTGAATTTACGGCAACAGGCGCGGATTCTTCGGGTGCGGCGGTCGCTCTTCCCGAAAACGGCGTTCTCACTCTTGCCGACGATTCGTACGGAACAATTTCCGACGGTAAATTCGTTTCAAACGGTAAAGAGGGTCAAGTTGTTGTAAACTACACCGTAAACGGCGTTGCAAGGGGTTCGACTTCAATTGAGGTCAGATCTCCCGATAAAATTTCGTTTGAAAACGACGAGGTAAGCCTTGGCTTTGAGGCTGAAACGAATTTCGGCATACACGTTACGTATCTCAACAGAGAGGTACATTTTAACGTGGGCGACATTATCTGGAAACAGGAGATAGCTACTCCCGACCCGGAAGATCCCAATAATAAGGACAGATACACATACGCTCCCGACGAGGGCAACAGTATGGGTTCGTTTAACGGCAACACGTTTAAAACATCGGATTCGAATTCCGTAACGGGAAGAATTACGGCGACTTCCAAATTTAACGAAGACGTTTCCGCTTCGATTATAGCGGTAATCGGTAAACTTCCGTCAATAGTTTGGGACTTTGAAAATCCCGACGATTATCAAATCGCTCACGGAATATTTGACGGAACAAACGCTTACAACGGCGAGGATTACGTTGAGGGCGTAACCACTCATATGATTATGACCTACAACAGAGGCGCACAGGGTAACGCCGAGATTATTGATATGGACAGCGGCGAGGTAAGACACGGTTCGCACGCGTTAAAAATATCGTATGACTTTACGCAGTGGAACGGCAATACCGACGGCGTATGCTTCGGTCCGAACGAATCGAGCGCGCCGATTGAAGGAAATCCCACAGGACTCGGTATGTGGGTATACGCTCCCGAAGGCACTCCCAACCTCTGGCTCAGAATGTACTATTCCGACGCCACCGGCGTAAACAAACAGTGCGATTTAACCACTCAGAGAAAAGACTCCGAAGACGGTATAGGCGGCATCAACTGGAACGGCTGGAAATATGTCGAGGGTACGATAGACGGTCAGGCTCCGTTTACTTTCTCGCGCGGCGGTACGATACGTCTTATGTGTCTTAAACCCGAAGGAAACGAGCACGGTTTCTGGGCTGTCACCGGCGGTTACGAAAAGGACGAGGAAGGCAACGACACTAAGGTTCTCAACAAAAAGTCCGTAAATCAGGCGGATCTTAAAGGTTACGTATTTGTTGATAACGTACAGTTCGTTTACGGCGCGAATACCGACGATACGGATAATCCCGTTATAGACAATATCAAAGTCGGTTCTTCAACCGGCGACAATATGGTAGATATTGCGAGCAACACAGTTGTCAATACGAACGAGGTAAGCATTGAATCATCGTTCCATGACGTTCAGAACAAATATACAACAGGCATCAACTTTGACAACGTAAGAGTTTATATCGACGGTAAGGACGTAACGTCGGACAAAGAAAACTGCTTCATTCTTCCCGGAGACAGCATGGTTCGTTACTATACAACTCTTGCGGACGGACTTCACTCCGTAAAGATTCTTATTCGTGACGGATTCAATAACGAAACTACAGAAACAAGATATTTCACGGTTAAGGGCGGCGTAGCTTACCCGACGGTAAAGGTGTCGGCTGTTACGGATAAATGTATTCTTAATTCCGATTATACTCTTGCCGTTGAATCCAACGATATTACAAAGGTTAAAGAGGTAAGCGCGAGCATCAAGCTTGACAGCGGTATCGTAACGTCTTTGGAGGCTCTTAAAATAAATTATACCGAGGGCTTCGGCGGCGAATACACATACGACCCCGCGACGGGACTTCTCAATCTCAATATAAAGGCGACGGGAGATGCTGTAACCGATACCGACGCCGAATGGGACAATATCGCGACAATTACCGTAAATATTCCCTATAACACAGCGGAAGGCAAGAGCTACACTTACAGAGTTCTTGAGGGAGGCATCGTATTCAGCGACCCGTCCATTGTGACAACTACGTTCGCTTCGGCAGAAATTTCCGTACCCGTCGAGGCTTCTTACGCCGTAACAGCCGATCCCTTAATAATTGGGCAAACGGCTAAGTTCTTTGTAACGGACGCTGACGGCAAGGCAGCGGCGGACGTTGAAATCAAAAACGCGGATAACGGAGAAACAATCGGAACCACCAATCGGTACGGTATGCTCAGATACAACGGCTTCAGCGGTTCCGTTCAGAAATTCACGGTTTATGCCGTAAAGGACGGCTTGTATTCGTTCAGCTATTCGTCGCAGAGCGCGAAAGCGGCTTGTGACGAGGACGGCACGCCCACATACGTTCTTGTAAACGCTTCGCCGAACGGATCGACCGGCAAGAATATCGCGTGGCTTTCCAACCCCGTTACAACAGAAAAGACAAGTATAGTTGAATATGCGGAGAAATCGGCATATGATGCAAACGGTGAAAAAGCGTTTAAATCGGTTGAGGGTACAAACAGACTGTTCTCGTTCTTCGGAGACGCCGATATAAACAATAACTATATCGCAAGAATCAATACCGTTCCGATAACCGGACTTAAAGAAGATACGGAATATGTTTACCGCGTAGGCGACGGAGTCATTATGTCGGATATTAAACATTTTTCCACGTCTCTCGCGGGCGGAAACACCAACTTCTTCCTTTTCGGCGATATTCAGGCGGAAGATACGACAAACATAAGAAATCTTCTTAACGCGGTCGCTAATGACGGTATCGACTATGATTTCGGTATCCAGACGGGCGACTCGATAGAAACGGCTAATATTTATTCGCATTGGGACGAAATACTTAAAGTATTCTCCGACGAAACGATTTCAAAAACAGACCTTATCCATGTTCTCGGAAACCATGAATATATGGGCGATCCGACGGGTATTGCTTCACAGTCGATTTACAATCTTGCAGACCCGAATTATTATTCGGTAACATACGGCAATGTCTATGTGGCGGTTATAAACTATCAGACCGATTTGACCGAATCTCTCGAATGGCTCAGAGCGGACGCAGCCGCTTCCAACGCAAAATGGAAGATATTGACGCAGCACGTTCCGCCCTACAATACCAACACGGGCGATTCGCACAGACAGCTTACGGAACTCCTTCCCAAGATTGCTCAGGAAGTCGGACTTACGGCAGTATTCTCCGGACATGATCATTCCTACACAAGAACAATGCCGCTGACAGATCTCCAAATTGACGAAGAAAACGGCGTAACATACTTCATTTGCGGCAGTTCGGGTGAAAAATCTTACGGCGTGACGAATAATCCGGCGTATCATTTCAATATGGCTACCAATGATTACACGTCCATTTACGTTTCCGTTTCGACAACCGATACGTCCTTCTCCGTAAACACATATGACGTAAGCGGCGATTCAATAGTTCTTTTTGATTCCTTTACAAAGACAGTTGATTCCGACTGCAAGACAAACGGACATAAATTTGTTTATGAGAACGGTTACCTTGATTGCTCTGTATGCGGCACCAGAATGACTACGGATAATTTCACAGGCGTTGTTACAAACAAGGCTACAGGGCTTCCCATGAGCTTTAAAGACGGCGTTGTTGAAACCAACAGATGGCTTGATGTTGATTCCGCCGTATACTATCTCGGCGAGGACGGCAACCCCGTTAAGGGCGAGCAGAAGATAGGCGATTATACCTACGCATTTGACGACGATTGCAAGCTCACAAAATTTGCTTACGTTCTTGACGACGGTAAACTTGCCGTAAATCAGTGGTTTGGTCAGGAGTATTATCTCGGCGAAGACGGACTTCCCTTAACCGGCAAAGTGACATTGGGTAAATATACCTATACCTTCGGAGAGGACGGCAAACTTGTAAAAGGCGATCTCGTAAAGGAAAGCGGAGCTTACTATTATTACATTGCCGGTGAAAAACAGCGTGGCTGGCATATGATAGACGGTTATTGGTACTACTTCGACAGACAGACCGGCTTTAAGATGGCTACGGGCAAGCGTAAAATCGTAAGCACCGATATGACGCTTGAATTTACATTCGGAAGCGACGGAAAGCTCATAAAGGGCGCTTGGCTCACCACACAAAACGGCACCTGCTATTATTGGGGCAATAACGAAAGGCTTTCGGGCTGGCAGTATATTGACGGCGCTGTCTATTACTTCGGTGAAAACGATTATATGCTCAAGGGCGTAAACGAGATAGACGGCAAACAGTATACCTTCGGCGACGACGGCAAGCTTCTTATGAAGTCCGATTCGGTTAATGTAAACGGTCTTTACTATTCATTTGATGAAAACGGTGAAATAATAACCGAACATATCAAGGATCATCCTTATGTAAAGGTCGAGGACGCGGCGGTCGCTCCTACCAAGGATTCCACAGGTCTTACCGCCGGTGAGCATTGCGGAACCTGCGGCGAGGTTATTGTAGCTCAGAAAACTGTTGATAAAACAGACCCCGATAAACCTACGGATCCCGATAAACCCACAGACCCCGATAAGCCTTCAGATCCCGATGTATACATTCTCGGCGACGTTAATAACGACGGTAAGATAGATGCCGCCGACGCAAGACTTGCTCTCCGTATCTCGGCGCTTCTCGAGCCTGCTCCCGATAACAGAACGTTTTTGGTAACAGACGTAAATAAGGACGGCTATATTACCGCTGCCGACGCGAGAAAAATTCTCAGGGTTTCTTCAAAGGTGGATAAAAGGTTTTAATATCCGCATATCTGTCAAAATAAAGTCGGTTTTATAAATTTTGTTGATTGACTTTGTTCCCCTTTGCCTATATAATATAGGCAAGGGGGATTTTTGTTGTGAGATAACGGTATCCTCGCATTAATTTGAATCGAAGGGAATATGAATATGAAAAAGATACTTCCGTTTATTTCTCTTATTTTAGTATTTTTCGCCTGCTTTTTTATATCGGCGTCCGCCGAGGATATTCCGCGCCCGGAAAACTCTGTCTGTTACACGGCGAACAGCGGCGACGCCAATACGGTTATCCGTCCGCAGACGGCTCTTGACGGCGAATACTATATATTTTTGCCTTCCTCGGCGGATTTGACAAAGCTTTCGCTTTCGGCCGATGAAAGCGTTACTTCAATAAAGCTTTCGGCTGATTCCGAAATTACGGTATCACCCGACGGAACCTTTGACCTTTTATCATTATTTAAAAACGCCGCAGACGGTGAATACCCCGTATTTGTTTCCGTTATAACCGAAAGCGGAGAATCGGAAGCGGTTAAAATTACGTTTATGAAATCGTCGGGTATCCGTTCGATGTACATTGTAAGCAGCGACCCTGAAAATCATGGCAGAAGCTGGGTCGATACAAGCAAATCGAATAAGGCGACGGGAAATATTTCTATTATGAACGATAAAGGCGAAACGGATTATTCCGACGAGCTTACCGAGCTTAAAGCGAGGGGCAATTCAACGTTTACCGATTTCGTTAAAAAAGCGTATCAGATAAAAATTAAAAATAAAACGGCTCTTATAAAGGGGAGTACGGATAAAAACAAAAAATGGGTCTTGCTCGCGAACGCGGCGGATATTACTCTTATTCACAATTCGATAACATTTGCGCTCGCAAAAGAATTGGGAGTTCCTTATACGCATGATTATGAGCCCGTCGATTTATATTACGACGGCGAGTACAGAGGTTCGTATCTTCTTACCGAAAAAACGGAAGTTAGCTCTTCCCGTGTCGATATAGAGGACCTCGACGAGCTTGTTGAAGCCGTCAACGCCGGTACCGACGCATATGAAAATCCTGTCGTTCTTACGAAGACAAGAAAAAGCGGCGGCGAGGACGACGCGAAAGCGGACAGTAAAGGCTCGTTTAAATATGTGGACGGACTAAAAGAGCCTGAACTCGGCGAAGGTATGACGCACCATGCGTTTCTGCTCGAGCTTGACTTTATTTACAGATACCCCGATGAGCAGTCGGGCTTCGTTACGGACAGGGGACAGGCGGTGGTTACGAAAAACCCCGAATATCTTACAAAAGAAACGGGACTTTACATAAGCCGGTATTTTCAGGATTTCGAGGACGCTGTTTTCAGTCCGAACGGCTATAATGCCGCGACAGGCAAATATTATTATGAATACTGCGACCTTGAATCCCTTGTAAATATTTATCTTATAAACGAATATGCCAAGAATTATGACAGCTTCCGTTCCTCCGCGTTTTTCTATATGCCCGAAGATGAAGATATCATGTACGCGGGACCCGTTTGGGATTTCGATATCTGTTACGGTACGGGCTATAACGGGAACAGATTAGTGGCAGCGAATCCCGAAAACTTCTTTGCGGCAACAAAATATATGCTGAGCACTCTTATAACAATAGAGAGCTTCAGAGACGCGGTAAAGGAAGCGTTGGACCCCGTGAACGGCAGATTTTATAAAGCCGCCGCGGCTCTTCTCGGAGATGATGGCATAATAAAACAGTATTCCGATGAGGTTTACGATTCGCAGAGAATGAATTACAAGCTCTGGAATATAAAAGATAAGGTTATAACGGCTCTTTTCTGCGATGATGAGGTAACGTATGAAAACAGTATAAAATTCCTTGAGTTCTTTGCGGAAAACAGAATTAAGTGGCTGTCGGAAATTACGTCGGGCTGGTCGGGCAGCAGTTATTCGGCTCCTGTTGACCCGTCTGTCCCAATCGCTTACAGGCTCCATACGGGAATGCAGTCGCACCCTGAGCTTGCGCCGACCTGCACCCAAGACGGACATTCCAAAAGCATAGAATGTACTGTGTGCGGAGGAATATTTTATGCGCAGAAAACGATTCCCGCAAAGGGGCACAGTTGGATAGAAGCGGACTGCGGCACGCCAAAAACCTGCAAGGTCTGCGGACAGACGGAGGGCGACCCTCTCGGCCATGACTATAAAAAGGATTTAAACGACAGCCGTAATTCGGATACCTGCATTGTTTATAAATGCACGCGCTGCGGTAATACGCTTCTTGTCAGAGTAGCTCCTCCCAAGCCGATTATTCTCGGAGATGTGAATGCCGACGGAGAAATAACGGCGGCTGACGCAAGGCTTGCGCTGAGAATATCCGCCAATCTTGAAAGAGCCACCGGCGACATTCTCAAACGCGCCGATATGGATTCCGATAAAAAAATCACAGCCGCCGACGCGAGAGCCATACTAAGAAAATCAGCGGGACTTTAATGCAACACTGCACAATTAAGGAAACACTGAATAAATCACGCCTGACGGCTGAACGCACATCTTGCCCCGATGTTTTCCGTCATTTTTGCCAAAAGCTCCTTGAAATACGCCAGTATTCCTGCGTCACTTTTGTCAATCTGACGAAAAACCTCATGGAGCAATTTGCACGTTCGATTTAATCAGTGTTTCCTTAACGGCTACCGCCTTTGCCGCGCATCTGCATGTTCAGCCGTCAGGCGTGATTTATTCATTGGTTCTTTAAAAATTATTGCATATTTGTACTTGACAATATTTTTTTACGGTGCTATAATTTCAACATAGATTTTAATTTAAACTGTTGAAGCGGAGATAAAGGCGTTTATGCTCCCACAGAGAGTCCGTGCGGCTGAGATACGGACGGAAAACAAAGCGTCAAATGGACCGCCGAGGGCGCAGTCAAAGGATATCCAAAAAGGGAATGTTCCGAGTATTCTGCGACGAGCTGATATGCGTTAGTTATCGGGGATATGGCAGTATCCTGCTTAAAGTGTACGGCACCGGCCGTAAATCAAGGTGGCACCGCGGATAATGATTATTCGTCCTTGACAGAATTGTAAATGATTCTGTCAGGGATTTTTTTGTGTTATAAAAGCAATTGAGGGTGATAATTATGCTTCTTAAACCGAGTTTTGACGAAATAAAAAGGGTTGCGTCATGCGGAAAATATAAAACCGCTCCCGTTTCGGCGGAGATATTGTCAGATGTAAAAACACCGATAGAAGTTATGAGAATATTAAAAAACGTCTCGAGCCACTGTTATATGCTCGAATCAATATCGGATAACGAAAAATGGGGAAGATACACGTTTCTGGGATATAATCCCAAGCTTGATATTACCTGTCAGAACGGCAATATGAAGGTCGGAAATCTGACTTTTGAAACGGACGACCCGAGAAAATATATAAAGCAGGTTCTGGACGAACACAAGAGCGCGCGTTTTGAAGGCTTTCCTCCGTTCACAGGCGGACTTGTCGGATATTTTTCATACGATTATCTAAAATATTCCGAGCCGACTTTAAGACTTGACGCCGAGGATTCGGAGGGCTTCAAGGACGTTGACCTTATGCTTTTCGACAAAGTTATAGTCTTTGACAATTTCAGGCAGAAAATAATACTTATTGTAAATATTTCTCTTGATGACTGCGAAACGGAATATAATCGCGCGGCGTTAGAGCTTGAGCAAATGGCAAGGCTTATAAAAAGCGGAGAGCCGCATAAGGACGACCCCGGGCGCCTTTTGTCTGAAATCAAGCCGCTTTTCAATAAAGACGAATACTGCGAAATGGTCAAAAAAGCGAAAAATCATATAAAAGAAGGCGATATATTCCAAATAGTTTTATCTAACCGCTTTGAGGCGGAGTACGAGGGCACTCTTTTTAATACATATCGCGTTTTAAGAACGCTCAACCCTTCGCCGTATATGTTTTATTTTTCAAGCTCCGATATGGAGGTCGCGGGCGCGTCGCCCGAAACGCTTGTAAAGCTGGAGGACGGAATCCTTCATACGTTTCCGCTTGCGGGAACAAGACCGAGGGGAAAAACCGAGGCGGAGGACAAGGCGCTCGAGGACGAGCTTCTCCATGACCCAAAGGAGCTTGCGGAGCATAATATGCTTGTAGACCTCGGAAGAAACGACATAGGCAAAATCAGTAAATTCGGGACGGTCGGCGTTGAAAAATATCACTCTATAGAGAGGTACTCTCACGTTATGCACATCGGCTCCACCGTAAGGGGAGAAATCGCGGAAGGCAAAACGGCTCTTGATGCTGTTGATTCCATTCTTCCTGCGGGAACTCTCTCGGGAGCGCCTAAAATCATGGCGTGTCAGCTTATAAACGACCTTGAAAACTGTAAAAGAGGCATTTACGGCGGCGCGATAGGCTATCTTGATTTTACGGGTAATCTCGACACCTGCATAGCTATAAGGATTGCGTACAAGAAGAACGGCAAGGTATTTATAAGAAGCGGAGCCGGAATAGTCGCGGATTCTGTACCCGAAAACGAATTTACGGAATGTAGGAATAAAGCGGCGGCGGTAGTAAAGGCTCTCGAGCTTGCGGAGGAGGCGGACTTATGATTTTACTTATTGATAATTACGACAGCTTTTCGTATAATCTTTATCAGCTTGTAGGCTCGATAAATCCCGATATAAAGGTTATCAGGAACGACGCGGCTTCGGTTGATGAAATCAAAGAAATGAGTCCCGATTCGATAATCATATCTCCCGGGCCGGGAAGACCGGAAAACGCGGGGATATGTATTGACGTTGTAAAAGAGCTCGGCGGAAAAATCCCGATTCTCGGAGTATGCCTCGGACATCAGGCGATATGCGCTTCTTACGGAGCGACGGTATCATACGCGAAAAAGCTTATGCACGGCAAACAGTCCGATACCAAAATCGACGTTTCATGTCCTCTTTTTAAAGGTCTTGATAATGTGATTCCGGTCGCGAGGTATCACTCGCTGGCGGTAATTGAAAGCACGATGCCCGATTGTCTTGTTCCGACGGCAAAAGCGGACGACGGCGAAATCATGGCGGTGCGCCACAGAGATTACGATGTTTACGGCTTACAGTTCCATCCCGAATCAATAATGACCCCGGACGGGAACAGAATATTGAGCAACTTTTTAAATTTAAGGAACCACCGAATAAATCACGCCTGACGGCTGAACGCACATCTTGCCCTGATATTTTCCGTCATTTTGGCAGTCTGACGAAAAATTTGACTGCGCGTCCGCACAACAAAGTCCACATAACAATTTGTGTAGACGTCCCCCCCCCAAAAAAAAATTATATTATAAATTATAAATTACAAATTTCATAATTGTCAATTGTACATTGTCAATTGTCAATTGCCAATTAAATTAAGGAGCTGTTTTTATGATTAAAGAGGCAATAGTAAAAATCGTTGACAAGCAGGATTTAAGTTATGACGAAGCGTACGCGGTCATGAACGAAATAATGAGCGGCGAAACTTCTCAGGTTCAGAACGCGGCTTTTCTTGCTGCTCTATCAACAAAAAGCACAAAATCCGAAACAATTGATGAAATATCGGGCTGCGCAGCCGCAATGCGCGATCATGCGCTTAAAGTCAGCTATGATAAACCGACGCTTGAAATAGTCGGTACGGGCGGCGACAACGCAGGCAGCTTCAATATCTCGACGACCTCCGCGATTGTCGCGGCTTCGGCTGGAGTAAAGGTATCAAAGCACGGCAACAGAGCGGCTTCCTCAAAATGCGGCGCAGCCGACTGCCTTGAGGCTCTCGGCGTCAATATAGACCAAAGCCCCGAAAAGTGCGCAGAGCTTCTTGAAAGCGTCGGAATGTGCTTCTTTTTCGCGCAAAAATACCACACGTCTATGAAATATGTCGGTTCTATCCGCAAGGAGCTGGGTATCCGCACCGTTTTCAACATTCTCGGACCTCTGACGAACCCGATATCTCCCCGTATGCAGATTCTCGGCGTTTATGACGGTTCGCTCGTCGAGCCGCTTGCGCGTGTTCTGACAAGTCTTGGCGTCAATCGGGGAATGGTCGTTTACGGAAACGATAAACTCGACGAAATTTCATTAAGCTCTTCCACTTCGGTATGTGAATTTAATAACGGCGAGTATAAATCATACGTTATAAATCCCGAGGATTTCGGCTTTGAAAAGTGCGAAAAGTCGGAGCTTGCCGGAGGTACTCCCGACGAAAACGCGGCGATTACAAGAGCGGTTCTTTCGGGAGAAAAAGGCGCGAAAAGAAACGCGGTTCTTATGAACGCGGGCGCGGCAATATATATAGCGGGCAAAGCCGAATCAATGGCGGACGGCGTAAGGCTTGCGGCCGAGCTTATTGATTCGGGCAAAGCACTTGAAACTCTCAAAGCGTTCGTCGAGCTTTCAAATCGCTGAAAATATGGAAAATATACTTAACACAATAGCTGAGTATGCCTATGAGCGCGTCAAAAGAGCAAAAAACGAGCTGCCGAAAGAAATATTAAAAGCGAACGCCCTTTCAATGAATACCGATACGGGATTCCCGTTTGAAAAAGCCTTAAAAAGCGATGATATTTCATTTATATGCGAATGTAAAAAGGCTTCGCCTTCAAAGGGACTTATAGCTCCCGAATTTCCTTATCTCAAAATTGCAAAGGAATACGAAGATGCGGGCGCGGCGTGCATATCTGTTCTTACCGAACCGAAGTGGTTCATGGGCGAAAATGTTTTTCTTAAAGAAATCGCCGAAAGCGTGTCCGTACCATGTCTGAGAAAGGATTTTACTGTTGACGATTATATGATTTACGAAGCGAAAACTCTCGGCGCGTCGGCAGTTCTTCTTATCTGCTCTCTGCTCGATACCGAAACGCTTACGGAATATATAAAGATTTGCGACAGTCTCGGGCTGTCCGCTCTTGTCGAGGCTCATGACGAAAAAGAAATTGAGTCGGCTTTAAGGGCGGGCGCGAGAATTATAGGCGTGAACAACAGGAATTTAAAGGACTTTACAGTCGATATAAACAACAGCGCGAGGCTTCGCAGGCTCGTTCCCGAAAACGTGATATTCGTAGCCGAAAGCGGTATAAAAACATACCGTGATATAGACGCCTTGCGCTCATTCGGAGTGAACGCCGTTCTTATCGGCGAAACGCTTATGCGCTCTGACAACAAGAAAAAGGCGCTTGATATGTTGAGGGGTAAAGCATGACGAAAATAAAAATATGCGGGCTTAAACGTACCGATGACATATTTTACGCCAACGAGCTTCTTCCCGAATATATAGGCTTTGTTTTCGCAAAGGACAGAAAGCGTTATATAAAGCCGGAAAAGGCGAAAGAATTAAGAGATATGTTAAAGCCCGAAGTCAAATCGGTCGGAGTGTTTGTCAATGAAGATATCGGCGAAGTCCTCGCTATAGCCGAAAGCGGCGCGATAAACGTTATCCAGCTTCACGGTACCGAGAGCGAAGAATACATAAAAGAGCTAAAAAAAGGCTGCGGCAAGCCGATAATAAAAGCTTTCAGAATCGTGAACAGGGACGATATAAAGAAAGCGCTTGAATCCTGCGCCGATTACATTCTTTTTGACAACGGAATCGGAGGCACAGGGGAAACGTTCAACTGGAGCCTTATAAAGAGCGCGGACAGACCGTTTTTCTTAGCCGGAGGACTGACAAAGGAAAACGTAGGCGAAGCGATAAAAAAATACAGACCGTTCGCTGTGGATATCAGCTCCGGTGTTGAAACCGACGGCGCAAAGGACTATAATAAAATGAAAGAGTTTATAGACGCGGTAAAAACAATTGATAATTGACAATTGACAATGTACAATTGACAATGTACAATTGACAATTGTCAATTTGAAAAGCTTTATCGGTATTTATTGCATTTGCCGATGAACAACGTTTTTTTTGAAATCAAAATACATCAAAAGGCGCGGCCTTTTCCGCAATTGTCAAACGTCAATAAAAAGGAGTTTTCTTATGGACAATAATTCACAATTAAGCAAGGGCAGGTTCGGAGTTCACGGCGGACAGTATATCCCCGAAACGCTTATGAACGCGGTGACAGAGCTTGAGGAAGCTTATAATCATTATAAAAAAGATGCTGATTTTAACATCGAGCTTACGTCGCTTTTAAATGAATACGCAGGCAGACCGAGTTTGCTTTATTATGCAGAAAAGATGACGAAAGACCTCGGCGGAGCGAAAATATATTTAAAGCGAGAGGACCTGAACCATACCGGCTCACACAAAATAAACAATGTTTTGGGACAGGCTCTGCTTGCTAAAAAAATGGGCAAGACCCGTCTTATAGCCGAAACGGGCGCGGGACAGCACGGTGTAGCTACTGCTACGGCGGCCGCGCTCCTCGGAATGGAATGCGTTGTCTTTATGGGCAAGGAGGATACCGAACGACAGGCGCTCAACGTTTACAGAATGAAGCTTTTGGGTTCCGAAGTCATACCCGTTACGACAGGCACAGCGACGCTAAAGGACGCCGTTTCCGAAGCCATGAGAGAATGGACTAACCGCATTGACGATACTCATTACTGCTTAGGCTCCGTTATGGGCCCCCACCCGTTCCCCACAATAGTAAGGGATTTTCAGTCGGTAATATCAAAGGAAATAAAAGCGCAGATGCTCCAAAAGGAGGGCAGGCTTCCCGACGCCGTAATTGCCTGCGTCGGCGGCGGCAGCAACGCTATGGGAGCTTTCTACCACTTTATTGAAGATAAATCGGTGCGTCTTATAGGCTGCGAGGCGGCCGGCAGAGGCATTGACACATTTGAAACAGCCGCAACGATAAACACAGGCAGACTTGGAATTTTCCACGGAATGAAATCGTATTTCTGTCAGGACGAGTTCGGCCAAATAGCTCCCGTATATTCCATTTCGGCAGGTCTTGATTATCCCGGGGTGGGCCCCGAGCACGCGTGGCTGCACGATACCGGCAGAGCCGAATATGTAGCGGTAACCGATGACGAAGCTGTAGACGCTTTTGAATATCTCAGCAAAACGGAGGGCATTATCCCCGCTATTGAATCGTCGCACGCCGTAGCTTACGCCATGAAGCTTGCGCCGGAAATGGATAAGGATAAAATAATAGTTATAAATATTTCGGGACGCGGCGATAAAGATGTCGCGGCTATCGCAAGATACAGGGGTGAGGAAATTTATGAGTAATATTAAAAACGCGTTTAAAAACGGCAAGGCGTTCATTGCTTTTATAACCTGCGGCGACCCTACGCTTGAAACTACCGTAGAGGTAGTAAAAGCCGCCGCCGAAAACGGCGCCGACCTTATAGAACTCGGGATACCGTTTTCAGACCCCACGGCAGAGGGACCCGTCATTCAGGGAGCGAACATAAGGGCTTTAAAAGGCGGAGTTACCACAGACAAAATATTTGAGACCGTTAAGGAAATAAGAAAAACAGTAAGCGTACCTATGGTGTTCATGACATATGCTAACGTGGTTTATTCATACGGCTCCGAGAGATTCTGCAAGACCGCTGCCGAAATCGGTATGGACGGCATAATTCTCCCCGACGTTCCTTTTGAGGAAAAAGAAGAATTTGCTCCCGTTTGCAGAAAGTACGGACTTGATTTCATAAGCCTTATAGCTCCCACGTCGCACAACAGGATTTCAATGATTGCAAAAGAAGCGGAGGGATTTGTTTATTGTGTGTCGTCGCTCGGCGTTACGGGTGTAAGAAGCAATATAACGACCGATGTGTCGGCAATGACCGACCTTGTAAGAAAAGCCAATCCCGATATTCCATGCGCGATAGGCTTCGGCATTTCTACGCCCGAGCAGGCAAAAAATATGTCGCGGCACGCCGACGGCGTTATAGTAGGCTCGGCGATAGTAAAAACAGTCGGGCAGTACGGCACGGACGCAGCTCCTCATGTCGGCGAATATGTAAAATCAATGAAATCGGCGATTATAAGCGATTGAAGTAACACGGTTTAGTTATAAGTCAAAAAAGGGGCTGTCGCGCTAAGGACAGCCTCTTTTTATTCGTCAACTATACCAAATTAAGACAATTATATTTGTTTATTCATACGAAATTGCACAAAAAACGTTTTATTTGAAAACAAGATATGTTAAAATAATATATAAAGTATCGTTGTGCAATAGGCATCGACGTAATAAATATAGATAAAGAGGCAGCGTTTATGACAGGAGTAAAAAAATCTTATACATTCAAATCGACTTCGGGACTTTCTGATATTTTCGCGGAGGGCTATTTTCCCTTACAGAGTATCAAACCGAAAGGGATAATTCAGATTTCTCACGGCATGGCGGAGCATCATGAAAGATATGAGGATTTTATATCCTATCTTAATGATAACGGGTACATAGTTTTCATAAACGACCACCTCGGCCACGGCAAATCCGTTGCGGACGATAAAGAACTGGGATTTTTTGGCAAACACGCCGGATATATTCATATGGTGGAGGATATGAAAAAGCTCTCGGATATCGCGAAAGAAGAATGTCCCGGGCTTCCGTTCGTGCTTTTCGGACACAGCATGGGCTCGATGCTCTCAAGACTTTATACCGAGCGCTACGGTGAAAGCCTGGACGCGGCGGTATACTGCGGCACAAGCGGTCCTAATGCGGCGGCTCAGCCGGGTATAATTATTGTTAAACTGATTCAAACGTTAAAGGGCGACCATTACAGGTCGAAATTTATAGATAAACTCGCATTCGGTTCCTATAATAAAAAAATAAATCCGCAAAAAACGGATTTCGACTGGCTGACAAGTGTTGACGGGGAAGTTAATAAATATATTGCCGACCCTTATTGCGGTTTTCTGTTTACAACCTGCGGATATAAAGACCTTCTCAATCTTACGGTGGTAATAAACAGAGCGGAATGGTACACGTCGGTTCCCGAGAATCTGCCTATATACGTTGTTTCCGGCGGCGAGGACCCTGTCGGAAATTACGGAAAAGGAATAAAAGAGGTGTATCAGAATCTTATTGATTCAAAGCATACGAATGTTTCAATGAAGCTGTTTGAGGGAGCCAGACATGAAATACTGAATGAATCAAACAAAGCCGAGGTATATAAAAACATTCTCGATTGGATAAACGGCGCGATTGAAAATTAAGGCAATACCGCACAATTAACGGCTACCGCCTTTGCCGCGCATCTGCACCGAGATTTCCCGTCATTTTTGC
>CANRNI010000052.1 GCA_947631945.1 uncultured Clostridia bacterium
TTTAAGCGGTCTAAATCCTTGCTAATTAAAAGATTTGATAATCTGACAGATGAAGAAAAACAACAGGTGAACGTTATTGTCGGTTTTCCGCCTTCGGTAAAAATAACAACTTTATTCACAATGATATTATCAGCTTGATAATCAATATCCTCATACCGAACAGCAAGAGCCTCTTCTTTACGCATTCCCGTATACATAAAAAAAAGGAAACAATTCAAAACCATGCGCAGCATTCTTTTTTATTTTTTCAATATCTTCCGATGACGGCAATTCTCTTGTTCCGCTTTTGACCGTTCGCGGAATTGTCACAGATAATGCCGGATTAATTTGTATAAAGCCATGTAGGACGCTGTAATCAAACACCTGTTTTAGTACGGATAACCGTAGTTTTACCGTCTGTCTTTTATATCCTTTCAATGAATAATCATTTATAAAGTTTTGTATATCAATAGGTGATATTTCATTTATTTTTAAGTTATCAAATTCTGCCTTTACTGTTTTTATAGGAGCTTTATAGTTGTCTATAGTATAATACTCGATATTTTTATCGTGTTCTTTTTGCCACATATCCACAACTGTGGAAAAGTCAGGATTTTTCTTTCTTTCGTTCTCTGCCTGAAGCGCTTCGATTTTTTGTTGAATCTCAAAAGCGGAATATCCGTAAACCGATACTCTTTTGTCGCCGATTTTTACTTTTTTCTCAATTCGCTTTTTCTTCTTTGCCATTTTTTGCACACTCCTTTTGAGGTATAAAAATACCCCTTGATTTTTATAAAGGAGTGTGCTATAATTGTTTCATACTTTGAGATACAACACACACCTTATCTTTTTTTATACGTCTTTTTAATTGCATCTTGAATTGACGGATATTTTTTTTAATTAAGCCCTATAAAATTGAATATTTTAACATATTAATAAATTAAATTTATTTTTTTTGCTTAAAAGACTTGACAATATCAAATTATTCGCATATAATAATATCAATAAGACCGCCCTCACCTCTTAACGTTTTTAACGTTAATGTGTCCCAGTGGCGGGTGTTTTTTTATGGGTGTGAGAATTGTGAAAGTTAAAGAATTTGCAACATTTCAAGAGCAGCTTGAAATGTTGAAACAAAGAGGTTGTATTATAGCAGATGAAAATTTTGCGGTGCGACAGTTAAAAAGAATCAACTATTACAGATTGACAGCATATTTTTTGCCGTTTAAAAAGTGTGACGGCACTTATATAGACGGAACAAGTTTTGATACTGTATTCAGGATATATGAATTTGACAGAAAGCTCAGAGGATTATTGTTGTCAATTTGTGAACAGATTGAATTAATGCTTAGAACAAATATTGCTTATTATCACTCTGAGAAACATGGGGCTTTAGGTTATACGGATTCCGCAAATTTTAATCCTAAGCATAAACATAAATTATTTACAGAAAAATATAACAAGGAAATACAACAGAATAAAAACAAACCTTTCGTTCAACATCATATAAACCGTTATGACAATAAGTTCCCGCTATGGGTCATTATCGAGTTATTTTCTATGGGTGATTTGTCGGTGTTTTTTTCGGATATGCTCGTTTCGGAGCAGAAGAAACTTGCAAGGAGCGTATTCAAAACCACCCATTATAATGTTTCCAGTTGGTTGTTTTGTTTAACGATATTAAGGAACAATTGCGCACATTATGCAAGACGGTATAACACAAAATTCGGTACGATTCCGGTTACGCCCAAAGGTTTGGAGTATAAACTTCATGATGGTGTTTTTGATTATATTATGGTGTTAAAATTCTTATATCCCGAACCGTTGGAATGGAAAAATGTATTTTTGGTTAACTTGTATTCATTACTTGAAGAATATCATGGTGTAATTGATATGAATTGTATCAGCTTTCCTGAGAATTGGAAAGAATTATTGGAACAGAGCAACCCGAAATTGAAACATACTTGATTATTTCTATCCGTCGATTGCATCTTGAATTGAAGGGAGTGTGCTATACTTACTTTGCGTAGAGAGTGTAGCACACTCCTATATTTATCCGTTCTTCCGATGGCAGTCGGAGGGGCGGAGTTTGTTATGCTAAATTAAACTCTCTATCAATTTTTGTACATAATTGAATGTATTTAATCCATTCTGATATTGCGTTTATACAATCCTGTATATCATTTGTTTCCAAATATTCAGGTGTATTCATATCAATCATGTATTGTATACTAAAGGGGTGAACAAACCCTTTTCGCAATTCAATGTAGTAGTTTTGTTTATCTTCAATATATTTTTTTGCATCTGTCTCAAATTCAAATATTCGACTGGCCTTTTGGTTTCCTTGTTTTATAACAGCATACTTATCTGGAGAAACAATACTTTTTGCACTGATGCGCCCAACCCAAACATCGCCGTTTTTACTACTGTAATAAGCAACAAATGTATTATATCTTTCTTCTAAGAGAAAATTCTTTGGGGATAGATTTGCATTCTTTAAGTTTTTTGATAACGTGGCTATAAATGTTGCTTCAGTTGAGCTTAAAATAAATCTGTCGCATGGCTCTTTTGATTTTATTTTCACATCATAATATGCATAATCTGTTACTGTCAATTTTGTAGCCTGTGTAGAATCTGACACAATGATAGGTGCGACATATTTAAGTGTTTTTTTCTCCATATGCAACAATATATTCTTATAGTTATCTATTGGAGTTTGTTGCATAAGATTAAATTCAAATTTTTGCAAGAACGGAATAATTATCGCTTTGTTATAAGTTTTTTCTGTTATACGACAAATCAATAAATAAGTTTTGTCTGTTCCAATACCAAGCATTACGCTTAAAATTAAACAAGCTTTAATTGAGTTTTTATCAATAATGTCTATTTCATCAGGGAAAGGAATATTGTCACTTTGTAATATTTCCGTATAGTAATTTATTGTCAGCTTTGATAATCCCCTTTTTTGTTCTTTATTCCAATCAACAAATCCTCGGGGAATATTTTTTTGCAGTTCATTAAAGCATATTTTTATATATGCATCATTAAACCTATAATTCAAAATATCCTTTAAGCAAGAATCTTCAAGGTCTGTATTCTTTGTTGCTGAATCTTTAACAGTTGACGTAATCTGTAATCCCTTTTCCGTAAGCAAATATTTTTTGTTTGAATCAAAAATATACTTTTTTATCTCCGAAATGTCAAGGCTGTTTTTTATTCTGTCTATAAGTTCACTTTTTTTACCGCTTACTTTTAATCCGTTGTTCCTTAAAATATCTTTTAACTCATTTACAGTCAAGAATGGCAAAGTTTCAATGTCAGACGATATTTCAAGATATCCTTTTACAAGAAAAGTTGTCAGAATCTTTTTATAGTTAATATTATACTCATATGTCCAGTAACCGGGGATATATGGATTTACAACATCATTTTCGTTCATATATTTCAGAAATGATATCTCAACAGATGTCAATGGCTTATCATCAACAATTGAAACATCAAGATGAAATGGGTCGAATCCCATAAATGCTTTTTGATGCTGCTTATACATTGCTTCCGAATGCTCTATTGCGGCACTTGAAATTTCGTCAATGCTTTTATTGTAATTCGGTACAAACTGTGAATATACGGTGTTTTCTCCGTGTATAGTTGACGCTACATTGAATTTTATATTACTTGTTGATTTTTTAATATTTAATGCTGACTGCGCTTGTTGGCTTATCGGTTGTCGGATAGGTGTTGTATTAACAGTTTTCGGAGTGGCAGATTGCGGATATGTAGGTTGTTTATTAAATGTACATTGAAGATTATCAGAATTACTTGTATTCTGCTGATTTTGTTGAAAAGAATTGTTATATGAGTTTTTTATAGTTCGTCTATCTTTATCTAACAGTATTATGCAAATAGTATCAATCACAGCAAAAATAATAACAAGTATGATGTCTGTAATTCCCGATTTCTCTGAATAATTAGGACTGAATGTCAAAAACACTCCGACAGCCAACATTATAGAACAAAACACCACTCCTATATACAAAAGTACTTTTTTCATAATAAATCACATTTCCATTTTATAAAATCTTAATTATTGTACAGGGCTTAAAAAATAAACTGCCTTACCGAGAATACGGATATTATTAAGTTCTTCACCTTCATATTCGAGCGGCTTCATTGTCGGATTTTCCGCTCTAAGCTCAATGCGGTTAGGATATTTATAAACTTTTTTCAGTGTGGCTTCATCATCAATAAGAACTGCGGCAATTTCACCGTTTTCAACATCAGGCTGCTGTCTTATGAAAACAATATCACCGTCAAATATACGGGCATTTATCATACTGTCGCCTTTGCAGCGCAATGCGTAATCGCCGCGTACTTCTTCCGGCATATCTATATATGATTCTATGTTTTCTTCCGCAAGAATGGGTTCCCCGCAGGCTATTGTGCCGAGTAGGGGAACTTTTTTCATTTTAGGGAACGGGATAATATTTTTTACTGAAGTCAAATCAATCGTATTTTCTTTATTCAGTAATTCAGTTTCCCACATTTTTTTATATGTTTCCTTGAGTTCAATTGTCCAATCGCCGTCAGGTGTCACATAACAAGACTTTATGCAGCTGTTTATAAATGTAATTACATCTTTTATTTCAGCGTTTTCAGGGTGTTCTTTATCTATTCCCCATATGACTTTCAGTGTTTCATACGGAACGGGGATATAGTAAAAAAAACCTGCTCTGTCATTATTTATTTGTTCCCACCAATCAAAGGGAACTCGTCCCGAAAGGAATCTATCGGGAACACCGAAGTAATCTGCGATGGCAGATAATATATTTTCTTTTGGTGTGTTTCCGTTTTTCCAATAGTTTATAGTGGAACGAGAAACTCCCAATTCTAAGCCAACACCTGTAGGAGATTTGTTTATACTTGAACATAATTCAGCATATCTGTCATAAAAAAGCACAAAAAACACCCTTTAATTTTAGCAATAATAACAAAGTTTAAAAAATAGAACTCAATGTATTGACAAGTTCGAATATTTGAATTATAATCTAATCGCAGTTTGATTTTTCAAACTTGCATATAAAAACCAGAGACCGACAAAAATCGGACTATACGCTAAGTTTTTGTATGTTATTTTCTTTCTGCAAAATGATTATAACATATAAGTTCGAAAAATACAACTATTTTTTTTAAAAATTTGAAAAGAGGTGTTAAAAGTTGAAAAATTGGACAGCTCACGCAGTTGGACTTATGCATGTACATAAGATAACCCAAATAGATTTGGCTAATCATATGGGGGTTACAAATGATTATATTTCGATGATTCTCAACCGTAAAAAAGAACCAAAAAACGCAGAATTTAGGGTCATGACTGCGATAAATGAAATTATTGAAGAAAGAAGATAGGTACATGAACAACTTACAAATTTTTAATTACAAAGACAAAGAAGTCAGAACCATTGAAAAGAACGGTGAACCGTGGTGGGTGCTGAAAGATGTATGCGAAGTTTTAACGCTTGGTAGTCCTCATAAAATAGCTGACCGTCTTGATGAAGATGAAAAGGGGCGGAATTTGATTCCTACCCTTGGTGGAAATCAAGAAATGACAGTCATCAACGAATCCGGCTTATACAATGTAATTCTCCGTTCGGACAAACCGGAAGCAAAGCCGTTCAGAAAATGGATTACATCTGAGGTTCTTCCTTCAATCCGCAAAACGGGCAGTTACTCAGTACATAAATCGGACAAGGCTCTTGAAATCAAAGAGCTTAATGCAAAGACAAGATATGCAAATATGTTTTTGAAACTCAGTAATGTTGATATATTGTCAAAAGAATATAAAAACATACTCGTCGCAAAAGCTGCCGAGATTCTTGCGGGAGAACAAATACTCCCATTGCCGAAAGGACAGCCAAAAACATATTCTGCGACTGAAATCGGGAAAATCCTCGGAGTGTCCGCGAATAAAATCGGTAAGCTCAGCAATCAATACGGTTTAAAAAACGACGAATACGGCGAATGGTACTTGTTAAAGTCATCGACAATGATTTGAATATCCGAAAGGGCGCGGGTACGTCCTATGCGGTCGTAGGTCAAATCAAAGACCACGGTACATATACAATAGTAGAAACAAAAGGCACGATCGGACAGGCAGGCTCATGGGGCAAACTCAAAAGCGGCAAAGGGTGGATATCCTTAAATTCCTGCTATGTTCAGAGAATTACGTCACAGGCAACATCGTCCGTCATAAAGGGTGATTTAAACGGAGACGGCAAGGTAACGGCGGCCGATGCTCGAATCGCGTTACAGATAGCAGCGGGACTTCAAAAACCGACCGCCGAACAGCTTAAAGCCGGAGATATAGACGGCGACGGAAAAATCGGCGCGAACGACGCGAGAGCGATACTCAGAATGGCGGCGGGATTGAAAAAATGAACATCATCGAAATTATCAAAATCACGGCGGAATTGCTATCCGCTGTGGCTGTTATCGGCGGCGTTGTGTTCGCCTGTTACCGCTGGTTCTTAAAGCAGAAAAAACAGGACGATGACATCAAACAGATAAAAGAGGAAAATACGCTCATCTGCTTTGGGCTTCAAGCTTGCCTTGACGGCTTGCAACAGCTCGGAGCAAATCACAGCGTTACGACCGCAAAAGAAAAACTTGAAAAGCACCTAAATCAATGGGCGCATAAATGAAAGGAGCAAACACTATGGAAATTTTAAATTACATAACGGAAAACGCGCTTATACTTATTCCCGTACTGCTGATAATCGGGCAGATAATCAAAAACATTCAGAAAATTCCCGACAAGTGGATTCCCGTAATCCTCCTTCCGCTCGGAATCGTCGGCGCTATGGCTCTCGGCGGCTGGACATTCGACAGCGCGATTCAGGGCGTACTTGTAACAGGAGCGGCGGTGTACGGCAATCAGATTGTAAAACAGCTTAAAAAGGACGAATGATTATGAGTACAGGAAAGGCACCGTTGATTTAAAACAGTATAAATAAAATTTTTCCATCTTGCCTTTCTTGAAGAAATGCGAGAGGGAAATTTTTTATTTAAAAAATATTGACAAATACATAATAATGTATTATCCTTGTTATAAGAAGTTAACTAATTGGTTAATGAATGAAGGTGATAAGTTTTTGTATATAGAGTATGAAAACGAGCGACTAAGAAAATTATTTGAAGATAATACTTGTCAATATAAATCATTGCAAAAAAAATAGGTTCAGAATTGTGCAAGTCAGTAATAAAAAGGAAGAATCAATTAATTGCATCTGAAAATTTTAACCAATTTACAGAAACAGGATTAGGTAAGCCTCATAGATTATATGGAGACTTCAATTTTTATTACGGAATTACAGTTTCTGCGAATGTGCGATTAATAGTAAAACCTAAAACTATCGACTTATCTACAGAAAGTCTAAAAAATTGTGATATAATTATTTTGAAAGGGGTTGTTGATTATCATGGAGAGAAAATCAACTGGATTATCTACTGATTTTGTGATTCATCCGGGAGAAACACTTTTAGAACTTATTAATGACAGAAATATAACACAATCAGAATTAGCTATAAAAACAGGACTTTCTGCTGCATATATCAGCAATGTTATTAATGGAAAGAAAAATATAACCCCATCTCTTGCAAATAAATTGGAATATGTATTAGGAATACCAGAAATTTTTTGGCTTAATTTACAGACGCATTATGATGCTGAAATCGCAAAAATTAATGAAGTGAATAATATTACAGATGAAGAAATCTCCATTTTAAACAATTTGTCCGAAGTTATTAAACATTTCATATCACATGGAATAATAAAAGATGGTAGTAATTCATCAATTATTCTTGCACTTAGAAGACTATTTGGTATTTCTAACCTAACTATTATTCCTAAATTAACTATAAAAGGTGCTTTTAGAACATCGACAAAACATAATGTAGATATTTATGTGTTATATGCATGGTTAAAAATGTGTGAACTTAAAGTCAATGAAATTAAAGTCGATGAAGCCTTAAATATTCCACTTCTGAAGAATAGTATTGAAGATATAAAACGTGTTATGTTTTTTCCCGTTGAGACTATGGAAGCTGCATTAACAAATATATTTCAAAGGTGCGGTATAGCTTTTTGTATAGTAAAAAATTTTAAGAATGCGCCTGTTCAAGGATATATAAAGAAAACAGAACACGGAAATATCATTTTTTGTATGACCATCAGACAATCTTTTGCTGATATTTTTTGGTTTACATTATTTCATGAAATGGCACACATTTTTAATGGTGATTATGAAGATGAAATGATTGATTTTGTATTTGTAAAAGATGAAAAAGAGCTAGTTGCAGATAAGATGGCAACAAATTTATTGATTCCAGATGAAAAATATGAAACATTTTCTAAAATAATAAAAGATTTATACAATCATAAATCAAAATGGGGAGTATTAGAAATGATAAAAGATTTTTCAAACAAAAACGGTGTACAGCCTTACATTGCTATTGGCAGGTTACAAAGAGACAAGATTATTCCGTATACTGTTTTTAGTTCAGAAAAAGTAAGATATAAATGGGCTGAAGATTAAAATATACTATTTTCTCTGTCGCTTTCTAGTAAGCGTCAGGGATGTTTTTGAAGGGTCGATGCCTGCATTGACCCTTTATTTTTTTGATTATATTTTTCCCTGTCGCTTTTCTTTGGAATTGTGGCAGGGGATTTTTTTATGTCTCTCTGTTAAATGGAATTGCAATTCGTGGTTATTACATTTACAGAAGTGTATAATCTATAAAAAAATATATCGAAAGAGGTTATATAATGTATAATGCTGTTGAATTCGGTTGTTTTATCAGAGAAAAAAGAGAAGATTTAGAATATTCCAGAGAGTACCTTGCGGAACAATGCTCGTTGAGTGACAGATGTATAGCAAATATTGAATATGGCAAGTCCGATCCGAAACTCAGTACAGTCTTAAATTTATGTGTTCAATGCAATATAAGCGTCGGCGAACTCGCGAGATTTATAAATGTTGAGGGGAAATGAAAATGCGATATAACTATTTATGCGTAGAACAGTCTCTTTTCCACATTGATATTGGAAATTACATATCGTATGGTATTGCGTTAAACGACAGTAACAATATTCAATTCAGCGATGTGAGCTGTGAAAAAGAAGCCGTGGAATCCCTTGTCGCCGTTTTAAATAATTTTCAAGTTGAGCCGTCTCATGTGAAAAACCTGATTGAAGATTTACTTTACTAAGGGTACTTAATAGTGATTGTTGCTAACTATTAAAAAGTTTTTGTACGACAAAATTACGACACCTATTAAAAATACGACAACTTTACGACACTTTTTTGAAAGTTTTTGACAGTTTTTGAAAATGCCATTTGTAGTTTTTGTAATAAAGAAGAAACCCCGAAAACAGCCTATTATAGCCGTTTTCGGGACTTTTTTGGAAGGGTACTACGAAAAAGATGCACAAGTTTCAAGTTGACTGACAATTCTCAAAGTCGAAATATCACTGCCTTTCTGACGGCTGCTCTTTGGTGCATTCAGAAAGGCAGTTTTCTTATTCTTCCATAAGCTGCACCGTTCTTTCAAGTCCGCCTTTGAAGATGATGCGTATCTGCTCGGCCGATATTACCTTGATGCATTCGATGATCTGACGCACGGCCTGATTATCATACTCAATCGGGTGGTTTTTCAAAGCGTCGAGCGCCGTGAGAATTTCATCGATTCGCTGCCGACTTTGTTTTGCGGAGGATTGCTTTGCCCTTTTTTCGGCAATGGTCTGCTTGACCGTGTTTAATTCGTCGATCAGCGCCGCCATGCGGTTGTCGCTGTCTGCTGCGCCTGCCAGCTCCGTGATGCTCTGCACTAACTCCTGCATTCTGATTTCATCGGCTGCCGTGCTGTTTTCATCACTCAGTCCGAAGTACATCCCGATATGGAGCTTCAGCGCTTCCAGCGCCGTCTGTCCGCTTTCGTCCATCACCACCTGTCGAATGCCCTCTGCCACAGCTTTTTGCAGGATGTTTTCTTCAATAGACGGTGAGTCGGCACAGTATTTCTTTCCGTAGTCGAGCCTGCTGATGCATCGCCACACGATTTTCTTTTTTCCGTTCCTTGACCATGTGCATCTTCGGTACGGTGATCCGCAGCGGCCGCAAATGAGCAGGTCGGTGAGCGCGTATTTGCTGGAATATTTGCCGGATTCCGTTTTCGTACCGATCTCCTTGACTTTGCGCTTGCCGGTTCGCCGCGCCATTTCCTCCTGTACCCGGTCGAACATCTCCCTTGGAATGATCGCCGGATGATTATTCTCCACATAGTATTGCGGGCGGTCATCGTTTTTCTTGGACTTGTGGCTGATGCAATCTACGATGTAGGTTTTCTGCAGGAGCGCGTCGCCTTTGTACTTTTCGTTGGTCAAGATGGATCGGATGGTGGTGAGCTGCCATTTTTCCTTGCCCATCGGACTGAGGATGTGCTGCTTTTCCAGATAGTCGCCAATCATTTTCAGACTGTCGCCCGCAAGGTATCGGTCATAGATCATGCGGACGGTTTTCGCCTGTTCCTCATCGATTTCGGGTTTGTTGTCCGCTCCGCGCCTGTAGCCGAGGAAGGATTTATAGCTGATTGCCACATTGCCGTTCTTTGCGCTGATGGCTTTTCCCATGCGGACATTGCCGCTGAGTGATTCGGATTCCGACTGTGCGAAGATACCGTGCATACTGATATAGATTTCGCTGGTTGCGTGCATGGTATTAAGCCCCTCTTTTTCGAAGATGATCGGAATACCGAGGGCTTTCAGCTCTCTCACATAATTCAGGCAGTCCACCGTGTTCCTTGCGAAGCGGGATACCGATTTCGTAATCACAAGGTCGATATTGCCTTTCCTGCATTGGCGAATCATCCGCATGAAATCCTTTCGTTTCTCCGCCTGCGTACCGCTGATTCCTTCGTCGGCATAGATCCCGGCGAGCGACCATTCGGGATTTCTCATGATTTTGTCGGTATAGTAGCCGACCTGTGCATCGAAGCTCATTTCCTGCTCGTCGGAATCGGTGGAGACGCGGCAGTAGGCGGCAACGCGAAGCTGTTTGTATCCCTGCTTCTTTTCCGCCGGTTTTACGGTAGGCAGGATTTCTCTGACCACCTTAGTCGGCGCCGTCATAACTTGTTCCATTGATTTGCTCCTTTCCGAGTGTTTGTCCGTTTAACAGCGTAAGCTGTATGGTATCATCGTCAATGAGGACGATCTCCTTTACCGTTTCCATAACCGCCTTGCGGGTATATAAAGAGGACGGAGTGGCTTTATCCAAATCCGTCCTCAATTGATCATATATGGCCTGACCGCTGCTGACCGCCTTGTATTTCAGCGCCGCACATTCCAGAATCCGTTTCTTCAGAGCGTCCGCATCCGTATCGGGGCGTTCCAGCATTCGGGCAATTTCATTTTCCGTTCTGCGTATTTCCAAAGGGATTTCCTGCTGTTCGGCTTTCGGTTGCGACAGATTGGCCTGATGAAGAAGCGCCGAGATCAGCAGAAGCATTTTTTCATCCGTGATGCGATATTCCGCGCTGCAGCCTGGATTTTCACAGGTGTGCTTTTGCAGGAATCGGCTGCGCCGGTCATGCCTTCGTATGGTCGGTTGTCCGCATTTTCCGCACAGGATCGGCACAACTGCCGGGGAAATAACCGTTTCCTTGTCATACGCCGTTTCCTTTGATAACATTTTACCTGTGAAACTTAACTGGAGTTAAATTGCAGAAATTTATGTTTTCTTCGGGAGAAAAGAACGGATACTGCCGATCACAATTCCTGCAGCAACAGCAAAAATGCCGACAAACCAATAATATTTGGACAGAATATTAGAAACGAGGAGATGGCCTGTGCCCATAAAAGCAGACTGTACGCAGCGTAATCCACAAGGAAACCGAGGAAGGAGGAAGCGGAGAATTTCAAAATCTCCTTATAGATACGAACGGAATCCTTTACCGTATCAAAGTGGGACGCTGCGTTATTGTCTATATAAATTGTCTTGATCGGATATTCCATGATTTTTCTTTTATCGTGGGCAAATTGTAAGAGCATATTCATTTCGTACTCATAGCGCTCGCCCGGTATCTCGATCAGTATCGGAATCAAATCCCCTGTAAAAGCACGGAGACCGGTTTGTGTATCATGGACCGGATACCCTGTACACAGGCGGTACACCCATTGGGTCGCCGTATTTCCAAAACGGCTGCGAAGCGGCGCCTGCTTTTCAAGGTTTCTGCTTCCGAGGATGAGAGCAGACGGATTTTGCTCGGCTAAGTTTATGATAGCGAGAGCATCCTCGGCACGATGTTGTCCATCAGCGTCCACGGTGACTATCACACAATTCGTCCCATGCCGCATATAGATTTCATGCAGACCTGTTTTCAGCGCATGACCTTTTCCGGCATTTTTGTCGTGATGCAGTACCAAAGCATAAGGCAAACATCTCTCAAACGTCTGACGGTACTGCTCACCGCTGCCGTCATCCACAACAATGACCGTAAAATTGAAATGATGAAGTTGCATTACCAAATTCGGCAAAAAGGCGGATGGTTGATAAGCCGGTATCAACGCGACTCGTATGTTTTTCAATGTCGTCACATCCGCCTTTCTGCCAACTTTAGGCTGTTATCGTTGAGGGTTCCGATTTACTCCGTCCGAATGGTGATAGAAGTAATGATCGGCTGCGCATCCGCCTCAATCGTACCGTTGTTATCGGTGGGTTCCGCCGCTTCGCAGACGGCGTCCACAACATCTAGTCCCTCGGTCACATAGCCAAACACCGCATACTGACCGTCCAAAGAGGAGCTGCTGTCCTCCTGAACAATAAAGAATTGAGAGCTGGCGCTGTCGTAATTGCCGCTGGAACGCGCCATAGAGATGGCGCCCCTGGTATGCGACAAGCTGTTTTCATAACCGTTATCGGTGAATTCACCGACAATACATTGCTCGGAGCCGCCCGTTCCATTTCCGTTCGGATCGCCGCCCTGCATCATAAAACCTTCTATGATGCGATGGAAGGTGAGTCCATCATAGAAACATCCTCAGCGAAAGCGCATATTACACGAATTCCAACACCATCATAGGCTTTTGTAAGTGCGGATTCCAAGGTAATCGGAAAACCTCTGGCTTTTAGTTTTCTAATCATACTGTCCGGCGTCTTAATGCGTGAGCAATAATAAACAACCGGTTTGATCCCTTCTTTTTCGCGTTTTGTATTTTCGTATTGGACGACCAAGCCACACAGAATAGTTTCTGTTTGCTTCATCAGCTCATAACGGCTGCCGTAGAACTCTTCATAGGTCAACTGAAATGACACTCCCTTCTTATTCGTGAAAGGCTCTCTGCTTCATGGAGCAGTATATTTTATAAACCTTAACTGAAGTAAAAAACGACGTTCTCCTGTTGAAGAACATCGTCTTTGAAAATCTAAAACGCCATGTGGGAATGTTAGCGTCACATATTGCTCAAAAATCAAAATTCTTGATACTATCCTGCTTAGACCAAAACGGAATGTTTGGAGAAGAAAAAGCGTCCAAGTTTTTGCACTTGAACGCTTGGAAGTAAATGTCTTATGCAGTTGGCAACTCACCGACAACGGGAAGCCGTTAATCAGTTTCAAAGGCTGATTTGATTATTCCCTTAACTTGAGGCGTGTCGTCTTGTAGTCTGAACGCCATAAGGTATTCGTCCTGCACTTCAGATGGTGCTTCTATTCCGTATAAGCTCGCCGGAAGATAGCCTGCACGATGCCTCTACGCTGAAAAGCAAGTTAGATGTTTTACCCTACTGTATTACCTTTAACTACAATTTACTTGTTAAACAGCGGCTCAAGAACATCCGCATACTTTTCAAATATTTCAAGCATATAGGTATCCCAATGCCGTGCATCCTTTTCGGAGCTGCCGAACACATAATCCTCCTGCCCGTAGTCGATCACATCAAAGCCGGGCATTGCCTTGCTTGCTCCTTTGGTTCGGTAAGCTGCGGCATCAGCAAGAGTAATGGATACGCCAGTCGTATCATCATAGTTCACCCAGCCGCTGAGATCGGTTCCTGTCGCTTCCTCGGATGTTCCGTTTGTCGTTTGCTTTGTTGCTTCGGCTTTGGTAATTGTAACTGCACCATCTACATACTCGCCGTACATCTGATCCACATAGAGAGAGAAGGAATTACCCAGTATCTCGGAAGGAACATGACCACCATCCCACTGCCATTCGATCACAGCGTCAACACCGGCATTCAGCCATGCGATCTGCAGATTCAGAGATGAGAACATCGACATATCTCCCTCCGAAGCGCCCATGATGATTTTTGTCCAAGTGGGGTTCTCGGTGCCGTCCGCTCCGATATAGTTCAGCGGATTGTAGAGCGAAACAATGTTGTTACCGTATTTATCGCCGGCATAAATTTCTTCGATATCGGCTTTATAAGCTGCGACCATATCTTCGTAGGATTATTCTTTTTTCCGTTTCACCTCACATTCCCATAGAAAACCCCTGTTCCTCATCTTCGGATTCATCCTCCGATTCGTCCTCGCCGGAATCGTCCTCAAAATCGTCTACAAGGGCTGTTTCATCCTGTTCGGTATCTTCTTCGCCCGGTTCGGGTTCGTCCGCCTGTGCCGCGCTGTGGGCTTCACGCTCGGCCTGATCCCGCGTTAGCTCCTGTTCGATCAACCCGATGATGAATTCCTTCTGCGTCATGTTGTTGCGGTGCAGATAGTCCTTGATTTTCTGAAACAGATCCTCCGGCACCTGAAAAGCTAATGTTCTCATGTTTCCCGCGTCCTCCTTCGTCTGAAATTTTGGATGGAGTTCGTCGTGCAGAGCAAGGGATACAAACTCCGCCATTGTTATGCCGTGGCTTTCGATATACTGCTTTACCTCCGCGTGAAGCCCGGCGTCCACTTTGACCGTAATACCTTTCTTCGCCTCATTCGGCATTGTCATCACCTCGTTTTCATATATTTTCGGATCGCCCTGACAATGATTTCTTCCGCAGATGTTTCTTCTTCCGCGGCGCAGAGCAGAAGCCGTTCCATCAAAGGCTCTGAAAGCTCGATATGAATTTCCATAAGCCGCCTCCTACATTCCCATGACCGGGCCGCTTTCGTCCTCGGTCATATCCTCGTCCTGTTCTTCCGCCAATTCCTCATCGGTCAGCTTGCGGAAGGAATCTTCGCCGGGGCATAGACCGAGAGAGCGGCCGTTGTCGAAGGCACAGTGTACCGTGCCGATATCATCGACGAACCTGACCGTTCCGCGCATATTGTCCTCCACCGGTCGGGGATCATCTCCCATGTGCAGAAGCATAACTCTTGTTCCGGGCGGATAGGTCTCCTTGTAGTGTTCTGCCTGCCGATGCAGGCGCTCCCATTCGTTCATGTTGGTTTCCTCCTTGTTTGTTTTGTTTAATTGGTTTTCCTGACCGTATATTTCGATTGCATACAGGACGCTGCCGTCATTTTTGCGGCGATCCAACACCTGTATTTCCGAACCGTTAAAACGGTAGTCGGGTGCTTTCCCGAAAGGCGTCCAACCGCCTTTCCCGTAATTGCAAGTAGACCATTTATGCTCCGGCTGATCTTTGATCTTGGAATAGAAACCGTTGGTTTGAACCTTGGTCACCACACGGGTCAAACCAACGATATCGGGATGGTATTGATGTTCCGTCGCCACAAACTCCGTTCCGACTTGGATATGCCGTTTCAGATCGGCAAGATTTTTGATGGAAAACGGCCGCCGTCCCTTCTTTTCCTCTGCCATGTTCACATTCCTCCGAGCTGCATTCCCTGCGCTTCTTCGATACAGTCGTCGAGTTCGTCCTCGGTGCAGAGGAAATAGTGGTCGCTGCTGTTCCAGAAGGAAACGAACAGATCGCCGTCCTCGGTGCGGATGGGCTGCTGCTCAAAATGCTCGCCAAAGCCGTCCGAACACTGGCCGACCAGCCATTCTTTGAATTTTTCGGTTTCATCCTCGGACAGCGCTTCTTTGAATCGGCAATCGATCCTGCCGTACAGTTTTCCTTTATATTCATCGACCGTCCATGCGGCGGAGACGAGTTTTGCCTTGATTGCCGCGTCATCATCGTAAAACTGCGCCATTTCGTCCTCCGGCGAGGATTGCTCTATTTCCAGCAGTTCACGGATATCCCATGCGTAGCTTTTCAGAAAAGGGTTTCCGACCGGCGTCAGATCCCCATACTCGACGTCCTCGATATTGCCTTCAAGCGGGCAGAAGAAGGACATTTTCACCGCTCCGGCCTGTTCGGTCATCTCTCGGATGTCCCGGAGCAGTTCCGCTGTGTTGGAGTATTGGTCGTATAGCAGGTTCTGTTCCAGCTCCTGCCGAATATCTTCGTCCGCATTCAGCACGGCAAAGGCTGCGGTGTTGGCGTCCGCCAGCGTACTGTTTTCGCCCAGCAAAAGGAGCAGATGGTTTCCGATATCGCTGTCCGCATAGAGCTTGACTCGGATATCATCGCCCTCGTTATCGGTCAGCGGAATCCTTTCAGGCGCTTTGCGGCTGCCGATGGAATTCAGTTCCTCGTAAATTTTGAGATAATCTTTCGGAAATTCCGTAACCAGCGTGTTTTCTTTATAGGTGATAATCGCATTGAGTAAAGCCATTTTCACATTCCTCCCATCGTTATGCCTTCGTCGGAATCGAGTATCTCGGAAAGCTCCGCACCATCCTGCATACAGACAAAGCCGGACGATATAAATTCGCCGCCGTTCATTTCCGCCAGATATTCTCCAAAACCGTTGAAATCGAAGAAGTCTTCCAATTCCATATTCAGATCGTACTTTGGATCGCTTTCCGCAAAATAACGCCCGACGGTTTCATAATCCTCGGCGTCCTTAAAAAAGACAAAATCACCGATATGCTCGGCAAGTGCGATCAGATCCTTTGTGCTGTCCACATCGGCATACTCCGCCACCGCAGTCAGTTTATCCAAATCCATGTTGTCAGCGTCCAAAGCCCGGAGCAGAGTATTCGCCTCATAGATTCCCTCGCTTCGGATGATACCGTCCATGCGTTTCTCCCA
>CANRNI010000053.1 GCA_947631945.1 uncultured Clostridia bacterium
CCCTTGGCGCTGGCCGATCCCCGACCGATGAGTTTAAACGAGAACAGCGCATGACACAGTTTATTTTACGCCCCCTATCCAATGAATGTGAAATAAAAATGTAGTAATAGGATTTCAATGGTCGTTTTACTTAATTCTTTTTGATTATCTCTAACTCTTGCTGTTTCGCGAATGGCATACATTGGTATACCAAGACTTGTCAAGAGGGTTATATAAGATACAATCGATGAGAGGAAATTAATCTGTCCAATACCATCTGCCATAAATATTCTTGCTGCATACGGAAACGTTATGAGTGGGAACAGCATAGATGTTATTGTGTTGATTAAATTGAGTATATAATTTGTTTTTACTGAATTTGACATGAATAAATTCACTATTTTTAGGGTTAACTCATATGTTCAAAAAGATTTAGGTTCCGATATTATTTGCTGTTCTTTTCCCAAATCTCTCTTCTTTTTCTGTATAGTATACGTATGGAATCTCTCATCCAATGCAAATTCGAAGGGCAATTTTGCAAAAGGCTCGAATTGACTACTATTGAGAGAACAAATTTCCTATAACTTCATTATAAGAATTCCTTAAATAGTATTCTTAGTATTGTTGCAATTGGCACAAAAGACTGTCGTATGGATTACCGTTATTGTTGACATTGCAGATTGCATCCATGTGTAAATATTAAAATTTGTATAGTTACACCTTAAGATTTTTAAAAACATGGTTCGATTGTATTCAAGAATGAATATTCTTCCTTTTGTATCAATACATTTTAATGAATATTTATATCCAAAGCTTGTCTGATAACTTTGTCCATGTCATAGTATTTATATTGTCCGAGTCTTCCTCCGAAAATGACATTATGCTCTTTCTTGGTCATTTGACGGTATTGTTCTGCCAATGCATTGTTTCGGTTGTCATTCACAGGATAGTAGGGCTCCATCCCATCTGTGTACTCAGTAGAATATTCTTCACTGACAATAGTTTTTGGACATTCAAATATTTCTTGTTCAAACATCTCAAAATGTTTATGTTCTATTACACGGGTATATGGTACTTCATGTGAGGTGTAGTTGACAACCGCATTTCCTTGGTAATTGGGTGTATTTTTGATGTGTGTATTAAAAATCACTGTACGCCAATCCATTTTTCCAAGAGCATAGCCAAAGTATTCATCTAAAGCACCCGTATAAACAAGATTATCAGCTATATCTCTCCACGATACCGAATAGTGTTTATCAGTATCTGGGCAAATTGTTTTAAAGAAGTCGGTGTCTATTTTACATTCTACGCCATTCAATAGACCTTCTATCAACTTATTGTAGCCTCCAACTGGGATACCTTGATATCTATCATTGAAATAGTTGTTGTCGAATACAAATCTTATTGGTAATCGCTTAATAATAAATGTCGGCAGTTCAGTACATTTACGTCCCCACTGTTTCTCTGTGTATTCTTTAATAAGAGTATTAAATATGTCTTTGCCTACAAGAGCCAGAGCTTGTTCTTCCAAATTCTGCGGATTACGGCCGTTAAGCGCATCCACTGCCTCGACTTTTTGTTCCTCAATCTTTGCTTTTGCCTCTGCTGGAGTTTTTACACCCCACATCTGTGTGAATGTGTTCATGTTGAACGGAAGATTATACAATTTCCCTCTGTAGTTAGCTATAGGAGAGTTGGTATATCTATTGAATTCAACAATAGAGTTCACTAGATTCCATACTTCGTTGTCAGAGGTATGGAATATATGAGCTCCATATTTATGCACATTGATACCTTCTATTTTTTCACAATACACGTTTCCGCCAAGATGTTGGCGTTTGTCGATTACTAGGCACTTCTTGTCCTTTTTTGCTGCAAGATGTGCAAATGTGGCTCCGAAAAGGCCAGAACCTACTATGAGATAATCGTATTTTTTTTTCATATACATTCTGTAAAATTATTATATAGGAAATGCGGATAAGTTTGGTTGATTCGCTTGAAAACACCAATACTATAAATATTTCTTATATTTGGGTAATCATTCTATTTCCCATGATAATATTATCGGCTGTTTTCATCTGATAAAAAAACATTGGAAAATATATTATTTTAACATTCAGCTTTTAGATTATGCAACAAGGGCATGTCAGTAGATAATGTGTGTTAAGGCGGAAAATAGAATGGTTTCTAGATTTGAGTGCTTACTCAAATCATCTGATTATTTCTTCTTTTTTGTGGAGGAGTGCCTTTGTTGCAATTTGCTGGATTTAGATTTTATATTTTCCAGTTGTTTAATAATGCTATCCAGCTGGTTTTCTGCTTTCTTTTGTCCGGCTTTGATAAGACTGTCAGTTTGTATTTTGAACTATTGACCGAGTGAATCCATCCAGATAATGACGGAAGAGTAATCGGGGGAACTTTTTACTGATTGGTAAAAAGATACAGAACTCACCAGTATGAATATTTGTCACCTTTATTGAGTGTCTATAAATTTGCGTTGAACCTTAAAGATGTATATAAATCTAATCCTTGACAATGTATCCAAAGCTTTTGTACTCCATCAGCAGTTTTCTCAATTTTTTCCTTTGTCGGTGAGTTCCCACGTTTCACCTTCGGAGGCGATGATATTATACTCCGCTCAAGGCAAACATACCGTCTGAACTTTTCAGAAAATCATCGGCGGATTTTATGTAAGAGGCGTTCTCGTCTATGAGTGTAATTGCCTCCTCTATTCTTTCCAACAAGGAATGTATGTTCCTTCTGCTTTTCCTAATTTTCGTACCGTTGTTTCAAAATCAGGTTGACATCTGTGTCACTCTTTAAACATAAGAAGTTGTAAGTTCTTACTGTGTGGCGGGTGTGCCAAAATATATCCTCTTTTAGTTTCCGTAAATTTCAAATAGAGTCCCGACTTTGGAAAGGAGTTCGTTCAATATGGTTAACGTATCGGCTTCAAGCAACGGATAATTGTGAGAAATTTCATTTCTTAGTTCACGTATGAGTCCATTCATTAGCGCTTGGAATAATGAGATAGTGTTCCAAACGGTTCAGAATATCGCGCATAGGCATTGCAGCTATGAGCGCTTCGTTGATGTGGAGAATATGCTTGTCGCATACGTCGAATTTTTGTTGCAAACGTTCTGTTATTTCTTGTTTCCTTTCTGTCATATCAGTTGTATTCCTTTTTTCTTGAGCCTCGTATGCCACCAATGAATCTTCATGGTTGCCGATGATATCTATTTTTGATCGCCTAATTGTAACTTCAGGCGCAAAATTATGCGGATACGTGCCAAAACACCTTTCTTTTCATTTTCAGTCTGGATTAGCAAGTCTATGTCGCCTCCTCTTTTCTGGTCATTCAGACAGGAGCAGAAAAGAAGCACTTTTACACCTTCACCATATATCTCTTTGGCTGCGTGGATAATTGTTGGTATCTCTTTATTTTGTAAACGCATACGTTTCTGATTCCTTTCCGCTTTTTCTTTGCATCACGGATTTACAGAATATCTTCTGCAAATTCTCTGAAAGATTTACATTTGCCGGAATTTATCAAGCCTTGATAATCTTGTTTTAAGAGAGTGGAAGTTATGCTGCAAACATCGCTTTCATGCTTGCCGTATTGTTTACCGGCTAATTTATAAATGTTTTCCAACACTTGCGCCGGGTGGTAATGCGTAATTTCCGGATCAACGGTAATATCTAATTTCAATTGTTTGAGAAGTAGTTCGGGGGTTAGTGTTACATCTATTTGTTGCAGAAATTGGTACATACCCAAGAACCAAGCTTCAACTTCCATGATTGCAAAATGAAAGCGGAGCAAATCTTGATGACTGGAGCACCGGATGACTTCTTGCCGTGCGTTTTTGAATCGCTCGTTTATATCCTCGTTGATTTTACGGGTTTGGACAGCCTGATGATAATCATCGCCAAACATGTCACTTAAACCTACAATTAATTGGAAACCGGCATTTTTCAATCTTTCGGCCTCTTTCAGCATTTTGCTCATGACGCTACGATCATTGCCGACATTATATATCTGATAGAAGTTCTGGCTCTCACGGCTTCCAAAGGGATAGGGGACATCGTTCGTATTGCCGGAACGGAACTCATAACACTCAAGTCCTAATTTATTTCCATCATATTCATACCAAGTACACAAGAAGTCGCGTACAAAGATATATTCAGCTTGTCCTTCAACGAATATGGCTATTTTCCGTTCATTCATTTTTTGCAGTTTTGGACGTATGTCGTTGAATATAATCGGATGATATGAAGTCAAAATTGCTCAGACCCGTGAAACGGAAATCTTCAAAAAGTTCCGGATTATTCTGGATGTTAATAGAGGAGATTTGGCTTCCTTTCCGTTGCAGTATGTTCCAATATTTTAAGTCGACGACATCCATCAGGAAAGTGTCGTTGGAGCTGGCTATTAACTGGATATTATGCTCCAGACAGAACTCAAACAGCAATTTGCCTAATTTGGTGGAACGTTCATAATCCAGTCCTTCGCACAAGTCGTCTACCAGGAGCAATGAGGGGGATGCTTGGCGTGAAAGATATTCGATGTATATCAGTAGGTACAACGTACGGAACATGCCTTTGGATAGAAATCTGTCAATAAGTATACTTTTGACTCCTTCTTCGTGGAATACAACTTTTTTAAAGGTGTCTCCTATGGTTAGGTCCTCTATTTTCGTTATAGGATAGTCAAGGCTCTGAGCCTCTGAAATGATATGGCTTACCGCGTTCTGAGGCAGGGACTTGAATAGTGTGTACAAATCTTGTTGCTGTCCCAAGATATAAGACATTGTACTGTTATCGCCTGCCACGTCCATTTCATTGAAAGACAAACCACATGCCTGTTCTGCCCATAACATGATTTTTTCGATATACGGATATTGTACAGTATCACGACGCACGTGCAGTATCAACTTGTTGGCGGGAGGATTAATGGCTTCTTGGCGTAATGTAGCAGTTTCTTTGTCTCTTTGCAAGTATGTTTCCCCGTTCACAGATAGACTCTCGTAAGTTATCTCTCCTTTTGAACAGATGAAACTATAAATGATTATATTTTTACCGTCTTCAAAACATAAAAAAGCACTGAGATTCTCATGCCTTAAAGAATCATTTTGTTGCAGGAGGAAAGATATCACATTTCCCAGTGAACGGATTGTTTTGGATTTGCCCACAGAGTTTTTGCCAACCAGTAAATTTACCGTTTGCAGAGGAAGTTCCTCTGTTATTTTCCAACTGGTTTCTGAATATGAAAAATGAGTTAGTCTCATATTTATAATTGTTTCTATCTGCAAAGAAACAAATTTCCTTCCGCTTTTCCTAATTTTCACATCGTTGTTTCAAAGTCAAGTTGACACCTGTGTCACCCCTTAAACATAAATACATGTTACGCGCGCGAGGCAAATTATCAATATGCACAAACTTGTATTGTTTGTGTGTGATAAATATCAGCCTATAGAAAGTATTGGAAAAAGGGTGCCACAAGTGTCATCGCTTTGGGTGAAGTTAAGGTTTTAGGACTCCTGTATGGATTCTGTAATGCCTCAAATCACTTTCCAGGCAATCGGCTACTTCTTGTTCGAACCTTTCCCTTTCCGAATTTGTTTTCTGAAAAGACCTCCAGAAATGCGTTATGGCATGTATCTGGTTGATGTTGTTACTCAGCCCTTTTTTAAAAGGTTGTAAGTTTTGGTACTCATCATCGTCTCTTGGGCGATGGTTGCGTTGGTCAGACGTCTGCCGTTAACCAACTGCTCACTCTGGAGTTTGCAGAGAAAAGCTCCGAATGCCGGTGCGACCGGCTCTTTCTTTGTCATGTTGACTCTTTTAATTGTTAAACAATAATAAAAACAAGCGGAATCATTTCCATATAGTGGAAATGGTAAAGCTTGTATATCCGGGTTCTTATGTGTTCCTTCGCATCGCAATTTTAATTATAAACAGAATCAGCAGATATGGAAAAACATCATGTCAGCCTTTTCAGAGGCTATTCGGACACAGAACCGATAGAAACTTCTCTTGAAGAAGTGGTCAATATCATCAAATGCGACGCTGCCTTGCGAGACCGCACCGAAAAACATCGCTACTACCTGCAACAGGAACTGAAACGGGATGCCGACCGGGAGAAATCCGGTTGTCCCTGCTTTGCAGTCGCCGTCAGCTTTGAGGGTGGGAAGACCCGCGAAAATATCCGTACCTGGACGGGATATACTTTGGTAGACCTGGATCACGTCACTCCCGAACAGATGTCTGCCACACTGGCATTGATTTGTGCTGACGAGCATACATTGCTGGCCTATACCACCATCAGCGGTCATGGCATCCGTATCATCTGCCATATCGAGGAGTTGAACGGAATGGAAAGCGGGAAGGCTTTCAGACAATATACCAAGTGTTTCAATGCTGCCAATGAGTATTATTCCTGCCTGGTGGGCTTCGAAAGCGACGGGCAGTGCAAGAATGCTACCCGTATCAGTGGACTGGCTTCCGACCCTCATGTATATTACAATCCCAGTGCCGCTTCTTTTGTTTTGCAAGATAGTCCGATTGCTCCCCAACCGCAGGATAACGCTTCCGAAGCCGTGCCGACAAAGCGCAACAAACGTTTGGAGAAGGTGGTGAAAGCTGCCGAACGCCTGCTGGAAGAGGAGGGAGTGAGTTATTGTGAACATCATCATAACGAATATGTGATGCGCATGGGTTATCTGTTCAACCAGTACGGAGTGGCTCGGAAGACAGCCGCCTCTTGGGCAGCGGAGCACTTTCCCGACTATGACGGGGATGTGGCAGCTGTCATCGGCTCCTGCTACGCGAATACCGGGGAGCATGGCACCCGTTCCCTTGTCCGCAGGGGAGAGGGCGATGAAAAGTTTGCCACGGTGGCGGATATCGAGCAGTTCCTTTCCGGACAGGCAAGATTCCGCAAGAATACGGTGAGCGGCAAGTTCGAAGTCCTGATGGCCGATGGCGGAGAAGAGTATGCGGAGCTGACCGACCGCTGCGTCAACACGTTGTGGAGCCGCATGAACAAGGCAGGGATGCTTGCCCGCATTGCGGACGTACGTTCCGTACTCGATTCGGAGTACACACCGCTTTTCAATCCCTTTGTCTCCTATATGGAGGGGCTGCCTGCCTGGGACGGTGCTACCGACCCTATTGCCCGTCTGGCTGCCGGCGTACACGTGAAGGATGACCAGGAGCTTTTCGGTGTCTACTTCAAGAAGTGGCTGGTGGCCACCATTGCTTCGCTGCTCGACACTAAGGTGGTGAATCATGAGATTCTGGTATTCATCGGCAAGCAGGGCATCTACAAGACCACCTGGATGCAGCGCCTGCTTCCCACCGAGCTGCAGCGTTATTTTTATGTAAAAAGCAACAATCAGCGCGTCAGTAAGGACGACCTCTTCACGCTGACTGAGTTTGCCTTGGTATGTCTGGAGGAGCTGGAGGAAATGACCTCCGCGCAGGTCAGCCAGCTGAAGGCCATCACCGCCATGAAGGTGGTGAACGAACGTGCCGCCTACGGACACTTCAAGGAGAGCCGTCCGCACATTGCCAGCTTTTGCGGAACAAGCAATAATGTCACTTTCCTCAATGACCTCAGCGGTAACCGCCGTTGGCTTCCCTTTGAGGTAGAGGCCATTGACAATCCCTTTGACTGCCCCATAGACTATGCCGGGGTATATGCGCAAGGATATGCCCTCTGGAAGAGTGGTTTCCATTATTGGTTTGAACCGGAGGAGATTGCTGCCATTAATCTTCATAACCGTAATTTCGAGGTGCCCTGTCTGGAACGTGAGCTGGTGCAGGTATATTATCGTCATCCCAATCCGGGCGAGCGTTGCGTATTCCTCACCAATGCCCAGATGCTGGGGCGTATCAACATGGGTATCCGTCAGACTTTGAGTGCCACGCGCCTCGGCATGGTGATGAAGCAGGAAGGCTACGAAGCCGTGCGCTACAAAGGATGCCGCGGTTACCGCGTGGTGGAGCTGAAGGGGGAAGAGATTGCCAATGAGCAATACCTGAAGGGAAGAGCGACGGAATAGGGTTTAGTGATTAGGGTTTAGGGGTTAGTGATTAATCGCTAATCGCTAATCACTCATCGCTTATCCCTAATCCCTATTCCTACGGTCTTCCCAAATATCTGAATATAAGTTCCACCTGCAAGGAGGTGAATATTTTCTGGGAGCCTTTGTAGCCGGTATGCCGCAGGGCTTCGTCCAGCTCCAAATTCAGCTTCATCCATTTGGACAAGCGGTTGAGTGCGGATGCCGGTGAAATGGTGGGGGCGTATGCCTCTGCCAGTTCACGTTTGTAATAGGGGCGGACGGGCCACTCTTTGCCGGGGATATTTTCGTAGTCTTCAACGTACTTCATAAACAATGCTTTAACTGGTTATTACACTGTAAATGTACGGAATTTTTTCTGTATACCCATTGCCGGAACCCGGTATAATCTTACCTAATCTCACATTTTCCCACATCCCTTCATATCACTTCACCGCATCTCTTATTCTGCCCGGAGGTACGTCGTATCTTTGTTCTGTCAGACGATGAAGGGTGAAGATTAGTAATCGTGACGCGCGAAGATTAGTAATCGTAAGCCCCTGGGATTAGTATCGTCTCCCTATCTTTTAATTTTTAACTTATAATTTTTAATTTATGATTAACTACAGTATCGTGATGCGTGGCAATCCTACCGATAAGACGGTTGCCAAAAAAGCGTACGCAAGTGCGCAGTATTCGGAAGTGATGGACATCAACCGCTTTGCCGAGCATATAGCCAGTCATGGCTGCGTGTACAAGCGTTCGGATATCGTTGCCATCCTCACCATGTCCGTGGATTGCATGCGGGAGCAGTTGCTGGCCGGACAAAAAATCCAGTTGGGCGACCTGGGGAGTTTCTACATCAGCATCAACAGTATCGGCGCGGCTTCTGCCAAGGAGTTCAATCCTGCCATCCATATCCGTAGGCTGAATGTGAACTGGACCTGCGGCCAGCGTTTTGGAGAGCTGCTGGAGGAGGCGGAATTCAATCTGGTGGCAACCCGAAGTGCAGCCCGTGCCGTGGTGAAAGCCCTGAAGGCCGGAAAGACTACCGTGGACCTGACCGGAGCCACTGGCGGGGGTGAAGATGCCGGTGGAGGCAGCAACCCGGGAGGCGGTTCGGACGGAGACCAGGGGGAAAATCCGTTAGGATGAAACGAAAAGACAAAAGAGAGAAAATAAATATGTTCTTCTGTCTAAAAAATGCAGCTAACCATAGTGTTTAATTCCTTAATTGCAAATTGTTATGAGTGAGAAAACAAAATCAAAATCTGTATGGGGCATTGTCCTTAAAGTGATTATTACCGTGGCCACTACATTGGCCGGAGTGTTTGGCTTGACTTCCTGCATCAACCGTTAGCCGGATGAAAGCAGGCAGTTTCTATCAGAACTATCGGGAGGTAACCCTCCTGGTAGTTCATTGCAGCGCTACGCGCTGTGACCGTCACTTCTCGGTGGAGGCGCTTCGCCGCAGTCATCTGGCACGGGGCTTTGCCGATATCGGTTATCATTTCTACATCACCCGTGACGGCGAGGTGCATATTTGTCGCCCGGTTCATCAGATTGGAGCCCATGCCACCGGCTGGAACGACAAGAGTATCGGCATCTGCTATGAGGGTGGGCTCGACGAGAATGGTGTCCCTGCCGATACACGTACCTATGCGCAGAAATGCTCTTTGCTTGACTTGCTTCGGCAGCTGAAGACCGACTATCCCAATGCCCGTATTTCAGGGCATCGGCAACTCAGTTCCTCTATCCATAAGGCTTGTCCTTGTTTTGACGCCAAAAGCGAATACGAGACAATTAAAAATTAATTCTCTCCACGTATCCTATCGGCATGTCCACATGTGCGCAGCCCAGCATATCCAGCCGGACTGCCACTTTGCTTTTTCCTCCTATCATGACCAGTTCTCCCTCCAATCCGGCAAGGGGGCCTTTTATTACTTTCACGGCATCACCTGCTGCCAGAGGTGTACTGCAAATCTCTACAGCCTCCGGGCTATAATCCAGCATAAAGCGGAAACGTTCCATCTGTTCCTCGGGAATGACGGCGGGACGGCTTTCACCGCGCAATACCATGTATCGACTGATAGCTTGTAAGGTAAGCGGCAGGGGGCGTTCCTGCGGAGTGACATGCACGAAAATCATCATCGGGATGACCAGGCGGTCCACTCTCTTGCGCCGGTCGCTCCATTGGCGTATTTCGCTTTGTATGGGTAAGTAATATTCCACTCCCATAGCTTTCAGCCGTTCGGCAGTCTTCTTTTCCAGACAAGACTGCACGTATGCCACCAGCCATTGGCGACGAGGAATAATATGAGGGGTGATATCAGTATGGTTCATGTAAAATCCTTTAAAGGTGTATTTCTATGGTTCATAAATAGTTGAGGTTCGGGCGCGCTACGCGGTCGCCTGTCACATTGGAGGGGCGGGGTTAATTAAAAATTAGAAATTAGAAATTAAAAATTAGACACTCGATTATTTACTCTCAACTCTTAATAGCTAGTCGCTAACTCAACTGTATCCGTATTTCTTACCGTAGCCGTAATACTTTCCGTATTTACCATAGCCGTAGTAATAACCGTATTTTTTCTTCTTCATATCGATGCCGTTGACTACTGTGCATAAGTTGGGGAGACGATGATGCTCCTGAAGCTCGTTGATGAGCTGGTAATCGGTCTTATGCGTATAATCTGCACGACAGACGTAGATGCTGGCGTCTGCTACGCGGGAAAGGATGAGCGTGTCGGTCACCATGCCGATAGGGGCTGTATCCAGTACGATATAGTCATATTCTTTGCGTAATGTACTGATGGTGTCTTCCAGTGACTGGCGTGCCAGTAGTTCCGTAGGATTGGGTGGGATGGGACCGCCCAATAGCAGGTCGAGGTTGGAAGTTATGCCGGAAGGCTGTATCAGCGCATGAAGGTCTGTGGATTTGGGGGCGGCAAGGTATTGGGTGATTCCTTTTTCTTTGTGTGAAAGATGGAACAACTTGTTCAATCCCGGTTTGCGTATATCCAATCCTACCAGAATGACCTTTTTGCCGAGCAGCGCCAGACTGAGGGCGAGGTTGGAAGCTATGAAAGTCTTGCCTTCACCGCTTATGGTGGAGGTAACCAGGACGACTTTCTTATCCGGATCGCCCATCATGAAGAGCAGGTTGGTGCGCAGGCTGCGGAAGGTTTCCGTCATGATGTCGTTGTCGTTTTCGCGTACGGCAATGGCAGACTCTTCATGCTTGTTTGAACCGGTAAGGGGGATGTCACCGATAATGGGAACCTTTGTGAGCTTTTCCACATCGGTATGCCCTTCAATGCGGAAACGGAGCAGGTTCAATAGGAAAATGATGCCCAAGGGAATGCCGATGCCGATGACAAAGGCAATCATATAGATTTTTTTGCCTTGGGGAGAAACGATGCCGGCAGGCATGGGCTCTTCGATAATGCGTCCATTGTTGGCGGTTGCAGCCAGTGTGATGGCGTTTTCCTCGCGTTTCTGCAGCAGCATGATGTAGAGGGTGGCCTTGATTTCCTGCTGGCGTGCGATACTCATGAACTCCTGCTCCTGCTTGGGGGCGTTGCTGATGCGGCTTTCGTACTTGCGCGACTGTCGGTCGATGTTGCTCCGGGTGATTTGCAGGCCTTTCAAAACACTGTTTACGGTGGTTTTCACATTGTGGCGCATGGCCTCGATCCCCGTGTTCAGATTGATGATGGCGGGATTGCTTTCGGAGGAGGTACGTAGCAGGCGCTTACGCTCCACGATGAGATTGTTGTACTTGTCTATGGCGGAGGTCAGGTTCATGTCGCTCAGTCCTACGTTGGCAGGGATGATCTCGTCGTTGTTTGCAGGATTGTTGATGTAGTCGCGCAGATAGTTCACGAGGTTGATTTGGGTGGCGTTCTCTGCATATTGCTGTTCGTACTTGGAACTTTCCTGAAGGGCAAGCTGCGCGTCGCTGCTGATGTCGGTCAGTCCGGCGCGTTGCTTGAATTCCGCCAGTTCGGTTTCTGTGGTGCCCAGTTCGTGGTTGATGATGCTGATACGTTCCTCGATGAAGTCGGCGCTTTTCTGGGCCACTTCATTCTTTTCGGTGTTGGTGTCCTGATTATAGAGTATTATCAGTTCTTGGGTGAAATCGGAGGCTCGTTGTATATGGGTGTTTTGTACACTGATGGTGGCAATGGTACTGGTATTGGATATGGGGGCTACGGTCAGACCTGCCCTATAGCCTGCTGCTGCGGCAGTGGGGGTACTGATGATAGCCTTCAGATTGACGGGCTCTTGCGGAGCAGGCAATGAGTCATTGTGCGAAATGGTGATGACACCTACCGGGAGTGGTAGAATGGCAGGTAGTTCGTCGAAAGATTTGGTCGTTTCTTGCTTGTCTCCGTTTTGTATATAAAAGGCTGTGACAGTCAGTTGGCCGGTAGGGGAGTATATCAGTTCCAGCCGAATGTTCCCTTCCAGTTTGTCAGCTTCCTCGGCGGTCATGAACACATCAAGAGGGGAGTTTTTGTAAAGTGGAACATCGTAGCCGAAAGATTGTTCGATGGCGATGTTGGTATAAAGGTTCAGACGTGACACGACTTTCTTGATGAGTGTCCTTGATTTCAGAATTTCCAGCTCATTGTCAAAGTTGCTGGTCATGGAAAGCATACCAAAATCCTGCATGGCAGACAGTGCATTGTTGGTACTTTTCTTGTCGTCTTCTTTAATTAGGATAGAAGATGACACTTCGTAGACAGGTATTTGGTAACGGAGATAAGCAAAGGCCAGGCCAGTGCATATCAATACGCTTGCCACAAACCAGGGCCAATGAATGATGTATTTGAAAAAGAGGGCTTGGAAATCTGTTTTTTCCTCTTTTTCGTTTAAAAGGTCATCGTATAAATCTTCTTTCATTTTTTGAGGATTAAAATTATCTTACAATGTTGACAATCAGACTTGCGAGTGAAACAAGGGAAGTAATCACAGAAACCCAGATAGTGGTACTGTTACTGACGCTTGCACTCTTTGCCTTGGTTTTATTTGGAGCTATATAAAGGATATCATTCTGCTGCATGTAGTAGTAGGGAGAATGAAGAATATTCTGCTCGTTCAAGTTTAGGCTGATGACATTTCGCTGGCCGTTACAGTCTTCGCGGATGAGCTTGACGTTGTTTCGTATACCGTAAATGGTCATGTCGCCTGCCATGGCAAGCGCCTCGAAAATATTCACTTTCTCATTATTGATAGTGAAAGTTCCGGGACTGTTCACTTCACCGAGGACAGAAATTTTGTAGTTGGACATACGTACAGTGACAATAGGTATTTCTTTGAGATAAGGACGAAGCTGTTCACGGATAAGGTTCTCGGCTGCATTTTTAGTTAAGCCGCCTACTTGCAGTCTGCCTATCACGGGGAAGTCTATCTCACCTGCATTGTCTACGAGATATTGTTGCAGGGCTGGTTGCGATGTAGTGCTGGCATTGGATTGTGCTATGTTATTATAGGTCTGCATGGTCAGGTTGAACGGTGCGGCAGCTTGCGGATCAGTGGTGTTTATGGTGATATTCAGCAAGTCTTTAGGTTGGATACGCGCATCGTAGAGGGTATCCTGCTGATTGACTTCATTGATGACGATTTCCTTATAACTCTTATCTGTAAGTGATTCGTAACTTTGTAGATAAGGTACTTTTTTGTAAGATTGGCAGCTTGCCAATGTAATTGCCGCCATCAAGATGGCTATACTTTTCTTGTTTTTCATTACTGCTCCTTTTAATTTTTGATTTTCAATTTTAATTCTCAATACGCTTCTTTCTCGCCTTGAATGGCGTTTCTGATTGTCTTGTATATAATGTATAAATCCAATAGAAAAGTCCAGTGTTCCAGATACCATACATCGCGCTGTACACGTCCCTCCATCTGCCAGAGTTCTTTGGTTTCACCACGGTAGCCGGTGACTTGGGCCCAACCGGTGATGCCGGGCTTTACCAGATGTCTGACCATATATTTGTCGATAAGGCGTGAATATTCTTCTGTGTGTTTCAGCATATGGGGGCGTGGCCCTACAACGGACATTTGCCCCAGTAACACATTGATAAATTGGGGAAGTTCGTCAATGCTGGCTTTACGGATGAAATCTCCGATTTTTGTTTTGCGCGGGTCATTGGCGGTGGCTTGTAGTTCGTCACTGTCTATGTTGACACGCATCGAACGGAATTTGTAACACCAGAATTCATTTCCATTCTCTCCGCTTCGTTTTTGTTTGAAGAAGATAGGACCGGGGGAGGATAGCTTGATAGCGGTACCTATGATGATGTAGACGAAGGGGAATACTGTACACAGAAAAACGAGGGAGAAAAAGAGGTCGAAGGCTCTTTTCAGCAGGCGATTTTCCATTTGTGCCAAAGGTTCCTCGCGGATAGTGAGTACGGGGATATTGCCAAACATCTCGAAGTGCATGCGACGATGCAGGTAATTGCGAATATTAGGTACACTATAGAAACGAATCAAGTGATTTTCGCAATAATTGATGATTGGAAGTATTTCATGGCTACGTGCAGAAGGCAAGCAGCAATAGACTTGTTCTATATGGTGTTGCTGTAAATAAGTGACAACTTCTTTAGGCTGCCCTAAATAGGGGACATCTCCGGGAAAATCATCAGAAGGTACATCACAGAAATAGCCGGTAATGCGGAAGCCCGTGGTGGGATCTCCGGTCATTTCCTGATAGAGTTCTGTCATGTTTTTGTTACTGCCGATTAAAATGACGGTACGTGAGTTACCTCCATGTTCTCGATATTTTTTCAGTAAATACCGGAAAAGAAGGCGATATATAGCGAGGCAGATAAAGAAAATACTATAAAAGCATGTAAAAAAACGGAGTGAACTGGTACCGATATCTGCTAAAGTAGCCAAGCTGATGAACAGCGTGGCGTGAAAAGTTGTATTACGGAGAGCCCGACGTACAATGCGTTCCGGACGTACAATACGTTCATGCAGTACGACGCCATTGGAGTAATTGCAAAGTAGATAGACTAGATTCAATAATACCAATAGCTGGGACAATGAATGTGTAAATTCATTGCCCAGTGTTTGGTAGTCAAAAATGTGATATAGCGAGATGAAAATGATGTTCAGTAAGCATAAGTCACCAAAGATAATGACGAACTTAATCACTTTATTGAAATGGAGAACTTGTTTCATAATTCACACTAATTCAATAGCTTTTTTCTTTCTCAATGGTATTGAAAGAGAAAAAACTGTTCATTCTTGTTTGTTTAATAATTCTCTTACTTACAAGGTAAGAGGTGGTATTTTATTTGGAGAATAATCTTATAAACCAGCCATTAAAAGGTATTTTACATTAAAAGACTATATATGTAATTAAAATGTAAAACGATATTTTATCTCATAATTAAATTTAATTTTTGAATTCAAAATGGGGGCGTTTATGTAAATATATAAGACTGAAATACAAGTGGCTGCAATGTGTCTTATATCTATATATGAGATAAATATGAATTAAAAAATAAATCTATTTTTTTGCGATTGTAGTAATCTTTTTCATATCTTTGCAGCCACAAAACATATTCTCTTACCTTGTAAGTAAGAGAATAAAATTGGATAATAAAAGTACTCCTATACAAATAGGAATACTTTTACAAATTCTAGTTTTTAGGGTTTTTTCTTTTTGTTTGGATGGATTGTTGCAATCACTTTTTTATTTGCTTTACTCATCGCATTGTTGTCAAAAGAAGCGAGGTAAACATGAGTTACCTTTTCAGAAGTATGTCCTAAGCTTTCACTAATCACAGAAATGGCCACTCCTTCGTCTTTGGCAGTGGTGGCCCAGCTATGGCGGGCTACATAAGATGTTAATGGAATGCTTAACCGTAACATCTTCGAAAGTGTGTGTAAATGTTGGTTGTAGAGCCGTAAAGCACTTTTGTATTGTCTGTAACCATCTTCCCCGGTCAGTGATAATATCGGTAGCAAATAGGGGGAAGAGGCGGCTTCGTTTTTATACCTATTTATAATCTGTGCGGCATACGACTCTATATGTACGGACAATTGCTGACGGGTCTTATGGCGGTAATAATAAATGGTATTGTGCTTGACATCCGTTTTGCGGAGATGTACAAGGTCTACGAACGGAATGCCTCGTAAGTAAAAACTTAACAGAAACATGTCGCGGCTGAAACGCAAGGCGGGTTTCTTCTCCAAATCAAGATTTACCAAGCGCCGGATTAGTAAAGGAGAGATGGCCCGTTTGGCGGTAGGCTCATAGCCAGTGAATACATAGGCGAACAAATCGTCTATACTGTGTGTGAATGGAATGCCTTGTTCGGCAGCTTGGTGAGAGATGGAACGGAGCATACGCATATAGGTGGATATGGTATTATGGCGCCGCCCTTCGCCGAGCAGCCGGTCTTCGTATTGCTTGATGAGGCTGGGGGTGAGATCTGCAAAAGTGATGGAACGGTGGCCGATGAAGCGGAAAAAGCTGTTCACTGTACTGGTATATATACCGGATGTACTGTATCGTCCGGCTTGTTTTGTCCGCTGTATCAGGGAAGCGGAAAAATTATGTATAGTATTCATAATCTGAATTTTAATATTTTAAATACATCAATACTTAGTTAATTTCCGTGTTAACCGTTAAAATTCATATATATACAACGCTTGGAGCATGCCAGCCGCCCTA
>CANRNI010000054.1 GCA_947631945.1 uncultured Clostridia bacterium
TTTATTCTCCTTACTTGTCTATTTTTTTTGCTTTTTTTATTATATCACACTTGTCCACTTTTTTAGTATACATCCAGCGGTAGTGTTTTATGATATGACTCCTTTTAAAGAAACAGAGGGTATAAAGGAACGATGTAACATTGGCTATTTAGAAAGAGAACTGAAAAAGCTTTTCCCGGATGACACTTTCTCTATAAAATCTGCATCCGTAAACATAAGCGGTAAATATCAAAGCCGTGCCAATGTAATAGAAAAAGCTTTTCCCTTTTTAGCGCAGCTTAAAGATTTGCCGCCTTATTGTGATATAAGAATAAGCCTGAAAACGGGTGAATTTGCTGAAGAAATTATTGTATGGTCGCCGATTAAATGGAATGAACGCTTTTTAGGTACCTGCGGTGGCGGTACAAGTACAGGCGGTGTAGGCTACTTTGGTAAGCCCGACAACACGGCAAGAGGTATAACCGTACCTTATGCCATAATGAACGGCTTTTCTTCCGCAACGGCTGACGCAGGAAATGTAACGGGCTTTTATGACAGAATGATTGAGCCTAAAACAGGTGAAATCAGAAAAGAACTTTATGAAAATTGGCGACACAGAGCCACAAATGATATGGCTCGTTTCGGTAAAGCTGTAACCGAAATTCTTCATGATAAAAAGATAAAATACTCTTATCTGAATGGCGGAAGTGGTGGTGGACGTCAATGTATAACACAAGTACAGGAATATCCCAACAGCTTTGACGGTGTATGGGCTTCTTGTCCTGCTATAAATTGGTGCAAGTTTGTTCCTGAGGGATACTTTATTCTTTCTGTCATTCAGCACTATGGGAACTCACTGACTGCTGAAAAAATGAAATACATATCTCAAAAAGTTCGTGACAGTGTTGGTGGGAATGATAGCTATTATAAACTGACAGACAGAGTAAGCTTTGACGCTCTTTCGTTGGTAGGAGAAAAAACAAAAGACGGAGTTATTACCGAAAATGATGCCAAAGCTATAAATGAAATATGGCACGGACCGCTTAGAAAAAACGGTGAACGGCTTTGGTACGGCTTTTATCCCGGCGGAACTTTTTGGAATGTTGGTATACCGGTTGGCGCTTTCTACTATTCTCTTTTCAACAAAAAAGCAAAACCCTTTTTCATTTCAACGGTTTATCTGCGCTGGGTAACAAAAAACAAAAGATGGAAATGCAAAAAAATTACCCAAGACGAATATGAAAGACTTTTTGATGAGAGTGTACGACTTTTCGGTGACAGTGCCTCCGACAATGCTGACATTACTGAATTTGCAAAAACCGGAAAGCTTATGTTAGACCACGGTACAGATGACCCGCTTATTCCCGTTGACGGAAGTATTGATTATTATAAAAAAGTCTGCTCGTTTATTGGAAAGGAAAGCACAGATAAGTTTTTTAAATTATTTATTATGCCCGGTGATTCCCACGGAAATTGCAGAGGTAAAGGCGGTGGAATGACCGCTGCTGAGGGATTAAATACACTTATGAATTGGGTTGAAAAAGGTATAGAGCCAAAAACTGTTGAAACAGTCAGAGTAAATATGAAAGGTCAGCTTCTTGTAAGAGGAAAGCAAGATGTGTATGAGGGAAAAGAAATATGACATACCATTTAGCTATAGACATCGGTGCCTCTTCGGGCAGACATACTCTCGTCTGTGTTAAAAATGGTAAGCTCAGCCTTGAGAAAATTTACCGATTTGATAACAACATAAAAAGCGAAAACAGGACACTCGTATGGGATATTGAAAGCCTTTTTGCTGATGCCCGAATACCTTTCATTTAGTAAAATCAACCTTTGATATTAAGGAGATAGTTTTATGAGCAGATACAGTGAAGCAAAAGAAATATATCAGAAATACGGCATAGATACAGAAAAAGCGCTTGAAACACTTAAAAAAGTGTGCGTTTCAGTTCACTGCTGGCAGGGTGACGACGTTATAGGCTTTGACAGCAAAGAGGCTCTTTCGGGCGGCATTCAGACTACGGGTAATTATCCCGGCAGGGCAAGTACTCCCGAGGAGCTTATGGCAGACTATGACAAGGCCTTTTCACTAATGCCGGGCAAAAAGAAACTGAATCTTCACGCATCTTATGCGATCATTGAGGATGGAGAAACCGTTGGAAGAGATAAAATTGAACCAAAGCATTTCAGAAAATGGGTGGACTTCGCCAAGGAAAGAAATATGGGTATCGACTTTAACCCCACATTCTTTTCACATCCTATGGTTAAAGATAATCTTACCCTTTCTTCGCCCGACGAAGAGGTGCGTACATATTGGGTAAATCATGGAAAAGCTTGCCTTAAAATTGCAGAATACTTTGGCGAAAAAACAGGTGTACCCTGTGTTATGAACATATGGATCCCCGACGGATATAAAGACATTCCTGCCGACAGACTTTCACCGAGAGTGAGATTTAAAAAGAGCCTTGATGAAATTCTCGATACACCTTATAATAAAGAGAAGGTATATGTAACATTAGAATCAAAGGTGTTCGGTATCGGTCTTGAAAGCTACACCGTAGGCTCGGCAGAGTTCTGCCTTTCCTATTCCGATTACAAGGGTATCACACCCCTTATGGATAACGGTCACTATCATCCGACAGAAATGGTAAGCGACAAGATTTCCTCACTTCTTCTCTTTAACGAAAAGATTGCTCTTCACATTACAAGAGCTGTCCGTTGGGACTCAGACCACGTTGTTATCTTTGACGATGAAACAAAGGAGATCGCAAAGGAAATCGTGAGAAACAATGCACTCGACAGAGTGTTCATCGCAACGGACTATTTTGATGCATCGATCAACCGTATCTCCGCTTGGATAACGGGTGTAAGAAGTATGCAGAAGGCACTTCTCTTTGCACTTTTACAGCCCGATGAAAGAATGAGAAAGCTTCAGAATGAAAGCAACTTTACCGAGATAATGTATCTTCAGGAGGAAATGAAAACTGCCCCCTTGGGTGATGTGTGGAACGAATATCTCGAAAGAGAAAATGTACCAGCAGATTATCTTAAAGAAGTAAAAAAATACGAACAAGAAGTACTGGTGAAAAGAGTATAAAGGATATATTAACTGCTCTTTTGTGGAAGAAATAAAAAAGACCACCGCCAATATGTACCGTCTCGGATAGGACGAAAGAAACGGCGCATCTCGCGCATGATCTTTGTTCGGTGTCGCCACAAATCTGTACTTCTTTTAATAGAACCAAAGGTTTCGTACATTGTCTTGCCTGCGCCGTAAATGCCGTGCATTTCCCCGTTATAACAGGAAATTTTGTGTAAGCGGAATATGACTGAAAACGACAAAGTCAAGAAATTAGACGAGGGAAACGCTCGCAGAGCGAGGCTTGATTCCCTATTTGAGTTTTTTCGGTGAATCACAGCGGTATGCGCGCCTTGGCATGAATGTCGCCGTGATTCGCCGAAAATACTGTTTACGGGAATTATCCGACTTTCCTGTCGGCGAATATGATATCAAATTGCCCTGCACTGTAACAAGCGTCACCGATAAATACAGTTCCCTGTTGCGACATTATATTTTGGTAATAGCCAAGAGGATCTTTTTAGTGGTTTTCTCTGATTTTGCAAAATAAAACGGAAAATATCGGTGTGAGTATGTGCGAAAGCGTTAGTCGTTCATCGTTCGATGTTACTTTAATTCCGCAATTTTCTCTTCAAGTTTCTGTACGAACTGTCCCACAAAATAACCGTCAATAAAACGGTGGTTAACGTCTAAAGTCATATTGATGTTATATTTGCCGTTTCGCTCGGTATATTTGCCCCAAACGAGTATCGGCGCGGTATCGTCTTTGAGCTTCGGATCCGTGTAGTCCCGTTCGTTTGAACACATGGTTATATCCGCCCATGGAATGCAGGAAAAGACGATCTGCGATTCTCTTAAGCCGCCGAGAGAGTAAACCGACAAAGGAGCATTTTCGCTTTCTTCACGGGCTTTTGTTGCAAATTCAATCATATCCCCTTTCGGAGGAAGGGAAACCATATGAAAGCTTGTCGCCCCTTTTTTCAAATCCGTAAAGCAAGGCACGCGGCGGTCAATTTTGAAAACCTTGTTGTCCTCTGTTTCGAGCAAAAACTCATCGATTTCATTGATCGACTGCGTACACAGATATATCAACGAATAATAGAAGGATATTTTGTTCTTTCTTGTAAACGCAAGCAGGTTGGTAACATCGACATTAAATGCTACACAGTAATGCGGCGTTGCGATTTGTGAATAATACTCAAAGTGTTCTTTTCTTTCCCAAGAATCAATATCAATTTCGTGTCTCATTTTTTTCTCCATTCTATGGCGTATTTGAGGATCCTCAATATTTCAAAATAACGGTTCTTTTGTCGTGCCGGGTTGAAAATCTCCTGTTTTCGGACACAATGCCGCCTCGCGGATACACTTTCAATTATTTCGTCACGACAGAAGAGCCGTTTTTTGAGATGATGTAAATAAATTCCGCTATTTCTTCGGGTTCTTCTTTCATTCCGTTTTTTACCCAGCATTCAAGGACTGCGACGCTGCCCATAATAGTAAAAGAAGAAAGCATCTGCTTAAAGTTATCCGTAAGATCGTTATTTTCAGAGTCCATTTTATTCATATTAAAATTGTTAGTCATAATAAAAATACGGTCCATGATTTTTGAACTGAAATTTTTTGAGAAAATAAGATTTGACAGCTCTTTATTTTCCTTGAGCATTTTACAAATAACGGTTATGGCTTCGACGGTAGATCTACTTCCATTCAGCGACTCATCAACAGAGCTTATCAGCTTATTCTCAATGATTTCATACAGCTCGGTAACGCTCGAATAATGGGAGTAAAACGTATTTCTGTTTACCGTCGCTTTTCTGCAAAGCTCGGTAGGAGTAATCTTCTCAATCGGCTTATCCTTCATTAAATCAAAAAGCGCTTCTTCAAGCATTTTCTTTGTTCTTTTTATGCGTATATCCATTTGTCGAACGCTTCCTTTAAAATTTGTTCGTTAACAAGCGGTTACTTATCGAACAGTCTGTTGATTATTGTAGTATTTCATAGTATAATACAAATATTATAAAAAGTCAACGGAGGTATAAAAAATGAAGGTATTATCCTCGACATTTTTTGATTCCCGTATTAAAAGCTATAATACAACAGCGAAAGAAAAATGGCTCGGATATCTTGTAGGTCCCGCAGGTGCATTGCTTGTAAACGCACTTCTTGCGCAGGGCTTTCTGAATGTTTTTTATACAGACGAGCTTGGCATGAGCGGCATATGGGGAGGAATGTTTCTTGTTATCTTTCCGGTCCTGTCAAAAATTCTTGATGCAATAACCAACCTCATTATGGGTACGATTATCGATAAAACACACACATCTCAGGGCAAAGCGAGACCATGGCTTTTGCTGTCTATTCCTCTTGTTGTGATCTGCGGGATCCTTCTTTATTTTGTACCGCTTCACGCTTCAACCACAGTAAAAGCGATCTACATAATTTTTACATACAACTTGTATTATTGCTTCGCATTTACCATGTATAACATTACTCATATGATGATGGTGCCTTTGTCAACACGAAATGATATGCAAAGAAGTCAACTCGCGGTGTTTAACAATGTTGCAAATATCGCTATTACCGGTATCCTTGTGGCTCTTCTTTTTCCGATGCTCGTTCTTCCGAAAATTAAGGGTAATATTGATGCATGGGTAACCTTTATGACGGTTGCCGCAATAATTATGTTGCCTGTCATGCTTCTTGAGTATTATTTTACAAAAGAAAGAGTTACCCTTGAACAGTCTGAGAAAACAGAAGAAGATAATAACGCTTTCAAAGAAAAAATCAAGGCTTGTATGAGCAACAAAAACTGGTGGATACTTGTTGCATTCTGGCTTTTTTACTGGGTAGGTCAACTTACACGTTCCAATGCAATGACGTACTACGCAAACTGGGTGCTTGGAAGTACTTATGCCGATGGCATAACGCAAACTTTACTCAATGTTATCGGCGGTCTGCCTATGGGTATCGGTATTTTCCTTGTTTGGCCTCTGTCAAAGAAATTCGGCAAAAAAACCGTTACCGCAACCGGCTTTATTCTTTGTGTGGTCGGTGATATTATCACCTTTATTGCTCCCGATAACCTTATAACCGTACTTATCGGTCAGTTCATTATGAATATGGGCATTGTGCCGGCGGCTTATGTTTTTCCGGCGCTTATGGCAGGTGTGTTTGATGAAATTGAGTATAAGCACGGCTTCCGTTGTGACGGCGTTGCCACAAGTGTCATAAATTCAATGAACACTATTGCAGTGGGTCTGAGTATAGGTATTTTTAACTTCCTTATCAGAGGATATGTTCAGCCTGAATTTGATGCGGCAGGCAACTGTATTACAACACAGCCTGACAATGTACTGTCTGCTATCGTTTGGGCATTTGTAGGTATGAATATCTTTATTCACCTCGGACTTGCGATACTTCTCCGCTTCCTTGATGTTGAATTAAAGCTTCCCCTTATTCAGAAAGAAATTTGTCACAGGCAGATCGATAAGTGTAAGGCAAACGGCGAAGAATGGGTCGATCTGTCTGAAAAAGCAAGACTTATTCAGGAAGAGCTTGAGAAAAAAGCAATCGAATCCTTCAAGGAAGAACTGAAAGAAAAATGCAAAAAGAACGTAAGACTCAACTACGACACCGAACTTGAAAAATACATGAAGAAATTTAACAAGCAAAAAGAAAAGGCAAGAATGAAGGCTGAAAAGCAGTGCCGTGACGAAGAAGAGTATTCCCGTAAAATGGAAGAGATCGCGAAGAAAAAGGGAGTGACGATATGACGCGTAAACCTGATATAATTGTTATCAACCCTGACCAAATGAGGTCCGATTCCCTCGGGCATTTAGGCAACCGTGCATCACATACCCCCAATCTTGATGCATTGGCTGATGAAGGTGTCAGCTTTAGCAATGCTTTCTGCCAGAATCCTGTCTGTGTGCCGTCAAGGTGTTCTTTTATGACAGGTAAATACCCGCACACAAACGGTCACAGAACGATGAGTTATTTGCTTCGCCAAGATGAAGATAATCTTTATCGTATTCTTAAAAATAACGGCTATTATGTGTGGACAAGCGGCAGAGGCGATTGCCTTGCAGGTCAGCAAACAAAATGGCTGAAAGAATGCACAAACAAAATATATAACAAGTGCGGCAAAAATCCAAAGGATGAGGGCAGAGGTGAAAAAGGTGAAAAAAGATACCTGAGCTTTTACAGAGGTGAAATTACCAATACGGCTGATGACGGCATTTGTCACGATAACGACTACATATGGACAAAGGGATGTGAAGATTTAATCAGAAAAACCAAGTCCGATAAACCGATTTTCGCTTTTCTCGGACTTAATAATCCCCATCCTCCCTATCATGCGGAGAAAAAATATCTTGACCTTATTGATGAGAGTCTTATTGCTCCGCCTAAATCTCCGTCACAACCTGAGGATAAGAAACCGTCAATGCAGTATGAACTCTGCGATGCTCTGAGGATAGGTGATTGGGATGATAAAAATAAACTTGCCTTGAGAAAGACTTATCTTGCACAGTGCGCAAAGGTGGACGATTTTACGGGAAGAATCATACAGGCGCTGAAAGACACGGAAAGATATGATAATGCGGCAATATTCTTTTTTGCCGATCACGGAGATTTTACGGCAGATTACGGGATCCCCGAAAAAGCACAGAACCTTTTTGACGACTGCCTTGTTAAGGTGCCTCTTATCGTCAAGCTTCCGAAATCAATGAAAAGTGACAACGGTATTAATTCAAACCCTGTCGAGCTTATCGACTTTTTTGCAACTGTTCTTGATGTAACGCAGACAGAAGCGGGACATACCCATTTTGGGCGTTCTCTCAAAGATACGATCGCAGATAAAACCGTTGCTGTCCGTGATTTTGTATGCAGTGAAGGCGGCAGACTTCAGAATGAAGAACATTGTACGGAAGATGTTGAAAATTATTTCGGCGTTATTGCCGATGAGTATGCACCGAGAATAAGCATTCAGCAAAAACCGGGACCTCAGCACACAAAAGCGGTTATGATTCGCTCAAAGGATTATAAATATGTTATGCGGCTTTACGAAACAGACGAATTCTATGATTTGTCAAAGGGTGAAGAAAAAAACGAAATTGACAATATCGAATATGCTGAAATAATCAACGATATGCGTTCCGAGCTTCTCGGATGGTTTCTTGAAACCTGTGACAGTGTGCCGAAAGATAAGGATGCCCGTTTCCCTGATGACTTCTATCTCGGAACAGTCAACGCTATGGCAGGAATAAAGGTTTCGCCTTTGATAAAATGTGTTATGAAGCTTACACGAAATGATTTTTCAACTCTTATCAACAAAGCAATAAAACTTCTGAAAATTGACACAAACGGATTTTATAATAAGAAATAATTATCCGCCGACATTATTGAAAAGCAAAAATGCCGATGTTTTTGCCGCTCTGACTTTAGGATTATCATCCGATATAAATGAAATTCTTGATATTATCTTTCCGGCAATAATGTCAGGCTCAACAGAAATATTTGATGAACCGGAATCTCAATCGGAGGATTTATTTGAACAGTTATTTATTCGCTATCTGAAAACAGTTGCGTCCGGCAATGCGTATGTGGACGATTTTCTCAAAACTTTAAACGAAACTGATTGTGAAATCACAAAACTGCTGCTGCAAAAATCCACACAACAGGAAATTGCGGGTAAGCTTGGAATAAATCAATCAACGGTATCAAAACATATCAAAAAAATCCAAAACCGGCTTTTGGATTTCGACCCTGAAATCAGGAAAATTCTGCACCTTTTTCATAACGCTCAAGAGAATAAAAAATGACGTCCGCGGACGCCACTTTCAAATGCTTATGTGTAAATGTTTTCGCTGTTTACAATTTCTCTCGCGCGGCTTTGAATATTATTCATTCTACGCAACCATTCCATTTGATTTTCTGCTTTCAGCTTTTCCGTGATACCTTCGGATTTCGCCATATCACCGATAAGCCGAGTAAAAGTTTCCTCCGCTTGTCTGTCGATATCGGCGAGATAATCATTCAGTTTATTACTGAAAAGCAGATCGTAAAATAATAGCAGTCTATGATTTTTGATAAATTGAAAATGTTCCTTGCCCCAAATGCCAATCGGTTTGTTTTCTTCCGGTGCATCTTCTCCGGCAAGCAGATAATAATCGCCTACGAGTTCATATTGCAATCCTGTTCTTTCATCCGTTATGTACTTTTCCATGTTTGCGTCCTCCTGTTTAATTGATAGGTTTATTCTATCGCATAAATGGCGGCTTGTCGAATGTGCGAAAAAATTTTTAAGAGCTTGAAAAAAACGGAATAATTTTGCTCTCTGAGTGTCGGTTATATATTGGAGAGTAAAATGATGAATGTTCGATTTTTACGGACGTTCTTTTTTATGCTCAATTTTTTGATGAAACGAGGTGAAAAAATGCAGTAGATGAAATTGTCCTATACTGTAACAAGCAGGGAAAATGTACTGCACATTTTCCAAACAGCCGAGGGTGGCTGTTATTCAGGGGAAAATTCCCCTGAAACCCCTTGCAGAAAAAATCTTGATTGGAGGAAACGTTATCGAAAAGAAAAAAGAATCTACTATAACTATTCGTCTTAATGAAAAGGACAAGAAAAAAATCAAATCCTTGGCAAAGAGATGCGGATTAAGTGTAAGTCAATATGTAAAGCAGAGAGCATTAGGTTATGAGCCGCGAGGACTTCCGCCTGATGTTCTTTTTTGTTTGATTGAAAAAATCGGAGCGTTGGAGAAGAAAACTCATTTGTCAAAAACAGATGACGAGATTCGTGTGCTGCTCTCCGATATTACCGAATCACTTCTTTTGCCGCAGAGGGAGGTTGTTTCATAAATGGCAACCACCGGATTTTGGCCTGTAAAGGGCAGTTTAAAGGATTTACTGAACTATGCGGAAAATCCCGAAAAGACAACGGTCAAAGATGGTCTTCATTCCGTTTTAGACTATGCGTCCAACGGAGAGAAAACAGAAAATCGGCAATATATCGCCGGTATAAACTGTTCCGTTCAGAATGCGTATAACGAAATGACAGCAATCAAAAAGCGTTTCGGTGAGCGCGGCAAAAATATTGCGTACCACGGATATCAGAGCTTTGAAGCAGGGGAAATTACACCGGAACAGGCATTACAAATCGGTACGGAAACCGCTCGCCGTATGTGGGGCGATAGGTATCAAGTGATTGTAGCCGTTCACTACGGTCATCAAAATCACGCAGAATGTTTCCGACGCTATGCTCTTATCTCCCGATTTAAGACACGCGGCAAAGGATTTTAAAAATCTATACGAGGACTATAACTTTTTAAAAGAAAACAATATTTCATACGATACCGCATTTATCCGATTTTGCAATTGAAATCAAAATGCAGATATCCGAGCTTGAGAGAATGAGAAGCAAAATCAGCAATCAAATTCGCCGTCCAAAATCAGCCGAAGAACAAATTGAAAATAAAAAACGTAGAAAGGAAATTACAAAGCAAATTCAGCCTCTGCGAAAAAAGCTCCGCATTCATGGCGAGTACACTTTCAGCGTAAATGGACATGAAATTACCGCAACATTTTCAGAAAAACGCAATAACGATTTGGTAAACCGTCTGCGCGAAATACTGATTTCATGGTCGGAAATTTATGACAGGGCGGAATTTGCAAGGAAGAAAATGATTGTAAATTGTCTTATTAATCGAGTTGAAGTCTTTAGAGGTTACAAACTAAAGATAGATTTCAATTTTGATTTCGGGCAGTTTTTGAATGGTTTGGACGCTGCGGTGTAAAGTACAGAACAAAAAGAAGTCCGGGTCGCGATGACTCGGACTTCTTCATGGTGGAGACGGAGAGGATCGAACTCTTGACCTCTTGAATGCCATTCAAGCGCTCTCCCAGCTGAGCTACGCCCCCATGGTTATTGAGTTTTTGTGAGGGGTGTGTTACCGGTTGCTTCGTGCTCCCAGCTGAGCTACGCCCCCATAGTTGTTGAATTTTTGCGGGGGTGTGTTACCGGTTGCTTCGTGCTCCCAGCTGAGCTACGCCCCCATGATTATTGAATTTTTGCGAGGGTGTGCTACTGTCTGTCCTTGACTTACAGCTAAAATATCCCCACAATTTACATATTTATTATATCAGAGTTTTTATATTTGTCAATATGTTTTTTATTATTTTTATTTGGGTTTTTGTTCATTTATCAATGATATGAGACCAAACAAGATGTGCGTTCAGTCGGCAGACGTGATTAAATCAGCGGTTTCCTTAGCTTTCATCTCTAAAAGGAGCCGAGATTACGGTTTCCGGAACTCCTTTTTTTGTAAAAAAGAATGTTTCAAGCTTATTTAAACAAAAAAGTTACAAAATAGTTACAAAATCGGTTCTATCGTTTACAACTTTGTAATATTTATTTGGTACAATCAGTCATAAATTTGAAAATGCCATAGCTAATGTTGACCGAGCGGTTTAAAAGTGGTATAATAAAATTTATACTGATTTGCGTCATTGATACGCACCTAAAAGGTGATTTTATGGCAGGTAAAATAAAGCGTTTATTATCCTTTCTTACGGTTATTGTAATTGTTGCGGCTTCGTTCCCGCTTACGGCTTCCGCTGCGCCCACAAGCGACCAGATTCTGAATGCGGCCGTATACATAATCATATCGAACGAAGGCTCATACACAACCGTTCTGAGAAACGACAACGGCGCTTTAAGCATAGGAAAGCTCGGCTGGCACGCTACCAACGCTCTTAACCTCTTAAAAGAGATTATCGCAAAGAATCCCTCTCGGGCATTAAGTATTTTAGGCGTACCGCTGTACAATGAGATTGTAACGTCAACGTACTGGGAATCGAGAATTCTTACTCAGTCCGAAGCCTCGGTCATAAGCGTTCTTCTTTCGACAGCGGAAAGTATAGAAACTCAGGATAATTCCGCGAAGGAATATATAAGCGGATATCTGCGTCACGGAATGAGTTTGGGGATATCGGATCCGGCAGCCCTTATATTTTTAGCCGATTATGAAAATCAGAACGGCTACTACGGTGCGGCGAACTATTTCAGACAGGTTATGAATACTTACGGAGCCGTAACGCTCTCAACTCTCTACGAATGCAGCAGCAAAAACTGGAGAAGGACGAGAACGTACAATTTTTGCGCGTCGGTCAATTGGAGCGCGTTTTCGGACGGTTCGGGTTCTCATACTGTGACCGATACGACCGCTCCGACGATAAGCGATGTTATGGTTTCAAATCTTACAAGCAAGGGCTTTACCGTATCATGCACGGCTTCAGATAACAGCGGGCTCGACGCCGTTTATTATGCCGTTTATTATCTCAGCGACGGAACGGACGGCGCTGTATGGTATAAATACGATGCCGGGGACGGTAAGACCTCCCATACCGTAAGCATAGGTGAGTTTTCAAACAGAACCGGCGATTACTGCGTGTTTATTTACGCGTTTGACAAGACGGGAAATTATTCGTATGCGGGACTTAATATTATTAATGTTCCCGATGAAAAACAGGAACAGCAGCCATTTATTCTTACTGTTTCCACAATAAACGACGGTCAGACGGACAGAAAAATCACATGGCGCGCCAAGGCTTCGGGAGGAAGCGGAAATTATCAGTATGCCTTTGCGCTTTACAGAAACGGCAAATGCGTTGATATGCGCAATTTTAATGATTTTTCGGATTATTCCTATACTGCCAAGGAAAACGGCACTTACAGCATAATGGCGGCGGCATATGATGAAAAGCTCGGCTCAAATGCTTCAGCTTCAAGTACGGACGTGCATATTTTCGACCCGATAGTTATAAGTTCGTTTTCGGCGGATAAATCAGCCGCGATGCTCGGCGAGACTGTAACGTGGTCTGTAAGCGCCGAGGGCGGAGAAGGCGCACTTGAATATTCTTACACCTTATATAAGGACGGAAAGATTGAGTACAGCACGCCTTATACGCCAAATACTGAATTTACATATAAGCCGTCGTCGGGCGGATTATATTCGGTAACGGTGAATATAAAGGACTCTTATGCGGGAACACAGTCGGAGCAAAGCCCTGAGCTTACGGTAATCGAACCTCTTTCCGCTTCGGACGTATCGTTTTCAAAAAGCGGCGCGGCGGCGGGAAGTTCCGTCACCTGTTTGGTCAAGGTATTCGGAGGAAGCGGCATATATACCTGCGTTTTCACAATCTACAGGGACGGCGACCCGGTATTGGTATCGCCCTCGCTCGACGTTCCCGAATTTACTTTCAAAGCTGACAAAGCGGGAGAATATACTGCGTCTGTTGTTGTTACGGACAATGATTCCACGGCTGTTACGGTTTCGGGCGGCAGCTTGAACGTAATTGAAAGTGCGGTTAAGGGCGACGCGGATTTTGACGGGGAAATAAATGCCTCCGATGCGAGACTGACCCTTAGATGCGCCGCGAAGCTTATAAGCTGTGATGATGAAACGCGGTATGTCATGGACGTAAACGGCGACGGCGTGATTTCCTCAAGCGACGCAAGGAGCATACTCAGAGCGTCCGCGAAAATAGAGCCGATACCGATAAACGGCTGACGCCATTGCCGCGCATATGCACGATATAATTATGTTTTCCAACTAAAAAAGAAATCAGGTTTTGTAATGAAAAAAAAGTTAACGGCGTTTATACTAACAATTCTAATCTTATTTTCAGCATTTTCGTTGACTTCGTCAGCGTATGACAGGAACACGGTTTCAGAAACTTCGTCAATTTATTCAAAGGCTCTTTCTCTCGCGGGACGAAGGTCGTTTCACGGCAACTGCAATCTCGCGACAGCCTATCAGCTAATGGCAAGAGGCATTTACAGCGGCGGTCTTGACTATTCGGGTTCGGGAGATTTGTGGTACAACCACTTCTCGGGCGTTTCAAAAACCTCCGGCGGCTATAACGTAGTCACTGTAAAAGGCAGAAATTGTCTTTATAATTTAATAGAAAAATATGGCAGCCCGATATACGATATCGTTTATTCTCTCGGCACAGGCGGTACAAGCGGCAGCAAGCACGTCCTTTATATAAGAGCCATTATAGACGGTTATGTATATTTTGCGGATTCTTTCGACTGCTCTTACGGCGGATATTATTATCCCGAGGGAGCGTGTACAGTGCTTTCGGTCGATAAATTTGTATCCTCTTACAGAAGCATGAACGGAAATCCTCACGGCTGCGTTTATTTTGTCAAAAATCAGGTAAATTCCGGGCAGAATTCCGTTTCCGACAGCAGCGATACAGAATACGTTAAGGGTAAATATATAATTACCGCTTCCGCGCTTAATATAAGAAAAGACGCAAACATATCCTCAAAGGCTATCGGTCTTGTACCTAACGGCGCGACCGTAAATGTTACGGAGGTTAAAAACGCATGGGGAAAAATAACATATAACGGAAACACGGGCTGGATAAGCCTTGAATACGCGCTGAAAATGTCGTCGGGCGAAAGCGATACGGAAAAGGATATAACAAACGAGCTTATTGCCGTATATCTTACCGCCGATAAAAGCGCGGTGAAATCGGGCGATACAATCACATGGTCAGCAGCGGCGGCGGGAAGCGGCGGTAAATTCTTATATTCTTTTGAAATCTTTCTGGACGGAGAATCAATATATAAGAGCGAATATCGGTCGGACGCAAGCTTTTCATACACTGCCGAAGCTGTGGGAACATATCAGGCGTTTGTTACCATAACCGACGAACAGAATAACGAGGCTCAGCTTTACGGGGATTCCGTGGAATGTACCGACAGTGATGAAATTATCATGGGAGATGTGGACGGCAACGGAAAAATAAACTCCGTAGACGCAAGACTTGCTTTGAGAATAGCCTCAAAAGCAGAAAAAGCGGATTCTGGCAGACTTCGGCGATCGGATATGAATAATGACAACAGCGTTACTTCAAGCGACGCGAGAAAAATACTGAGAATTTCCGCGAAGCTTGAATAAATTCCCTTTAAGGCTCCACAGTACAATTTGCGCGGTATTGCCTTTACTTTCCGATTTCGGAGCGCACAGAGCTTATGGTGTGTCTACACAAGTCCATAGCACGTCTTTTTGGCAAAATTTTCTTATGACAGCGTGAAATACACAAAGTATTCCTACGGAATTTTGCTTTGTCATAATAAGAATTATGCTCAAAAATCCGCATACCGATTTGTATAGACCACCCAAGAAGAACCTGTTCTTAATTGTTGTTTTCATATAAATTAAAAAATTTAACAAATATTTAATCTTTTAACAAATTGTTACAACATTTTTATGTATATATAAAAGATGTAGTAAGTATTTTTGAACGTGCTTACTATAAATAGAATAAAATCGGAAAGGATTGTGTGCTATGGATATCAGCAAAATTATGGAATATCTTCAGAAGATTATAGATTTCCTTATCAGCCTTCTTGAGAAGCTTCCGTTCTTTGATGATCTTACAGGTATTTTCAAAAAATAAGTATTATCAAAATGTTTGTTACCGGCGGCAGAAAGTTCGGCGTGTTTACTATGCGCCGGGCTTTTTACTAGGGCTTGTTTTAAAAACACCGATATGCCCAAATGACGGGGCTTTTCCGCCGTACTGCGTTAAAAATCCTTGAAATACACAAAGTATTACTTCGGATTTTGTGCCTTGTTCGGCAAAAAAAATGTGTACATTGCTTATTTTTAAAACAAGCCATAGGTTATTTTCGCTTTTTCTTAAAACATTCAATATATGTTTATTTTTACACAACATTTATAACATATTTATACTGTATAATAAAGTCAAATAAATGAAAGGAGAAGTAAAATGAACGCAGTTCTTGAGAGAGTACAGGAATTCTTTGCAGCTATTTTGGGAATTATCGAGTCATTCTTCGGATTTATCAGAGGTCTTTTCCCCACGAAAGAGCCCGATTCTAAAAAGGCCTAATAAGTAATTACCCATAAAAAATATGTCTCCTTAGGGAGGCATATTTTTTATGTTTTTTTGGAACGTCATCAAAAAGTTTTTCGGTTCTTTGTCAATAGTTGGGGTAATAAAAGGAAAAAGTCAAGATCAATCAGCCGAATTAAACGGTAGCTTGTTGTAGTTTGGCGGATTGATGAGAAAAAATACGTCCGTAAAGACGTCTCACATTCCCCCCCCCTCTACTATATAACCGACACTCAAAGAACAAAATTATTCCACTTTTTCAAGTTCTTAAAAATTTTTTTCACGCATTCGACAAGCCGCCATTTATACGATAGAATAAAACTATCAATTAAACAGGAGGACGCAAACATGGAAAAATACATAACAGACGAAAGAACAGGATCCGTCTTTGCATATATTTCAAGAATACATTTGCGTATATGTTGATTTTCTTTATCTCTGTTGCTGATTTGACGCT
>CANRNI010000055.1 GCA_947631945.1 uncultured Clostridia bacterium
TGGCAAAAATGACGGGAAATCTCGGTGCAGATGCGCGGCAAAGGCGGTAGCCGTTAATTGTGCGGTATTGCCTTAATAATTAGGAATGAGGAATTAGGAGTGAGGAATTATCGGTAGATGCTTCGCATCTCTAATTATAGAATTATAGTATTTTTAAAATAGTTATTTACTTTACTGTAAATAATACATAAATATTTATATGTTTTATATTATAATATACAATATATAATTAAGCCCTTTGGGCTTCCGATAATTCCTAATTCCTCATTCCTAATTCCTAATTCGCTTTACTATCTGCAATTGTCAATTTCCGTTTATTTCCCGTACCGCGCTTTTATAGCCGTCATAAGTCATAAACGTATTGATAAGCTTTAAAAGCTGAGAATTTGAAAGTCTTGACGGAAGTCCGAGCTTTTTTAGCAATCGGTATTTTTTTTCTTTTGAATCCTTACAGCCGGTGAGACCGTCCTCATAAAGGTCCGAGGTTGTAACGATATGAGAGCTTACGGGCGTTTTCTCTCCCGACGAGCTCATCACTCCGGCTTTTTTTAAAGCTTCCGAGATAATTTCTTCCGAAAGACCCTCAACGCCGAGCTTACCCTCTTTTGACGGTTCGTTTTTTCTTCTTTCTTTTCCGAAAACGTCGGGTATATAGACGTTGATTATTTTTCCGTCCGAAGCGATATTTCTTATAAAATTCCTTATTCTGAAGCCTGCCGCGTCGCTGTCCGTCATTATAATTATACCCTTTGTTCGGGCAAGATACCTTATAAAAGCTCTTTTTTCTAAATCGGAAAATATACAAAAGCCGTCCGTTTCTATTATTACTGCGTCGATAAATCCCGACAGCCTTATTTTATCGTATTTTCCCTCTACTATAATGGGATAATCAATTTTTATCATTTTTTCCGCCCGTTATATAAAGAAGCTTTGCCGTAAGCTCTTCAAGTATTATATTATTGTCCATGCTGAACGATTTAAGCTTTATATCCGCCAGCGAAACAGCGGTTATTATCTCTTTGATTTGGGAAAGAGTAAGCTTTTTAGCGGTTTTCGCGGCTTTATTGAGCCTGAACATATTGTTTTTATAACTCCCGAATACTTTAAGATAATCGTTTAAATAAGCTCTGTGCATCTCGGCAAGCTTCGCGCGGTAGATGTCGGTATATCCGAATGCCACCGTTCCCAGAATTACCGTAGGTTCGGTTTTTTCTTTTATAAGACGGGACAATATCTCAAAAGCGCGGTCGCTCTTTCCCGCGTTTATCGCGTCGGTAAAATCAAAAACCGACGCCTCTGTGGATTTTACGGCGATTTCATCAATAATTTCTCTGGTTATCTCTTTCCCGTAGGCATATGAGCAGAGCTTGTCAAGCTCGTTACGCACGGTATTCATTTCGCCGCCGACTACCGAGAGAAAATAAGACGCGTTCTCATTTGAAATTACAACGTTTCTTGATTTTGCCGAGCGTACTATGAGAGCCGCCGTCTCGGATTCGGTTCTTTTTCTTATGCACAGAACCGTTCCGCTTTTATCAAAAGCGCTTATTATATTACTCCATTTCGGATTTTTTTTAGGGTCGATTTCCGTATCGGATATATGGAAAATCAGCACGGAGGTATCCGGAACGTTAGGCAGATAATCGAGGTAAAGCGAAAGAGTATCCTTATCCGCTTTCATAAAAGGAAAATCCTTTATGAACACACATACTTTTTCGCTCATAACGGGCAGAGTTTCGCACGCCTCGTAAACAGCGTCAAAGCTTACCGTTTCGGAGTTGAAATAATAGTAATTAAAGCTCGTTCCCGAAGTATCGGCAACAGAATCGGCAAGAAGCTTGGCATAATGATTTACAAGGTAGTTTTCGTCGCCGTAAACGAGGTATACTCTCGCTTTCGATTCTGATTTTATATGCTTTTTTACGGCGTTTTCACTGTTTATAATCATGCTTTTCTTCCTTTACCGCCGATTTTCCCGACTTATACAATGTGTATGTAATATTTCCGCTTACATTGGTCGAGTATATATTGGCATTGTCATATATCACGTTTGAATCCGTCGATACGATTATATTTTCAAATCCCGAAACATCAATATTCGGAATACTTTTTCTTGTTATAAGGAGGTTCCCTTTTAGCCAGTCATCGGGTACGGCCCGCGTATTTACGGTAGGTCTGAAAAATACGGTACAGGCAAAAGCTCCGTATGTGATTCTTGCTCCCGAAATATCCTCATTATCAATATATACCAAATTTGTCTGTCCGTCAATACTGACAGAGCAATTATTCGCCGCAATCGAATTTTGAGGCAGGAACTTATCTATATATGACGGAATATTTTTATCGGTAAGAACCGCGCTCTCAAACGGGTATCTTTTTATCACGTCATACGCGTAATACGACTGCGTTTGTGTATTGTCGGGAATCAGTATAAGAGAAAATTTTCTTGAGCTTATCAAATCGCATATGCCCGTAAGCTTATATTCACGGTACTTTCCTCCTCCGCAGCCGATTATCATATTGATATCCGAGCTTCTGTAAACGACCGACGTTCCGTTTCCCACATCTGCGGCCGTTACCTTAACGCTTTTTTCGCTTATTGCAATTGATGCGCAGGATATTATCAGCAGCGACGCCGCAGCCGAAACGGACGCGCGTCTTAAAATTTTATCATTATCGGAAAATATGAGGAGAACGGCGAAAAATATAAAAAGCGTTACGATAATTGCGGCTGCCGTAAAGCTTTCCGACGTATCTATAATAACGTGCTTCATATGTCCGATTTTATCGGTGATAAAAATTACGTATTTTGCAATATATACGCATATAAGGCAGATAGGCTTGGATAAAAATTTAAGCGGAGAAATCAGAACCGCAATACCCGACAGCGCCATAAGCGCCTGCGACGGAACAAGGCAGAGAATATTTGAAACAGGCGAAAGAACGGAAAAATATCCGAAATAAAACATGGATACGGGAATGGTAAAAAGCGACGCCGCCAATGAAACGGCAACGCCTGTATATACGTAAAACAAAATTTTTTTAAAAGGCTTCGATTTTATTTTACCGCTGAATTTGTTAAAAGGTACGGTTATCGGGTCAACAAGAGTGATAATGCCGAGAGTGGCGAGAAACGACATTTGCAGAGATATGCTTCCGGCGGCAAAAGGATTGATTGAAAGAATCAAAGTAACTGCCGTGAACAGGGAATTAAGGGAATCCGCCCTGAATTTTGTAAATCTTGAAATAACCGAAATCATCAGCATAATGCCGGCTCTTACAACAGATTTGGAAAAACCTGTCAGAGCCATAAAGAAAACTATAAAAATAAGTATTAACACGTTTCCCGTCTTTTTACGTTTTCCTTTCATATTTGAAAACACCGCGCCGATAAGAGAAGTCCACAGCGCCAGATGAAAGCCCGATACCGCGAACAGATGCGAAATACCGGAATATCTGAAATTAAGCTCCGTATCGTAATCAAGGTTTGCCTTATTGCCCGTAAGGACCGCGTCCGCGACGGACGCGGCTGTTTTGCCCATGCCTTTGTTAAGCTCCGACGTTATTGTCCTGCGCATAAAATCAAGGTAATAAGCAAACGAATGATTTTCGTTCTTTTGCACCTTTAAATCACCCGAAGGATAAGCGCCCAAATAAACTCCGTCCGCCATGCGGTTAAGAGCGCTTTTCTGCGTTGAACCGAGCTTATAGACAGAAGAAACCCGAACGCTTACAATATCGTCTATATCCGCCGATATAAATAAGGGCGAATTAATCAGTATTTTCGCGTCCGTTTCAAAGCCGTCCGCGCTCACGTTTTTAAGAGTGTAATAATAACGTCCGTAATCGGCCTCATATTTTTCGAGCGTACCCGAAATTTTATGCTCATTATTATCGCAGAAGGCCGATACCGATTTATAAACCGAAAGAGTTTTCACCGTAAATACAGACGAGGAGAATATCAGAGCCGCGCAGCAAAGCAAAACGGCTTTTACAACGCCGCTTCTTTTTCCGAAAGGGAAAAGCGCAATAAAAAGAACAGCGGCAACGCCGAAAACAGCCGCCGCAGAATAAATTCCGAGGTAGCTGAAAACGAAAAACGATATAAACATCGAAGCGCCGATGTAAACAAAAGGTCTTTTCACAGCGTTATGGTATCACAGCGTCACAAATATCACGATATCACAAATTTAGCCCGGAGGCCATGTGAAATCTCTGCCCGAAAGCAGATGAAAATGCAGATGCTTTACCGACTGTCCGGCGCTGTCGCCACAGTTTGAAACAATTCTGAAACCGTCGTCCAAGCCTTTATCTTTAGCGATTTTCGCCGCTGTCTCAAATATATGAGCGACAACGGCGCTGTTGCTCTCATTGATTTCTGCGGCGGATTTAATATGCTCTTTCGGAATTATAAGGATATGAACGGGAGCTTGAGGGTCAATATCGTTAAAAGCGAAAACCGTTTCATCCTCATAAACCTTTGATGACGGGATTTCTCCTCTTGCAATTTTGCAGAAAAGACAGTTATCCATACTAATACTATAGCCTCCTTAATAATTGACAATGTACAATGTACAATTGACAATGCATGTCTGACAGCTTAACAGAGTGTGAATACACTCTGATTAAGCTTAATCCTTAATAAAACTGCCCGCGATTTCGGCCGCTTTTTCAACAGCCTCGGCAATTTTTGTTATATCCTTGCCGCCTGCCATCGCGCTGTCGGGCTTTCCTCCGCCCGAACCGCCCGCGACTTTGGCTACCTCTCTTATAATATTGCCCGCGTGAGCGCCTTTCTTTATGGCTCCCTTACCGCACATACAGCCGAACGATACGGTTCCTTTTTCCTTTATTATCGACGCGGCGACCATTATGATATCGTCGCCGAAATCCTTTGCCGAATCGAGCGCGGCTCTCACCTTTTCGGCTCCGCCCTCTCCTATATCGGCGCATATGATTTTTATACCGTTTACTTCCGACGCGCTTTCAAGGAGCGAAGCCGACTGTGATTTCGCAATCTGAGCTTTAAGCTGTTCTATTTCCTTTTCTTTCTGTTTAAGCTCCGCCGCTATGGAAGTTGCTTTCGCGGCAAGCTCGTTTACGTTTCCGAGCTTAAGAGCGGAGGACGCTTTATAAATCAGTTCGTTCTTCTCATCTACATATTTAAGAAAGTTTTTGCCCGTAACGGCCTGAATCCTTCTTACTCCGGCAGCGACGGAAGATTCGGAAATTATCTTGAACAGGCCGAGCTTGCCGGTATTGTCGGCATGGGTTCCGCCGCAAAGCTCTATCGAAAAATCGCCCGCTTTTACAACTCTTACCGTGTCTCCGTACTTTTCACCGAAAAGAGCCATAGCGCCCATAGCTTTAGCCTCAGCAATAGGCATCTCACGCGTCGCGACTTCCTCCGCCGCAAGGATTTCCCCGTTTACAAGCGCTTCAACATTTGCAAGCTCGTCAGCCGTCAGAGCCGCGAAATGGGTAAAGTCGAAACGTACTTCCTTTGAATCGACAAGCTGTCCCGCCTGCTCGACGTGAGTTCCGAGTACCTTTCTCAAAGCCGCCTGAAGAAGATGCGCGGCGGTATGATTCCGCATTGTCGCTTTTCTCGTTTCCTCGTCGTAAACGGTTACCGCCCTGTCGCCTACCTTTACCGAATCGCCGTTCAACGTACCGTGATGCAAAACGATTTCGTCGGGGTCTTTGGTGGTATTCGAGACATCAAACACGCTTTCCCCGATTTTTATAACGCCGATATCACCGACCTGACCGCCGCTCTCGGCGTAAAAAGACGTTTTGGAGAGAACCATAACGGCATTGTCGCCCGATTCTATAAAATCCTTTCTTTCGCCGTCCGTGATAAGAGCAAGAATTTCCGATTCCGTGTTATTTTCGGCATATCCCGTAAATTCCGTTTTGGAAATATCTTTCAGAGAAACGCCCGAATTTCGCCAATCGGTATCGGCAGAGTTCCTCTTCGCATTCTTCGCTTTAAGTCTCGCTTCCTCAACGAGAGTTTTGAATCTGTCCTCATCTACTGTCATTCCGTTTTCTTCAAGAATCTCTTTCGTAAGGTCTATGGGAAAACCGAACGTATCAGCGAGCTTAAAAGCGTCGTCGCCCGAGAGCATTTTGCTTTCCGATTTGGCTATCATATCGTTAAGCAGTCCGAGCCCCGAATCAATAGTCTTGTAAAAGCTCTCCTCCTCCATGGAAATAACTTTCTTTATATAGTCCTTCTTCTCAACAAGATTGGGATAAGCGTTCGCATTTTCGGCAATAACGGTGTCGCAGACCTCCGAAAGAAACGGTCTGTTTATGCCTATAAGTCTGCCGTGTCTCGCCGCGCGCCTTAATAATCTTCTGAGAACATATCCTCTGCCGCTGTTCGACGGAAGTACGCCGTCGCCTACCATAAACGTAGTGCTTCTTATATGGTCGGTGATAACTCTTAACGAAACGTCCTTTTTCGCATCCTGATGATATTCGATTCCCGCTATATTTATAATGTGCTTCATTATGTTGCGTACGGTATCTACCTCAAAAAGATTATCCACGCCCTGCATTACGCAGGCGAGCCTTTCAAGTCCCATGCCCGTATCTATATTCGGATGCGAAAGACGGGTATAATTGTTGTTGCCGTCGTTTTCAAACTGTGTAAAAACAAGGTTCCAGACCTCGACGTATCTGTCACATTCACAGCCGACCTTGCAATCGGGCTTTCCACAGCCCTTTTCGGGACCTCTGTCAAAATATATCTCCGAACACGGGCCGCACGGACCCGCGCCGTGCTCCCAGAAGTTATCCTCCTTACCGAAGCGAACCATATGCGACGGAGCGACACCTACCTCTTTCGTCCAGATGTCGAACGCTTCGTCGTCCTCCAAATATACGCTGACATAGAGCTTGTCCTCGGGCATTTCGAGAACCTTCGTAAAAAATTCCCATGCCCATGCGGTAGCCTCGCGCTTGAAATAATCGCCGAATGAGAAATTGCCGAGCATCTCAAAATAAGTGCCGTGGCGAGCCGTTTTTCCAACGTTCTCAATATCGGGCGTACGTATGCACTTCTGACAGGTTGTAACTCTCTTTCGCGGAGGAGTTATTTCGCCCGTAAAGTATTTTTTCATCGGGGTCATGCCCGCGTTTATAAGCAGTATGCTCTTGTCCCCCTGAGGAACAAGCGAAAAGCTCGGCAGCCGAAGATGCCCCTTTGATTCAAAAAAGCTCAGGTATTTTTCCCTTAATTCATTAAGACCCGTCCATTGCATTTTAATCTGCCTCCTGTTTAGTTGTCAGAGAATAGGAAATATATGTTAAGGCAATACCGCACAATTAACGGCTACCGTCTTTGCCGCGCATCTGCACCGAGATTTCCCGTCATTTTTGCCAAAAACTCCTTGAAATACGTCAGTATTCCTGCGTCATTTTTGTCAATCTGACGAAAAATCTCTTGGTACATCTGCACGACAATAATTATGCGGTATTGCCTTAAAGTGTGTTCACACTCTATTTGTTAAATGGTTACAAATATTGTGCGCAAATACTCCGATTATTAAAAAAGCGCCCTATGACAAATCAGGGCGGGATATCCCGCGGTACCACCTGAATTGCGCATAATGCGCCGCTCGAATCCGTTTAACGCACGGCGTACGGTCTGTTCCTCGCAGACTTGCTCGGAGCCGGCGCATCGGGTTTAGGCTGCGGCGTCGCACCGAAAAGCCGCTCTCTGAAAGCTTATAACCGAATTTTGCTCGTCATCGCAAATAAAATATTTATTGGATATTAGTAATTATATCTCGTTTGTCCGAATATGTCAAGCGAATAATGATATTTCAGTCTATCGAAAAAGTAGTTTTTTAGGCAAAAGGAGATTTCGCGCTCTGCGGAGCGCGACACGGTGACGCTGTCCCCGTGACCCCTGCAAGCCTTTGTAAAGGCTTGACCGAAACTTTTATAATCTTTGCAACAAGTTTTTCGACAAGCTAAACATTTTAAGCTCTATCGCCTTTATATTCAGTTGTTCATTTCAATTACCGCAGTAACGACCGTTATATCGTCCGCTGTTTCGTCGTCGGAATTGAGCTTTGCCGTTTTCGCCAGCTTTTCGGCGAGCTCGCCGCCCTCATAATCCGCGGCGGTTTTAAGTATTTCGCGCCATACCGAAAGCGAAGCTTTAGTCACGCCGTCGGACATAAGCACCAGCGTGTCGCCGTCGCCAAGCTTCAATTCCATTTTCTCAAACGCCACGTCCTGTAAAATTCCTACCGGCAGAGAGGGCTTGTTGATTTGCAGCATTTTGTAATTCTTCATCGCTACGGAGCTGCCTGCTCCCGCCTTGCGTATTTCCGTTTCGCCCGTATACAGATTTATCACGGCGATATCGAGCGTCGCGAGCGATTCTTCGCCGGAACGCACAAGCATAGCGGAATTTATCATTTTAAGAATACTGTCGATAGGATATCCCGACCGCAGCAGTACGGAGGCGAGGGAACAGCACATTACGGAATCCGCCGCGGCCTTTTTTCCCGTACCCATGCCGTCGCTTAATATCATAATAAAATTGCCCTTGCCGTCGTAAAAGCTGTCGAATGTATCCCCGCAGCGGTTGTTTTTATCAATGCTTATCTGTTTTCCGCCCGAAACAAGCTTGTATTTTGTTTTTTCGCAAACCGTAAATATTACGGTGCCGTCGGAAAGCTCACGGGTGACGGGTTTTTCAAGCTGTACGCCCAGAGACGCGGAGAGAGTCCGCGAGATTTTTTCATAATCATACTTTTTGTACGGGGCAAACGATAACTCGCAGTATATATTTCCCTCCGGCAAAGTGAATACTCCGCAGCTCAGAACCGACAGCCGCATATCGTTTTCAAGAAAGCTCAGAACCAGCCCCGACCTTGCCGCGTCGTATTCGTCGCCCGATTCTATTGAAAGAGAAAACTCGTCAAGCAAATCGGAAACCGAACCGAATTGGTCCGAAACTATATTGACCGTCTCGCCTGTTTTCGCGCTCTCACGCATTGCGCTGCGGTAACATTCCACCTCATAACCAAGCGATTTGATAATATTCTGAGGCTCACGGCATATAGAAAGAAAGCCTTTGGGGATTGATTTATCGTCCGGCTCCTCGCCGTTTTTAAGAGCTTCGATTATTTTGGAAAAATAACCGTAAGTCGCGGTATATTTGGCGTTCCAGCACGATACGTAATCGGGACATTCTCTGCAAATTTTCACGCATACGTTCTCATAAATTTTTTCTTTTTTCGGAAAAGTTCTGCGTCTGTATATTCCGGCAACCGCCTTTACCGAAGCGGCGACGTCCTTCATGCCGTCGGAGGCAGTCAGAAGCCGCATTTTAAGAGTATTTCTCTGACCGCTCAAAAACGCGCCGTCATCGGAAAGGGAAAAAATCTTTTTATATGCTCCCGATAACCTTTTGGGAGTTAATATAAACGCCGCCGCCGCGATTCCGACGTCGTAAAGAACATATACGGCGTCCGCCCTGTTTTTCGCGCTGAAAGCTCCCGCGGCAACTGTGATTATAAAAATAACGGCGCTTATAAATCTGTTTTTTCTGCCGAAAATCCCCGAAAGCAGACCGCCCATAGCAAACGCGCCGGTTATAAAGCCGTTTTCGCCGGAAAATCCCGATACCACTCCGGCGCATATTCCGAGAAGAGAGCCGTATTTTTCGCCGCCGTATGAAGACGCGACAAGAACTATATACGTTCCGATAATTATTTCCGGTGAAAAAATATAGATATCAAAGCTCGAAAGGGACATAAGCAGTATGCTGAATACTACAAGCACCGACGCTGTTTCAATTCCCGTCAGCCGTGAAATATATTTTTTTATCGGATTGATGTTAAGGAATCTGTCTATGAAAAGAGCGGCGGCCGCGCCTGCCGCGCCTTCCGCCGAATACAGCAGTATCTCGTCTGCCGAAACGGTTATGGAGATGCTCAGTACAAGCCCCGTTGACAGCAAAGCTATAAAACCGGCGGCCGCGCTGAACTGCTTAAAATACTGGCGTTTAAAATTTCTTTTGAGCAGGAAAGAAATTATTCCGGCTATCACCGCCGACGCGATATAACGCAAAGTCAATACGTTTACTCCGTATGTAAAAAAGTATCCTCCGGCGGAGCCTAAAACGGAAGCGGGTATGTATTCGGGGAAAACTCCCGCCGCGAACGATGCTCCGAAGGGCGATAAACCCTCAAACGAGGCCGACGCGAAAAGGAACCCCGCCGCTGCCGCCGCGAGCTGTTTCAAAACGGACGACAACGCGTATTTTATGGCTTCGTCGGCGCTGAGGCTTTTCTGTTGTATATTTTTTGTCTGCATATTTTCACGACCTTGCTTTTTAATGCGTAATTATAACTAATTATAATTCATTAGGCGTGAAAATGATGTCTTATCATGTATGGCGCATTTTACTGTTAAATATCAATAAACGGTAATTTATGTCATAAATATAAAACGGCAAATTTTTAATGTCGAAATTTTTTTAAATAAGATTGAAATACGGCGCTGAGTGTAATAAAATTAAGAAAATACCGAATAAATCACGCCTGACGGCTGAACGTGATTTATTAAAATATTCATTTTAATGAAAGTGAGATTTTTTATGCCTCCTCTGTCGCTAATGATAAAACCCGCGTCGTCGCTCTGCAATCTTTCGTGTCAATACTGCTTTTACCGTGATGTTTCCGAGCACAGGGAACACCTCGGCTTTGGAATTATGGAAAGGGACACGGCTGAAATTCTTATAAAAAAGGCTCTTGATTTCGCGTCGGGAGAGCCTGCCGCCTTTGCATTTCAGGGCGGAGAGCCTACACTCGCGGGGCTTGACTTCTTTAAATATTTTGTAAAAACAGCCGACAGGCTTAACACAAAAAACAGCGGAATTTTTTACAGCATACAGACGAACGGGACTGTTATAAACGCGGAGTGGGCGAAATTTTTCGCTGAAAATAATTTTCTCGTCGGATTAAGTCTTGACGGGGATTTTGAGGGAAACAAATTCAGAAAAAAACCGTCGGGGCAAAATTCCTTTTACAAAATTCTTTCCGCCGCCGAAATCCTTAAAAAGTATAACGCCGATTTCAATATTCTGACAGTACTCACGGGCTACTGCGCAGAAAACGGCGAGAGGATATATAAATTTTTCCGTTCCAAAGGATTCGGATATTTACAGTTTATTCCGTGTCTCAGACCGTTCGGCTCAAACGAGCGCAGCGAATTATATATGACGAGCGACCAATACGCCGATTTTCTTATTAAGGTGTTCAATCTTTATGTCAAAGATTATGTAAGGCATAATTACATAAGCGTGCGCCAGTTTGACAACTGGGTAAGGCTGTTTTTAAGACAGCCTACGGAGCAATGCGGAGTGCAGGGACATTGCTCGCATCAATTCGTATCGGAGGCGAACGGAAATATATATCCTTGTGATTTCTACTGTACGGACGAATATCTTTTGGGAAACATTACGGATTCCGATTTTTTCACGATGGCAAATTCGGAAACGGCAAGAAATTTTATAAGGGAAAGCCTGAAAATCCCCGAAAGATGCAAAAAATGTCAGGTATACGGAATTTGCCGTGCCGGGGGCTGTAAAAGAACACAGCTAAGCGAGGACTACTGTAAAGCTTATAAGCGGTTCTTTACTTCATGCCTGCCGCTTTTCAGAGTTTTTATAAATGAAAAGCCGAATAAAATATAGGGTGTGCGGCGCACTTTATATCGTATCGGCTTCTTTGGTTATGGTTATAGAAACTCCGCTCCGATTCCTTATCGGCAGAACCTTTCAAAAACATTATACCTGCTCCAAGACTGAAAATGGGTCATATCTGTTTACAACACTGATTGATTTCCGTACAATTATGTACAATTATTATATTTTCTATTGACAAACGATGATTTTGATTGTATACTTCTATTAAGTTTTCTTCATTCATTTAAAGTAATATTATTTTAAAGAAATATTTGAATGAAGTATGAGAGGTGTTTTGTATGGCAATAAAAATTATTCTTCTTGTCTTGTTTTTTGCTCTGATGGTAGGCATCGGCGTTTACTGCCGCAGGCACGCTACCGACGTTAACGGTTTTGTTCTCGGCGGCAGGAGCGTAGGCCCATGGCTTACGGCTTTCGCTTTCGGCACGTCTTATTTTTCCGCCGTTATTTTTATCGGTTATGCCGGTCAGTTCGGCTGGAATTTCGGCGTATCCTCCACTTGGGTAGGCTTGGGCAATGCGTTTATCGGTTCTCTTTTAGCGTGGGTGGTTCTCGGAAGAAGAACAAGAATCATGACGCAGCATCTCGATTCAAAGACGATGCCCGACTATTTCGGCAAGCGTTTTGATTCCGAAGCGCTCAAGGTCGCGGCTTCAATTATAGTATTCATTTTCCTGATTCCTTATACGGCTTCGCTCTACAACGGTCTGTCAAGCCTGTTTGATATGGCGTTCGACATTCCCTACTACATATGCATAATCGTAATGGCTGTTCTTACCTGCGTTTATGTTCTTTTCGGAGGGTATATGGCGACAGCCGTCAACGATTTTATTCAGGGCATTATAATGCTCGGAGGAATTGTCGCGGTTATAGCGGCAGTCCTCAATACAAACGGCGGTTTTGTCGAGTCTCTTACGAAGCTTTCGCAGGTTACGGCGGAGGGAACCGAGATGCAGGGCGCGTTTGCTTCGTTTTTCGGTCCCGACCCTCTCGCTTTGCTGTTCGTTGTTTTGCTCACGTCTCTCGGCACATGGGGACTTCCGCAGATGGTCGGCAAATTCTATGCAATAAAGAGCGAGGACGCAATCAAAAAAGGCACCATAATTTCTACGATTTTTGCAATAGTTGTAGCCGGTGGCTGTTACTTCCTCGGCGGCTTCGGCAGACTTTACAGCGACGTTGAGGGAATAATATCCGATACTGGAAGCGTAGCGTTTGATAAAATCGTTCCTTCGATGCTCGGCACTCTCGCGTCACACAGTTGGGGAAATATAATTATCGCCGTTGTAATTATTCTTGTTCTTGCGGCGTCAATGTCAACGCTTTCATCGCTTGTTCTCACCTCAAGCTCAACGCTCACCCTTGACGTTATTGACAGCAAGGGTAAAATGGACGAAAAAAAGAAAATTTTTGTTATGCGGGCTTTTGTAGCGTTCTTCGTTATAGTTTCTGCAATTATCGCTATTGTTAAGGATAAATTCGGCTTTACGTTTATTGCCCAGATGATGGGAGTTTCATGGGGCGCTCTCGCAGGCGCGTTCCTCGCTCCGTTTATGTTCGGGCTTTACTGGAAAAAGACGACGAAGGGTTCCGTATGGGCGTGCTTCGCGTTCGGCATAGCCGTAACGATAATTCAGCTTCTTTGCTCTTTCGGAGTTATCTCATTCAGCGGAACGGTTCTTTCATATATATTCGCTTCGTCAATCAGGAGCGGCGTTATAGCTATGGTCGGCGGACTTGTTATCGTTCCTATCGTAAGCCTTATTACTCCCAAGATGAAGAAAGAAAAAGTGGATTCCATGTTTGATTGCTACGAGAAAAAGGTACTTGTATCCGTTAAAGAAAATCTTGAGGAACAGTAAATTATCGTTATACATAAGGTTTTTAAGCATTTTTTGCACATAAAAATGTGGATTTCCTATAATGAGAAATACAAAATCAGCGGCAGTATTTTTCATTACGGAACTGTTCATACTAACTGCGCACGTCTTTTCGGCTGAATTAAAGCGCATCGCGGCAGTATGGACAGTCTCCGATTTATCCGCCGCCGCGCGGTACGGTGAATATTATGCCTATTACTGAATATCTTGAGCGGAACGCTCGGCTTTATCCAAATGAAGTCAGTATTGTGGAAATAAATCCGGCTAATCAGCCCGAAAGACACGTTACGTGGCGTGAGTATAATCTCATTGAGACTTCCGATTCGGAAAAATACCGCCGCGAAATGACGTGGAGAGAATTTGATATAAAAGCGAACAGATTCGCCAATCTTCTTTTCACAAGAGGAATAAAGAAAGGCGATAAGGTTGCCGTTCTGCTTATGAACTGCCTTGAATGGCTGCCGATTTATTTCGGAATACTTAAAACGGGCGCGCTTGCCGTTCCTATGAACTACAGATATGCGTCCGACGAGATAAAATACTGCGCCGACCTCGCGGACGTCAGAATGTTGGTATTCGGTCCCGAATTTACGGAAAGAGTGAACGCGGTCAAGAATGAGATGACGATTGACGATTATTTCTTTGTGGGCAAGAAATCGGAAACTCCCTGTTACGCCGATAACTACGATGAAATGACATATTTCTGTTCAACGATAGTACCTCCCGTTGAGATTTCCGACGATGACGATGCGGCGATATATTTTTCATCGGGTACTACTGGATTCCCCAAGGCGATACTGCACCGTCACGCGGCGCTTGTTGCGTCATGCAAAGCTGAACAGAATCACCATTCCCAAACGCGCGACGACGTTTTTCTGTGTATTCCTCCTCTTTATCATACGGGAGCCAAAATGCATTGGTTCGGCAGTCTCATTTCCGCGGGCAGGGCTGTTCTTTTACGCGGAGTAAAGCCCGAATGGATATTTCAGGCTGTTTCAAAAGAGAAAGCCACTATCGTATGGCTGCTTGTTCCGTGGGCGCAGGATATATTGGATTCAATCGACAGAGGTGAAATCAATCTTTCCGATTATAAGCTTTCGCAGTGGCGGCTTATGCATATAGGCGCTCAGCCCGTTCCGCCAAGCCTTATTAAAAGATGGAAAAAAGTATTCCCCAATCATCAGTACGACACGAATTACGGTCTTTCCGAGTCCATAGGTCCCGGGTGCGTTCACCTCGGAGTTGAAAATATAGAAAAGGTCGGCGCGATAGGAAAGGCGGGCTTCGGCTGGGAAACAAGAATCGTCGATGAGAACAGAAACGACGTAAAGCGGGGAGAGGTAGGCGAGCTTGCGGTAAGAGGCGCGGGCGTTATGAAGTGCTACTATAAAAATCCCGAGGCTACGGCGGAGGTTCTCACGGACGACGGCTGGCTTCTTACCGGAGACATGGCAAAGGAGGACGAGGACGGATTCATTTTCCTTGTAGACCGCAAAAAGGACGTTATTATAAGCGGAGGAGAAAATCTTTATCCCGTTCAGATAGAGGACTATTTAAGGGCAAACGATAAAATAAAAGATGTTGCTGTAATAGGTTTGCCCGATAAAAGGCTCGGTGAAATCGCGGCGGCTATAATAGAAATAAAACCCGGCATGACCTGCACAGAGGACGATATTATTGAGTTCTGCGAAGGACTTCCGAGATATAAAAGACCTAAAAAAATAATTTTCGCGCCTGTGCCGAGAAATCCCACGGGCAAAATCGAAAAGCCGAAGCTCAGAGAAATCTACTGCGGCGAACGTCTTGTTGAAGCTCAGACGACAAACTGATTTAAAACATCAATATGACTAAGCCCTTTTAGACTTCCGATAATTTCTAATTTATCATTCCCATTAATACATTCGGTGAACCTGACAGCGCAAATTACTTGTTGTAAATTGCGCTGCCGGTTGTTTTTTGGCTCTATAATAAGTGTTGGGATAAACAAAATAGAGCTTACGAAAAAATAAAGAAAAAAGTAGAGCATATTTGACAGAAATCCGTTAAATATGGAAATGTCAAGAAACTATTACGGAATGCATACTAACAGACCCGATAAACAAGGTGGTCTTAGATATATTGCCTGAACGCTATGCATGCTACCTAACAGATTACTTTAAGGCAATACCGCATAATTATTGTCGTGCAGATGTGCCATGAGATTTTTCGTCAGATTGACAAAAGTGACGCAGGAATACTGACGTATTGGGGGAGCTTTTGGCAAAAATGACGGAAAATATCGGTACAGATGCGCGGCAAAGGCGGCAGCCGCTAATTTGCGGTATTGCCTTAAGAAATTTCCGCTTAATGAACGAAAATAAGTCCGATATTTTGTAAGCGATATGTGGAAAACATTTGCCGAGACATCATCCGTTTGGTTTAAAAACGCGATTCGGACAGTAGATAAATTTCATTGAATAAGACCCGAAAATGTTTGAAGGGGAAGAACAAAAGAAGCTTGGGTCGGAATGTGGTCAAAATCTTTGCTTATTAAAAGATTTGACAATCTTACAGATGAAAAAAAACAACAGGTGAACGGTTTCATAATCCTCGGCGTCCTTAAAAAAGACAAAATCACCGATATGCTCGGCAAGTGCGATCAAGTCCTTTGTGCTGTCCACATCGGCATACTCCGCAACGGCGGTCAGCTTATCCAAATCCATGTTGTCGGCGTCCAAAGCCCGGAGCAGAGTATTCGCCTCATAGATTCCCTCGCTTCGGATGATACCGTCCATGCGTTTCTCCCA
>CANRNI010000056.1 GCA_947631945.1 uncultured Clostridia bacterium
AAAGACAAGCAAAATTATTCGGTAAATCCGTTTCAATTTTTATCTCCCTAAACAAAATCAGCCGCCTTGTCAAAAGGGTGGCTATGTACTTTATCAGGGCAATAAAAAAAAGACCGAAAATTTTTAATTTCTCAAAAATTTCGGTCTGCATTTTACTCTTTATTCAATTGTTTTTCTGTATGTGTGAGTTCAAATCCCGCTCGTTCAGAAAAAAAGGCGTTTGCTTGTCTTGATCATTAACGCCGAAAATCGCCCCTTAAAATGCGAAAAAACCTTGATATATCAAGGTTTTTCGCACTTGCTTGTCATTAAGGACAATAAAGATGGTGGAGACAGAGGGGATCGAACCCGCGACCTCACGGATGTGAACCGTGCGCTCTGACCGGCTGAGCTATGCCTCCGTATAAATATTTGATTATTTTAAATATTAAAAAAGTGAAAATTTTATAATCATACTATGTAGCCCGCCCGGAGGGATTCGAACCCCCGTTCTTCAGAATCGGAATCTGCTGCGTTATCCGACTGCGCCACGGGCGGGAATATTGCCGGCTTACAAACAACAATCAATTTAATGCCGTAATTTATACGTTGAACCTGAAAAGCACTATATCGCCGTCCTGCATGACGTATTCCTTACCTTCGGAGCGGACAAGCCCCTTTTCCTTTGCGGCTGTCATCGAGCCGCACTCCATAAGGTCATCGAAAGAAACGACCTCGGCTCTTATAAATCCACGCTCAAAATCGGTATGAATCTTCCCGGCCGCCTGAGGCGCTTTTGTGCCTTTTTTTATAGTCCATGCGCGTACCTCGGGCTGACCAGCCGTAAGATATGACATAAGCCCTAATAAATCATAGCTTTTTTGAATGAGAATGTCAAGTCCCGATTTTTCTATACCGAGCTCTGAAAGAAACATTTCCTTTTCCTCTTTATCGAGAGAAGCAATCTGCGATTCCAGCTCCGCGCAAATCGGCAGAACCTCCGCGCCCTCTTCTTTTGCGAGACTGCACACAGCCTTATATCCCGTGTTAGCTTCTATATCCCGCGCGAAGTCATCTTCACTCATGTTGCACGCGTAAATGACAGGCTTTGCGGTAAGGAGCGAAACGGTATCGAGCAGAGCCTTTTCATCATCGTCCGTTTCGACCGCTCTCGCGCACTTTCCCTCCTCAAAGGCGGCGCGTACTCGCTTGAAAAACTCCACGTCCCTGGCAAGCGATTTATCGCCCTTCATAGCCTTTGTGTCCTTATCTATGCGTCTGTCAAGTATCTCCATATCCGAAAGTATCAGCTCATAGTTTATCGTTTCGATATCTCTTACAGGGTCAATGCTTCCGTCAACGTGGACTATATCGCTGTTTTCAAAACATCTTACAACATGAATAATCGCGTCCACCTCGCGTATATGCGACAAAAATTTATTGCCGAGTCCTTCGCCCTTTGACGCGCCTTTTACAAGCCCTGCAATATCGACAAATTCTATGACGGCCGGAGTATATTTTTCGGGCTTATACATTTCGGCGAGTTTGTCCAGCCTGTAATCGGGAACAGCCACTACGCCGACATTCGGCTCTATTGTGCAGAAAGGATAATTCGCAGACTGAGCGCCGGCGTTTGTCAATGCGTTAAAAAGCGTACTTTTTCCCACGTTGGGAAGTCCTACTATGCCTAATTTCATTTTTTCATATCTCCATTTTGCATTTGCTCAAAAAATATTCAGAGCTTCATGCAAAGATTTTTTATATTCTAACATATTTTTCCGCAGATTGCAACCGAATTTATGTAATGCGGACGCATAACGGGTTATTCTGAGGGACAAAAGGCGAGTAAAACTGTATATATCGTAATAAGACGCTATATGTACGGAAATTTTTCCTTTATTGTCCGCCCGAAATGCAGCGATACCGCTTGTACTTTCGTTACATTATATGCGGATAAAATATCGCTGTGACTGCCATGTTGAATAAGGTTTGCACGACAATAATTATGCGGTATTTTACATATACAGATTTGTGTAGACACACCCTAAAACCTTTTACTCATTATATGCCAAACGTCATTGCCGCTGAATCCGCATCTTCTGTAAACCTTTTCGGGATTTGTAATATTATCGCATTCTCCCGATACTGTTGCGAAATCAGCGAAATTTTTCATTATTTTTAAGGCATTGCAAACCAAAGCCGAGGCAATTCCTCTGTTTCTGTATATCGGTAAAACCTGAAGCCATTCGATAACAGCTTCGCCGGTTTCCGAATCAAAATCACATATAACGGAGCCCGAGAGTGTTCCGTCTTTATAAGCTCCAATCCACGTCTCGGGGCAATAAACTTTTGTCTTGGTCAGACTTTCGATATAGTCCGCCGATACATTGATTTCGGAATGAGTATAGCAAAGGTTTATCATCTTAGCAAGAATTTCGGATTCATCGGGTTTAATAGTCTTGAACGTAATGTCGGATACGTTAAACTAGGGTATTTCATTTAAATTGTGAAAAAGTCTGAAAAATTTTTTGTCGGAATATTTACACAGCAGTTTTTCGTCGAATATATTATCATGAATTATCTTTATATTTGACGGTACGGTCATACTCTTTGCTTTCCAATAAGGAATGGACAGAACGCCGCAGGGATTTATTTTATATTCTTCTGTTGAAATCATGCTATTGCTTTTGTATCTCCTTGTATAAGCTTTTATAATGTAAATATTCGAATTTTATTTTCTTTAAGGAATTTTATAAGGCAATACCGCACAATTATTATGCAAATGTGCGGTCGGATTTTTTTTGTCAGATTGCCAAGAATGATGAAGCAATGCAGACGTATTTCAAGGATTTTTTTTGGCAAAAATGACAAAAATGCATAATCATATGCGCGACAAAGGTTTTAGCAGTCAGAATGTGAACACAATTTGATTGCGCGGTGTTGCCTTAATTCAATATGCAAAAGCACAGACTGTTAATAAATCGGCTGTTTTCTCGTTGTTCTTATTCGGTTTCATAGCCATTCATAAGCTTTGTCAGTTCTTCAATCCTTTCCGGCGGAAATGGAGGCAAAGCTACGGGCTTCATCGCTATAGACAATAGTTTTATAGGATTATCGTCCGCCGCAATACGGTTAGAGTTTAGTTTTCCGCATTTGCGGCAACGATGTATAATTGCCCATTCGCCGTTTTTGCGAACCCATACGGTGATAGGCTCCATGATTCCGCCGCATTCGGATTTTCTGTCGCCCGGCTCTGTATCGACATGAACGCTTGACAAACAATTCGGACAGTGATTTCTGTGTTCGCTTCCCGCTCCCGATGGGAGTACGGTCTTTCCGCACACTGTGCAAACGAAAGAATCATTGCAAGCGTGATTTTTATAATAGCCTTTTTCAATTGATTTTTTATTGTTTTCCCTCTTCATGGGAATATCCTCCTGAAAGTAAAATCAAAACCTTACCGGAGGCTTGTTATCATGACTGATTTATGCAAACCTCCACGGTCAGCGAACAGTCACCATTGTACGATATTTAAACATAAATAATCCCCTTTCCGATTGACCAATAGTCAATTATATGTTTAAGATGTGTCTGCATAAATCGGTATGTGGATTTTATGAGCATAATTTTTCTTATGACAAGGCTCCGAAGAAATACTTTGCGTATTTTAATGCGGTCATAAGGAAAATTTGCAAAAAAGACGCGTGCCGGGCTTGTGTAGACACACCCTAAAGTTGTAATTTATAGCATTGCTTTTTTTACCATTGCGATTTCCTTCGCGTAGCCCTCAATTTCATTCGGAGTTTCAAGGTTTATGGGCAGACCGTCGATTGCGGGCATACTGATGAATTTTATAAGAGCGTCAAAACCGATAAATCCCTCTCCGAGCTTCGCGTGACGGTCCTTATGCGATTCTGCCGGATTCATGCTGTCGTTAAGATGTACCGCTTTAAGACGGTCAATTCCCAGTATGCGGTCAAATTCATCTAAAACGCCCTCGGGATTTCCGATTATATCATAGCCGCCGTCGGAAATATGGCAGGTATCAAGGCATACTCCGAGCTTGTCGCTCAGCTCGACTCTGTCTATTATCGCCTTCAGTTCTTCAAAACTTCTGCCGATTTCGCTGCCCTTGCCTGCCATAGTTTCAAGCAGGACGGTCGTCGTCATTTCAGGGAACAGCACGCGGTTTAAAATATCGGCTATAAGCTCTGTTCCCTTTTCCGCACCCTGCCCGACATGGCTGCCGGGGTGAAAATTATAGTAATTTCCCGGCAGATATTCCATACGCATAAGGTCGTCCTTAAACGTTTCATACGCGAAATCGCGGATTCTTTTATCGGCGGCCGCCGCGTTGAGCGTATACGGCGCGTGAGCGACTATTTTTCCGAATTTATGTTCCTCCGCAAATTCAAGATACGCCTTTATATCGTCCTCGTCAATCGGCTTTGCCTTGCCGCCTCTCGGATTTCTTGTAAAAAATTGAAAAGTATTCGCGCCTATCTCCGCCGCCTGCTTTCCCATTGCGAGAAAGCCCTTTGAAGCCGATAAATGACACCCTATATATAACATACTATTTCTCCTTGATACTGTTTAATGCTCTGAACGAATTAAGAACGGCGAGAACCATAACTCCCACATCGCCGAAAACCGCCACGCCAATGCCTACAATATTCAACGAGCAAAGAATCAGAATTATAATTTTAATCGCTATCGAGAATATTATATTCTCTTTTGCAATATTCATAGTCTTTTTTGCGATACCGATTGACATCGCGAGCTTTGACGGCTCGTCGTTCATTATAACTATATCGGCGGCCTCTATAGCCGCGTCCGAACCGAGCGCGCCCATTGCCACGCCCACGTCGGCTCTTGCCAATACGGGAGCGTCGTTTATTCCGTCGCCGACGTAAACGGTTTTGCCCTTAGAGTGAGACATTATTTTTTCCAGCTTAGACACTTTATCTCCCGGAAGCAGTTCCGAATAAACCGTATCAATTTTAAGACGGGAAGCAACGCTGCGTGCGGATTCCTTTGAGTCGCCCGTAAGCATATAAGCTTGAGCGATGCCGGATTTTTTAAGTGCGGGGATAAGGCTTTCCGCGTCCTGCTTTATTTCGTCCGATATAATTATACTGCCTTTAAAGGAATTGTCAACAGCAATATAGACGGTTGTGCCGTTTTCTTCCTCTTTATTGAACGGTATGTTCGCTTTTTCCATAAGCTTGCTGTTGCCGGCGAGAACCTTTTTTCCGTCGATAACAGCCGAAACGCCATGTCCCGCAAGCTCCTCTGATTCGGAAATTCTTGTAAGGTCGATTTGTTTTTTATAGGCATCTCTCAGCGACTGCGCGATTGGGTGAGACGAAATATTCTCCGCGTAAGCCGCAAGCTCAAGAAGCTCGCCGTCCGATATTCCGACAGAGTTTATTTTCTTTACCGCAAAAACACCCTTTGTAAGCGTTCCCGTTTTATCAAAAACCACCTTGTCTGCCGAGGCAAGCATTTCAAGATACGTTCCGCCTTTAATCAATATGCCCTGCTTCGCCGCGCCGCCGATTCCGCCGAAAAACGCCAGCGGTACTGAAATAACAAGCGCACACGGACATGAAACGACAAGGAACGATAACGCTCTGTAAATATAATCGCTGAATGTCGCGCCGTCGATAAGCAGGGGAGGCAGTACCGCGAGCATAAGAGCCAGCGCAAGGACTGTGGGCGTATAATATTTCGCGAATTTCGTTATAAATTTTTCCGATTTTGATTTTTTCGCAGACGCCGTTTCCACAAGCTCTAAAATTCTGCTTACGGTAGAATCGTCGAATGATTTTGTAACCTTGATTGTCAAAACGCCGTTTTTGTTTATGCAGCCGCTGAGAATCTCATCGTTTTCTTTTACCTCTCTCGGAACGGATTCTCCCGTGAGCGCGGACGTATCGACAAACGACGAGCCGCTTACAACAACTCCGTCAAGCGGAATTTTTTCGCCTGCCGCGACGGAAATAATATCGCCGATGTTTACTTCGTCGGGCTCTACCCTTTGAGTTGAGCCGTCCTTAACAAGATTAGCGTATTCGGGACAGATATTCATAACGTCGCTTATTGATTTGCGCGATTTTCTGACAGCGTAATTCTCGAATAGCTCTCCGACTCTGTAAAATAGAACGACGAAAACGGCTTCGGGGTATTCCTTTATAAAAAAAGCGCCGATTGCCGCGACGACCATTAGCGTGTTTTCATTGAAAACATTCCCGTGAACAACGCCCTTTACGGCATTTATAAGAACCTCCGCGCCGCTTACGATAAACGCCGTCAAAAACAAAATAAATTTAAGAATATTCATAGAATCGGGGACGAACATGGCGGCAATAAACAGAACCGCGCCCGAAACAATGAACGCAATATCTTTCTTCATAAAAACCTCCATTAACCAATGTACAATTGACAATCGTTCGTTGGTTTTTCAAATAATTGTCAATTGTACATTGTCAATTGTCAATTGTCAATTGTCAATTTTAAATTTTAAATATATTCTATTTCAACGTCGGGCTCGATTTTATGTACTATTTTTTCAATCCGGGAAAGTATATCTTCCATTTTTGATTCATCGGCGTTCATAATCATTTTTTCGGTAAGAAAATTTACGGTCACGGATTCAACGCCGTCGAGCTTTGATATCTTATCTTCGATTTTCGCCGCGCAGTTCGCGCAGCATAAGTCATGCAGCTTTACCTTTTTTACCATAATAATTACCTCTCAATCTTTCTCTTTGATATGTTCGATACCCATTTCTATAATCATTCTTACGTGTTCGTCTTTCAGGGTATAAAATACGTTTTTGCCGTCGCGCCTTGATTTTACAAGGTCCGCGTCTTTAAGCGATTTAAGCTGATGCGAAATAGCGGATTTCGTCATACCCAAAAGCTCCGATAAATCGCATACGCAAAGCTCCTCGTTATCAAGCGCCGCCATAATTCGCATACGGGTGCTGTCGCACATCACCTTGAAAAAATCCGAAACGGCATAGAGAACCTCCGTGTCCTCCATAACCTCCCTGACATGGTCAACGATGTCGCTGTGAACGTATTCGCAGTCGCACATTTCGCTGTGGTCATGTATATTCATATAAACGTCCTCCTTTAATTGAACGATTGAGCAACCGTTCAACTCTGTTAATATTATAGTTGAACAGTCACTCAATTGTCAATAGTTTTTTCGGAAATTTTTTAAATTTTTTAAAAAAATACGCCGAACGGCGCGACGGACCTAACGATGCGGTAATATTGAAGCAACACCGTTCAAAGACCGATTTACGCCTTTGAACGGTGTTGCTTTATAGTGATAAATTATTTAAGCCATGCGATATCCGAAAGTCCGGCAAGATTTTCGGCGGAAAAAAGATACATAAGCTCCGTAATTCCGTCATTTTCTATTATATCGGAAACAGAACCTCTGTAATAGCGAAGGTCAACCATACAAACCTCCTCATAATTCTCGCAAACAAACGTCGCGAAACAATGAGCGTAGGAATCCTTAATCATCATAAGACGTTTTCCGTTATCGCAGCTTTTATTATTGATTGTTACGACCGCGTGGTTGCCGTTAAGGAACACGGGATATTTATCCATATTGCCGTCGTGTTCGTAAAAATACAGCGTATCATATGTATGCTTTTCATCGACGTCGTCTATAACTACCTCATATTCGTTATTTGATGCGGAACGGCGTATTTCAATTTCGTCGGGTTTTTCAAACCACAGACCGCTTTTTGAATAATTTGTCCCGTAAAAATCCGTTAAAATTTCAGTTTCGGAAAAATCACTGACGGGAACAATACCTTTGTACGCGCAAAAGCTTAGATACGCGAGATATGAGCCTGCCGTGGTCATATGGTGGTCTGTCTTATAATAGATATCGGTATCGGATTTGTTTTTATTAAAATCCGAGCGTAAATCTATAAAATCAGCATTTCCGCAGGAGGCTTTAATTATGCCGAAAATTTCATCGTCATGGTACTTTTCATGATTTTCGGGCAGCTTGTCCTCAAGTATATACCCGGGAGTCGGAATTATAAGAAACGACGCTTCAAGCCGTTTTTCATCGGCAAAGCCTGCGAGCCTTTCCGTATTCTGACGGCACCTTGACTCGTTAAATTCCGACGGTGTGGCAATAAGATATCCGTCCTTACATTTATATACTCCGTTCGCGCCGTTTTCGCCCATAAAAAGATTGTAGTACGCATTGATTCCCACAAACGCGGTTCTTAGAGGAAAATGGTCCGAAACATAGGTTTCAATACCTTTAAAATAGCTCCCGTCAAACAGACTGTCAAAGCTGAATGACGGAAACGGAGCAAGCGAATGTTTTTCATTCTGCGAGTAGCTCTGCTTAGGAAGGACGATAAGCATTATTGCGAACGACGCGATAAACGCCAGAAATATATACGCTGTAAAATGTTTTACCTTTTTCATAGCGTTACTCCTTAAAATCTGAAATACAGAAACGGGTTATAGCTCGAGCTTACAAGCGACGCTGTGGAAAGTACAAGCACTGTAAGGGCAGCCGCGCCGTGAAGCAGAAAACCGAATCGTGTATTTTCGGTCTTTTGATATACTTTCCTTATTATTGGCATACTCGCGAATATCGCTATTATAAGCAGGGGAAGATATGATATGACGTAATATTTGGCCGAATCTCCCAAAATACCGGCGTTCAGCGTGAACAAACGGACGAAAAAGCGTCCCATTTGTCCCATATCCGTAAAGTCAAAAATTACCCAGCCCATAATTATAAAGAACAGAGCGTATATATGCCGAAAAACCTTCGGCAGCCTTTCAAGCGGCTTTAAGAGCCAAAGCTTTTCAATTATAAGAAGCAAAGCGAAATAAGCGCCCCAAAGTACAAAATTCCAGCTCGCGCCATGCCACAAGCCTGTAAGGAGCCATGTTACCGCGAGATTTATTACCATTCGGAATTTTCCTTTGCGGTTTCCTCCGAGAGGTATATATACATATTCTCTGAACCATGTTCCGAGCGATATATGCCATCTGCGCCAGAACTCCGTTGCGCTTTTTGAAACATAAGGATAATCAAAATTTTTTATAAATTCAAAGCCGAAGAAATTGCCGAGCCCTCTCGCCATATCGGAATATCCCGAAAAATCAAAATAAATTTGAAGCGAGAACGCGATTATTCCCACCCAGCTGCCTATTATGCCGCTGTACTCGTCCGCTTTAAGCTCGCCCCAGAGCAGACCCATTCTGTTCGCGATGAGCACCTTTTTAGCAAGCCCCAATATAAAGAGCTTCGCTCCGCGTTCAAAAAGCGAAAGCGAAACCGTGCGCGATTTTAACTGTTCCTCGACGTCGATATACCTGACAATAGGGCCGGCTATAAGCTGCGGAAAAAGGGAAACATAAGTACCGAAGGTTATATAATTTCTCTGCGCGTTACAGTTTCCCCTGTAAACGTCTATGGTATAAGACATGGTTTGAAACGTGTAGAACGATATTCCTATAGGCAGAGCTATTTCGGGTATGGCAAACGACGAAAAAACAGGGATTTTTCTAATCATTTCGGCGGCGAATCCCGCGTATTTAAAATATCCGAGCATTCCGAGATTTATTATTACGGAAAAAACAAGTACGGTTTTTTTTGCGCCCTTTTTATCTCGGAAACGCTCGATTAATAATCCGCTTATGTAATTTACGGTAATGGAAACGAACATCAGCACGATATATACAGGTTCGCCAAAGCCGTAAAAAATTATGCTTGCAATAAAAAGACAGAGATTTTCAAGCTTTTTCGGCAGTATATAATAAATCGCCAATACGCCCGCAAGATATACGAACATAAAAAGCAAACTGCTGAAAACCAAAAAAATCACGCTCCTCAATACCCGATAATTGTCAGCGAATAGAAATTAATTATTGAAACGGTATACTGTAAAATACACCAAAGCCTTGTAACCGCTCTGTTTGTCGAAACAATTGTCAATTGTCAATTGTACATTGTGTATTGTTAATTGCCGATTGCTTCGTTGAACAGCTTGACCATTTCATCATAATCGGGTGAAAGGAACATAGCAACATAATTGCCCGAAGATACTATCTCGCACTTTTGGGCAAGAGCGTAATTTTCCGCATCGTAATTCTGCGACTGAACCTTGACCTCGTCAACTCTCGCGCTGAGCTTTTCATAAACTATATCGAAAGCGTCCGCGTCCTTAGTCTTTATCATAACTACTTCGTCGGGGAAAGCTCCGCTCATTGTGGTAAAGCAGGCCGACTGTTCTATATCGTCCGCGGAAATGCCGTAAAGCCCCATAAGAGCGTCCGCGTCGATGCTGTTCGCGTTTTCAATCGAAAGCTCGGATATCATTTTATCCTTTAACGCGCCAAGGTCAACGTCTTTGCCGCTTTTTGTTCCGTCGGAGCAGGCGGCAAGTGAAATAAGAGCCGTAAGAGCTAATAATACGCATATGATTTTTTTCATTTTTTATTTCTCCCTTTTGTTTTAAACTTTTAAAAACGCTTATTTAATAAACGCTTGTTTATAGACAATAACGCGCGATTATGCGCAAAAGCGCAAGCCGATCTTTGCGCGGCGCTTCCTATACTGTATGTGTCATCAGATAGCTTACCCATTGTTCGCACCCGGCGTTTGTAAAATGCATTCCCATAGTCTCCAAATCGCTGCAAAAATCCTTACGCAGATATCCGCTCTCATCGTACATCACAGAGCCGACGTCCACAAAATACCAGCCCATCTCCCTGCACATCTCAAGCAGCTTAGAGTTGTATTCCCGGATTCTTGTATTGTTGAATTTATCGCCCAGACGGTTGCTTGTAGACGCTATCGGCGTCATGGATTCAACAATTATTATAACGCTCGGAGACTTTTCCTTTATTCTTTTTACAAGCTCCTTATAATTCTCTATTGAGTCGTCCAAAGAATATAATCCTATATCATTCATACCGAGCATTATATATACCTTTTTCACGCCTGAATTTTTAATACAGTCCTCGACGAGCATTTTTGTACCGTTATACGACGGATGAACCGATTTATCCGAAACCTCCCAAAGAGCGTTAGCCGCGCTAAGACTCCCGGCCGTAAAAAACTGAGCGTTTCCAAGGGCTTTTGCGGACGCGTTATAGTAGCTTAGCATAAGGCTTATAGAGTCGCCGACAAACGCCGCGTCGTCAAAATAGCTTTTATCCGCCGCCGCGCTCTCGGGTACAAGACCGGGTTCGGTATTAACAGTCACCGGCGTATCGTTTCCCGAACCGCCGAAAGAACTATCCGGAGCCGAATTTGCTCCGTCGGCCGAATCGACGCCGGCATATACATCCTTTGCCGATACATTTTCGTCTTTGGATATTTCCGCTTTTTCCTCGCCGAAGCCCGGTACGAACATAACAAGGCACGCGAGAAGAATAACGCACAGGGGCAGAGCGTATGCTATTATTTTTGTTTTTTTGCTTTTATCAGAATTTACTTTTTTAATCCCAATATTTCCCATTTTCATTAAATTTGCCATGCTATACAGGTATCTTAAGGCAACACCGCACAATTAACGGCTACCGCCTTTGCCGCGCATCTGCACCGAGATTTCCCGTCATTTTTGCCAAAAGCTCATTGAAATACGTCAGTATTCCTTCTTCACTTTTGTCAATCTGACGAAAAATCTCATGGCACATCTGCACGACAATAATTATGCGGTATTGCCTTAAAAACTCGGTAAAAATTCAGGCTATCCGTGTCCTGTATTGCTCCCTTTCTTAGGATTTTTCACACCAAGCTCCCACAAACAATACAAATCAAACCAAACAGCGGCGTATGACCGATATTTTATAATGATTTTATGAAATAAAAACTTACAGCGGACTGAAAATCAAACTAAAATTATAGGAATAATATCCGCCGACAAATGCATTTTACCATACGGTTCATAAAAAGTCAAATAAATGTATCAAGATATTTGACTCGATTTTTTCTTCTTTTCCCGAAAATTCGACCCGTAATATTTAAGAAGAAGTCTTTGCGTCTGACGCTCACATAAACCGATTTTTTCCGACAGTCCTCCGAGCGTTATATTTTTATTATATAAAAATTCATTCTCTATGATAACAAATCTTTTATCGTTAAGATTTTCCGTATTTATATCTTCCCTGCTTGTATAGTTATCATTTCCGTCAGGCGCGTAAAGTCTTGTGATATCCGTAAGCAGATACATCATAAGACCCGATACGGCGCTTTGCCAGTCGGACCTTTTTTCGGAATATTCCCCGAATATTTTTACCGCCGCGGTATTACTGTAATTTCTTAAAAAAAAGAAATTTTTATCCAAAAAAGCTTTCCCGAATGTATTAGGTCTGCTGTTTTCTTTTTTCTGTATGTAAATAAAAATATCCGTGAGAGGTTCGCTCGCATTGCTTTTATGCGCGTGAGAAATATAAGGTCCCGTAACAAAAAAATCGTTTTTAGCGAGCTTATAAGCTCCGTTTTCCGTAATAAGCTCCCCGCTTCCGCCGGTTATAAAGTGAAGCTCGTAGCTGTTTTTTGAATGTGTGTGTGCGGATATCTCTCCGGTCAGTTCCCCGCCGCCGATATCCGCAAGCAGCCACTCTATTCCGTTCCAAACGAAGGACAGCATAATAATCACCTTTATCAAAATATCATAAATACGACTTTCGGTCAATAAAAATGTCGTGTTTGTAATCATTTTTTATGATATTATATTTTTATCCTTATTGCAAGAAAAGGTGGACTGCATATGGCAATTAAAAATTTTTTTTACCGTCTGTTCTGCGCGTTTCTCGCTTTTATCTCGTCGATAGCGCAGGGCCCCAAGGTCGATTTGGACGGAGTTTTTACCGATGATTCAAAAATTTCCTATTGTACTTCATATACCGAGCTTGACCCCGATAAAAAGAACGGCACCGATAAATGGAGACAGGAAATGGTCTCGGGCAACGGATTACAGGGTGTAGTCACAAGCGGTTCTCCATACGACGATACGCTCATTTTCCAGAATATCCACTTTATAATTCCAAACAAAAACGTCAGATATTGTCCCGATACCTCCGACGAGCTTGAAACGGTCAAGCAGAATATAGCCGCGTCTGAAAATATCGTTGACGACGCAAGCTACGACGATGTTTATTATTTCCACCCGGGCGGTTCTCTGCGCATATCACAAAAGCACAGAATAACAAAAAAGTATATTCGTTATACAGATTACGAAACAGCCGAAGTCGGCGTCAGATATATGGATAAATACGGCGAGTGGACGCGCAAAACCTTTACATCGCAGTCCGACGGCGCGACAATTACCGAAATTTTAAAATCCTCAAATGGCGAAAAAATCAATTTAACTCTTTCATTTGACGATATTTCCGCTTTCGCGAATTACGGTAACGGAAGCGAACAGGATTTGAAATACAAAAAAACAGTTTCCGATAGCTGCGATTCCATATCCATGACAGCGCATTATCCCGATTATGAAAACAGCGAGCTTAAAAACGGCGGATACGCGACGTTTACATACGTTATATGCGAAAACGGCAAAAAAGAAAAAACATACGGCAGAGAAACAACCGATGCGCAGTATGTTTCCGACGATAACCCGCAAATCAAAATTTCGGACGCTGATTCCGTTTATCTTATCACGATTTCCGACAGAACGTACGATATGGGTGCTCTTTCCGATTTTGAAGCGCAAAGCTCATATAAGCTTACGGACGAGCTAAAAAAAAGAACCGCCGAAATTGCGGAAAAATACACCGAAAACGGAAAATTCGATTATGACAAAGCGCTGAAAGAGCATCTTGCGGTTTATAAGCCGCGCTTCGACGCCGTAACGCTTACTCTCGGAAACGGCGAAAGCGAGCTTTCAAATGAAAAGCTTCTTAAAAGTCAAAAGGGTAAAAGCGAAATTAAATCTGCCGCAGCGCAGAGAACTTACTATGCCGGCAGATACGCTTATCTCTGCTGTTCGGGATATTCCACAAGCCGTTTGGGAGGTATGTGGACGGGAGAATGGAATCCCGGTTGGGGCAGCAAATATACTATGGACGCAAATGTAAATTTGCAGACTTCGTCCATGAATACCGGCAACATCGCTTCGGCGCCGATAGGATATACATATTTTATATTGCGTCAGGCGGCGGACTGGGAGGAAAACGCTCTCGCCACTCACGGCTATACCGACGCATTGCAGGCTCCCGTAAATACAGACGGCGACAAGGCCGTTATTACGGAAACCTGCTATCCGTACCCGTTCAGATATTGGAACGCGGGAACAAGCTGGATGCTCCAGCCGCTGTTTGAAACGCTTCAATGCTACGGAAGCATTAAAATTCCTCTTAGCGATGAATTTAGCCTTGAAAATCTGAAATCGGTCCTTTCCGTTACGGAGGACGATTTGACGGACAAGGATATTGAAAATATAACTAAAAAAGGATATCTTGACCTTGAAAGCGAAATACTTCTTCCTCTTTTGACAAAGGCCGCGAATTACTGGGAGCAGATGCTGACGCCCGAATATTACACCGACGCCGATGGAAATATTCATTATCAAAAAGGGAAAACAAGCCTTTCGGACGCGGAAACCTATTGTATTCTTCCGAGTTATTCGCCCGAAAACAACCCGAAAAATTATCCGAGCCCGTCTGCGGCAAACTGCGCTATAGATATCGCGGCGTGCCGTGATAATCTAAAGATGCTTATAAGCGTTATGAATGACGTTGCGCCAAATGCGGATACTTCCAAGTGGGAAAAAATCATAAATAAGCTTCCGCCGTATCTTTACGATGAAACGGGAGCGCTGAAAGAATGGGCGTGCAATCAGTTTGAGGAAAATAACGAACACAGACACTTGAGCCATCTTTACTGCGTATGGCCTCTTAACGAAACTCAAAATGACGACGCTCTGAAAGCCGCTTGTATTCAGGCGATTGAAAACAGGGAAAGCGAGAACGAGGCAAGTCACGCTCTTGTACACCGTTCGCTTATCGCCGCAAGGCTTAAAGACAGAAAAAGTCTTACCGAAGCTCTCCTTAAACTTATGAACCATAAAATTCAATATGATTCGCTTTTGTCTAATCATGATTATGACAGAGGAAGCTGCTACTGCACCGATTTTGCCATAGGTTATCTCGGAATAATCAATGAAAGCCTTGTGTATTCGGACAGCGGAGTTATAGAAATATTGCCGGCTCTTCCCGAAAGCGGCTTTGAAAGCGGCTCTGTGACAGGTCTAAAAACCCGTACTCGCGCCGAAATTACGGAGCTTACATGGGATACGGAAGCGAAAACGGCTTCCGTTAAGATAAAATCGGATATCGACCAGACGATAGAAATTTCCTGCGGTCTTTCGGACGGAACAAAGTCCGTTGAGTTAAAGAAAGGCGAAACCGTCAATATAAGCTTTGACATCTCGGCGGAATAAACAGCCAAGCGCGATAAAATTTTGATGTTGCTATAAAAAAGCGTTGACTCGGCGGTTTTCCGCCGGGTCAATACAGTTCATCAAAAAAGTTCGATTTTATTTTAGAAAATTTACGCTCTCTTCAAAACCTGTAAAAAAATAAAAAAAGTGTTGACAAACAAATACTTTCATGATATGATAATAAAGCATTTACGGAGAGATACCGAAGCGGTCATAACGGAACGGTCTTGAAAACCGTCGTACCTTTGCGGGTACCGTGGGTTCGAATCCCACTCTCTCCGCCAAAATATAATAAAAGTTACCCGGAGAAGTACTCAAGTTGGTGACGAGGCGCCCCTGCTAAGGGCGTAGGTCGGCTAAACCCCGGCGCGAGAGTTCGAGTCTCTCCTTCTCCGCCAAAAAGGTGCAACAAAAAAGATGCACCAGCGAAAAGCCTTGATTTTTCAAGGCTTTTCGTCATTTTTACGGGCAAAAATCAGCAGGTTGTACCGTAGATGCATTTGCCGTTTTTCGCCCTTGCGTATAAACTCGAACTACCGTAAAACCGAATATCTACCCGATAGGCGTATGGAAAGAAAACTCCATACGCCTTTTCTTTGGTTCTTTGTCAATAGTTGGGGTAATAAAAGGAAAAGTCAAGATCAATCAACTGAGTTAAACGGTAGCATATTG
>CANRNI010000057.1 GCA_947631945.1 uncultured Clostridia bacterium
TGCGTCATTTTTGTCAATCTGACGAAAAATCTCTTGGCACATCTGCACGACAATAATTATGCGGTATTGCCTTAAAAGAAAATTGCAATATTTTCAGAATCGCGACGCATTATCAATTCATATTTACGGAGGAACTGATATGAGATACAATATTTCTTTGAACAAATGGAATTTTTCAATCGAAGGACTTGATTATTCGGCAAACGTCACAGTTCCGCACACTTGGAACGTTGACGACAGAGTGATGAAGTACAGGGGCGAGGCTCAATATGAAACGGCTGTCCGTGTGGACGAATCGTTAAAAGACAAAAAAGTGTTTATATCTTTCGGCGCGATTTATCATACCGCAAACGTGTATATCAACGGAACTTTCGCGGGTCGGCACAGCCGTTCGGGTTATACGCCGTTTCAATTCGATATTACGGATAAGGTAATTTTCGGTGCGGACAATCAAATCACGGTTATTGCCGACAATACGCATATAGACGAAATGCTGCCGCATAACGGCGATTTCGATTGGGCTGACGACGGCGGTATAATCAGAAGTGCCGAACTTCGATTTGTCGAACAGAACGCGGTCGAATATATACATTCTTTCGCCGATATTGCGTCCGTGTATAACGGCTTGTGCGACGGAACGCTGAGAATTAAAACGGCGTTTCTCGGCGGACAGCATCAAGGTTGCGTGGTAGAGATAATAGATTATTCCGACAACAAAACGGTTGCCGAAAAAATTTTCGACGATACGGAAGATGAAATCTCGATAGATTTTAAGGGACTGAAGTTGTGGAGCTGTTATTCCCCGAATCTGTACAGAATCGCGGTCAAAACCGACAACGACCGTTACGAGATAAGAACGGGACTGAGAAAGATTGAGGTTGACGGCGAAAAAATACTTCTCAACGGCGAAGAGATATATCTTAAAGGCTGCGAATGGATGCCCGGATCACATCCCGATTTCGGTATGGCGGAACCGCTGAGCCACAGCATTAAATGCTTAAAACAGCTTAAAGACGCGGGCTGTGTGTTCACACGGTTTCATTGGCAGCAGGACGACGGTATATTTGATTGGTGCGATGAAAACGGTCTGCTCGTTCAGGAGGAAATACCTTATTGGGGCTATCCGAAACAGGCAACGGCTTTACAGCTTGAAATAGCGAAACAGCAGGCGGACGAGATGTTTTGTTCTCACTCAAATCATCCGTCGATAATTTGTTGGGGCGTTGGAAACGAGCTCGGAGCGGAAACAGAACCGACAATCCGATACGTTAAGGATATGGTAAGATATTTTAAATCGCTCGACGAAACAAGGCTTGTTAATTATGTTTCAAACACTCTTAGCAGAACGGAAAACGCCGACAAGGACGACGCGACGTTCTACGGCGATATTGCGATGTGGAACGATTATCTCGGCCTTTGGGAACCGAGTGACGATATTGAAAATCATATGATAAGAACGTGTAAAAAAGCAGACGGTATGCCGCTTGTTGTTTCCGAGTTCGGTCTGTGCGAACCGCATTTCAAGGGCGGCGATAAGGAAAGAGCGAGAATACTTAAAGAAAGACTTGAGCTGTACGCGAATATACACAACATAAAGGGCTACGTTTGGTTCTCGCTCAACGATTACCGAACACATTGCGGCGAGGAAGGCGAAGGAAAAATGCGGCGCCGCATACACGGTTCAACGGATTTGTACGGCAACAAAAAGCCGTCATACGGATTGTTCTGCGATTTACAGAAATAAAAAAACGGCGTTTTCAGCCGCAGCTTTAAAAAATCGCCAACTTTTTTGTTTTTTTCATGGCTATATAAGTGAAATCAGCTTTCAGTAAAGTTAATTCGATAAGTAGCGCCCGAATGTTTTTTCGGGCGTGTTTTTTACGATTTTTTTATTTTAATTCCATTTTGCTATTGACTAACTTTTTTATTGTCTTATAATAAAAATGATAAAGTTTATACTTTTTCGGAAAATTTTAGGAAAGGGCAGTAGTTTATGAAAAATCAAAAAACACGAAGAACGTACAAATCGGTTCTCGCTTTATTGCTTTCGGTATTGATGGTTATAACCGTCTTTACTCCTTCTCTTACGGCTTTTGCCGTATCGGTCGACGAAGGCAAGCTCGGTCCGGATATGTATCTGACTTCAAAAACGGACTACACGATAGCTCCGGGCGTTAAGGAATCTCAGATTACCCTGAATAACGGCGAAGGCTCAAATCAGGTGAAAGTCTGTGTTGCCGAGGTCGATCTCGACAATCCTTATACTTCCGTTGTCGCGTCGTACAGAGATTACGACGGCACGAAGTGGGGTATGCAGAAGGTAAGAGATCAGGCGGCTGCGGCGGAACGCAAGCTCGGCACAAATGTTGTTGTCGGCGTAAACGGCGACTATTTCAATATGCAGACAGGCGCGCCAATGGGACCGCTCGTTATGAACGGCATCACCTATCACGAAAGTATGTCATGTCCCTATTTCGCTATTCTTAATGACGGTACTCCCGTTATAAGAGATACTGCCGACTCTGACTATGCCGAAAAGTTAGCGAACGCGAAGGAAGCGATCGGAGGCAGTCCTGTACTTATCAAAAACGGCGTAATTACAGCCGCCGCAAAAATCAGCTCCGGAGTAACGCCGGTTACGGCGGTGGGAATAAAGGATGACAATTCCGTTGTAATTTACACCGGTGACGGCCGTCAGGCACCCTATTCGTGCGGTCAGACGTATGAGGAGTTGGCATACGCCATGCTGTCTTTGGGCTGTGTTTACGCTATAAGACTTGACGGCGGCGGTTCGACGACGTTTCTTTCTCAGCATGAGGGAAGCGACGAGCTTGTGTGCAGAAACAAACCGTCAGACGGTCAGGAAAGAACTGTTTCATCGGCCTTGCTTGTATGCTCGTCGGCGAAACCAACGGGCGTGTTCGACCATGCGTCGCTCACTCCGAACAATGATATATACACTCCCGAATCAAGCGTTCAGTTTGAGGCTGTCGGCGTTGATTCTTCGGGCGCGGGCGTAGCTCTTCCCAAAGACGGCAAATTTGTCCTTGCGGATGAATCATTCGGTTCGATAACTTCCGAAGGTCTGTTCAAATCGAACGGCACGGAAGGCGTCGTAACAGTCAATTATGTTTCGGGCGGGGACGTTTGCGGTACGGTTTCAATTGAAATCAGAACTCCCGATACTCTTTACGTTCCCAATTCCGAAGTATCTCTCGGCTTTGAGGAGACTACGGACTTCGACATTGAGGCAAAATACAAAGAGAGAGACGTAATTTTGAAGAGCGGCGACCTCGAATGGTCGATAACGGACGATAACGGCACGGATATATCGGGTCAAGCCGGTACTTTCGACGGCCTTACGTTCACAACATTCGACGGAGTTACGGTCAACGCGAACATCAAGGCGACTCTCAAATACAACAGAGAAATCACCGCTTCAATCAAAGCCATTATCGGCGCGATGCCCGTGGTAATGTATGATTTCGAAAATTACACGACCGATAAAGAAGAAGCGGAAAATAATCCCGAACTTAAATATATCCCGTCGCTCGAAATGCCCACATGGGACAGAAACGCGGGGATTCCCGATGCGGAACAGAAAAATCAATTCTATGAGGCGGGTTATCCTCTTTACAACTGGCCGAACGCGTCCATTACCGATCAGAAATCAATGAAATCAAGAATAGTTTCCAAAGAGGACGGCGAACCCGTGCGTTTCGGCGAACATTCATTAAGAATCGATTACGACTATTCGACATACAACGGTTCGAGCAACTCCAACAACTATGTCCGCGTTACCGATCCCGATTATGATTTTGAAGGTTCTCCCACGGCGATAGGATGTTGGGTTTACGTTCCCGAAGGAACGGCGAATTTCCATCTGTATCTTAACTGCGCAAATAAAAATGAAGATCCCGCTTACGGCTGCGTTACGGGCACGCAGGGTATTGACTGGACAGGCTGGAAATACGTTGAATTTAATCTTAATGATACCGGAAATGAGAACGCAGGTCCCGCGTTCGCTCCGTTCGGATTCTATCAAGGCTGCGGCGTGTTCTGGATCTCGTATCAGGCGAACGGCTCCGACCCGAGAGGTGACAGAACGGCTTCAACTATTTATCTTGACAATATCCAGCTCGTTTACGGCGCGAATACCGACGATATTGACAATCCCGTTATCAGCTCGGTAAGAACCGATACTACGGAAATAACCGACGGCGAAACCGTTCTTGATTCCAACGTCAATACGTTCAGAGCGTCTTACGCGGATTTCGACGGCAAATATGCTACCGGTATTGATTTCAGCGAAGTCAAAATGTTTATCGACGGCGTTGACGTTACCGATAAATGTTACATCAACGAAGGCGACGAGGAAATTTATTTCTATGACGCGGTACTTCCCGACGGCGTTCACAGCATTGAAATTTCCGTTTCGGACGAATTCGGCAACACCACGACGGATACTCGTTATTTCACGGTAAACGGCGGCAGCTCTGATACAGTCGTTTCGTTTGAAAACGAAGACGAAAGCCCCGTTTTGGGCGAGAAATACACTCTTAAAATAACTTCAAATAATGCCGCGGACGTTCTTTCGGCGGATGTGGGAATTAAAATTCTCTCCTATTTCACTACTTATTGGGACGATTTCACGGTTGTTCCTTCGGCAAATTACGAGCTTGAGAAAGACGCTTCATATGACGAAAAGAATACGACGATAAACTTCAAGCTGAACAGAAAAGCCGACGCGGACGCTTCAGCCGACGACGGAACTCTCGCAAAAATCATTTTCGATATTCCGACGAACGTTCCCGAAGGTCTTGAAGTAACATACAGGATAGCAAAAGGCGCGCTCACTTACGCGAATAATATCGATGAAAAGTTCGTCGGAGCGTTCGGAGGAAAAATAACAACGACCTGCGCTTCGCCGTTCGTTCTCAACGTTGATACGATGGTAGTCGGTTCTTCGGGCGGTTATATCCGCGTCACCGACGCCGACGGTAATCCGCTCGAAAAGGTCAACGTTTATACTTCCGCAAGGGAACTTATAGGCGTTACAGACAACGAGGGTAAGGTATTTACCGACAAATACGTCGGTTCGGTAACTGAATTCTCCATTTATGCCGAAAAGGACGGTAAACTTTCATTCACATATAAAGGTCAGAGCTTTCCGTCGGGCGGAACGGACGACGGTATGCCCGTTTATATAAAACAGAATATTACCGAAAATCCGGCGGAATCTCAAAGCATCACATGGATGTCGTCACCTCTCGCAAGCAAAGCCGAAGCGGTAGCACTCTATGCGGAAAAATCGGAATACGACGCAAAGGGCGAGGACGCGCTGAAAACGTTCAACGGCGAGAGCGTCCTCTCCGAAATGGCAAGCTCGGCAAGCTATACGACGAATTACGCGGTAAGAATAAACAGCGCGGTCATTACTGGACTTAAACCCAATACGGAATACGTTTACAAAGTCGGCGACGGCGAAAAGATGTCGGCAATCGGAACGTTCTCGACCGCAATGTCCGCGAAAGAAACCAATTTCTTCGTAATCGGCGATACTCAGGCGACCGATACAACCAATTCCGATAAGATAACCAAATTGCTCGCTTCGTCCGATACTCCTTTCTCGTTCGGCATTCAGACGGGCGACGCAGTAGACAACGGCGGCAACTATACGATGTGGGCGAATATCGCAAAAGTATTCAGCGGCGATTTCCTTGGTTCTCAGGATATGATCCACGTACTCGGAAACCACGAATACTACGGCGACGAGACGGCCTCCAACGCGGCGGCATACTTCAATCTTCCCGGCGCGAAGGACGGCTCTGCCCCGCTCTGCTACTCGACGCAGTACGGCAATATCTATGTAGCGGTAATCAATTATTCAAATCTCAGCGGTTACAGAGAAGCCGCCGAATGGCTCGTTAAAGACGCGTCCGAATCAAACGCGACGTGGAAGATACTGGCAATGCATCAGCCCGCGTACTTCACAAATCCGTCGGGCAACACTCTCGAAATGCAGAAAATCATATCCAACGCAGTTGACGAGGCGGGAATAGACTTCGTATTCTCCGGACACGATCACTCATACGCGAGAACCGAACCCATTACGGGCGGAACGGTTGACAAGACCGACGGCGCTGTATACTATATCTGCGGCTCGACGGGCGAAAAATCATACGAAATTGTAAAGAACGATGCATTCCATTTCGATATGCTCGACGGCGATTATACGGCGGTTTACCTCACCGCGAGTGTATCCGATACCGAATTTACCGTTACGACATATGACCTTATGCCGGACGGAACGTCGGCGATTATTGATTCATATACAATGACGAAGGACGTTAAATGCTCCGACGGCGAACATGGGTATGTGCTTGACGGCGACTACCTCACCTGCCCCGACTGCGGTTATTCAATACCCAAGAGCAGCTATACGGGATTTGTTACGGACGCGGCGACCGGCTACAAGAAATATGTAATCGCCGGAAATGTCGTAACAGGCTGGTTTGCTCTTGAAGACGATTACTATTATTTCGATAAGAACGGCAACATCACCACGGGCAAAGTAAAAATAGACGGCCGCACATATACCTTCGGCAACGACGGTAAACTGACAAAGGGCGCTCTTGTCAAAGAAGGCAGCGCGTATTATTACTATATCGCGGGCGAGAAACAACGCGGCTGGCATATGATTGACGGCGACTGGTACTACTTCGACAGGCAGACTGGCTTTAAGATGTCTACGGGTACGGTGTCGATTAAAAACTCCGACGGTTCGTTAGTTCTCACATACACCTTCTCCGACAGCGGTAAACTCACAAAGGGCGCATGGCTTGAAACCTCAAGCGGCACAAGCTATTACTGGGGACCCGACCCGGTTACGGGACTTCAGGAAATTGACGGCGAAACGTATTACTTCTATCCTAACACCACATATATGTGCGTAAACGACAGCGTAAAAGTTGGCGGTAAAGTCTATTCCTTCGATGAGGACGGAATATTCAGACATTACGGCGCACATAACGACGCGAACGGCGACGGAAGATGCGACGAATGCGTAAAGGCAAAAAGATCGATCTGGAACCTTTTCGCAGCGCTGAGAAGATTTTTCCTGATGATAAGAGATTTCTTCCTCCAGCTTTTTAAATAAAATAACAAAATGATAATCGCCCGGGCGTCAATTGCTCGGGCGGTTTTAAGATTGATAAATAATTTATTCGGCAGGCATTATATAAATCAAGATTCCGAATCGTTTTCCTCATCATGCGAATATTTATTGCTCGACCACATTTTTAGTATGTCGATATACTCGCAGTATCTATACGGTCTTATCGGACGTTCAAACGGAGGTGTGCGGAAATGCAGCAGCAAGCACTCTCCGATATTTTTGTAATCGGTAACAAATTCAAATCCTGTCATTTCGCCGTTTTTTATACGCCGCTTAATTCTGTTGTGATACGGATACATTTTTCGTCCTTTTTACATATGGCTTCACCGCACAAAGGCCGGTCTGCGCTTTTGCACAGCAATAATTGTGGGGATTGCCTTTATTAAGGAAACACTGAATAAATTACGCCTAACGGCTAAACGTACATCTTGCGTCGCGATTTCCCGTCATTTTTGCCAAAAGCTCCTTGAAATACGTCAGTATTCCTGCGTCACTTTTGTCAATCTGACGAAAAATCTCATGACGCAATCTGCACGTTCAATTTAATCAGTGCTTCCTTAAAATTAAAAATCATTGCGAAAGTTTTTACTCCTCCGCAATGATTATTATCTCAGCATTTTATTGTATACTGTATAGTGAAATTTTACCATCTGTCGCTACGTTATATGTATAAATATATCTTGACGCCACTATTCTTTGTGAATTTATATTTTTAACATATTCAAACGTCACTCTGACAGTTCCGCTTCCTGTCGATTTAAGTACAAAATATCTTGTTCCTCCGCCTCTGCCTGTAAGAATGGACGCGGTATCGGGCTTATAATAAGAATCGCTCACGACAAGTATACCCGATTTATCAAAGCTGTATTCCCAATTGTACCCCGAGGAAGGGTTCGCGTAAAGTTCAACTGTTACTGTATTTGTTTCTATTCCCAACAAGCTTATCAATGCTGACAAAAAAGCTATCACGCGTTGTAGGAAATTAAAAAGAACAACTATACCGATTACATCTCTTTTCTTTCCTTATTTACAAATATTATACCAAAAAGAAAATAACTTGTCAATTTTTTATACAAAAAAAATTCAAATTTTCTTAAATTTTTGAAGAAAATTATTCCCATATAAAAAAATTGCGGAAAATTGCGCCGATTACTTTACATTTGACTATAAAATAAGCTATAATAAGCTTAAAGCGACACCGCACAATCAGCGACTGCCGCCTTTGCCGCGCATCTGCACTACAATAATTGTACGTCATTGCGTTAGCCGTACACCGAATTAATTAGGGAGGATATAAAATGAAAAAAATAAAAAAATTTATTTCCGTACTCCTGTGCATTATTATGATAATCACATCTTTCATATTTCCGTCTTATGCCGACAGCGATTCTTCGCGAAGCGTAAAATTCGCGACCGCGGCCGGACTCTCATATGTATCGGAAGAAAACAGAGGAGGATATAACGAGGCATTTATGCTTGACGCCGCAGCGAACGGATATCATTACGGTCAGCTTGACGGTATTTTTGATTCTTTCCTTGCCGCTTTAAAGGATAAAGTCAGCAAAGAAGGTCTTAAGTATGTGCTGATAAGCGGCAATCTTACCTACGGCGGCGAATACAGCAACAACGTCGCTCTTGCCGAGAAGCTTAATAAATTTGAAGAAGAAACCGGTGCGCAAATCATAGTAATGGCGGGAGGCGGCGATATAAATAACGCTTCCTCGTCGTCATTCAAATCCGGCTCGCGCGAATACGTAATATCTACCATGTCAAGACAATTTTCCTCAATTTATTCAAACCTTGGCTATGACCTTGCCGTGAGCAGATATACCGCCGGAACGCAGACATCAGCCGCGCTTTCATATTCCGTGGAACTTGATGGCGGATATAGACTTATAGTTATAGACGCCACATACTATCAGTATTTAAACGGATATACTTCTGTTTCGGGAAGAATTTCCGACGGGCTTTTAAAATGGATAGAGCGTGAATGTGATACGGCAAAGAGCCTCGGTCAGACGGCAATCGGAATGTGCAGTTGGGGAATAAGCTCGGATGCTCTTACCGATTCAAAAGGTGTTTTGTCAAATGCTGACGAGGTCGCAAACGCTCTTGCGGACGCCGGAATGCATTACATATATACGTCGGGTTCGGGAAAAAACGATATAAGAGCCGTCGTATCGGACAACGGCAACGTAATTTATGATATCCAGACCGCTCCTCTCATAAGCTATCCCAATACGTTCAGAGTTTCAACGTTTACGGGGAGCGTCGGCAGCTTCGATATAGCCGACGTCGATTCGGTAAAACCGATTATCTCCTACGACGGTACCGAGTATAAGCAACCTTACAGAGAAACAGCGTCATTGAAAATACAGTACCGTGATTACGACCTCGCAAGATACTGTGCCGATGCGGTTAAGAATTTTGTGGGAACCGTACTTATTCCCGGAGTTAAAAGAAGCGGAACTCTTGAGGATTTTGTAAAAAATCAATACGGCGTATCGCTCATTGAGCTTATAAACGAGCGTATAGGCGGAGGACTTAGTATTTTTGATTCGGTAGTTATATTCGACGCATCAAATATCATGAATCTGCTCGAGGATATGTTTCAGCAGGCTCAGTCCGGCTTCCTGCAGGACGATGAAACCTTGGCGGAGTTATGCTATAAGCGTTTTAAAACAGTGTTCGATGCGGAAATTTCAAAGGTAAGCTGTACAAAATTCATTGATACTTTGGGCTTTGGAAGCAGTGAACACGGAGGTACTCTTGGCGAGCTTATACTATCAATGATTGCGTATTCATATTACGGCAACGAGGATTCCTCCGACGACGCTTTTGTAAACGACGTTATTAAAAATTTACAGTCGGGAGAGCTTGTGCCTTTCCTTGCAAATCTTCTGGGCGAAACTCTGATAAGGGATTTGCTTTTTGAAGATATACTTTCACAGATTAAAATGAAACCTCAGTACCTGCTTTTCTTTGACGATACCGAGGATACTATCGGCTATTGGCTCCAAATCGGATTCGGAGCGTATCTTGCATTGCACGGCGAAAGCTCAAGCGTTACGGGAGCCGTAAACTCTGTCCTTAAAGACGGTTTCTTCAGACAGTACGGGAGATCCATTGACGAGGTTATAGATTATTTTGTAAATTACTATTTTTCGGGTGAAAACAGAGAAATAACAGGAGCTCAGCTCGCGTCATTGCTTAATTTGTATGTGAATGATGAAGCTCCGCAGAAAAACGGCGATTTCGGCGTAAAATATGACGGAACAAAGGGAGCCGAATCATATGCGTCGAAAGAAAACTACCGTCTGCCCACTATGATTAACATTACTCCCGGAAACGATACAAAAACAGAAGCGTATGTTACATGGTACACTAAATCGACCGTAACGGGTACCGATATTGAAATTTATTCCGATAAAAACGCTGAATTTTTCGGAAAATATTATATAGGTGTAAAGGATGCGTCCGTCGCGGTTGCCCACAATAATATTGAAAGAACGTATAATTTGCTCGATTTGGGCTTTATCTCGTTCGGTCAGAGGACGCTGAACCTTACAAGGCACACAATTAAAATCATGGGACTTGAGCCGGGCTGCACATATTTCTTCCGAGTGGGAGACAGTGAAAAAAACTGGTGGAGTGAAACGGCAACGGTAACTACCGCCGATGACAGCGACACACTTTCCTTTATTCATGTGGCGGATTCGTCCGGCAATACGGCGGCGGATTTTGAGATGTTCGGCAATATTATAGACTGCGCCGATTATCTCTATCCCGATACCGATTTCATACTTCATACGGGTAATTACGTTGATGATAACTCCGATTTGTCACAATGGCAGAAGCTTCTTGACGGCGTTTCCGATAAGCTTATGTCATCGTATTTCGTACCTGTAGCCGGTTCCTCCGACACGGTTTCATCAATAAGCGACAATTTTGCCATAGGAGCGCTTCTCGGAGAAACGCAGAGAACAGGGGTATACTATTCTTTCGACTACAATACGGCGCATATAACGGTGCTTGATTCGGGCTGTGTCAATAACGACGGTACTCTTACCGAAGAACAGCTTGAGTGGTTCGAAAAAGATATGAGCCAAACAGATAAAAAATGGAAAATAGTGGCAATACATGACGCGGTTTATTCCGACGGCAAAAGTGTTACAAAGGAGAATCACACGGCGTACATGAGCCAAATTTCGGGGCTTATGGACAAGTATAATGTGGACGTGGTTCTTTCGGGCAGCGACTGCGTTTACTACAGAACGGACGGAATGAACGGCGGAAAGGTCACAGATCCTCCAAAAGCCGCGTTTCCGCATGAAGTAACGCAGAGTCTTTACAAAACTATACCAAATCCGACGGGAACCGTTTATTCTGCTCTCGGCGCGTCCGGCTCACGCTCGGCCGAAGCCCACGAGGTCAATAATATAAAGAATATTTTTGAAGCGTCGGGCAAAAACCTTAATCCGAATAAACCTATGTTCACGGCGTTTGAGATTTACGGCGATACTCTTTATCTTACGACTTATACTCTTGACCAAAATATAGCGACGAAGGTTGACAGCGTATCCATAAAAAAAGATGCGACTCTTTTGGGTGACGTCAATTTTGACGGTGAAGTAACAGCCGCCGACGCGAGATACGTTTTGAGAGCCGCCGCAGGATTTGTACTGCTTACTCAGGAACAATTTACCTTGGCGGATATAAACGGAGACTCTCGTATTACCGCCGCCGACGCGAGAGCCGTGCTGAGAATATCAGCAAATCTTGAATAAACCGAACTGCATGAATAACAGAATCGACACGGAATATTTTAAGGGACTGTAAAAAACAGCACAAAAAAAAATCGCCGAGGCTCATCGAAAGGGTGAACCTCGGCGTCGTTATTTTGTAAATTTTACAATTTTATTTCACTTCTTTACCCACAGACGATTTTAAGAAAACACTGATTAAATTGAACGTGCAGATTGCTCCATGAGTTTTTTCGTTAGATTTCCATAGGGAATTCCGAAAAGCCGTTAGGCGTGATTTATTTAGGGCAATACCGCATAATTATTGTCGTGCAGATGTGCCAAAAGATTTTTCGGCAGATTGACAAAAGTGACGCAGGAATACTGACGTATTTCAAGGAACTTTTGGCAAAAATGACGGAAAATCTCGGTGCAGATGCGCGGCAAAGGCGTTAGCCGCTAATTGTGCGGTATTGCCTTAGTGCTTTCTTAATTTATCAGTCCATTTTGAGGCATACTCAAATGTGCCACATTCAGCCAATCGCCCATCTTCTATTAAAAATATATTATCTGTGCTATCTAAGAAATCCAACTTATGTGAAATAGATACTACTGTTAAATCTTTTGATTTCCTAATTTTTTCAATTGTTTCTTTTATCTCTATCTCAGTAGATGCATCAACATTTGATGTTACTTCATCAAGCAATAAAATTTTGCTATGTCTGAGTAAGCCTTGAGCCAATGAGATTCTTTGTTTTTCTCCACCGGATAATTGTATTCCATTTTCACCGATTTCTGTGTTGATATTATCCGGTAAACTGTCTAAAAACTTTTTTAGGCCGACTTCATCTATAACCCGTGCCAATTCTTCATTTGTTGCGTATTTATTTGCAATAAGTAAATTATCTTTAATTGTCCCGGGAAAAAGAAACGTATTCTGAGATACCAAAACAATATTTTGTCTAAGTTCATCAATATTTATCAACTGTACGTTAGTATCATCTATAGATATGCATCCCTCGGTACAATCATAAAATCGCAAAAGTAGGTCAAAGATAGTTGATTTACCGGCGCCGCTTTTACCGACTATTCCTGCCCATTGATTCTTTTTAACAGAAAAACTGAGATTTTTTAGCACGTTTCCTCTGTCTTTCTTGTAGGCAAATGTTACATTTTGGAATTCAATTGATTTGTTAAATGTAAATTGTTTATTACTTTTTGTGTTATCACGCTCATCATTCATATTGATAATTGAAAAAAGCTTATCAAATTCAGCAAGTTGCTTTTTAAATGAAAAATTGATTGACGTTGTATTTGAAACTATGGTAAATATTTTAGGCAAATAACTGAGAATTACAACCAACATACCAACTGAAAGTTGATTTCTGATAATTAAGTAAACAGAGAGTAAAAATATCGCTCCGGTAAACAAATTGCTTGAAAACCCACTTACCCATGTACCGTTTAAATTATCTAAAGCTGCAATTTTGCTCCATATTTTAACAATAGCTTTGTTAATAAAACTAATGAGCCGAATACGATCTTTTTCCAAAGACATACTTTTGACGAGTTTGATTCCACGAAAAGTGTCTTCCATAACTTGAGATATTTTTGCGTTACTCTCAACCATTTTTTTTACATTTTTCTCAAGTTGTTTAGCAATTAGCATACTTGGCAGAATTGCAAATGGGATAGCTAATATCACAACCAATGCAATAAGAACGCTAAATTTAAACATAAGAATGCATACCGCTAATCCTGATATAATGCTTGCTGTCGCCGAGGGTATGTCGTATAGCCATAGCATTACATATTTATTTGATTCGCCTTTACAATACGAAGCAAGTTCTGATGAATTTGCCTCATCAAAATAGTTTAGAGGCTGATAAATTAGTTTTTCAAACGCCCAAACGGTAAGCTTTTGTCCGGATTGCCGTCCGACAACATTAATGATGTAATTATATCCGGTTGAAAGTAAAGACGAAATAATCGGAACACCTGTAAAAATAAAAATTCCAAGTCCAACTTGCCGTATATCCTTGTCGGGAATATACTCGTCAATTATTTTTTCCATAAACAAAGGCGGTAAGAGGGCAAGTATCTGTATTATTATCGAAATAATAAAAGAAAAAACAACATATCCCCGAAAACCTTTGATCTGAGAAATAATCCTTTTTCTGATGTTCTTTTCATTTTTCATGTTCGTGTCCTCTCTTTATAAAAGCATATAAATTCAGAATGAATTTACATCAAGCTCGTCCATCTTCAACTCCACTTCTATATGCTGCTTGACATTGAGTTTGGACAATAGGCATACTGTCTCCACGTGGGCGGTTCTTGGGAACATATCTACAGGCGTTATTTTTTTAATTTCGTAATTATTCTCTTTTAATACCGCGCAGTCGCGCGCGAGAGTAGCCGGGTCGCAGGATATATAGACAAGTCTTTCCGGCGACAATTCTTTTATCGATTTCAGCATTTCGGGAGCGCAGCCTTTTCTGGGCGGGTCCACTATTATTACATCGGGTTTTATACCTCTGTCTTTAAGAATCCCGGCGGCTTTCGGAGCGTCCGCGCATATAAATTCCGCATTTTCTATGCCGTTTAACCGAGCGTTAGCTTTCGCGTCCTCTACGGCTTCGGGAATTATTTCCGCGCCTATCACCCTTTTTACCTTATCCGCCATCGAAAGTCCTATCGTACCGGCACCGCAGTAGAAGTCAAGCAAAATATCGCTTTTTTTAAGCTCCGCGTATTCTGCGGCTTTATTATAAAGCCGTTCCGCCTGCTCTCTGTTGACCTGATAAAACGACAGCGGCGACAGGCGCACCTTTATTCCGCAGAGCATATCCTCAATATACTCCTGCCCCCATATAACACCGCATTTTTTGCCTAAAATCACGTTGCCGTCGTTTGTGTTCTCGTTTACGGCTATCGATGCAATATTTTCGCTCGCTTTCAAAAGAGAAGATATAAGCCCGTCCTTTTTCGGAATACTGTGACCGTTTATCACGGCGCAGACCATTATCTGATTTGTCGCGAAAGCTTTTCTTATATAAATATGTCGCAGCAGTCCCTTGTGTGTTTCCTCGCTGTAAACGGTGATGTTATTTTTTATTATCCAATTTTCAAATGCCGAAAGGATTTTTGAAAATTCCTCGGGCTGGAGCAGACAGTCTCGGCAATCGATTACCCTGTGGCTGTTCTGAGCGAAGAAGCCTATCTTTATCCCGCCGTTTTCAAGTCTCACGGGATACTGCGCTTTATTGCGGTAGCGGTTTATATTCTCGGCTTTAAGTATATTTTCGGGTTCAATATCAATATGACCTATTCTTAGAAAAGCGTCCTTTACCCTTTTGCTTTTTATTTCACATTCCGCATTATAATCTATATGTCTGAACACGCAGCCGCCGCATTTTGAGAAAGCCTCGCAGTCGGGTTCTGTTCTTGCCCGCGAAGCTTTTATAATGTCCGTTATCTTGCCTATAGCGTAGTTCTTTTTGGTTTTTATTATATGGCAGTTTATAACGTCGCCCTCGGCGGTATTTGGAACAAAAACGGCGATACCGTCATAATGGCCGACTCCGCTTCCTTCCGCCGTAACGCCTGTTACAGTCAACTCTATATCCTGATTTTTTGAAAGTGGATACTTTCCGTCGGTATCCGCTTTATGTGATTTTTTCATATGAATATATAACTTTGGGCAATACCGCACAATTAACGGCTACCGCCTTTGCCGCGCATCTGCACCGAGATTTCCCGTCATTTTTGCCAAAAA
>CANRNI010000058.1 GCA_947631945.1 uncultured Clostridia bacterium
CAAGCTGCGTTACAGGATATTGGTTTGATACCTTTTTGTGCCTTGTAGCGCAGCGGAAAGGAATGGTCATATTTATGTATAAAACAAAAATCAAAAAAATAGCCACATTGTTTATGACAGTAATAATGATTGCTTCTTGCTTTACCTGTATCGCATCGGCAGCAAGCATTTCGATGAATAATCAATCTTCCGATACCGGCTCATTTTCTGTTGATATTGGTTCAAAATTCACTATTGTAGGCAAATCTGTTATGTGCTGGGATGATGGTCTAAATGCTACAGGTATGAATATTACCGGTTGGCGAAAAGGTACAAATACAATGGAATCTATTGTTGCAGTAGCGGCCGGAAGCAATTATACGGGATACATCGCTATCAGCGTGGTAAATTATAATACAGGCGCGGATGTAGTTTCCAGTTCAAGAGGCGTCGGTACTAAGATCAGCGATTCTACCAGCAACACATGGTACAAAGAACTTACGAAAGCTTCTTATACAGCTCCCGTAACATCATATGCAACAGTAGAGGCAGTATATGGTAATACTGTCTATTACGGCACTCCCAACGTAATAGGTGTCTCCAAATAATTTCCAATCCGGGATCGGCACGGTCGGCCCCGGTCCCGGATTCAATTTTAATAATTCGGCTCTGTATTCAGTGTAAACTGAGTTTTAAAATTACTAATAAAAAGAACAATGTGTTGTTCAGTCTATTTTGATATTTCCGAGAAAAATTATTTTATTTCTTTACAAGCCAATTATTCAGTGTTATATTATAAATGATGCCAATTTTAAGCATGATTAACATTTAAGGAGTATTATGGTATGACTAAGAAACTTATTTCATTATTTCTCGCGTGCTGTCTTATGTTTTCGTTTGCCTCCTGCAATAAAAAATCAACCGACGGCGAAACATCCGGTTATGAAAATGAGAGCTTGATTGCAGGCTTATTGAATTCCGATACGACTGATTCGGATAATCAAACGAAGCCCGACAAAATAAAAATGGGCGGCGCATATCCGGAATACATTCGCAGTTGGAACGACGATGAAGATTTCAATACTTTTTATTACTCTTACGCGGGCGATGAGCTTGTTATGAAGCATTATTTGGCAAACGGCTCCTTCTCGGCAAATTTCGGTCTATGCGTTATGCTTGACGGCGTATTGCAGAATTTTTACATAGTAGATGATAAAACCGGAGAGAAAAGTGAGCAGACGACGGTACTTTCATTTGATATGACTGAAAATGAAGAAAAGGACTTTACCATTCACTTTATACCCAATATCGGAAAAAAGGGAGACGTTCTTGAAGTTTCCGTCGGCATTTTTTTCTTCTATGATTATGTGCTTGAGCAGGGAGCGTCTTTCCTGAACTACGGCAATTATCATGGTTACAGCGATACGAATTGCCGCAAAGTAGTCATGCAGGTTGATTCGGAAAATACGGCGGCGGTTTTACCGTATGACGCGGAATATTTGGAGGTTGACAACAGGCTTTCGGAATACTATTACGGTTTATTTGACGAAAGCGGAGGATGTGTTCAGCTCATATATACAAATTCGTTTGATTCAATGTTTACCGAAGAAGGAATGAAACACTATGTTACCGCTTCCGAAAATTCTATGAATACATACAGTCTTGACCTATTCGCGGCAACGGGCACATACAGAATTTCTGTTTTTGTGGACCATGTTCAGCAGGAGCTGGCCGACGGCTGTTACTATTATGACGTACAGACGCAGACAGATAAAGATACTCATATTGAAGTTACACTTGATAACACAAACATGACCGGCTGGCATCATATTTATTTCATGGCAAGATCAATCGGAGGAGATTTTGACAACGGCAAATCTACCGCAAAATGTCCAACATACCCTCTTATACTTGAATAAAAAAGAGTCTTGGGGAGGGGTAGAGAATAAAAATGAAAAAATTTATAAGCTTATTTATTGTATTTGCCATTCTTACATTGCTGTGTGGCTGCTCACCCGTAAATGAAGAAAAAAATGAGGCTTCACGGCCAAATAATACAGGGGCGGAAGCAGATTCTAAATCTATAGAAAAAAATGAACAGCAAAGAGTGGTATCAGCGCGAATACCGATTGACGGTCACATTGAAGATTCAATAAACGGTATGATAAATTATATGGCCTATATTTCCGAAAAGGAGATTTTATTCGTTATATTTGAATCCGATAATCAGAATCACATATACATATATAACGCGGAAACGGGCGTTATGCTTGATACGGGAAAATGCGCGGACGCAGACGACCTAAGATACAGCGGCGCTTTGATATCCGTTGACTTGCCGATGCTTTCGAATACCGTTACCGTTAAAAAATATGACGCCGGCTTTGACGTCGCGTCAACAAAGACCTTTTCCGGCGACGGGATTTTTACGCGTATCTATGCTTTAAGCAATGACGCTGAAAAAATTATTACTGCATTTTCAAATACGGTTGTCATTCATAATTTTGAAACCGATGAGGATATAACTCTTGAATACGGCGATAATCAGGAATACAAGCCCGAGGACGTATACGCCGTCGGTAATTCTTCTTTCATTTTTAAGAGTAAATACAATGAAGAAAAGGATATATACTGTCTTTCGGATTACGGCGGAAACGTTACAGAAACATATGTAACGAACAGCGACTGTCAGGTCGGTACGGATTATGACGATTTTATTTTAATTTATGAAAAGGAAACGCCGCGCCCATCTTCAATACCCGGCAAATGCGTTCTTGTAGATAAAAAAACATTTGAAACCAAAACGGTAGAATTTTACTCTCAAGGCTCGGAGGGACAAAATGTCAGCGCCTCGCCGAACGGAAAATATGTTATGACAAGATGCAGGTCGGGGGCCAGCGCGAACGATGATAATCCGAATTTTATTTATCGTATTTATTCTGTAGATACGGGCAAGATGCTTTTTGACATGAATGTAAATTATATTATTTACGGCTCATGCTATATTTATATTGACGAAGCAAACGATCTTGTTTACGTTTTTCGTTATAATATGGAAACAAACGAAAAAAAAGTCGATGTATATGCGATAGGTGAAAGCAATGATTGAAATAAAAAATATAACAAAATATTACGGAAAGAAGAAAGCGATAGACAATATCAGCCTTACGCTTACAGAAGGTATATACGGACTTTTAGGTCCCAACGGCGCGGGTAAGAGCACGCTTATAAATATACTTGTAACTGCGCTCTCTCAGACGGCCGGAGAAGTTCTTTACGGCGGAATTGACATTCGCGACAAACGCTCCGACTATTTAAGTGATTTAGGTTTTCTTCCTCAGAATCCAAGATTTTACAAAAATTATACCGCGGAGGAGTTTTTAAAGTATATGGCCGCATTAAAAAATGTCGGCGGCAAAATTGACGGTAAAATTGACGAGCTTCTTGATTTTGTAAATTTGGCGAAAGAAAAAAAGAATAAAATCGGGACATTTTCGGGAGGTATGCTTCAACGTATCGGAGTGGCGCAGGCACTTATAAACGATCCCAAAATCGTAATATTTGACGAGCCTACGGCAGGTCTTGATCCCAAGGAACGTATCCGTTTCCGAAATCTGCTCTCTGAAATTTCAAATAACAGAACGGTAATTCTCGCTACCCACATCGTTCCCGACGTTGAATACATAGCGAACAAGGTCATTCTTATGAATAACGGAGAAATAATAAAAACCGATACTCCGAATGAACTTATGAAATCCATTGACGGCAATGTCTGGGAGCTTATTGTCAGCGTGGATGAAATAGAAAAATATATTACTATGTATGATATTTCAAATGCCTACCGTGAGGGAGATATTTATAAATTGCGTATTGTTTCCTCGGAGCAGCCGCATGAAAAAGCGGTCAGTCTTTCGCCTATTCTTGAGGACGTTTTTCTGTATTACTGCGGAAAACAGTGATTTTGACGGGAGATAATCATGAAATTATTTATATTTGAACTGAAAAAGCTATTTAGACGAAGATTTCTTTTGATTATGCTCGCATTATTGCTTTGTCTGAATGTCTTTAATATATGGCAGAATTATTCTTTATACTTTCATAACAGAAATGCGGAAATGAACATTGCACGCCGCGAAATGTATGAACACATTGAAGGCCGCCTTACTTCCGAAAAGGTTCAGTGGATTAAAGATTATAATGAAAAAATGACGGCTATAGTGAACGGCGGAGCCGCGTACGATAACGACGAATTTTTCACAGGCTACGCGTTCGGCGATATGAACATTTCAAACGAATGGCTTGATGAAGTAACGCGGATATATAATTATAATTCAGAGATTCAAAGGCTTAAAACAGAAACAGCCGAATATAAGAAATTCGCCGCCGCACACGGAAGCGTCTATTTTCAGAATGTTTCCGATAAAATAGAAAAAACATACGGCGAAAGAAAAATTGACAGCGTTTATAATTACAGCGCTTTTGAACCATATTTCAGCTATTCGTTTTCTTCATTTCTCATAATAATAATTATGCTCCTCGCTTTTTCTCCTCTTTTTGCGGGCGAGTATGAAACGGGTATGCAGCTTTGCTTTATGTCGAGCGTAAACGGACGAAAGGCGACCGGCTTTGCAAAAATCGGCGCGATGACGGTATTTACTTTTATTGTATGCGTGTTATTTTCATTAGCTGATTTTATTACTTTTTGTTTATGCGCGGGACTTGACGGCTTTTCCGCCCCCATCTTTGCCATTGCCGGCTTCGCATACACTCCCCTTACTTGCTCAATCGCGAGTTTTATTGTCCTGCTGTTTTTTGTAAAGCTGTTGGGATTTTTGACTCTCGGGCTTATTTATTCTTTCTTTTCCTCAGTTTTTCACAAAAGCTATTCGGTATTTGTGTTCGGACTTCTCGCGACTTTCGGTCTTATGCTTGTAAGCGCTTACAGCAAAGGTATCCTTGACACGATTAATACGGTAAATCCCATCAATTTGATAATCGGTTATAAAATGTTTTCATCTTTTGATGTTAATATTATGAATATTTTCGATTTGCCGTTTTGGAAATGGTCGATTACAATAGTTTTCTGTCTGGTTTTTGCGTTGCTGATTTTTTTAACGGTAATTATACTTAATAACAAAAATGCGAGGAGACATATAAAATGAACCTCATTAAATACGAAGCGTATAAGCTCTTTATAAAAAGACGCCTTCTTCTTATTCTGACGGTCTGTATCGCGGCAGAAGCTGTTACCGCGTATAATTCCGCCGAAAAAGCAAAAATCGACAATTATGAATCGCAACAAAAATATGAGTATTATATTTCCGTTTACGCCGGGGAGCTTACCGAGGAAAAGCAAAACGAAATAAATTCACTTATTGAAAAGGATGAAAGCATTACCGATGAAAAAAAACAGCTCGTTCAATCATACGTTGCTCGTGAAATAACCGATAGAGAATACGAGGAGAAATTAAAAACATATAACGAATACTCGATCGGACACAACGGTTTTGAAATGTTTGTTCAAGATTTTCAAAATGCTGCCGAGAACAAAACCTATCTTATCGACCAACGGCCGTGGAACGTGTTGTTCGGCAATGAGAGCATTGATTTTATTCTCGTCCTTTTTATCATTATTTCTGTGGTTTTGCTTTCCGTTTACGATGAAGAAAGCGGTGCAAACAGTATAACTTTCCCCACTGTAAGAGGAAAAAAACATAAATGGCTGTCACATTTTGTCATATTGATTATGACTGCAGCTTTTATGAGCGTTGCTATCAGCGTTGTACGGTACGTAATCATAAATATTGCATACGGTTTTAATAACTGCAATTTCAGAATCGGCAATATAGATCTCTTTTATAAAAGTGAGCGAAACTTAACGCTTATTCAAGGATATATTCTGATAAGTGCTATAAAGATATTCGGAGCGGTTTATCTTGCCGTTACGGCATATTTTATCGGTGCGGTATTCAAGCAGTCGCTTTTGACAATATTCTCTTCGTTTACTCTGACTTTCCTGCCGAACTATATTTTTCCTGACAGAGAATATAAATATTTAATTCCTTTTCCGTCGGCGTTTTTGACGGCGAATGGATATCTTTTCGGAGACCAAATAAATGATATCGTATACTTTAAAAGCCTTAACATCATGCAAATTGTCTTAATTATATCAATAGCGGCAGCGATTTCCGTGGTATTCATGCTAATATCTTATTTCAAAACCGTGAGGAGGAAAAGCCTGTGAAAAAAACAGTTATTTGTATAGTTATACTATCGCTTCTTGTAGGTTTTGCCTTCGCGGTATACAATTACAATGATTATCCGAACGGACTTATTTATAACTACATGGAAAACAAATATTCCGTTAACGCCGATGATTATATCGCGATAAATTACTCGTTGAAAAAATATCTTTACGATAAAAATACCAACGAAACAACAATGCTTGCAAGGACAGTATTTGAGAAGGACGAAAGCGGGAGCGGTTTAATAGACGCAAAAAATAATATTCTTTATTACGTCGCAATTGATGAAGTGACCGGTGGATCCGCAATATACGCATTCCATCTTGATACCTTGGAAAAGAAAAAAATTGATACCAAAAATGAAGTAAGCAATTACGACGCGTTTTTGGGAACGGAAAATGTTTTAGGTATAAACGCTCCCGGAAACGATATTATGGGAATTATGATACGAGATGTTTGGATAAACGAAAGGGGTAGACATGACGCCGACTCGGTTGGCAAATTTCTGTCTGAAAAGGATACTGACGGCATTTACAACGTATCCGATGTTTTAAAAATATGTACAGTTGATGATTACATATTCTTTATAAATGAGCTAAGCTCTCTTTTTGTATACTCATATAACGACGATTCGTTTAAAAAGTTATCCGATGATAGGATAATCGACTTTTTTATAACAGAAAACAACGTTTATTATTACTCGGCGGACGAAGGCGGAAAGCTGTTTGTTACGGATTTCAAGGGAAACGGCAAAAAATATGTGTCGGATATAAGCTTTTCGGATATTCATGTCAGGAACAAAAAAGTTTACGCAAAATCCGAGAATGGAGGTATATATGAAATAAACAATGAGGAATGCAACATTATAAAACAAAATGTCGACTCGGCAATATGGGATATTGACGGGACTAACATATATGTGTTTAACGGAGATACAAAAAAGATGGAGGTTTTGTATTCATAATATTTTGTTTTTACATTCTTAAATTTTGATATGATTTCATGGGAGATTCAAAATCCATAAAAATCTTCAATAGTTTCCGCAATATCACGCTCATACATTGACAGTCCCTTATCCTCTGTCTCTCTGACATCGCGAACGTGCTTAGGTATGGCTTTCGGTTCAAGGGGCGCGTCGCGATCTCTCGGAACATCTAAGGGAACAGCAACGTATATAGTTTTAACGGTCTTATGTATATATCCGTTACGGCGGTTTTTCATATCCTTATATCAATAATTAAGACCCCTTATTTCTAATGAATATTAAACATTAATAAAGAATTTATCTTATTCCATATATAATTCTCAGAATTTGAAACTATATGATTTACTACTAATGCAATAGCTTGTTCTGTTTTTGGTGGTATTTGATGTGATTTATAATAACCTATAGGTTTATGTTGAAATCGTTCGGCATATAAAATCGCCAACTCTATAATAGGATAATCTTCTATAGTTATATTTCTTTCTAGAGATAATTTATTTTTTAGTTAATTGGCGAACGCTATACTAGTTATATAAGTAAAAATTTTGTTTTATGTTGTAATAAAGCAATTAATAAGCAAATATAAACTTAAGGCAACACCGCACAATTAACGGCTGCCGCCTTTGCCGCGCATCTGTACCGAGATTTCCCGTCATTTTTACCAAAAGTTCCTTGAAATACGGCAGTATTCCTGCGTCACTTTTGGCAATCTGACGAAAAATCTCTTGGCACATCTGCACGACAATAATCATGCGGTGTTGCCTTAGATAGCTGATTGTAAAAGTCGGAAAGAAAAACTACGAATATTTGCTGTTCTCAACTGCAAATAAAAGAAAATACGCTATATAAGTGGAAAAAATATATAAATTTACACATCAAAAAATGGCTTAAATACTAGGTTTTTGACTTTTGCAATCGACAAATAAGTTTAGGAGTAAGGAGTTAGAAGAATAGCAAAATGAAGTTTACATATTTGATAGGAAATGGTTTTGATTTAAATATCGGACTAAAAACTAGCTTCAAAGATTTTTTTGATGTATATTGCAATAAAAGTGGACAAAAAAATGAAGCTATTAAGAACTTTAAGAATAAAATTAGTGAAAATACTTTTATGTGGTCAGACTTTGAACTTCAAATGGGACAGTATGCGAAAGAAGTAGAGCCCTTTGGTATGCTTAATATGCAGGATTATTTTGATTGTATGGAAGATTTTCGCAATGAGATGATTACATATATATCACAAGAAGAAAAACGTATTAATAGCTATATTTTTAAGAATAAATGCGATTCTGTATGTCATAGATCAATAGAGTATCCATTTCAATATATGAGAAATGGACAAAGTATTCTGTTGCAAGATTATTTATTAAAATATGTTACCGAATCTATTGAATATAATTTCATAGTTTTTAACTATACACACACGTTTGAGGAATTTTTAGCTCCGCTTGGATATAATGTAGTTGGAGATAATGATAATGGTCCTAGCCATTGGACAGGAGATGTTGACGATAGTATTGTTTTGGATAAAATAGGTAAAGTAATTCATGTACATGGTGAAATTGGAAATGCAATTTTACTAGGGTTAAACGATGAACAGCAAGTAGCAAATCCACATCTTAAAAAAAATGATGAGTTTCGGTGTAATTATATAAAACCTATTGCCAATGAAGCCTTATCCGAACAAAAAGATAAAATCTCAAAGCGAATAATTGAAGAAAGCGATGTCATTTTTATTTATGGGATGTCAATTGGTCAAACTGATAAAATATGGTGGCAAACAATCATGAAGTGGCTATGTGATAGCACTGATTATAGAGAACATTTTCTCGTTGTATTTTCATACGATGCTAAGTTAAGACGCAATAGTCCATTATATAATATTATGAATCAAAGGCAAACAGAAAATAAATTGCTTTCTTTTACACCGGATTTTATAAATACAAATAAAGATGGCATAATAAAACGTATATTTTGTTCTTTAAATTCTAATATATTTAAACTTGATTTTGATCCATTTGGTTCTGAATATTAAATTGAAAAATTACTATAAGATAACGTTTTCACAATATTAAAAAGCCTCGTAAAAAATCTACATTGCCAATAGAGCGTCTCTACAAACTCCCTTTTTCTAAAAAACAACAATGGGTTTTTGACCTGTAAAATATGCAAAAGATATGTTTTCAGAAGCCCCTATTCTATATTTATAACCCAGATCACCAAACATTCAAGGAATAACTGCTATGAATCAAGAACAGGTTAATGCCCTGAATACTCTTTAGGAAAATACATTGAATAGACAAGAGAAAAAGACTTTCCCAAAACATTTTTATAGAACCTATTTTTTTGTTTGCTTAGTGCCATATTAGGATATATATTAGGGAACCGCTGAATAAATCACGCCTATCGGCTGAACGCACATCTTGCTTGCATATTTTCCGTCATTTCTGCCAAAAGCTCCTTGAAATACGACAGTATTCCTTCCTCGTTTTTGACAATTTAACGAAAAATCTGACAGCGCAATCTGCACATTCGATTTAATCAGTATTTCCTTAGAAATGCTTTCTGTATCATTTCTAACAGGATCTTGCTATTGTCGTTTGTATATATAAAATTACTACCCATCGCAATTTCCTATATAGACGTTATTTTGTTTGCATACAGTAATTTATTTTCTGATTTCATAAAAAATAGGTCGATGATTCTGAAATCATATTCACACCAATCAGTACACGAAGAATTAATTGCAAACAAAACAATACATTATTTTTTATAAAAATTCATATCATTTTGTCAGTCTGCCTTCAGATGTTTTGAGTGATTATAATATTCTGTGTATGAGACTATGTATGAAAAGTCAATATTTTGATTGGAAAAAGCTACACAATATTTTATAATAAAGTATATATAAATATTTTTTTAGACATAGAATAGGAGACATGATTTTGAATAGTGATGTAACACAAAGCACAATTCAGACTGCAACAAATGTTATTGATTATATTGGAAGCGTACAGACAGTATGGGAGGTAGTATCAGTTTTACTATTAGCAGGTCTGTTAGTCTGGATAGTTTTGACATTTAGAAAAAGAATCAATAATATTACACAAAAACAAATTAATCTCTTTATGACAGAAGGGAAATATATTCCCCAATTATATATTGAAGTGAGCAGTGCTATGGAATATTTGAGGTTTTTTACACACGGCAAGAAATGGAAAAAACGGATAGTCAACAGCTACAATTTAACATTTAAAGGTTATGACGGCAAAAAAATAGTAGAAATTCTAAAGCCTAAAAGCAAAACAAGACTCTCTATGTATCAGCGTATTGATAAAATAAGAAATACCATGATAAATATTTCAAGCGAACTTGAAAGTGTGAAAAATCACAAAACTCACACTTACGAAGAAATAGGTGATGCATCTTTTGCGTTAAGAAGTTTGACATATGGCAGATTATATTCGTTAAATCAATGTATATTGCTTTGTGATTTAATTAAAGCTAAAAATCTTATTGTAGTAGGAAGTGCTGGTAACGGAAAAACAAATTTGCTATGTCGATTATCACAGATGCTTATCGACTCCAAGATTCCTTGTCTATTGGTTAATGCAAAAGAAATAAATACTAATTGTACTGACTATATTAAAAATCAGTTACCACTTGGAAAATGTTTAAGAAATCATAGTGATTTGTTTTTAAGATTAATGAATTTTGTTCTTAAAGTTAGGAGAAGAAGTTTATTTATCATAATTGATGCAATAAATGAAAATGACAGAGAAATTTTTGTAGAATCTATAGGTCGACTTTTAGACGATTTTTCAAATTTTAGCTGTATTCAAATTATTTTATCTTGTCGTAGTGAATATTTTGATTCAAGGTATATGCAATACTTCAAAGATTGCAAATCTCGACCATATAAATTAAGGCTTGATGAAATTAGTTATAACGATAGAGCAAAAGAAAAACTACTTTCTGTTTATTCTGAGTATTATAACGTGCACACTGTTTTACCTCTATATGTAAAAGAAAAACTATTATGTTCTCTCCTGTTAATGAGAATTTTCTTTGAGATTAATGAAGGACAGGGAAAAAACAATTTAGAACTACGGAATGCAGAAATATATAAAATGTATATTGACATGGTTTCCTCTAAAGCATCTGGATTGGATTTATATGATATAATGAATAAAATTTCTAAGCTGATGGTTGAATCGTTTTCTTTTGACAATGTAAAAATTACTGATCTCTATCTATCTTCTAGAGATTTAGATTGCTTTAGGAATTGTTTAGACAACAATTTGATTATCAGCAGAAAACTTGTTAAAGGTAATGGCATTACCGAAAGAAATTATGAAGTTATTTATTTTGTTTTTGATGAGTTAAGAGATTTTTGCTTATCGCGTTATTTATTGGTTAATTCAGAGGAAAACGATGATAATTCTTATAAATTTGCATTAGATTTTATTGATAAATTATTCAAGGAAAAACTTTCCCCTCTTGAAGGAATACTGAAATATACATACTATTATTTAAAAAAGGAATTAAATGACAGTATTTGTGAATTATTGCTCAAAAAATATGGATTTTCAGACGCCAGAAACTTTTATAATTGCAGAAATTATTTATCACATAAAAGATTATTCAATAATATGGGTTTGTCATTGATTTTTGCAGACTTCTATGATGTTAGGCCATTTGAATTAGATTATATTACAAAGTATATAATCGGAAACCCAGCAGCATTTTGGAAAATATTTAGGATTCATCTTCAAAATGAATTAACACTCAATAACCCTAGTATTGAGTTAGTGTTTGACATATTGCTGACGAACCATTCATATGATGATATTTATAAAATAATTTCTTTTTTCTTTGATGATAAACATAAACCGTATTTATATCTATCTATAGACGAAGCAAGAAAGATTGATCATCTATGTTCTGCTTTAGATAAAATTAAAGAACAAAATGGTGATTTGTCATTTGAACTTAAGCAATTTATGCTTCTGATTTCAGCAATAGAACCAGACGAATTTTTACTTGAGGAATATCAGGATCTTGCTTTAAATAATGATGTATTCAACGCACTAAAAAGTAGAGTAAATCTTTCTGAAATATGTGACAAACTCGACGATCTGAAAACAAAACTATCAACGAAGTCAACAGATAATAAAAAACTTATTGAAATCTTAAAATTCTTGAAAAATAGAGGAGGTAGTTGATGAGTATGGTTATTGATGGCAAGTCAGGCTTTTTTATAAAGAATTATTATGTTAATAGACATGGCATTATGCATTATTTTGGTGTAAAAAAAAACAGTTATGCAGGAAGTATTATCGAACGTGTATATGATTATTTTTGTATGGGCGCAAAATCTGTTTTTGTAGAATACATTAGATATTATCGGCGAGAGTTTGATTCATACAATGATTTTTTACTTAGAAAACATAATTTTTTTGTTAAAGAGATTTCCGATATAAATAAATATTTATTGTTTTACAAGAATCTGAGTTTAACCGAAGAATGTGGAATAACAAATTTATTAGACGACGAAGAATTCAACAATATAATTATAAAGTTTTTAGGAGGGAAGTATATTGAAAATTAGAAACGGTTTTGTAACCAATAGTTCCTCAACAAATTACATAATAATCTCCAAAAAAGAACTTACACATGATTATCTTTATAAAAAATTAGGATTTAATCAATCTTCAAGAATTATGGCGTTTGGGTCAGACTTATCAGATAACATAATAAATGGTACATATAATGGTATGAGTTGGTATGATGTCGATAAAATAGATTATAATACAGTTTTAAAAATCTTTGGTGAAAAAACAGCGAAAAAATATGAAGAATTAACACAAAAAGGGTATTATACATACATGGGGCATACCCAAAATGACTCTGGATGTTTAACATCCTTTATGACTACTGATTATTTTGAAATTGATGATAAAGATTTTTATATGAATGGACTTAACTGCGTTTGGTGAATATAATATGATATACTACATAGATAAGAAGTACAATTTCATTGAGTTCTTTAATAAAAAAAATGGCACTTTAGTGCGTAGTAATATTATTTGCAATGGAATAGAAACAGATGAAGAACCATTGCTACGCTCTTTTCCTGAATTAGTTGATATAGGAGTTATGGGGACTTGTCATTCAGGCTTGTCCGGTATGTGCAAAAAAGCAGGTGTAGATTGCTATCAAAATGCAATAAACAAGCATAGATCTAATATGAATTTAGAACATTATAAAAATATAATTTCGCAATGTAAAAACAAAGTATTTCAAGTTGCTTTAGGTGGAGCAGGCGATCCAAACAAGCATGAAAACTTTGAACAGTTGTTAAAAATAGCAAGGGATAATAATATTGTACCTAATTTAACAACAAGCGGTTATGATATTACTGAACGCGAAATTGAGCTAATGAAAAAGTATTGTGGTGCCGTAGCAGTATCTTATTATTCCACTTTGAATAATAATGGCGATGAAACAAATCATAATACTATAAGAGCTATTCAAAAACTCGTATCTTGTGGTTGTATTACAAATATTCATTATGTGATTTCGCAGTCTAACATAGATGAGGCTATTTTTAGACTTGAACACAGATTATTTCCCATTGGTATTAACGCGATTATTTTTCTTCTTTATAAACCCGTTGGTCTTGCATCAAAAGAAAAAATGTTGACAGCAAGCGATTCTAGATATTTAAAATTTCTAAAACTTGCTACAAATAACAATACAAACTATAAAATAGGATTTGATTCATGCCAAACGCCTGCTATTCTCAACTTTTGTCCTACTGTTGCAAAAGAATCTCTTGAATTTTGTGAGGCAGCAAGATTCTCTATGTACATAGATTGCAACTTAATAGCTTATCCTTGTTCTTTTGGTCATGACTGCAATGAATATTCCGTAAATTTATTAAAATATTCTATAGATGATGCTTGGAATTCAGAAAAATTCAAACAATTTCGAGCGAAACAACATCTAATATGCAAAGGGTGTGTCCATGAGAGTAATTGCAGAAACTGTGCTTTAGATTTGGATATAAATGTATGTGGGAAGGTTTTATGATTTAATTGGCATGGCTGAAAATTTTGTGTAAGCGGAATATGACTAAAAACGACAAAGTCAAGGAATTAGGCGAGAAAAATTCTCGCAGAGCGAGGCTTGATTTTTTATCCCCCGGCTTTTTCTATTTCTGGAGGCTATTTGATTGAATGATAAGTAACAGACCCTATGTGTAGCTTAATCATGTGGTGATCAAACAGACCCGGCAAATAAATTCTTTTCCATAATCAAAATTCATCCTCTTGTTATTACGATAATTATCAGTCGTTTGTAATTTATTTTTTTCATCAACAGAGGTGATGTTTTCAGCGAGTGCATATAGGAATATGTATCGCCGAAGTATGAACTTGTGTTATGAATATCCGCACCATTTAAAAAAGCTTACAAATGGCTATGTTTCGCCGTTTGTGAGCTTTTTTGTTAGCTTATGTCAATAGCTTATTTCATGTTATTTCATGCTATCTTATATTAAAAATGCAAGTCAAATGCAAGTCAAAGGTTTATGCTTTTTATTTAATAAAGTAAATCTTCAATCAGACTTTTTACACGAGACGGCTCAACTTGAAAATTATTTAAAACGGCGACAAGGGATTCCACAGATTCTTTTTCACAGCTTACATCGCTGAATTGAATATTGTTACTGTCGTTTAACGCAATACCAAACGATATGTAATTTCCAATATCAACGTGGAAAAGAGACTGTTCTACGCATAAATAGTTATATCGCATTTTCATTTTCCCTCAACATTTATAAATCTCGCGAGTTCGCCGACGCTTATATTGCATTAAACACATAAATTTAAGACTGTACTGAGTTTCGGATCGGACTTGCCATATTCAATATTTGCTATACATCTGTCACTCAACGAGCATTGTTCCGCAAGGTACTCTCTGGAATATTCTAAATCTTCTCTTTTTTCTCTGATAAAACAACCGAATTCAACAGCATTATACATTATATAACCTCTTTCGATATATTTTTTTATAGATTATACACTGTTGTAAACGCAATAACCACGAATTACAATTCCATTTAACAGAGAGACATAAAAAATCCCCTGCCGCAATTCCAAAGAAAAGCGACAGGGAGTTATAATAAAAAAATAAAGAGTCAATGCGGGCATCGACTCTTCTAAAACATAAGTGAATATGTTTTGTTCAACGTATTCAGTATACTATAACGTCTAAAAATAGTCAATAGCTTTTCGCTAAAGCAATGGTGCTCTTCCTGTACTCATAATCGAATAATCCTTTCCAATTGAAAAATTCTCGTTAATGTTTGTATTTGTAGACGTAAATGAAGTATCAACTGGATGTATACTAAAAAAGTGGACAAGTGTGATATAATAAAAAAAGCAAAAAAAATAGACAAGTAAGGAGAATAAA
>CANRNI010000059.1 GCA_947631945.1 uncultured Clostridia bacterium
CCCTGAAAATGGCGAAAAGCCTTGAAAAATCAAGGCTTTTCGTTGGTGCATCTTTTTTGTTGCACCTTTCTGGCGGAGAGCAAGAGATTCGAACTCTCGAATTGCTTTTGACAATTACACGATTTCCAGTCGTGCTCCTTAGACCAACTCGGACAACTCTCCTTATTTAGTCAATGCTATTTATATTTTTTTAATTGACTTTCTTATTTATTATATATGAACGGAAAAGAAAAATCAAGTACTAAATTAAAAAAATTGAAATTTTACTGTGTGGGTTAAAATGATATGACATGGATTGGACTATAGTCAATAAAGTGGGCAGAAAAAAAGGAATTATATGAAAGGTGATTCGGACTGATTTGAAAATAAACCGTTATTATGGAAATGCGGTTCACATCTTCCTTTTTCAAGTACTTGAAAAAGCGCCCCATACAATTCAGCAAGTAAAATTAATAAAACAACAGTCATATTTTGTATATTTTTTTATTTATACTATTGATAACACCCGAAAAATATTATACAATTATATATACCGAAATGAATTAAGGCGGCGCCGCGCAAGACCTGCTTATGCTTTTGCGTACAATTTGAGCATTTAGGCGAGCAATACGGCTTTTGCTCCAGCGCGCAATCTTGTGCGGTATGGCCTTAAATATTTCAGACATAAACCCGAATAATCTACAGAAAGGAGCGGTACAGGGAACAGGCGCTTATGTTTTTATAGCGTTTAGTGTGTTTTTTGTATCGCGCGGCGATTGAAATGGCAGAAGAAAAAAAGAAAAAAGGCGGATTAGTTAAATATATAGGCTACGGCTCGGGAGCAGTAGGACTTGATTTGAGCTACGGTATGTTTTACTCATATCTCAACAAATACCTTACCGACGTATTGAAGCTGAGCTCAAATTTTTTGCTTATTTTAACTCCTATTGCAAGAATCTGGGACGGAATCAATGACCCGATGATGGGTACCATAGTCGATAACGGCAAATTCAAAATGGGTAAGTACAGACCGTGGATACTTATAGGCTCGTTTTCAAACGCGGTAATACTCGCTTTGCTTTTCAATAATATATTCGGGCTTTCCGGCGCCGGACTTTACTGCTACATAGCGTTTATGTATGTATTCTGGGGTATGACCAACACGCTTGCTGATATTCCTTACTGGTCCATGGTTCCGTCGTTTACGAATGACGCGAAAGAGAGAAGCATAATAGCTACCATAGCGAGAACCTTTTCCGGACTCGGACAGGGCATAGTTCAGATTGGAGCTCCGATTCTCATGGGACTTGTGAGCATAACAAAGGATCCGAAAACAGGCGAAGCCGTATACGACGCGAGAACCTTTACGGTTTTATCTCTTGTCTGCGCAGTCGGGCTTATACTGTTTTCGACTCTCAGCGTTTCTACAGTAAGGGAAAAACACAGAACTGCCTCAAATGAAAAATTTTCATTTAAAAAAATATTTACCGTCGCGAAAAATAACGACCAGCTTCTTGTTTTCATGCTGTTCGCAATGCTTTCAAACGCGGGTTTCTACATGATTTCGGGCGTAGGAGCTTACTATTTTGACGTTGTTGTGGGCGACGGCTCAAAGCAGGGCGGCTTTAACACATTTGGCGCGATAGGCTCTATTCTGGGACTCGCGGTCATACCGATAATGATGAAATTCACAACAAGACGGAAAACTTATCAGTTTTCACTGCTTCTCGCTATCGCGGGATATATCGGTATGCTGTGTTCGGCGAAAATAGCGGACAGCACAACGGGAATGGGAATATGCTATCTCATCGCGCAGATAGGAACAGCTTCAATGTTTGTTTCACAAACGGTATTTCTTGCGGATATTGTAGATTATGGGGAATACAAAATGGGGTTCAGAGCGGAATCAATTACTTTTTCAATGAAGGGCTTCCTTCAAAAAATGGCATACACCCTACAGACTATCATATTATATTCGGGTCTTTCGGTTTCGCATTACGACGGCGAGCTTCACTCGGCAAATCCTCAGGCGGCTCACACATCAATAAGCGTTATGATGCTCGTTCTGCCGATGATACTTATGGCTTTGTCGCTTATCGTTTTTACGGCAAAATTTAAGCTTACCGATGAAAAAACAAAGGAGATTGCAGCCGCTCTTTCCGAAAAAAAATCTTAAAGCAATCCCGCACAATTAGCGGCTGCCGTCTTTGCCGCGATAAACTATGCGCGTTTCGTTTTATTCGTAACGCGCAAATTTTTATAAAAATCAAATAAAAAGGTTGAATTATATTATTTTTTGTGATACTATGCATTGGGCAGAACAATAAAAGCGTCGCAGTCTGTAATCCGATATCGGAAAGGAACATTTTTACTATGGCAAAAAAAACCGTTACCGCGGTAATTGTAGGCGCAGGGCATCGCTCGATGATTTACGCGGATTATTCTTTATCGCATCCCGACGAGCTTCGGATTATCGGAATTGCCGAGCCGAATGAGGCTGCCGCGCGCGCGGCGATAAATAAGTTCTCTATTCCGAGAGAAAACTGCTTTAAAACAGCGCTTGAGCTTGCCGAACACGAACGTATTGCCGACGTCGTCATAAACGGCACGATGGATAAAGACCATGTTTCAACATCGCTTCCGCTGCTTGAAAAGGGCTACGATATGCTACTCGAAAAGCCCTTCGCGGTAAATAAGGAGGAAACGGAAAAGCTTGTCGCGGCCGTAAAACACCGGGGCAACAAGGTGATGGTATGTCACGTTCTGAGATATTCCGATTTCTATAAAGAAATAAAAAATGTTATTATGAACGGTGAGATAGGCGAAATAATAAGTATTCAGCTTTGTGAGGACGTCAGCTATCATCATTACGCTACCTCTTATGTAAGGGGAAAGTGGGCGAACAGCGATGAATGCGGCACATCTGTAATGCTCGCCAAATGCTGTCATGATATTGATATGATGATGTGGCTCATGGGCGACGCGAAGCCCGAAACAGTTTCAAGCTTCGGTTCGCTCCAATACTTCAAAAAAGAAAACGCGCCCAAGGATTCCGGCACAAGATGTCTGCTTGACTGCAAATATAAAGATACCTGCAATTTATCGGCCGAAAGAGTATATCTTGAAATACCCCAAAAATGGGATTTTTATGTTTGGCCCGAGCTTCACGACGCGCCTTATAAAGAAAAATATGAGAATCTGAAAAACGTAAGTCCTTACGGAAGATGCGCTTTTAAATGCAATAACAACGTCGCCGACCATCAAACGGTTATCGTAAAATTTTCAAACGGCGCTACGGGCAGCCATAATTTAACGGCAGGCTGCGCCTATTCGCAGAGAACGGTAAGAGTTATAGGAACAAAGGGCGAAATAAGCGGAATATTTGAGGATAATAAGTTTACGGTATCTTACATAAATCCGCATTCGGAGAGCGACCACACAGATAAAATAATTGACGTATCGGAACGCAGTTCGGCTTCTTTAGGTCACGGCGGCGGCGACAGCGCTCTTGTCGGCGACTTTATAAAATATGTCAGGAACGAAAAGCCTTCGGTATCGTGTACTTCATTGGCAGATTCCGTAGCGGGACATCTTGTTGTTTTTGGCGCGGACGAATCAATGGCAAACGGCGGTATCCCTGTCAAAATCAGTCTTTGAAAATATAATCTAAGGCGGAACCGCACAAGGTAAGGCTTATGAGTTTGAGCACAATCCTTGCGCGGTATTGCTTTAAGGATTACTAAACCCGCCTTATTTCAATAAAAACTCTTGTTTAAAAACTGTAACAAATCATTTGTCCTCCCATAAAATGTATTGAAGTTTTTAAAGCGGCACCGAGTAAAGAGCGCGCGCAAAAGTATAGGACGTTCTTTGTGCGGTACTGTGTTTAATTTCAATATATTTCAGGGAGGATTTTTTATGAATGATAATCACGATGTATCATGCAAAAAAATAAAAGAAGCAATTTGTATTGATACCTCCAGAGTTTACGACTCGTGCGCAGACAAGGACTGTCTTGCCGATATGCGCGTATATTTTACCGATACGGCACAGGAAGTCATTGATAACGCCACAAGCGTAAGATGCAGAGGCTGTGAGGTCATCAACGTATTTTCAGAGGTAGAAAGAGTTGCTTTTAACAGAGGTTTTTATTCGGTAGATCTCACATTTTTCTTCGCGGTAACGTTCGACGTATTCTCAACTCCTAACTGTCCGCCCGAAACCGTAACGGGACTCACGGTATTTTCAAAGAAATGCATACTCTACGGCAGCGACGGAAACGTTAAAATTTTCTCATCGGAATTTTCGGAAAATGAAACTGACGAACAGTTCCCTGTAACGTCAAGCAATCCAAAGGCAAAAATTCAGGTAGCGGAACCTCTTTGTCTTGACGCAAGACTTTGCCGTCCGTGTGACTGCTGCAATAACATTGCGGATATCGCGTCAGGCGTACCGCGCAGCATAAGCAGACGCTTCTGCGGACAGTTCAGAAATACCGATTCCGAAAAAGCGGTAAGAGTAACAATAGGACTTTTCACAATAGTACAGCTTGAAAGAGACGTTCAGATGCTCGTCCCCGCATACGATTTCTGTATGCCGACAAAGGAATGTTCCTGTGAGACAGAGGATCCGTGCGATTCATTCAGAAAAATCAAATTCCCCGTAGGCGAGTTTTTCCCGCCCAACCAGAGAGATCTTGAAAGCGACAGCAATACGGGATTTTTCGGCAATAACAATCAAAACGGCGGTTGCGGCTGCGGCTGCGGAAAGTAAAAAACAAATTAACGAGCGCTGCCATGCAAATTCCCGGCGGCGCTTGAAAATTAATCGGCTCGGTAAGCCAATAAAAAATACAGACCTCGGGAAACACCGAATAAATCACGCCTAACGGCTGAACGCACATCTTGCCCCGATATTTTCCGTCATTTTTGCCAAAAGCTCCTTGAAATACGGCAGTATTCCTGCGTCACTTTTGTCAATCTGACGAAAAATCTCATGATGCAATCTGCACGTTCGATTTAATCAGTGTTTCCCGTGATTTTTATGACATTTTAAAAATTTCGGTCTTATTTTGTATTTTATATAAGCACATATATGCTCTAAATTTTTACCCAATCAAGAGATTTTTCAGACGTTTTCACAAAATTTTCAGCGTCATTTTTTGTATCAAAAATTTTATAAGTATTGTCCGATGTGTCAATAACAACGTAATTATCGGAATAAATGCCGTATCTTTCAAAAAGTCCCGCCCATTTATGTCCGACAGTCGAGTCTTTATCATAATTTATTGATAAATTTGTATCTTTCAGAGAGTCAAAATTATCAAGCAGTTCAAGATGGGCAATAAGATATTTGTCCGCAACGCAGTATGCGTCAACCGAGCCGACAAAAACAGCGGAGCGCCCGTTCTTTATGTTATAATAGCAGTCCCACGGCGCTTTTGTAATTGACCACCGATTGACCTTTACAATATCTTCTTCCGGTACGCTTCCGTAGCCATGAGAATAATAAACAACTCCCAGATTTATACCGTTTTTATCGCAATATTCATAAAGACTGTCGGTATTTTCAAAAATAATCTCTTTATTCTCGCCGCAGCAATACAAAACTATCTCCTCTGAAACAACAGTTCTGCTTTCATCTCCTATTCTTTTCCGATATGCGCCGCTTGTCTGCTCGATGTCAGCCTCGGTTATTCTATAATAAGCGATATATCCCGACGGGTCAAATGAATATTTTAAATAATATCCCCGTTTGACCGGCAATGAAGTCTCAATAAACGGGAGGTCAGTATCTCTCTTTCGCAGTTCTTGAGTAAAGAACCCGTCTCCGCTGCAAAGGATATAATTATCAAACAATCTGTGAAAATATATAGGTCCGCCCTGAGTTATGATTTTAGAGCCGTCGTCAAATTCTATCGTTTTTCGTGTTTTTGCACCGTCCGAATTACAGGCCGAAAATAATCCGATTAAAATAATGCCTATAAATATAATCAATCCGATTTTTTTATTTTTCATAATAATTACCGTCGATACAGATGCCGCTCAAAACAAGCTTTCTGTACACGAAATCGCTCCTTACTTCAGATTTTCACACTAATATCTTAGCTTTAATGTGTTTAAAAATATGTTTATTTTGCATATAAAACCGACTTCGCAATAAAACACGAAGCCGGCATATATTTCTTATTCGTCGTCAGCGTCAAGCTTTGCGTCGGCAATAACCTTTTGCGCAACGTTCGCGGGAGCTTCTTCATAGCGTACAAAAGCAAAGTCAAAATATCCTCTGCCGGCTGTTACGGAACGAAGCACCGTTGAGAAATCGCCCATTTCGGCCATGGGAACCTCCGCTTCAAGCTTCTGCATTTTAGGCTCGTCCGCCGGTCCCATTCCGAGAACACGTCCTCTGCGCTTAGTGATATCGCTCATTATATCGCCCAAATTATCGTCGGGCATATATGCGTTCAAAGTGCCGATAGGCTCAAGAATCGCTGGCTGAGCATCGGGATTGAGCTTTTTAAACGCAAGCGAAGCGGCTGTTTTAAATGCCATTTCGGAAGAATCAACGGGGTGATATGAACCGTCGTAAAGAGTTGCCTTAATGCCGACAACAGGATAGCCTGCGACAAGACCCTTAGAAACGCTCTCGCGAAGTCCTTTTTCAACCGCAGGGAAGAAGTTTTTGGGAACGGAGCCGCCGAATACTTCCTCCGCAAATACAAGATCCTCGCTGTCGCACGGCTCAAAGCGAATCCATACGTCGCCAAACTGACCGTGACCGCCCGACTGCTTCTTGTGTCTGCCCTGAACCTCGACCTTTTTCTTTATAGTCTCTCTGTAAGCGACTCTCGGAACCTCAAGGTCTATTTCAACGCCGAATTTTGTTTTGAGCTTGGAAACGATAATGTCAAGGTGCTGTTCGCCGAGGCCGGAGAGAATCATTTCCTTAGTTTCGTCATCGGTATGATATTCAATAGTGGGATCCTCGTCCATCAGCTTGCGAAGTCCCTGAGCGACTTTTTCTTCCTCGCCCTTTTTGCGAACCTTGACAGCCATGGAAAGGCAGGGCTTCGGGAAGTCAACGCCGGCAAGCTCTACAACGTGCTTTTCGCTGCAAAGAGTATCGCCCGTTCTTACATCCGAAAGCTTTGTTACAACGCCGATATCGCCTGCGGGAATCGACGGCGCATCTTCCTGTTTACCGCCTCTTACGGTAATTATCTTGCCCATCTTCTGGCTTTCGCCCGTTCTGGGATTAAACGCGGTACGGTCGGGAGTTATGGAACCCGAAACGACCTTAAAATATGACATTTTACCTACAAACGGGTCCGCGATAGTCTTAAAGCATATAGCCGCAAAATCTCCGTTGGGGTCGCATTTAAGACCGCCTTCGCCTGTTTTTGCATCGGCCGAAGGAGCGAAATTGGCTATCGAATCAAGCAATATATCAACGGCTTCCGTCGTATAGCCCGCGCAGGCGAAAACGGGATAAAGAGAACCGTCCGTAATACCCGCCGAAAGACCGTTATAAATTTCTTCCTGTGTGAATGGCTCTTCATTAAAGAATTTTTCCATAAGCTCATCGTCGGTTGTGGCGACGGCTTCCTGTAAAGTAGCTTTCATCTCTTCCGTCATAGCGTCATCGGGCATAGGAACTTCCGTTTTTTTGCCGCCTTTGTACTCATATGCTTTGCCTACCGCGAAATCTATGTATGATTTTACCTTTCCGTCCTCCATAAAAGGAACAACTACGGGACAAACGGCCGTGCCGTATTCCTCTTTAAGAGCCTCAAAGGTTTTATGGAAATCAGTATTTTCAGCGTCGCATCTTGTAACGGCGAACATGATTGATTTACCGTTTTTAACCGCCGCTTTATATGCTTTTTCAGCGCCTACGTCAACGCCGCTTCCGGCCGCAAGAACTATAAGAGCCGTACCTGCCGCGCGCATACCCTCGGAAACGCCTCCTGCAAAGTCAAAAAGACCGGGAGTATCAATAATGTTGATTTTAGTATTGAGCCATTCAATGGGAGCTACCGCAGCCTGAACCGAAGCTTTTCTTCTTCTTTCCTCCGCGTCATAGTCCATTACGGTGTTACCGTCAAGCACGCGGCCCAACCTGTCCGTCGCGCCCGCAAGGTAAAGCATTGCTTCGGCAAGCGTTGTTTTTCCTCTGCCGCCGTGACCTGCAATAACAATATTACGAATCTTATCCGCGCTGTAAAGTTTCAATATATTTGCCTCCTTATCCTGCCGGTAAACAACAGAATTTTATTATAACACAGCTATTGTAACACACATATTTCAAAATTTCAATCACTTTTTTACCTAATTGACTAAAAAAATAAAAAAATATCACGTCAAAATTGTACTTTTTTTTCGCCGCAGATATTTTAATGTTTAACGCTTTATGGTATAATTATATAAAACAGCAAATAAGGAGAAACAAAATGGTAAAAATTGAAATGGAAAACGGCGGCATAATCGAAATAGAGCTTTACCCGGACAAAGCTCCTATAACGGTTAAAAATTTTGAAAAGCTTGTAAAAGAGGGCTTTTATAACGGGTTGATTTTCCACAGAGTAATAAAAGGCTTTATGATTCAGGGCGGCGACCCTACAGGCACCGGATACAGCGGTTCGGACGAAAATATAAAAGGAGAATTTGCGGCGAACGGCGTAAGGAACGACCTTTCCCATAAAAGAGGGGTTATATCAATGGCGCGTTCAATGAATCCAAACTCGGCGTCGTCACAATTTTTCATTATGCATGAGGACGGAACCTATCTCGACGGCAATTACGCCGCGTTCGGCAAGGTAGTAAATGGAATGGAAGTTGTTGACGCCATAGCGGAAGTTCAAACCGACGCGTCCGATAAACCGTTGACGCCTCAGGTTATGAAAAAAGTTACCGTTGAGTAATACGTTTTCAAACAGTATTTTCCGGCGAAAATCTCCGGTTGGCAAAAAACCTTGTCCTTTAACATTAGAAAAACAAGAAAGCGGCATGAAAAAACTGCCGCTTTAATTATTGTTATTAAAATCCTGCTCCTGAGATTGTATCATATCAAAAAGCATTTGTTTTAACGCGCTTTTATTTTTAATTCTGCGCATAAGCAGGATTAAAACTTGTTCTTCCTCGCTTAGCTCCGAAAACCGTCTTAAAACGTTTTCGGCAATCTTTTTATCTCCGAAATATTCAATTTTTTTCGGTTTTGAATGAAAATTCAAATTTTCCGTTACGTTTCCCGAACAAAGTTCGCTTGGAGTAACTTTGAAAAACGCGGCTATATTTTCAATTATGCGCTCGTCGCAGACTTTTTCGCCCTGCTCGATTTTAGCGCAGTCTTTGACCGAAATGCCTATAGCCTCAGCCATTTGTTTTCTCGTGACGCCGCACACTTTGCGGAACATAAATATATTGTCGCCGACCATAACTACACTTCGCCGCGGCAAAGCCGAAACCCGGCCGCTTAACCTCCGTTTGTATAAATAAAAACAGCCGCCCAATGGATAAAGACGGCTGTGATTTACTCAGGGAATTGCCGGCGCGAGCGTTGTTTCGACCTGCGCATCTATTGTTGTTACTTCGTCAGCGGGAAGGTCGGGAGCAGTGGTGGGAGTAACGAAACCGAAAATGCCGCGGAAAAATTCCGAAATAGCTTCAATAAGCCTTACCCAAAAATAAACTTTAAAAAGTGTTTTGGGGAGCTGTCTCCAATCAACGTTGCCTTCATCGTCCGTCATCTGATCCCAGAAATCCTCAAATGAGGTGTGGTCATTGGGGACACCGTTTTCCGCAAACGATACTATGGGAAGCGCAACAGACGAAATAAGTATAGCGGTGAGAATAACTGCTATAATTTTCTTTAAATGCTTCATAAAAAATAACCTCCGTCAATTTTATGGTTTGATTATCTACATCTCAATTATAAACAAATATTAAAATAAAATCAATAGTTTTTGGGAATTTTTTTATAATTATTGCATAGCAAAAGGAATAATGCTACAATAAGCATATAAATAGAGTGCAAAAGAGGCAGGTCTATGATAATACCGAAAATAAAAACCGTATATTCCGATAGCGAACAGGGAAAAAAAGCGGCTGAAATTATATCGTGCGAAATCGAAAAACGAACGGGAATAAAACCCGTTTTCGGAGAAAACGCCGATATCGCTTTTAATTTAAGCGATAGTTTTGGCCGTGATGAATATGAAATTTCATTAAATGACAATAAATTTATTTTCATGGCCTCGGGAATAAGAGGATTTATATATGCGATAGGTATGTTTTTAAGAAAGACGGAATACCGTGGAAACGAAATATTTTTAGCTGAGGAAATATGCGGCAAATACACTCCTTATATGAGCATAAGGGGTCATCAGCTCGGTTACAGGACGTTATCAAACACATATGACGCATGGACTCCCGACGATTATTATTCGTATGTAAAGGACCTTATGTATTTCGGCTGCAATGTTTTTGAACATACGGTATTCGACGATACTCCCGAAAACAGGAATTCGCTTATGAAGCAGTCGGAGCTTGATTTAATCAATAAATGCGCCGAAAAAGTAAATGAATTAGGCGTAGATATTTCTTTCTGGTATCCGAACGATGAAAAAGAGCTTTCCGAAAGCGTAAACGACAGAGTAAAATTTTTTGAATGCGTACCGCATGCCGATTTTTATTTTCCGCCGGGAGGGGACCCCGGAGAGTTTGAAGCGGCGGAATTTATTGACAGAACCGTCGCCGTTTCAAGAGCCATAAAGCGCGTTAATCCCGGGATAAAAGTCTATCCGTCGGCGCAGGCGCCTCATAACGCCGAAGCTTGGGGAGATGAATTTATAAAGAAAATGAAAGATCTTCCCAAAGAAATAGACGGAGTTGTAACAGGTCCCAACTGCGCTATGCCGTTACATGATTTGCGAAAAAGGCTACCGCTTGACTACCCGATAAGGTTATATCCCGATATAACGCATAACGTCAGATGCGAATACCCGGTACATTTCGACAGAGATGATTGGCATTATTCTCTTGCGGCGACGCTGAGCCGTGAAGCAATCAACCCAAGACCCGCCGAATACAGGACTGTTCACCGTATGACAAGGCAGTATATTATCGGAAGCGTATCATATTCCGAGGGCATAAACGACGATGTAAATAAAATGGTATGGAGCGATATGGACTTTTTTCCCGACGCCGATTTAACAGACACTCTATCCGATTATGCAAGACTGTTCTTTTACGGCGCGGATATTCAAAAAGCTGTTTCGGGAATACTCGGTCTTGAAAAAAACTGGGAGGGCGATCCAGCCGAAAATCCTCATATAGAAAATACTCTTAAATTTTTTGAGGATATGTTGGACGAAAGACCCGAACTGTCCGAAAACGTTCGCTTCCTTATGCTTTTATTCAGAGCGAAGTGTGATATGCTTGTAAAAATGAGACGGAAAAAAGAATTAAAAACAATAAAAGCCGCAAAACGCGAGTTAAGCAATTTAAACCTTGAAAGAGCCGAAAAGCTTCTTAAAACACCGCTCGGCGAAGAATATGACAAGATAAGGCGCGATATATCCGCGATTGGTGAAGCTCTTTTTTCCAAAGCCGGCATACAGCTTGACACGGAGCATTATTCGGCTAACAGTTGGGAGCGGGGAGCGACGCTCGATACGATTGATAATCCCGTAACAGACAAAGCATGGCTTATAAACAGAATCGAATACGCTAAAACGCTTGATGAATCGGAGCGCGGAATATTTATACATAAGCTGCTTAACAGGAACAGAACCGATAAGAACGAATATTATTATTCCTTTGCAGAAAACAGCTTTACAGAACTCGGAGTGCCGCAGGACGCGGGATTTTATATGGATTTTCAGGGAGACAGACCGCATATAAACAACGGTACGATACCCATGTCAATGCTGAAAGTGTTCGACCATTACAGCTTTAAAATGAAAACAGGCGGACTGACGAACAAAAAGGGTTATAATCTTATATTAAATATAAAACCGCGCTACAACGAAAAGGTGACCGAATTTAAAATAGCGATTAACGGTAAAACGCTTTACAAGGGCTGTCAGTACGGCGGAGAACGCGATACGGAGTGGGAAAACACGCTGTCCGCTCCCGGTTTTGAATGCAGAGTTTACCATATACCCGATGATTTTATAATAAACGGCTGTATAGAGCTTGAAATTACCGAACCTGTCGTAGGCATAATGATAAGCGAAATTTTTATAAAGGCAATACCGCATAATTATTGTCGTGCAGATGTTCCAAGAGATTTTTCGTCAGATTGACAAAAGTGACGCAGGAATACTGACGTATTTCAAGGAGCTTTTGGCAAAAATGACGGGAAATCTCGGTGCAGATGCGCGGCAAAGGCGGTAGCCGTTAATTGTGCGGTGTTGCCTAAAGACAATACCGCATGATTATTGTTGTGAAAACGCGCCGTCGGATTTTTTATCGGATTGCTGTGCAGGGAACTCCGCAAGGGCGTAATACATTGAGAGGACGTGGACACGGAAATACAAAAAGACGTGCTTATATAGACACACCCTAAAGAAAAAATCACAAGACTTATGCTCACGGCTTTAATATCCTGCATATAATATGCAGAGGTGATTTTTATGTGCGGAATTGCCGGAATCTTATCAAAAACGAAAGATATGAGAGATTACGGAGACGTTATAGAAAGCATAAGCAACAGTCTTAAAATGAGAGGTCCCGACGCAAGGGGCGAATTTATAAAACCGTACGTATCGCTTATACACAGGCGGCTCGCGGTTATTGACCCGGAAAAAGGCGCTCAGCCTATGCATTTCGGCGAATACACCATAGTATATAACGGCGAAATATACAATACCGAAGATATACGAAACGAGCTGAAGAGTCTCGGTTACACGTTTGACACGCATTGCGATACGGAAGTAGTGCTGAAGGCGTATCACAAATGGAAAGAGAAATCGGCCGAGAAGCTAAACGGAATATTCGCTTACGGAATATGGGACGATAAAAAGCGCGAACTGTTTCTCTGTCGGGACAGAATCGGAGTAAAACCGCTGTATTATTCTGTTAAGAACGGTATATTCGCTTTCGCAAGCAGAATAAAAAGCCTTCTAGAGATTCCCGAAATAACTCCTCGGGTGGATTCGGAGGGTCTTAATGAGGTTTTCATGTTGGGGCCCGCGAAACCTATAGGCAGAGCCGTTTTTAAGGATATAGACGAGCTGCCGCCCGCATATTATATGTATGTCAATGAAAGCGGTATAAAAATGGAAACGTACTGGCGGCTTGAAGCGAAAAATCACACCGAAGGCTTCGAGGAATCCGTAGAGCATACGCACTTTCTTGTTTCGGACGCGATAAAGAAACAGCTTGTATCGGACGTTCCTCTGTGTACGTTTTTAAGCGGGGGACTTGATTCCTCTATAATCAGTATGATAGCGTCAAAGGAATACAAATCAAGAGGGGAGACGCTCGATACTTTTTCCGTTGATTATATTGACAACGATAAATATTTCAAATCGAGCCTTTTCCAGCCGAATAAGGACAGCGATTATATAGGGCTGATTTCCGAAGCGATAGGGAGCAATCACAAAAATATCGTGCTCGATAATGCAGACGTTGCCCGCGCCGTGATAGACAGCACGTTTGCCAGGGGTGTTCCCGGTTTCACCGACGTGGACTCGTCCCTCCTGCTGTTCTGCAAGGAGGTCAAAAAGCACAATACCGTTGCGCTCTCAGGCGAATGTGCCGATGAGATTTTCGGCGGTTATCCGTGGTATCACAATAAAAATATTCTTTTTGAGGAAACTTTCCCGTGGAGCAGAACAACAGACGTGAGAAGAAGTATTCTGAAAGACGGTTTTTTGCCCGACGGCGAAGAATTTATGCGTTATCACTACCTTAAAACCGTAAAGTCAACGTCGTATCTTGATACGGATACAAAGGAAGAAAAGCGCATGAGAGAGATGTTCAGGCTAAATCTCGATTGGTTCATGCAGACGCTTCTTGTAAGAAAAGACGTTATGAGCATGGAAAGCTCATTGGAGGTAAGAGTTCCGTTCTGCGATTACAGAATTGTGGAGTACGCCTATAATATGCCGTGGCATATAAAATCATATGAGGGACGGGAAAAGGGCATACTCCGAAAAGCGTTTGAAAACGAGCTTCCGTACGAAATCGCATGGAGAAAGAAAAGTCCTTATCCGAAAACGCATAATCCGATATTTTTCGACGTGATATGCGATCTTACCAAGGAGGTACTGAACGACAGCCAATCGCCTCTAAACGAGATGCTTAATAAAGAACGCGTACGCGAGCTTATGAAAGACCCGGATTCTCTTAAAGAGCCGTGGTACGGTCAGCTTATGAGAGGACCGCAGGTGCTGGCATACATCGTCCAGATTTACTGGTGGATAAAAGACAATAACGTGGAATTTATATAATGACTGTTTATACAAAAAAGGGGCTGTAAAAAAACACCCGCAAAAAAATTGGACTGCAGATCCACGATAGGGTGGAAATGCAGTCCGTTTTGTGATATAATTTGTTTATGAGAAAAACCATATCACGAGATTATTTTAGCACATATCAGTTGAAAATACCACTGGAAATTTCAAAAATTATAGAAATTTCTGATCCGGTATATACATTCAGTGAGGTTTTGAATCATATAGACCTGAAGAAGTATTTTGTGAAGGAAGGACACAGGAGAACAGGTCGACCGGAGTATGATTCTGAAAAATTACTGCGTGTGGTTCTATTTGCTTTTATGGAAAACGGATACGCTTCTGTTCGGCAAATCGAAAAGTTATGCAAAACAGACATACGCTTTCTGTGGCTCCTGGATGGAACTCCCGCGCCGAGCTTTATGACGATAAATAACTTCATAAAGAACAAACTCAGCGCATCAATAGAGGAAATTTTTACTGAAATGAATCGATATATATTTTCTGAGGCAGATGTTGACTTGGAACATGTGTATATCGACGGGACAAAGATATCAGCCAATGCGAATAAATACAGTTGGGTATGGAAAAAGAGCAGTGTAAAGAATCGACAAAAAACGTTTGAAAAGGTTACAGTATTGCTCGAAGAAATGAATGGATCATAGTCAATAAAGTAGACAGAAAAAAGAGGAATTATAGAAAATAAAGTTCAGCTTGATTTGGAGATAAAC
>CANRNI010000060.1 GCA_947631945.1 uncultured Clostridia bacterium
CCTTAAAAAAGCAGAAAAAACCTTGATAAATCAAGGTTTTTTCGACTGTTCGTCATTTGGGGACAAACAGATGGTGCCGGTGACCGGAATCGAACCGGTACGATGTTGCCATCACGGGATTTTAAGTCCCGGGCGTCTGCCAGTTCCGCCACACCGGCATTTTCTATGTTCAGAGTACTGATAAATCGTAGGAACATCATAGAAAGACATTAAAAAACAAAAAAATTTTCGCAATTAAGTACAGAGGGAATGCACAGGATTTTTAGTTCCGGGCAGTTGCCATTCTCGACACATCAACATTCGTAACAATAGATATTATAAATCATTTTTTTTCTATTGTCAATAGTTAATTATATTAAGAAATAGTTAAAGTTGTCAAATAAAATCAATAACGGAAAAGGCAACTCAGCGGTTGGATAATGTTGTCAATATTTATATTTTATTAAGGCAATACCGCACAATTAGCGGCTGCCGCCTTTGCCACGCATCTGTACCGATATTTTCCGTCATTTTTGCCAAAAGCTCCTTGAAATACGTCAGTATTCCTGCGTCACTTTTGTCAATCTGACGAAAAATCTCATGGCACATCTGCACGACAATAATTATGCGGTATTGCCTTAAACCAAAACGATTATATACATCGACAAATACAACAATAGCATAAATATTTATTCTAAGTTGCAATTTAAAAATACTTTTATCTGTCAATCAGCCGATCGATATGTCCAAATGTTTCTTATCTGTTCCTTTATATCATCATAGCTCCAGAGCTTTTTTGAACGCTCGCGGCTGTTTGGATCGTTTACTTTAAATTTTCCTTCTTTATATTCGGTAAGCACAATATAATGTCCCGAATCAGTAAAATCACCGGGACCCATTATACAAATAATCGGGTTGCCTGCATTCAGATTTCTTGCCATTATATCTTCATCGAGCGGCAGCTCCGTTGCGTCAAGTCCAAGTTTTTCCGCTCCCTCTGACATCAGCGTCCAGCTTGTCCCGTTGCCGGGTATGCAATAACCGTTTTCCGAAGCGAAAGATGCAATTCTTGACGGCGTCATATCCGCGTCGCCGAGAAGATACAGCGCTACCATAGAAAGCGAGGTAGGTCCGCAGCCTGTTATACCGAGGATATCGCTTCCGTATAATGTATATCCCCATCGGCTGTCCCACTGCATAAGCAGAGGAACTTCATTTCCGCCGCAGCATTCTTTTAAATCAAACGTCTCGGCACTGTCTTTTTTTAACGGATATTCAAGCACAAAATTTTTAGTTTCTTGATTTTTTTCAAGCATAACTCTCAAGCTTTGCGGATATTCGCTTTCCGATAAGCCATGCTTTTGCGCATAATTTTTTATTATTTTATCGGCTTTTGGAGTTTCCGTATATTCCTTAATGTCAGTATCTCCGCTTTGCGCATCGCTATAATTTATGCGCGATATATAGTAGTTATTTATTATTTTATAACAATATTTAATTCCGACAAACGCGGCAACGCATATAACCGCAAAAACAACCGTTTTTATTATAATACTTATGATACGCTTTTTAGGCATATCATGCTTCACTTTCTTTGACATATTATTTTTCACTCCTGAAATATTTTTAAGGCAATACCGCACAAAGACTGATTGCCGATTTTCGCACAAACTGTCCGCTTTTTTCGCTGTGCCGCTGTCTTAATTCAGCATATCATACCGAATTTTTATTTTTCAATAATCTTATTTATTTATGTTGTTTTGTTGTCTCAAATTAATTTTTTTCTTTGAACATCTTAATCATTTCTTTATTAAATATTTACTTCTTCCGAATTGAAATTATATTTGCATTGGCACTTGACACATCTCGGTGCAGAGCGTAAAATAATAATATTAAGGTATGCGGTATATAAGCGTCCGAAAGGATTTTTTTATGAACAAATCGGTATTATCTGTTATAGGCGGCGGAGCTTCGGGCATGGCGGCTGCAATTGAAGCGGCTCGGTTCCGCGAAAAAACAGGCGCAGGAATAAAAATCGTAATCTACGAAAGGCTTCCCAGATACGGCAAAAAAATCCTTGCGACGGGCAACGGAAGATGCAATATTCTTAATAAAAATGCCGACATGGAAAAATACAGCGGCGGCGTCCGGCTTGCAAAAAAAATTTTCGGCGTTTTTACTCCCGAAAGCAACACCGAGTTTTTCAACAGCATGGGACTTTACACAAGGCTTGAGGATGACGGCAGAATGTATCCCATGAGCTTACAGGCTTCGTCTGTGCTGGACGCTTTAAGGTTTGAATTGCAGAGGCTCGGCGTTGAAATTATTTGCGATACAAAAATAACGGACGTAAAGCAAAAAGACGGCGGCTTTATTCTTAACGGAAAATATTTTTCGGACGCCGTTATTATAGCGGGAGGCGGGAAATCCTCCCCCGTTCAAGGTTCGGACGGCTCGTGCTTTGAGCTTTTACATTCGCTCGGAATAAAGCTTAATCCGCAGTTTCCGTCTCTTACGGGCATAATACTGAAAAGCAAAAACAAATCTCTTAAAGGTCTCAGAGCGCGCGGAGAAATACTTGTTGTTGACAACGGCAAGGTATCGGCTTTTTCTTCGGGCGAATTGCAGTATACCGATTACGGCGTTTCGGGGATTCCGGCTATGGAAGTTTCAAGGGCAGCTTCGGAGCATTTCGCGCTTCATAAAAAGGGCAAGCTTCTGCTTTCGGTAAATTCCCTGCCGGATTTTTCCCCCGAAGAAATATCGGAATACATAGAAAACAGAAAAAAGCAAAATCCGTATTTGCCGTGTGAGGATTTGCTTACGGGACTTATGCCGAAAAAGCTGGGTATCGCGAAGCTTAATTCGGCAAATATAAAATGCTCCGCTCCGATATCGTCTGTCACAAAAAATCAATGCGCGGCTCTAACGGAAATACTTTGCTCGGAGCTGTTTGAAATAAGCGGCGTGCTCGGCTTTGAACATTCTCAGGTAACAGCGGGAGGAGCCGATACCGAATGCTTCAATAATGCAACTCTTGAAGCGTTATCCGTAAAAGGGCTCTTTGCTTGCGGAGAGGTTATGGACGTTGACGGCAGGTGCGGCGGATATAATCTCGCGTGGGCTTGGAGTTCGGGAAGATGCGCGGGGCTCGGGGCGGCAAAATATTTATCCGAAAATAAATTCGGAAAATAATTCGGAGAAGAAAATGCTTAGAATAAACGAACTTGTACTCGATATAGGAGAACCGATTCAGCGGCTAAAAGAACTCGCCGCTGACTTTATAGGAGTTTCGCCCGATGACTTTCTGTCGTTTGAAATATCGAGAGAATCTATAGATTCACGAAAAAAGAACAATATAAAAATGATATATTCGGCGGACGTTGAGCTGCCTTTCGGAGAAGAGAAAATCGCGGCGAAATACTCCGCAAACAAGGTATCTTTAAGAGAAAAATACAAGTATGAAATCCCGCCCGTAAAGAGGACCTCGCATCTTCGTCCCGTCATCGTCGGATTCGGGCCCGCAGGAATGCTCTGCGGTCTTATACTTGCAAAATGCGGTCTTAAACCTCTGATTCTCGAAAGAGGCGGCGACGTTGACAAAAGAAAAAAGGACGTTTCCGTTTTTTGGAACGAAAGAAAGCTCAACACGGAATCCAACGTGCAGTTCGGTGAAGGCGGAGCCGGAACATTCTCCGACGGTAAACTCACCACAGGCATAAAGGACAGCCGGTGCCGCGAGGTTTTAAATCAGCTTTACATTCACGGCGCGCCCGAGGAAATTATGTATTCGGCAAGACCTCATATAGGTACGGACAAGCTCGGAGCCGTTGTAAAGAGTATAAGAGAGGATATTATATCTATGGGCGGCGAGCTGCTCTTTAACTGCCGTCTTACGGATATTATTACGGCGAATGAATTTGTTCACGGACTTACTTATATAGATGAAAAAGGCTGCTCGCATGATATTGAAACGGATTGCATAATTCTTTGTATAGGACATTCCGCGCGCGATACGGTTAAAATGCTGTTTCGAAAAGGCGTAAAAATGGAGCGGAAAGCGTTTTCCGTCGGGACGAGAATAGAACATCCCCAAGAGCTTATAAATAAGATACAGTACGGAAATATGTGGAACGATAAAAGGCTCGGAGCCGCCGATTACAAGCTTTCAAACCACCCTCTGCACGGCAGAGGCGGCTATACGTTTTGTATGTGTCCCGGCGGTACGGTAGTCGCCGCGTCCTCCGAGGAGGGCGGAATGGTAACAAACGGTATGAGCGAATACGCGAGAGACGGCGAAAACGCAAACTCCGCGATACTCGTAGGAATCGAGCCGTCGTATTTTGAGGGCGACACTCCCCTTTCGGGCATGGAATTTCAGAGAAAAATAGAACGCGCGGGGTTTGCTCTCGGCGGAAACGATTACACGGCTCCCGCTCAGCTTGTAGGCGATTTTTTAAACGGTACGCCGTCAAAAAGAAAAGGCTCGGTAAATCCCTCATGCCCGACGGGCGTGAATTTTACCGATATCAGAAAGGTTCTTCCAAAATACGTTACGGATACCATAAGCGACGCGGTAATAGCGTTCGATAAAAAAATGCGCGGATTCGCTCTGCCCGACGCTGTTCTGACGTTTCCCGAAAGCAGAAGCTCTTCGCCGGTAAGAATTTTGCGCGACGAATTTTTCCAAACCAACATAAGAGGTCTGTATCCGTGCGGAGAAGGCGCGGGATACGCCGGAGGGATAGTTTCCGCAGCGGTTGACGGAATAAAATGCGCGGAAGCCGTTTTAGGCGACGAGAATTAACCGCGCGGAAGAATCAAATAAAGTTTACATATTTGATGTTGTCACGGATAAATTAATATGTTATAATAATTATTATATAAACTTATATAAACAAATAAATTAAACGGAAAAACACCGGAGGTGTCCCCTATGGGATTTTATAATCATCTTTGCCCGGGCTGCATGAACGATGTGGGAGAAGCTGAAAAATGTCCTTACTGCGGTTTTGATATGACCGAGGAGCAGTCGGCTCCTTTTCTAGCTTACGGCACAGTTCTTGCGGGAAAATACGTTATAGGCGATATTCTCGAGCAAAACGGCGAGGGCGTAACTTACCTTGGTCTTGATACCATAACCAACAACTGCGTCAGAGTAAGAGAATTTCTGCCCGAAAATCTCTCGGAAAGAAATACCGGCGATACTCATGTATCTGTACCCGAAGGAAAAACGCCGACATATAAAAGTTTGCTTAATGAATTTTTAAATATGTGGCATAATATAATGAAGCTTAAAACGCTCGATTCCGTTATTACCGTCCTCGATGTTTTTGAGGCAAACAACACAGCCTACGCCGTAGCCGAGGCGGACGGAAGCAAAACTCTTTCGGAATACATTGAGGAAAAGGGCGGCACACTCGATTGGGACGAAGTAAAGGACAAGGTATTCCCCGCTCTTGACGCGGTGGAGGCCCTTAATGAAGCCGGTATAATCCACGGCGCGTTATCTCCCGATACTTTATTCCTTTGCAGCAACGGCAAGTTTAAGCCATGGGGCTTCGGCATAAGTGAAACAAGAAAAGCCGACAGAGCAATTCCCGTTGATATAAGACCCGGATACGCGGCTATAGAGCAGTATGCCAACAATATGAGCCTTACAATGTCAACCGACGTATACGGCTTTGCCGCAGTCCTCTATAAATGCATTACGGGAACAATACCCATCGACGCCGAAATCCGCTCAAAAGAGGATTCTCTGTCAATTCCGGCAGTCTACGCAAGGGAACTCCCCGACTATGTGCTTGCGGCTTTTATAGGCGCTTTGCAGGTGCTTCCATCCGACAGAACGCATGACGTAAAAACGTTTAAAGCGTCGTTTTCAAAGGAAGCTTTTGAAAAGCAAAAGGAAACGGCGGCAATGCTTTCGAGCGTTTCGCTTATCGACCCTATAAGCGAATTAGATTCCGCCGATATTAAGCCGCAGAAAACCTCAGACCCGGTAGCCGTAAACGTGTCCCCGTCGGTACCTGTGCTTAAAAAGGAAATAAATCCCGTAGAAAAAACGTCTACGGCTTCAACAATAATTCTGAGCATAAGCATTGTATTCGTAATGATAATATTCTTTATATGTCTTGTGCTTACGGGTATAATATCCTTTAACGTGGGAGGCGGAGCCGGCACGTCGGCAAAGGTATTTAAAATGCCCGATTTTTCAAACTATACGAAGGACGACCCGTATATAGCGCAAGTCGCGGACACCTACGGTCTGCAAATAACTCTTAAGCCCGCGTCCTCCGACCAGTACGCGCAAGGAGTAATTTTCGAGCAGGATATAGCGCCCGGTACGGAGGTCGCAAAGGGTACGGTTCTGAACCTTACCTACAGCAAGGGCGTATCGACCGTAACGCTTCCCAATTTTACGGGTATGCCGTTTACGGAAACCGTTTATTATCTCGGCAAGCTTAATCTTTCATATAATATAGTTGAAAAGCAGAATACCGGAGGACAGACGGCAGGCGCGGTAGCGTCCATGACTCCGGCAGCCGGTTCTATTGTATTTGAAGGCACCGAAATAACAGTTGAAATATGGGGCGACGCTCCTTCAAGCGGCGATATAACAGGTCCCAATACGGGAAGTCAGGTAACTTCCTCATCGTCTATACTCGACAGTATTTTCGGCAGGCTCAGCGACAGCGTAAGCGGACTCGGTTCTACTATTCAAAACTTTTTCGGTTAACGGTAAAAGGAGGAAAAAATACAATGCTTAATGATTTAATCAAAAAGCATATGGAAAGCGTTTCGGATTACGCCGAGATACGCTCCCAAATTAATACGACCAGCGGCGTCAGCATAGTTGCGGGGAATCTCGTCGGCAATTCAAGGGCCACAACAAGCGGAGTGAGCGCGAGAGTATATAAAAACGGCGTTTACGGCTTTGCTTCGGCAGGCGAATACAGCGACGAAAGTATAAAAGAGGTAATCGACGCCGCGAGAGACAACGCTCTGTTTCTCGACAGGCGCGTAAATAAAGGCAAGCCGCCTCTTATTGATACCACCATAGCGGATTATCATGAAAAACACGATTTTATAGACGTACCTCAAAAAATTCTTATAGATTACGCCCGCCGTCTCGACGATTATATTTCGGAAAAATATCCTAACCTCGCAAGCAGAAGCGTTATGATAAGATTTGACAGCATAGAAAGGCTCCTGCACGTTTCAACAGGCAGCTTTTCACATTCGATATCGCCGAGGTCGTGCATATATATTTCTATGACGGCGGAAGCGGCTGACGGAACGAACGTTGAATTGTTTGACGTTATGGACTGTCAAAGGGGCTATTTTACCGAGGTATTTACCGACCCTAAAGAGCTTTACGAAAAAATCGACGACCTCTACGAAAAGCTCATGGCGAAAAAAGAGGGCGTGTTTTCCGAAGCGGGAGTATGCGACTGTATAATAGATTCCTCAATAGCCGGAATGATAGCGCATGAAGCCGTAGGACATACAGTCGAAGCCGACCTCGTATTGGCAGGCTCCGTCGCCGCGTCAAAGCTCGGGCAGAAAGTCGCGTCCGATAAAATCTCAATAATAGATTTCGCTCATACGGCGTTCGGAAAGGAAGTTCCGCTACCCGTCTACGTTGACGACGAGGGAACGCCCTGCGAGGACGCGGTGCTGATAAAGGACGGTATTCTCACGGAATACATGAACAACAAGGAATCGGCTCTTTACTTTGATATGAAGCCGCGCGGAAACGCGAGAGCGTTCTCATTCTCCGACGAGCCGCTTATAAGAATGAGGAACACGGCTATTCTCCCGGGAACCGATAAGCTTGAGGATATGATAGCGTCAATCGACAACGGCTATTATCTGACGAGGACGCAGAACGGTCAGGCCGACACAACAGGAGAATTTATGTTCGGCATAACAATGGGTTACGAAATCAAAAACGGCAAGCTCGGCAAAGCCATACGCGATACGACAATTTCGGGCGTCGCGTTCGATATGCTTAAAACCGTTGATATGCTTTCGGACGAAATAAGCTGGGCGTCGTCGGGCTACTGCGGAAAAAAACAGCCGATGCCCGTTTCGGACGGCGGTCCGGCGGTTAAATGCAGGATAAATATAGGCGGAAGGTGAGGTTATAAGTATGGAACTTTCAGAAATCAAGAAAATCGCGCGGTATACTCTCTCCTGCCTGAAAAAATACGGGGCGGACGATGCGCAGTGCAAAGTAGTAATAGGCTCGTCGGACGAAATAAACGTCGATGCGGGAAATTTCAGTCTTATGCGTTCGACCTTTGACAGCTCTGTTGTTATGGAAGTTATCAAGGATATGAAAAAAGGCGTAATCGCGATAAATAAGACCGATGAAAAATCAATAGACGAAGCGGCGAAGGAGTGCATTGAAAACACCGCTGCCGCTGCTGAAGACGACTGCCTTTCCATAGCCGAAAAAACGGAGGAAAACGAGGATTTCTTCGACGGCGTCGATAACTGCGACCGTGATAAATTCTTTGACAGAATAAACGAATATATGACAGATTTGAGCAGGGATTACCCCAAAGTGCTCATGGAACAGCTTATAACCGATTATTCCGACATAACGTCCGTTTTCGCAAATACTAACGGGGTAGAGTTTTCAAACAGAAATTCTTACTATTCGATAAGCACAATGTATTCGGCGCATGACGGAGACAAGACGACTTCTTTTAATTCCACAGGTCTTGATTTTACTTCTCTCGACAAAAAAATCCTCGATATGGGTACGCAGAGAATGATGTACGGACTTTGCGAAAAAGAGCTTGAAGCGGTTCCGTTTGAGGGTAAGTTTACGGGAACGGCTGTATTTGCGCCTTCTTGTTTAGGAGATATTATTGGCACAGCGGTTTCCGATTTTACGGGCAGCACGGCTATAATCGACGGAACAAGCCCATGGCGGTATAAAAAAGGTACAAAGGTCGCTTCGGAAAGTCTTACCGTTTCGCTCATACCGATTGACAAAAGAGTTATAGGCGGAGAGAGATACACCTCGGAGGGCTATAAAACAAAGAACTGCGACATTATCAAAAACGGAATACTTGAGAACTTCACTTTGACCGAATACGCGGCGAGAAAAACCGGCGAACAGAGATGCTCGACTCTCAGCGGCTGTATGGAGGTTAAGAACGGCGAAACTCCGTATGACGAGCTTATTAAAAAAATCGACAAGGGTATACTCGTTTGCAGACTTTCGGGCGGTTCGCCCGCCGGAAACGGCGATTTCTCCGCAGTCGCGAAAAACAGTTTTCTTATAGAAAACGGCAAAATAACAAAGCCCATTCTTGAAACAATGATAAGCGGCAATCTTGCGGAAATGCTCTTGAATGTAACCGACATTTCAAAAGAAACCGCCGAGGACGGCACCTGCGTATTCCCGTGGGTAGCCTTCGATAAGGTCACGGTTTCGGGAAAATAAACCGCAAACGATAAAATAATTAGGAATTAGGAATTAGGAGTGCGGAATTATCGGTAGACGCTTCGCGTCTTAAATTATAGGCAATACCGCACAATTAACGACTACCGCCTTTGCCGCGCATCTGCACGACAATAATTATGCGGTATTGCCTATAGTATTTTTGAGAGCGGTTGTTTGCTTTGTTATTAATAATATACAAAAATTTATACACGCTATCTTGAAATATACAATATATAATTAAGCCCTTGGGCTTCCGATAATTCCTAATTCATCATTCCTAATTCCTCATTATTGTTTGTCCCATACGGAAAAGAATGTTTCGCTTGCTATTCCGTGAGGTCTGTTAAATCTTCCGAGTACGAGCGGATAATTTTTTGCGGTCTTATTTACCACGTTCACCTTTTCGTCGCACGTCAGCATTATTTTAAAGCCGCAGTCGGAAGCGATTTCTATTGTAGCATCGGTATATGCTCCGTAGGGAAAAGCAATGATATCGCTCGGCGCGCCCTCGATTGTTTCATAAAGCTCGTTGAACCTTGTAAGGTCCTTTATAAGCGCGGCTCTGTATTCGGCGTCGCTTTCCTCTTTCATTTTCGCGCAGCCTTTTCTCGCTGAAATCGAGTGCATATCGTATGTGTGGCATACAGTTTCAAAAACGCCGTTTTCCGAAAGCTTTTTTACCGTGTTTATATCCATATACGCGCAGTCGGATACGGTATTAGGATTATCCGTGTATTCCTGCGCTAAAGACCCTATGATTCCGCATACGCCCGTCATTGAATATTTTTCTAAAATCGGCAAAGCATATTTATATGTGCTGAGAAATCCGTCGTCAAACGTTATCATAACAGGTTTTTCGGGTATATCTCCGTCTATTATCTGCGACGGCAGAACGGAAGTATATCCGTTTTCTTTTAAATATTTTACGTCGCTTTCAAACTCCTCGGGCGTTATCACATATTTATTTAAAAGACTCTTGTTTTCCGATATATGATGATACATTACTATCGGAAGTTTTACCGATTCTTCACGCTGCGACTCCCCTTTTGACGCGGCCGCCGAAAAAACCGATAAAAATGCCATTAAAAACGATAATATTTTTTTCATTTTAATCACCCGATATTATTTTTTTCATTGCGAACCGCGATATTAAAGTAATTAAATTCAACGCTTTTTATATTTTGGAGAAAATAAAAAATGCCGTCCGAATGAACAGCATTTTTATTTATTGTAAATTTTTAGGAAATACTGATTAAATCTCATGACACAATCTGCACGTTCAATTTAATCAGTGTTTCCTTAAAGTGTGTTCACACATATGTAAATATTCCGTGCATTATTTCTCGGACGACGCTCTCGCTTTTTCAAAACACGCGCTGCAAAGTACGCCTCTATCGCTCTTAGGTTCAAAAGGAACCCTTGCTTCGCCGCCGCATTCTCTGCAAACAGCGGTGTAAAATTTGCGCTCTCCGCCTCTGCTCTGTTTGCGTGCCGCGCGGCACTCTCTGCAACGCTGGGGTTCATTTTCAAAACCCTTTTCAGCGTAAAATTCCTGCTCACTTGCAGAGAAAATGAATTCTTTTCCGCAATCCTTGCAAATGAGTGTTTTGTCTTCATACATAGCCAGTACCTCACTTGTATTAATTTGTTTGCCGCGGTACGCAATCGCGCCGACGCCCTTAGATAAAAAATAACGCTTATTAAGAGTACCGTGACTATATGACAGCCGCCGAAAGCGGACCTGTTTCAAATATTAAACGCCTTTTTCAATTTTGATTTGGCGCGGCAAAGAGCGTTATCAACTGATTTTTCTGTCATTCCGAGCTTTTTCGCTATTTCCTCATAGCTGAAGCCCGACAGATAACAGCCGAATACTTTTTGTTCCGTGCCGGAAAGATTATCGGTATAATTCTCTGTAAAGGAGCGGTAACGCTCATTCTGTATATAGTCGTCTTCAGGTGAATTTACTGACGGAATTACTGTGTCATCATATGAAATATAACCGTTGAGCGGTGCGTTTTTTAAATTATTCGCCTTTTTCCATGATGAATTAAGATGATTTTTTATGCACACGGAAGCATATGAACCGAAGCTGACCCCGCGCTCACGGCTGTAGGAATGAACGGCAAACAAAAGCCCCAACATTCCCTCCTGGAACCAATCGTCCTTTGTCAGCGACTCGGAATAATAAGAGCCTGACATGAGCATGACGGTTTTTGTGTAACGCTTTATCAGCGCGTCAAAAGATTTTTCGCTTCCGGACCTTATGCGGTCAATCAGCTCTTCATCTTTCAGATGCGAAAACAGGACGTCATCACATGAGTTAAATTCCATGACTGCAATATCAAACCTCTCATGAAACAGTAATACTCATAAATAATTATAAAATATACTTTAGTGTTTGTCAACAATTTTTTTACAAAAATCTGCTTTTATTTGTTCAATCATAAATATATTTTTACATTAAAACTGTAAAAAAATAAAAAGTTATAATTTTTTTTAAAATTGTATTGCAATTCCCGAATCGGTATGTTAAAATACATTCGTTATGTAATGATTGAAAGAGGTGAATCGTAATGAAAGAGGGTATTCATCCTAATTATAAACAGACGCAGATAAGATGCGCTTGCGGCGCCGTTTATGAAACAGGTTCAACAAAGGGCGATCTGCGCGTTGATATCTGTTCCAAGTGCCATCCTTTCTTCACAGGCAAACAGAAGCTTGTTGATACAGGCGGACGTGTTGACAGATTCAAGAAGCGCTATAATCTTGACAAGTAATTTGTTTTTGTAAAGAACGGCACTGTATTTCGGTGCCGCTTTTTGTCGTATTTGATTATTGTATTCACGATAATCCATTTTACGAACCGTACAGGTAAAGCCGATGTATGATTATTTGACTTTAAGAAATGAAGCGAGCGATGAATTTTATGAAAAGCGCTCGAGATTTATAGGATACGCAAAACCTGTGAAAACGCAGGAGGAAGCGATTGACTTTATAAATTCAATCCGCTCAAAGCATTGGGACGCTACGCATAACGTCTACGCCTACGTATTGAGAGAGGGCCGGACAAGACGTTATTCCGACGACGGCGAACCCTCCGGCACAGCGGGAGTTCCCGTACTTGACGTTTTGCTTAAAGAAAATCTTACGGACTGCGCGGTTGTCGCTACGAGGTATTTCGGCGGAGTACTGCTCGGCGCGGGCGGGCTTGTCCGCGCGTATTCCCATACCTCCAAAATCGCGGTTGACGCCGCCGGAATAATCAAAATGTCCGTATGCTCAGTCATGTCGGTTGAGTGCGACTATAATTTTTACGGCAGACTTGCTTCGCTTATCCCCTCCTTTAAGGGAGTGTCGATTAATACGGATTTCGGAGAAAACGTTGCCGTAACGTTTTATGTACCGTCTGAAAATGAAAAACAATTCTGTGAATCACTGACAGATTTAAGCTTCGGAAAGTACAGCGCCGTAAAAATTTCGGAAAAATATGCCGAAATTACATAATTGGAGCAGTATAAAGCGTATATAAAATAAAGATATAAGAAAAATAAAGGATTTTAAACGCAAAAACAGTATATAATAATTAGGAAATACTGAATAAATCACGCCTGACGGCTGAACGCACATCTTGCCCCGATATTTTCCGTCATTTTTGCCAAAAGTTCCTTGAAATACGCTAGTATTCCTTCGTCACTTTTGTCAATCTGACGAAAAATCTCATGGCGCAATCTGCACGTTCGATTTAATCAGTTTTTCCTTAGAAGGAGTGTATATTATGCGGTTCAGTGATGAATTTCTTGCGGAAGTCAAAGACAGAAACGATATAGTAGACGTTATATCTCCTTATGTTGATTTGCGGGTAAGAGGTCCAATCGCTACGGGGCTTTGCCCTTTTCATAATGAAAAAACGCCGTCATTTACAGTATACATCAACACGCAGTCGTATTACTGCTTCGGCTGCGGTTCCGGCGGCGACGCGATTATATTTATAAAAAATATAGAAAATCTTGATTACAGCGAAGCTGTTACTTTTCTTGCCGACCGAAGCGGAATTGCGATGCCTGCGGACGGTTACGATGACGGCGTGGCAAAGCTGAGGCGCCGCATACTTGAAGCGAACAGAGAAGCCGCAAAATTTTTTCACAACAATTTGTTTACCAATGAGGGAAAAGCTGGTCTTGATTACTTTCTCGGCAGAGGTCTTACGATAGAAACCATCAGACATTTCGGTTTGGGATACGCGCCGGACAGATGGGACGCTCTTATAAAGCATATGAAGTCAAAGGGATATTCCGAAACGGAGCTTTTGCAGGCGGATCTCGCAAAAAAAACTCAAAAGGGAAACGTTATAGACACTTACAGGAACAGAGCGATATTTCCGATTATCGACCTCAGAGGCGGCGTTATCGCTTTCGGAGGCAGAGTTCTTGACGATTCAAAACCAAAATATGTAAACACCTCTGATACGCTTGTTTACAAAAAAAGTCAGGGTGTTTTCGCGCTGAATTTCGCAAAGCGCGGAACGGGAAAAGCTTTGATACTGTGCGAGGGCTATATGGACGTTATAGCGTACCATCAGGCGGGCTTCACAAACGCCGTCGCGGGGCTCGGAACGGCTTTCACGCCCGAACAGGCAAAGCTTTTGTCAAAATACGCCGAAGAAATAATCTTGTCATACGACAGCGACGAAGCTGGTCAGAAAGCTACGCGCAAGGCTATAGGAATTTTATCGAAAACTCCGTTGAGAATAAAGGTCGCAAAGCTCTCCGGCGGCAAGGACCCTGATGAAATAATCAAGAAATACGGCAGAGAGCATATGCAAAAAATACTCGCCAACGCCGTAGGAGATATAGAATTTGACCTGCAAAGGACAAAGGCCGATTTTGATTTGACGTCCTCGGACGGAAAGGTCGCGTATTTAGACAGAGCGGTCGATATACTCGCTTCTTTCAGGAACCCGATTCAATGGGACGTTTACGCCTCGAAGCTTTCGGACGAGCTTGGAGTTTCAAAGGAGGCTATAGTCGTTCAGATTGAAAAAGCGTCGCGGCAGCGTTTGCGCAGAAACAGACGCGACAGCTTTTCAAAGGCCGCGTCGTTCAACGACGAAGCTTTGAAACAGGTAAATCCCGAACGTTACAGAAATATCACAGCCGCGAAAGCCGAAGAAACGCTGATAGCTTCCCTTTTGCAAAATCCTGATTTTTACTGTAAAATTAAAGATAAATTAAGCGATGATGATTTCGCAACACAGCTCAATCTGAAAATTTATAAGCTTATCGCAAAAAAAATCGAGGAAAACCGTTCGATTGATATTACATATTTCTCTCAGGATTTATCGGATAAAGAAATAGGTTATCTTGTAAGGCTTGAAACGATGAGAGAAAACTTAGGCAACACCGTAAAGGAATGTTTCGATTGCATAAAGCGTATGAAAGAGGAAAAGAGGGAGCGAGAAAGAAAAGAACCGGCGCAGATGACAGATGACGAGTGGGCGGCTCAATTTAAGGCAATACCGCACAATTAACGGCTACCGCCTTTGCCGCGCATCTGCACCGAGATTTCCCGTCATTTTTGCC
>CANRNI010000061.1 GCA_947631945.1 uncultured Clostridia bacterium
CGGAGCCGCTTTGGAACCTTCAATATCCCAAAACAGCTCCAAAAAATAACTTGACACAGTTTAGTTTACACTACCCTCCAAAAAAAAATAATTAAATTTGTACGTTTCGTTTTTGAAAATTGTACGTTTCGTTTTTGCGATTATAGTTATGGGTTCATTCGCATTGGATGATTGAGAAAATCCTCGTAGGCCAGACGTATGCCATCGCGAAGCTCGGTTTTGTAAATCCAGCCAAAGTTCGTTGCTTTGGCTACATCTAAAAGTTTCTTAGGCATTCCGTTCGGTCTAGATGTATCCCAACGAATTTTCCCATTGTATCCAATGGTTTGGGCAACCAGTTCTGCGAGTTCTTTTATAGTGACATCTCTGCCCGATCCTATATTTACTGTTTCGCTTCCGTCATAATAATTCATGAAATATATACTTGCATCTGCCAAATCATCAGCATATAAAAACTCCCTGTATGCAGAACCGTCTCCCCAGCACGTAACTACACTATAATTATTTTCCTTGGCCTCATGAAAACGACGTATCATTGCAGGCAAGACATGGGATGTCTCCTTACTATAGTTATCGTTGATTCCATAAATATTGCAGGGCATAATTGAAATATATCCTGTGCCATACTGTCTGTTTAAGTATTCACAGTATCTTAACCCTACAATCTTTGCCAAAGCGTATGCTTCATTTGTAGGTTCAAGTGACCCGGTCAAAAGATATTCTTCTTTCATTGGCTGATTGCAAAGTCTCGGGTAAATGCATGATGAACCTATAAATTCCAGCTTTTTTACTCCGCTTTTCCATGCGGTGTTAATTACATTAAATTCAAGCAGTATATTATCATACATAAAATCGGCCGGATGAATTGAATTTGTGCCTATTCCACCCACTTTTGCTGCTGCCAAGAAAACATACTCCGGCTTTTCCTCTTCAAAGAAACTTTCGACGTCAGCCTGTCTACACAGATCAAGCTCCGCATGAGTTCTTGTTATGATATTTGTATATCCTTGCCGTTCAAGCTCTCTGACTATCGCCGAGCCAACCATTCCGCGATGGCCCGCCACATAGATTTTAGAATCCTTCAGCATGCTCCCGCATCGTTATTTGAAAATCTCCAACAACGCTTTGATCTCGTAGTCCAGCTCCTCTTTCCCGAGGCCGTGGTGGCAGCCGATGTAGAAGCCGTTGTTGTCTATATATTCGGCATTCGGATAATCTTTCTCGATGTCGCCGAACAGCTCTCTGTAGATTGGCTGATTCAGAAGCGAGAGCATCGGCCGTGTCTCGATGTTCTTCGATTCAAGATACCTGACCAATTCGTTTTTAGTCTTCGGACTTTCCTGCTTGACAAGAATCGGGAACATCATGTATGTGTGCTCGATGTTCTCGGGGTGCCTCGGGAGCTGTATGTACTTCTCTACAGGCTCAAGCCCTTTGAGCAGATAAGCGGCATTTCTATGCCTTGCTCCCATTATCTCATCGACCCTTTCAAGCTGTCCGAGTCCCAGTGCGCCTTCAAGTTCGCCGATGCGGTAGCTGTAACCAAGGCGGACGAACGTGAACCGTCTGTCCATGTCCGTCTTGAGCCTTTTCGGGCAGACCTGATTGCTGTCGGAGGCTATACACCTCTCGCAGGTGCAGGCTCTGCCATGCGAGACAAGGGACCGCAATATCTCCGAAAGTTCGGGATCGCTTGTACACATGACACCGCCGACTCCGGTTGTCAAAGTGTGTGCAACATAGGTGCTGCATGCCATTATGTCGCTGAAACTGCCGACTGTCTTGCCATTTATCTTCGCAAAATGCGCCTCGGCGCAGTCCTCTATTATCCTCAAATCATGCTTCCTTGCAATCTCGCTGATTCTGTCCATTTCGCAGGGCATGCCGAAGCAGTGAACGGGGATTATGCACCTCGTCCTGTCGGTGATGTGCTTTTCTATCTCGTCAGGGTCCATATTGTAGGACCTGATGTTTACGTCCACAAAAACAGGCTTCAAGCCCGCGTGGAGGACCGAGTTTGAGGTCGCGATAAATGTAATTGCAGGAACGAGGATCTCGGCGTCGCCCTCCCAGTCATACTTTTCTTTGAGCGCAAGGATGGCAAGGTGCAGGGCGCTTGTGCCGCTGTTGCACATCACCCCGTACTTATGCCCGTGCATGTTCGCGAACATTTTTTCAAACTTCGCGACATATTTTCCCTGCGATAGCCGCTGGCTGTCCAACGCATCCATTACATATTTCTTCTCGATGTCCGTAACCGACGCGTAGCCCACTCCGATTTTATTCATATTTCTCTTCTTTCTGAATTTAAGACTGCTCTTTCATACATGGCCATTTTCCGGTCATGCTCCGCCATGATTCTTATCAGTTCCTCATAGCTTGTCTTTTGAGGATTCCAGCCAAGGACGGTCTCCGCCTTAGTTGGATCGCCCAATAGGTTCACGACATCCGTCGGACGGTAGAATTTTGGACTCACACAGACAAGCATTCTGCCGGTCTTTTCATCATAGCCCTTTTCTTCAAGCCCCCTGCCTTCCCAGCGGATATGTATGCCGTTCACCGCGAACGCTTTCTCCGCAAAGTCGCGGACAGTGTGCTGGACGCCCGTCGCAATCACGAAATCCTCCGGCTTGTCCTGCTGCATTATCAGCCACATACATTCGACATAATCCTTTGCATAGCCCCAGTCGCGCCGGCTGTCGAGGTTCCCGAGTTCAAGATGATCCTGCAGGCCCTCGGCGATTCGTCCCGCCGCAATGGTGATCTTCCGCGTGACGAAATTCTCGCCTCTTCGCTCGGATTCGTGATTGAACAGGATTCCGTTGCAGGCAAACATCCCGTACGCTTCGCGGTACTCCTTTGTGATCCAAAAGCCGTACTGCTTTGCGACGGCGTAGGGCGAATACGGGCGAAACGGAGTAGTTTCCGACTGCGGGACTTCCTTGACTTTGCCATAAAGCTCCGAGGTCGAGGCTTGATAAATTTTTGTTTTCCCCGTCAGGCTGAGCATACGGACGGCTTCAAGGATTCGCAACGGGCCGAGCGCATCTACATCGCCGGAATATTCTGGAACGTCGAAACTCACCTGCACATGGCTCTGCGCGGCCAGATTATAGATCTCATCGGGCCGGATCTCGCTGATAATCCTAACAAGTGAAGAACTGTCCGTAAGATCGCCATCGATGAGGGTGAGCCTGTCCTTTATGTGGTCGATCCGGTCGGTGTTCGAGATCGACGCACGGCGTGTCATGCCATGCACCGAGTAACCTTTTTCAAGCAGAAATTCGGCAAGATAGCTGCCGTCCTGGCCTGTAATGCCAGTGATTAGGGCTTTTTTCATGTGTAAGCTGATTTTTGGGGATTTATTTTATCTCTGACTATATTTGACAGATTTTTAAAGTAACCGCACATATCCTTGAAATGCGGATTGCGGAAATATATAAGCAGGTTGACCGCCAGCGGCACAGTTCCCCAAACTAAGAAGCGGAGAAGCATTCCGACGACCGTCACTGGCATATTTCGTGTGAGGAAATAAACTGTTGCGCTTTCTACAAGAACGACCACAAAAAGTCCGGCGTGCTTCAGAAGGTACTTTTTTATCGGCTGCCCGAAGAAACCGCCTACGACGAACCGGATTCTGCCGTATGCAATAGGCAAAAAAGCCGCAAGCGTGCCTATCTGAACGCCGGTGACACCCAAGGGCTTTGCAAGCACAACGGAAACAATGATATTTAAAATCGCCGACAGGAGCATACAGTTTCGATCCTGCTTATAGTCACCGAAAACGCTGCGATATTTGTATACGATTTCCCAAACTGATAATAAATAGATTGTCAATGAAAATGCAATGACAAACGAATCAGGCAGGAGATATTCGGTACTGCCGAGCCAGACCTGAATCGCCGGCTGGAAAAAGACGAGGAATCCTGCGCTGATGTAACTTGCGAAGAAGAAGCTGAATACATCGAGCATCTCGAACTGTTTCCAAAGCTCTTTCTTGCTGCGGTCGCCGTAGACGATGTTGCCGATCGCCGCCTGAACGGGATTGAGAAGTCTATAGAACAACACGGTCAAAACGCCTGTCTTCAAAATAAAATAGTTCCCGTACAAAGCGACGTTCTTGATGCCGCATAACGCCGAAATAATGATATTGTCCGTACCACTATAGACCGTGTAGGAAATCTTATGCACCACGAAGTTCTTGATGTCGGGGATCATGTTGCGCCTGTTGATGTCCTCCCGGGTTATCTTGTATTTCTCTTTCAGATAAGGATAATCCTTATTCGACTTAAGCATTATGAGGACGTTCGCAAAAAGAGTGGTTGAAAGTTGGATTGCGAGGTACAGCAGATAATTTCTGAATAACACAAGCAGTCCAAGCTGTATCACCTGCACGATGACATATGCAAAAAGGTCGATTTCTACCGTCACATACTCTTTTTGGTCGGCGGCGTAAATAGCCCGCCTGTATGACAGAAAATATCCGGCAATAATACTTGCGAGCTGAAGAAAATAAACTATGTAAAGATAACCGACACTTTTTGTTGCGTCATTGACAATCAACGGGACAAATGCGCAGGCGCCGAATCCGAGAACAAGCATGACCGTGGCAATTATGCGATATACCCATTTGTAGAGGTACATCAGCTTGCCTATCTCGCGCTTGTTGTCCGTAATTATCTCGCGGTATAGGTGAAAGGATATTATCCCGCCAATGCCGAGTTCCGCGACAGAAAGGATCGAGAAAACGTTCCCGAAGACACTCTGATAGCCGAGGTATTCGATGTCCAGAAACATCACGAATACACGGCGGTTGACGAACTGGAGCAGCAGGGTCAGGATCTGTCCGATGACCGAGATTATGCTGTTTTTAAGGACTCTGGCGGAGGTCACTTTTGTTGTATTAAGTTTCTATTTTTCATATTTTACTGCCTCAGGGCTGCTTTCCTTGTTCACTCCGTGATCTATGACAACAACTGCGTTAAAATTGCGGTCCATAGCCAGATTCACATACCGCGCAGCAAACGATACCTGTGACAAACCGCAAACCAGAGAATCACATTTTGCCAATGTAAAAACATCGCGCAAAACTTCAAGTCCTAACTTGTAATGATGTAAGGGACGACTATTAAGTGTCACTTGTGCTCCGACATGGCTCTCGGCACGGAATGTGTCCTTGTAATACAGCAGTTTATCCTTGAATTCCCTCTTGAACAGATCCAAAGCGTTTATATCATCTGTAGCAAGGAATATTTTCTTATAATTTCCATCCGCATACACTTGCTTTACGGTTTCAAGATACTCTTCCGGCGTTATCACGATCGGGTGATTCTTTAGACCCAAGTTAAAGTCCGTGCCGCGGACATGGACGGCCAATATTGATTCATCATCCAAAATCTCATTGATCTGGTCTTCAATATATTTTTTTGTCTTGTCATTCAGATGAATGTATTTTTTGTATAAATCTGCCAATCTTTCAATTTCTTGCTCTTCTATACGATAAGACGCATATAGATCTGAAGCCCGTTCCATGAAGAAAAAGCTATTTACCATACTATAATGGTATGCAGTCACATCAATCACGTTCTTGCTGTCCTTGACTTCACTAGAACGAATCTTGGCAACCGGCTCAAAATAATATTCAAATACGTTCAATGTAACCGGATCCATGCCGGAATCATAATATACGGATTTGCTTCCCCACTCGACCACAGGAACCATTCCAAGAGCATCCGGAAAGCTCATGCCTAATAATGTCTTACGCAACAAACCGTAAAGGCCGGAAGCATCTCTAGCGGCTGTTTTTTTGTTATCTGGAATGCAGAAACCTATATGATATATTATCTTGTCCGGATATTTTTCTCCTTTATGCTCAATCAAGATAGATGAATAATCACATACTTCATAATACCCTTTTACCAGTTTCCTGTAATTTGGATCGTTTATGCTTTTAATACACCTGACGATCGCATACAATCTGTCGTTTTTAATCATGCTTTTGATTTTCTTGCCCAGCATCTTACTACTTTTTTTGATTGTTCTCTATTCACTTTTCAAAAAACAGAGCAATACAGTAAGTTCACTGCCACCTGCTCCATGCATTCGCATCATCCTTGTACGGACTTTTCTGCCTGAATATCCAAAGTTGTTTTGAATATGTTTCTGTAGGATGCTGAATTCTCCATGATGTTGCCTATGCCCGATTTGGTACGGCCAATTTTCATGGTCGGAAGAATCGGTCGATACTGCTGTCTGCAATCTGTTCTATACCCGAAAAAGCGTGATAGTACTGTTCATCGGGATGTGTTCTGAAAAAACGGTGGACACGTTGTTCTATATCAAAGGAGAGCAACCGCTCTCGACATGGTTTCAACAATTGGGCAGGAGCGCCACCGAATACCCCCCCCATAGCATCCAATATCCTTATTTACAAAACAATACCTCGTCAATACGCTATGGCTCGGAATCCTTGCGCCGCCCATTACAGATGCGTTCATTGATAACCAACAACAATCACCAATTACGATTGGATTCGTCGGATTTTTGACCAAACCTGTCTGCATATCACGGAGACAATGAATATTTGAATCCATGATAAAGCAGCATGAAGAAATCATAGCGTATTTACCAATTGTAATTTGCTGTACCGATTTAAGAGTTACGCCGCTGCAAATCAATACATATTCGCCCAGATCCAGTATAGCGTCGGGCCAAACAACAACATTTGCCCCTTGATTAATGATGACAGGCCCCCGTACGATTAACTTTCCGGCCAAGAAGATTTGAGTCGGAAGAAACGCTGCAGGCATATTGTCCACATCTTTTCCAATAACAATAAGTCCGAATCGAGCAGGACAACGAAATTCTATTTCTCCAGTAAGATTCCGGAATTTTATTTTCCCACAACCAACAACAACTATCGGCAATTTAATTGCAGCTCCTAGCGGAAGAATTCTAAAATTAAGATATAGAGTAACTATCCATCGTACGCGCATAATTCTGCGCAGCCTTCTATATATTGTTCCTACTAATCTACGCAGTCTTCTATATAAAGTCATATCCATATTACCGGGTTTCTACCCACCAACCGCTGGGAATTGCCAAAAAACGAGAATAAAACTCCTGCACGCCCTTGAATGTGCCTTTCCGTCCGAAAACGGAATAATATGTATTAGGTACATGTACCCCCGATGCATAAAAACCCTCATCGCGGAATCTCTTGATTGTTTTCCGCTTCTCTGGCGATAATATCCCAAATACCCAATAGGATGGCAAAATATCTTTCGTATCGAGAACAGCAAGCGACGGATATTTCTGCGAAATGAGTTGTTGCCAATGCACAGCATTTTTTCGCTGTTGTTCCAGCAGTGCCGGCAACATTAGCATCTCGCTATACCCAATGTAACTTGATATTTCGTTCATGGTTGCGCCGTATCCGTGCATCGGAATATCGCTCTTCGTATTGATTTCACCCAGTTCATCGCGAAAGGTTGTCCGATCTACCCCCAAATCGCGGATACGAATCGCCTTGTTATAACAGGTCTTGTCTTTGAATATAATCGCACCACCGTCAATAGCATTGGGCAATCGTACAGTCTGAAACGACATCGTGGTGATGTCTGTGCCTACATTACCGAGTCTCCGGCCCTTGTATTCCGCCCCAAAGGCCTCGATGCAGTCATCGACGACCTGCAATCCGTATTTTTCTCCTATGGCATTGATTTCATCAATATAGCCCGGATAACTGCAATGATGATTATGGAAAATCATTTTTGTATGCGGTGTAATCCGTCTTTCGACATCTTCCGGATCGAGGGTGCCACGTATTGGGTCGATGTCTGCCCAAACGACTTTTGCACCGAATGTTGCCAACGGCTGTGTCGACGCCAAACAGCATTGAGGTGAAGCGATGATTTCATCTCCAGTCTTAATTCCTACAGCGGATAACATCACCTGCAAGGCTGACGTGTAGGAATTGACCACCAATACATCTTCATCGCAACCAACAAAATTTTTGAGTGCTAATTCGAACCGCCTCCCCCATTTGCCGTAGGCCAAAGCCCCCGATTGGAGGATATTCGGCAATTCCGGCAAATCTTTTGGCATATAAGGTTTATATAATTGAATCACGATAAAGTATTTTTAGACCAGAACGCTTCCTCAATAGCACAAAGCGGTTCTTAAAAATGAATCACAAAACATACATGAAATGGAAGTGTATCGCTCCGATACAAAATATAATCGATTTTAACTTATATCTAATATATGCTTCACCAAATCCATCCAGCAATATTCATCAAAATATGTTTGAAATCTATGGTTGCCACAGAATCCGCAATAAATTGTGGATGAAACATTTGAATTGTTGCAGCATTACGTATGCCTGAAAGGACCCCTATAGACACAACACATAGCGCATTTGCCGCATCAATATCATTTTCTGTATCTCCAACAATTATTTTTAGATGATTAACTTTAGAATACGCATCCGTCTTCTGTTTCCTAGCTACGATAATATTATCAAAAACTGTGGTTAAACCCAATTTGCCAATCTGCCAATATAATCTTTCCACATAATTGCGTGTAGTAACTAAATAAGGGGAAAAAAGGGTCCTATTAAGCATTATCGCCTCTTTTACACCTGGAATAACTGTATCAAGTGCAAGGTATTTTTCATCTTCAATCATTTCTGCCCTTTGTTGAAGAAAAGTATTGACATCGTTCTTTTCCGATATACCGCTTTGGGAGAGTATCAAATGAATGTCTGTACGTGCTCGTCTCATAGACCAATATCTTTCAAACGGAAGCGTCAAGCCCGACAAATCCGACACAAGTTTGCAATATATGGCATAATCTCTATGGGCTACATTAATAATGGTACCATCGAAATCAAACGCAATTGAATATTTATGCATGAAAATAATATGCTGAATTGTATCTAATCATCTCGGTTTCCCAATGCAACTCTGGCATGGTGAAAGTTCCTTTACTAGTAAGTTTTATCCATAGTAATGGAATATTACATCCTGAATGAATGCTTAGATCAATACCGCTTCCGACTCTTGGATTTATTTCTATAAATTTGTATTTTTCATTAGTACTCTTTATGCACTGAAGGCACATTATTCCACATAAATGCATTTTTTTGCATATATTTTTTACTAATTCTATTAGATTCTCGTCCTTCACCGTTTTTCCATGCCAGACAATACCGTTGCGCACCTCAAGACGTTGCCGTGGAATTATACACAAAGCATTACTTTCTGAATCACATAGAACATCTATTGTAAATTCCGAGCCATCTACATACTCTGTCATAATACCATGTAAAAAAGCTTCATTAGGAATATTTTTAATGTCATCTTCATTTCGTACAATATAAAGAAACTTTGACCTATTTCCCATTTCTTTTTTTCGTAGCACAAATGGGATTTGAGGTCTATCCAAAATATTGGGTGTATCAATATGGCTTTTCTGAAAGAGATGGGTTGTTTTTTCCTTGTCAAGAAACGAAAGAGCATTATTACAATATGCATTGTGAATAATTTTTCTGTCTTCAAGGGTATCATGCATTATAAATAGAGCCCTTGTATCATGGTCATTCGTACTTATTATATGCGTTATTTTTTCTCTTTCGATGATATCTAGAATAACCGTTTTGTATTGTTCATTATCGGCTCTCGGCACTGCATAATTCATACAGAATTTATTTGCAGCATTAATCTCATTGCAATCAGTGCCTATTATTTTGCACTCGCCCATAAGTGCCTTTATCACATTTATACCAGTAGTATTGCCCGTACCAGCAACTAAAACAACTGCTTTATCCATAAAATTATACAATCTCTCGTTTCAATATTCTACCAACCTCTTTTTATTGTTTCAACAATATAATTCCTTGTCTCTTCATCAACCCACCAGCCACACGGAATATGAATATATTCTGCATACCACTTGTCCATATTCGGCAATTCTCGCTGCGAGGCTTTGAACAGCGAATGCGTATCACTGCGATGATGTAGTGGCGATACCATAATACCCGCAGCCTCCATCATCTTGATGAAATCATCTCTCCGCTCTACACGCATCGTATAGAGCCAATACGAAGGTTCCGTATCAGGAGCATATTCGACGAGTGAAATTCCGGGAATCCCCGACAATGCAGCATCATAATATCGGCCATTGGCAATGTAACGCCCTACGACATCACGTACATACTGCATCTGCACATTCCCGATGGTGGCATTGACGTTGTTCATTGCGTATTTGTAACCAACTTCCGTAATATCATTCTCCAAACGCGAACGCCCTTTGTCGAGTCCAAACCACCGCAAGCGGCGAGCACGGTTCAATACTGTTTCCTCCTTGACGCATAAGAATCCACCGTCTACAGTAGTCATGTGCTTGATAGCCTGTAAAGAAAAAATGGTATAGGGGGAATTACAGCCTGTCATCAAACCTCGCCATTTACTTCCTAAAGCATGAGCGGCATCTTCCACAATCGGAATCCCAAACTCGTGCGATAAAGCAGTGAAAGCATTCATGTCGCAAACCATACCCGCATAATGTACCAAAACGATTGCCTTGGTCCTTTCGGTAATCAATGAACGGACACTTGCTGGATCCAATAAGCCATTGTGCGGATTTACATCGCCCCACACGATTTTGCCCCCGGCCATCACTATGGACGTATTGGTCGGCTCAGCGGTCATCGGGGTACTGATTACCTCGTCGCCAGGTTGTATGCCAATCAGTCGAAACGCCAAATGCAACGCATCCGTTCCAGAATGTACTGCCAAACAATAGGGATTGCCGATATATTCTTTGAACCGATTTTCAAAATCGTAAACCGCTTGACCTTCAGCAATGTATCCGCTATATAAAATACTCTCTAATGCGGGCATTAGAACATCGCGGTCTGGAATATAAGGTTTTACTAATGGTACCATATCATCTTTCATAATTATCAAGTTCTTTTTTTACATAATCCAACGACAGCAACAAAGATTTCATTTCCTCCACGTTCAACCGTCGTGTATTATCTGAATTGTATTGTTCGCAATCCACCCGATATCCGAAGTTATTTACATACTGTGCGTAATTTAAATCTCGGAAATCTGCAGGGACACGGAAGAAATTACCTAAGTCTTCCGCCTTGCTCATCTCTTCACTCGTACACAACGTTTCATACATCTTTTCACCGTGACGAGCGCCAATTACTTGTATCGCATTATCAGCATGGAACAACTCTTTCAAAGCTGTCGCTAGGACCTCGATAGTTGCGGCAGGTGCCTTTTGGACAAACAAATCGCCAGGATCAGCATGCTCAAAAGCAAAAAGCACCAAATTCACTGCATCATCCAAAGACATCATGAACCGGGTCATTTCAGGTACCGTGACCGTCATCGGAAGGCCCTGCTTGATCTGTTGAATGAACAGCGGAATAATTGACCCCCGCGAACACATGACATTGCCATAGCGTGTTGCACATATCACCGTCCCATGTTCTTTAGTGCGAACATCCCGTGATTTGGATATTGCTAGTTTTTCCATTAAAGCTTTGGTCATCCCCATGGTGTTGATGGGATAAGCCGCCTTGTCGGTACTCAGTACGACAACCCGCTTGACGTTGTTTCTGACTGCAGCTTCCAATACATTCTCCGATCCGAGAATATTTGTCCGAATTGCCTGCATCGGGTAGAATTCACACGAAGGAACCTGCTTCAAAGCCGCTGCACTAAACACATAATCAACCCTTTCCATGGCGTTATTGATGCTGTCAAAATCCCTTACATCTCCGATGATAAAGTTGATTTTGCTGTTGTTCAAAGCATGCCGCATATCATCCTGCTTCTTCTCGTCACGCGAAAAAATTCGGATTTCTTTGATATCCGAATCAAGAAAACGTTTCAGTACGGCATTTCCGAACGACCCCGTCCCTCCTGTTATCAGGAGGATTTTGTCTTTGAAAATAGACATATTTTATATATGAATTTATTTACCTGTAATTGTGTTAAGTTTCATTTGATTTATCGAAACTCTTGTGATATTTGGTTCCATTGGATCGCCTGACCGCGGCTTTCCGTGCGAGGAAACGTATAAGTTTTCTGTCGTAGTAGATATGATTTCCGTTCTCATCATACCATTCATTTTCGTCCGATGTCTTATCTGCGTTTGCTTTCCCATGTTTTAGTGCGAACAGAAGCAGCGGCAGACTAACTATGAGAATCAGCACGAAATCGTGTATCCGAGAATGTCCATATTCATATTTCCACTGTCTGAACTTCTTCCATTTCTTTGAACTTCGGATTCTCGGGATCGTATTCTGGTTCGGTGTGCTTCATCAGGCGCACCATGGCGGTGGATATTCATCCCATGCACGTAATTCAATACGGCACCAGCCCTGACCTGATTCATCGGTATGATAAAAATGTTGTCATCTATTCCTTATCTAACTGTTCTCTGCATTTAAGGAACCAGTTGGAGTGTCCGACATGAGTTCGGTCGCCGAAGCGGAGCAGGGCGTGGTAGAAACGTGTGTTGCGCTTGCGGATGTAGATGAGGTAGCCGTACAGACCGAAGGTAACGCCGAGGCCTGTAAGCAGCACGGCATAGAACTGTACATCGATAGAGGCGCCGAGTGTGTATGCCATCCGCCACACGCCGACAACCAGCAGATTCAGCAGGATTTCCGTGCAGGTGGTGCCGATATGCGAAAAGTGCAGTTCGAAGAGCAGGTGATGCAGGTGTGACTTGTCGGATAAAAACGGCGACCTTCCGTGGAACATCCTTACGGCTATTACTTTTAACGTGTCAAATACCGGTACAGCAAGCACCGAGAGCGTGAACGGAACAAGACCGATATTTTCGTCCAACGCCACAGCCGACGAGCCACTATGCAGACACTCTATGACGAAGTACGTCAAGACTGTTCCCATAAGCAAAGTTCCGCCATCACCGATGAACATCTTGGACTTCAGACCGAAGATATTGTGGCACAGGAACGGTATCAATGCCCCGATACAGGTGGCTGCGAGAAATGTACCGGCCGTTTCTCCGCACGAGGCGGAAAACGCACCGAAGACGGCGCAGACGAAGATGCAGTATCCTGAGCAAAGTCCGTTCACCCCGTCGATCATATTGATGGCATTGATAATGCCCACGCCGGCAAAGACGGTCAGGCATATGGCAAACCATTTTGGCAGCCTGCCGATGCCCCACAGTCCGTGAAAATCATCGATGGCGAACCCCGTAGTGTATATGAGGGCGAGCACGACGAGGATTTCGATGAGAAGCCGCAGGCGAGGGGAGAGCCCCAATATGTCATCCATTACACCTACATAGAGCATAATCATCATGATACCTGTCAGGGGATAGACCTGCGACATGTCGCAGAATATTCCACCGACGACCATCGCCGCAATGATTCCGAAAGCTACGGCGACACCGCCCAGCACCGGTACCGGTTCCTTTTGCAGCTTGCGGGCATTGGGATTGTCCACGATGTTCTTGTCGATGGCTATCCGCAGAATGTATTTGAATATCCACCACGCTGTTGCGAAGGAGACAAGAAACGGTATCGCAGTAACGCACAACAACGGATACGGTCTACTCATATCTACGTATTATTCGAAGTACCCCAAAGGTTGGACAAAACAGTTATGCAAGAGTATCGCGCAGCTGTTGCGCCCAATTGCGGTAGTTGTCTGTATCTACCGACCGCGGTTCAGATATAGACAAGCGGATATAATCCGCAGTGAGTTCTTCTTTATGGTATAGGGTAGCTATCTGTCTGCAGGCGTCATTGTTTAAAATGACAACGGGCATCAGCATCGTCTGGGAATAGCTTTTTACTGTCGGGATATCATTGTGGCACTCCATCGTTGCCACCTTGTAAGCGGAATAGCCGTAGGCTGCCCACAGACCCGTCTCTTTGTTGCGGTACAGATGGATATGTCTGCCGTCCGTGTTGGAACATTCGTTGAAGATGATTATTTCTTCCATAGAATTCATAAATTCACCTTGTTAGAAGATGAAATGTGACAATCTCTATTTATTATTGATTTATACTCTTTCCTTATCCTTTGCGGTAAATGAACTATCGACTGTGTTAATGATGATATCGGCTTTGTCGTCTTTTCTGTTGGCTATCAGACAACTCACCGTCGCTCCGCCAAAAAGTGCGTGTACAAAAAATGACC
>CANRNI010000062.1 GCA_947631945.1 uncultured Clostridia bacterium
ATCAAATCTTTTAATTAGCAAGGATTTAGACCGCTTAAAATACTTCCTCAATTCCGATCCAAGCTTCTTTTGTTCTTACTTTCGAACGTTTTCGAAAGCCCATATCGCTTGCCTTATCCAATGATATTTATCTACTATCTGAGTCGCGTTTTTAAACCAAACGGATGATGTCTCGGCAAATGTTTTCCACATATCGCTTACAAAATATCGGACTTGTTTTCGTTCATTGAGCGGAAATTTCTGAAAGTAATCTGTCAGGTAGTATGCATAGCGTTCAGGCAATATATCTAAGACCACCTTGTTTATTGGGTCTGTTAGTATGCATTGATATTTTTCACCCCATGTATTGCCTTTAAATTCATCAATTGATAATGCGGTTGAAAGCTTTGCTTTCGGGTATGAAATTTTATCAAATATCCGAATAACTGTGCTTACAGATAAATTTACCTCTTTTGCAACACTCGTAAAAGACCTTTCGTCCCGAACCAACAAAATATTAGTTAAAAATGGCTATATATAGCCATTTTTTTAATTTATTGACTTGCATATTATATTTTCTACATTCATTTTTTTCATTTTCTGTTCGGTATGCGATTCGGATAAATGAGTATAAATATTTAAAGTCGTTTGTATGTCTGCGTGTCCCATTTGATTTTTCGCGGTCATTACGTCGACACCGTTTTCATACATCATGGTGCAGAAAGTATGCCGAAGCATATGAGGAGTTATTTTATCTATTGTTATGCCGCCGAAACGCGGATCAAACTTACTTTTCTTTTGTGGAATTTTTCCGTATTTTACATCCAAATCAGAAAGATAAGAATTCCATGCCCTTCTAAATGAATCGGATGTAAACATTTCACCTGAATGTGAGGGACAAACAAGAATACTTTCCTTTTTAATTTTTGAAAGATAATCAATTAAAATATTTGATATATATACGCACCTCATGCCTGATTTTGTTTTTGTAGTTTTTACATGAGGCTTGCCGTCAATCATTTCAACGGCTTTATTAACTTGTATGGTTCCTGCCTTTAAATTGACATCACTCCATGTCAGCGGTATAAGCTCTCCTCTTCTTAAACCTGCGAACATCATAATCATTGCGGCCGTCTGCATTCTATGAGGAGTTTCAATTATCCATGATCTTTCCTCCGGGGTTAATGCTCTTCGTTCGTTTGCCGGAGCATCTTTAGGAATTTTTACATATTCGGCAGGATTGTAATCTACAACTCTGTTTTCAATCGCAAGCTTGAATACTTGTGCCGCCGTTTGCTTAATTGATTTTAAAAGACTTTTTGAAGCAGGTTTCCCGGTATTGGGATTATTTTCACTTAATTCCGTTATGATAATTTGAATATCAAAAACTTTAATATCTTTAAGCTTCATATGCCCGATATAATTATTAAGCCTTTCGACACTATATTTATATACTTGTTGCTGAGAGTGGCCTATTTCTGTATTTTTAATTTTAAGCCAGCGTTCAGCCCATGCGCTAAAGCAATCGTTTTCCTTTTCGACATCAAGACCTTTATGCAGCTTCGCCTTTAAATCATCGGCTTTTTGATTTGCTTCTTTTTGCGTGGCACCGTAGACGGTTTTATATTTTCGTTTTCCGTCAACAATTCCGAGATAAACTTGTACTGCATAACGACCATCTGCACGTTTTTTATTTAACCTTTTCGGCATTCGATACACTCCCAAAATTTTTTCTATTATAATTTATGACCGCAATAAGGACAATACTCTTTTTTATCATCGTCATCGCTCTTTTCTATTTGTTCCATAAATCCTGCGGAAATAATTCCTGTCGGAACTGCTACAAGCCCTATTCCGAGTATAGCGATAACAGCGCTGAGTATCTTTCCAAGGACAGTAACGGGATATATATCCCCGTAACCAACCGTTGTAAATGTCGCGACCGCCCACCACAAAGCAGAAAAGGCATTTTTAAACGTATCCGGCTGCGCGGTATTTTCGATATTATACATCAATACAGATGATACAATCATTAAAAGAAAAACTACTAAAATAGAGGATATCAACTGAGATTTTTTCCTTTTTAAAACCTCGGCTATTGTCGAAAGTGCCGAGGTATAGCGGTTCACCTTAAATATCCGAAGAAGTCTTATAATTCTTAACGCCCGTAAAACTCTTAAATCAACAGGAATGATAAAAGGAATATAGAATGGCAAAATAGCAAGCAAATCAATAATCGCCATAAATGAAAATATGTATTTCAGTCGAGCCTTTACAGGATTAAGCTTCTTGTATATTAAATCCGCCGTCCATACTCTTAAAATATATTCTGCGGTGAATATAATAACCGAAACGATTTCAATAATATTGAAAATATTTTTAACCGATTCAGGGAGCCTAAATGTTTCGGCAATGACAGTTATAATATTTATAATTATCAGAGTTATTATAATGCCGTCAAAAATATTACCAATAGTATTTTTTTTATCATTATCATTTATTATGTTATATATGCGTTGTTTTATTTTCATTTCATTCAACTCTATATTTTTGAAAAATATTCCTGCACACTTTTAAAAGCTATCGTATTCCTGTTTGGGCTAAAAAAATCATCATAAGGTCTATCAAGTATAGATTTAAGAATTTTATTGTCGTGTAACGCATTGTCTGCAAAATCAATAATAGCTGATTTTTTCGGACATTCATCAATATCGCCGAGAGGTAAATTAAATATTTTGCAATACACACAGTATGTATAGAATAAGACTTTAAAATAAGTGTCTTCCCCGTCAAAAAGAGCATCAATAAAACGCGCTTTTGTAGTATATGCTGAAAAAGATTTTCCCTTTTTTATTGCATACGTAACAATTTCAGGATTCGGAAGTCCTGCAGATTCTTCACCTGTCGCTTTTGCAATAATACAAGATAAATCCGTTTTTGTCACTCCTGCCGGAATACTTATACCAATGTCACGGGCATATTTCTTCTGCTTAGCTGTTGGTTGTTCCTGTAAATCAAGCATATTTCTTGTATCTATGTTAAGTTTCTCTAAATAATTTGCTGAGTTTGATATTGCTATAGGTGTATTTCTTATCTTCGTATTTTTTTTAAACCTATCAAAAAATTCAGGCTTTTTAATTCCTAAATAAAGTAGCACGATTCCTAAAACGATGCAAATTACTCCGGCTAAAACTGTTCCTACAAGAGCTTCTTTAGTTTCGCCTGTAAATTTTTCGACAATTCCGTAAATACCGGATAAACAAAATAATCCGCCGACTGCAACAACTATCTTATTCATTCTTTTTCACTTCCTTTCTAATATCTATGCGTCTTGTACCAGTCGACTCGAACTATCTTTTTTTATATTTTCCTGTATCAACAAGATCTACAATATAACTAATGACTTTTTCTTGTCCTTCTTTATTTAATTGACGAAAATAGTTTATTAAGATTTCTTCATCTTCGGGTGAAGAATCTTTTTTTATTGCAAAAGTTTTATTTATATCATCTACATTATACAGTTCACAAAGAATAAAAAATGTATCAATATCGGGAGAAGCTTTTCCTGTTTCCCATGCGGATATTGTACTATCTGACTTCCCAATAATTTCCGCAACTTGCATAGCTGTAAAACCATTCTCTTTTCTCAACTTTTTTATGATTTCTCCAAAACCTTTTGCCGAATCCATGAAATTTAATCACTCCTTATAATTGGTATTTTATCAAGCAAATTTGAATATGTCAAGATTTTTTTTGATAAAATTCCAAAAAAAATGGATAAAACTACTTGACATTTCAATTTTATTGGTATATATTGTAGCAAAAAGCCAATAATATTGGAGTTGAGTGAGGTGAAACTTTATGGCAGAAAAAGTAATAGAAACTATAAAAGATGCGATTTATGCGAGAGGTGTTTCATTAAAATGGCTTGCAGAACAATCAAATATACCGCAGTCCAGAATGATAGATTTTACTGTAAAGCTTTCAAAAACATATGAATTTGAGGGCGCAAGGATAAGCGAAATAGACTTATCGGGACTTGAAAACCTGACGGCGGAGGACGTTATAAAAGCTCAGCAGTCGCTTACGATACAGCAATACGTTACAGCTCAGCCCGAAACGGATCCGAAATATTGCTTGCTCATGGCAGCATATGCGACGCAGCTGCCGAGCGAGTTTTTTTATAAGCTTTCCGCAAAAGACACTTCAAAGCTAAAGCTGAGGGTTTCCTCATATTTTTTCGATTCGGAAACGGAGGACTGAATCCTAAATATTTAAGAAAAGCCGCAATAGATATGTCGCTTATCACCCATACGGGTATAGACTTCCTTTTGCGGCTTTCCGTTTCTCAATTTTTTGAGTATATGAAAGATATCTCAGAGGAAATAAGGGAGATAAACAAACATGGCAAAGACAAGTGAAATTGCTCTTTCAATTCTAATCGGCGCGAAACTTAATAATTCATTTAAAACGGCGCTGGGCAGTGCGAAAAGCTCGCTTTCAGGCTTTGCCAAAATCGGCGCGGCATCATTTGCCGCAATCGGAGCGGCAACCGTCGCAGCCGGAAAGTATTTGTATGATTTAGGCTCGGATTTCGACTCTGTTGTCGATTCAATAAGAATCGGAACAGGAGCTACAGGCTCCGCGCTTACAGCGCTTACAAATGATTTTAATTCCGTTTATTCAAGCGTACCGACAACTATGGAAAACGCCGGTCAGACGATTGCCGATTATAATACCCGGCTCGGTTTATCGGGTAAAAGCTTGCAGGACATATCAAAACAGGCTATTCAAGTCTCCGATATGCTCGGTGAAAACCTCGGAAGCGTTATAGAAGAATCAAGTCAGGCATTTCAGGCGTGGTCGCTCAATGCCGATGATATGGGCGCCGCAATGGATTATGTATTTAAAGCTTCTCAAAGTACAGGAGTAAGTTTTACTACACTTATGGGCAGCGTTCAGCAATTCGCTCCTCAATTACAGGAATTGGGATACGGATTCAATGAATCCGTATCGCTGATAGGTCAAATGGATAAAGCCGGCGTTAACGCCTCAGAAGTTCTTGCCGCAATGAAAAAAAGCGTAAGCTCGCTTGCAAAAGAAGGGCTGAGTGCAAGCAGCGGAATGGAGCTTTATACCAAAAAAATTAAAAATGCCAAGAGCATGACCGAGGCTACCAATATAGCTACGGAGATTTTCGGAACGAGAGCGGCTTCTACCATGGCTGCGGCGATTCGTGACGGAACAATAAATGTAGGGAGCTTAACAAAAGAATTATCCGCAAGCAGCGAAACAATAAACGGCTGCGCCGAGGATACATACAGCTTTGCGGAACGTCTGCAAATTTTGAAAAACAGCGCAAGCGTTGCGTTACAGCCGCTTGCAAATACTGTTTTTGATTCTTTGGGAGATATGATGCCGATAGCGCAGAAAGCGCTTGAATCAATACTGCCCGTTATAGAAGAACTAACTCCGCCTATTACAGATCTTATATCTTTAATAGTTGATTCTTTCGGCAATTCTCTTATTGCAATAATGCCGTCGGTATCCTCGCTTATGCAATCGCTTATTCCCGTTATCATACAGGTTATAACTGCCGTAATGCCTGTCATAGATAAAATACTGCCGCTTATTTTAGACTTGATAGTGCAAATTATGCCGTTTATAAGCAGGCTCATGCCGTTAATATCGCAGCTTATTCCCGTTATTGTGAACCTTATTTCCGTCGCTATGCCTATAATAACTGACGTAATTTCAATTCTTTTACCGCCTGTAATGAATATAATTACAACGATTTTGCCTACTGTTATCCGGCTTATCGAAATGCTTACCCCAATACTTAACGTTTTAAGTCCCATAATTTCGGGAATGGCAACGGTTCTCGGAACAGAGCTTACGCAAGCGTTTAATATGGTAATGCCAATGATAAATGCGGTTATGGATATTTTGCAAGGTCTAATAGATTTTGTTTCCAACGTATTCACCGGCAATTGGTCGGCGGCATGGGACAATATCGTCAGCATATTCGGAGGTATATGGAGCGGCTTAAAAGCTTATGTAAAAACGCCGATAAATGCCGTAATAGCAATAGTAAACACGGCAATTTCGGCAATAAACAGCATAAGCATAGATATCCCCGAGGGAGTTCCGCTTGTGGGAGGCAAGCATATCGGCTTTAATATATCTCAGATACCTATGCTCGCTTCGGGAGCTGTCGCAATCGCGCCCACACTCGCGATGATAGGCGAAGGCGCGGAGCCGGAAGCCGTTTTGCCTTTGAGCAGACTTGAATCAATGCTCGGCGGTATCGGAGGCGGCGATGTTTTTCAGATAACGTATTCCCCGATTTTTAATATTTACGGTGATGCAGACAGCGCGGAAATTGAAAAAGCGGCTGACGACAGCTTTGAAAAATTCAAGCGATATATGCGCCAATACGAAAAGGACAGGCGCAGAGTTGCATTTTAAAGGGCTAATAAATGAATAAATACAAAACAACATCGGGTGAAGCTTGGGACGCTATAGCAAAGAAGCTGTACGGTTCCGAGCTTTATGCCGATTTTCTGATGAAAAACAATACAGATAAACTCGATATCTTTATATTCCCCTCGGATGTTATTTTAAACGCTCCTGAGCTGACAAGCGGGCTTAAAACCTCCGGCACTCTGCCCGATTGGAGAAATTAAACATGGAACCGATAATAGCAAGATTTACGGAGCTTAACATTCGGTATGCGGGCGCTTCAATATTTAATGTAGATTCCGAAAGCATTACAAGCTTTTCATATTCCGATAAATCAAGCGGCGAATCCGATTCAATGGAACAGTCAAATCAGACGGACAGCGCGTTTTTATCCGAAATATGCCAAACATACGGAATTTGTATGAAAGTTTATTCGGATAAAGTAATTCTCTACGGTCTGCAAAAAGCGTTAAATAAAACTCCGGTTTTAACCGTAAAAAAAGACGAAATGGAATCATGGAGCTTTGATACGTCGCTCGACGGAAATTATACCGGCGGTCAGCTCACATACAGCAATACGGACGGCAAAGATATAAAGTATTCAGTAGGCGGCGGCAACCGTATTCTGAAAATTACGGATAAAAAACCCGCAGACTATGCCGAAGCCGAACGTATGATAAAAGCCGCTGTTCTTCTTAAAAATCTGGAAACGACAACTCTTTCTTTTTCCTGTCCCGGACGTTTGGATATTGTCGCAAGTCAGAATATTCAAATTAAAGGAATAGGAGCAGGAATAGACGGCAAATATCATGTTTTGTCGGTATACCATAAGATATCCGGCGGATTTAAAAGCGATTTTGAGCTTGCAAAGGTGGAATGAAAAATGTTAAAACTCGGCAAGGTATCATATGTTTCGGGTGAAAAAGCCAGCGTGTTTTTTCCTAATTACGACGACGCGGCTACTGTAGAGCTTCTTGTTTTAAAGCAGTATCTTAAATCCGATAGTGAAAAAATAAATGTTGACGATATTGTGCTTGTGGGCTATACAACAGACGGAACGGGAATTATTCTCGGGCATTTATGAGAAACGATTTTGAAAATTATTATTCAAACTCAATTCTCAAAACGCAAATTTGCGGCTTGCTGCGCGGCGGAAAGGAACAAGCATAAAAATGATAGGTACTTTCGGAGATATAGTTTTTGAAACCAACGATAAAAAAATTCTTACGTTTTCAGGTTTTTCCTATTCGGCAGCCGGACGGTGGAAAACGACAGAAACAATAGGAGGCGTTCCCAAAAAAGAATTTCTCGGAGCTGATACGAAAAAGATAACTTTTGACATACAGTTAAACGCTTCTTTCGGCGTAAATCCGTCAAGGATATTAAAACAGCTTGAAGAGATGACGCTCAGCGGCAATGCCTATCCGCTGTTCATCGGCGGCAAACCCGTAGGTATCGGCACATTTTATTGGATATTGGCATCGGTTTCGGAAGCATGGGACGTTATTTTAAACGACGGTAAACTTCTAAAGGCAAGCGCAAGCTTATCGCTGGAGGAATATCAATGACGATTTTGATAGAATGCAACGGACAAAAAACAGCGAAAGAAAAACTGATTACCGAACAGCTTGAACTCCTTTTTGGGACGTATAAGGGCAGTATGGCTCTTGAACGGGATTACGGTATAGATATTTCGGTATTGGACAGACCGGCAAAAGCCGCCGAAGCTCTTATTACTTCTGAAATTCTTACCGCCGCAAACAAATATGTTCCGTCCGCCGAAATACTCGGCGTTTCATTTGATTACGATAATAACGGCAATATGACTGTAAAGGTGGCGTATACAATTGGCAATGATTGATGAGCTTAAAAATCAGCCTGAAATATCTTTTATTGATAATATTACCCTTGAGGACGTCCGAAATAAGCTTTTCAGCGATTACGCCGGGGAATATGAACGGATAACGGGAGAATCGGGTAATCTTACCGCGAGCGAGCCTGCGCGCTTTGTATTAAATGCCGTCGCGCTTTTGGGATATCAGACTCTGCAATTTATCGACCGTGCCGGCAAAAGCAACATTTTAGGGTATTCCTACGGTGAATATCTTGATGCTCTCGCGGCAACAAGAGGCATTCTCAGAAAAAGTCCCAAATACTCTTCAACTGTTTTAAGGTTTACTCTTTCCGCTCCCAGAAGTGAAGTTATTTCAATTCCGGGAGGAACAAGAGCTGCCGACGCAAACGGACACACATTTGCTACATCGGAATATGCGGAGATACCGTCGGGTACTCAATATATTGATATAAGCGCGCAGGCTGTTGAACCGGGAGAAGCTTCAAACTCATTAACAGCAGGAAGCGTTAATATTATTGTCGATACTTTGCCGTACATCGCTTCCGTTTCCAATATTTCAACAACAAGGGGCGGAGCGGATACTGAGAGCGATGAAAGCCTTACCCGACGCGTGTTTCTTTTTCCCGGGCAGTACAGTACGGCGGGTTCTCAGACCGCGTATGAATATCACGCGGTTAATTTCCGTTCCGATATTATGGACGCAAAAGCATACAGAAGCGCAGACGGAGAAGTAACTATTGTGTTCCTGCTCTCGGACGGAAGCCTGCCCGAAAGCGCAGATATTGAAGCCATGCTTGAGTATATAAGCAATTCGGAAATAAAACCTCTTACCGATACGGTAAAGGTTATAGCTCCGAAAGAAATAAACTATGATATAAGCCTGAAATATTTTATCAATAAAAGCGACAGCGCAAACGCCGTACAAATACAGGCTGATGTAGCCGCCGCCGTCGAAGAATATAAAGTTTGGCAGCGTCATATAGCGCGGGACATAAATCCATCGGAGCTTATACGCAGGGTAATAAATGCGGGAGCAAAACGCGTTGAGCTTACGTCGCCCGTTTTCGCCGCAGTAGATGAAAAAAGTACGGCAAAGCTTTCGGATTCTTCCGTCACATACGGAGGTCTTGAAGATGATTGAATTAAAAGACGCGGAGCTTACAGATGTTTTATCTGAACCTTATAGGGCTAATCCCTCTATAAAGGCTATTTCGTACGCATACAAGAAAATGCATACGCTTATTTTATCATTTGCGTACAGGCTGTATATATGGAGCGGAATCGATACGGCAAACGAAGAAACGCTTGACGCTCTCGCCGTCGAAATGCGCGTAATAGCCTATGACGGGAGCTTTTCAAAAGCTAAAAAGGCGGAGCTTATAAAAAACGCTTTTTTACAATGGTCGCAGGCAGGTACAAAAAATTCACTTGAAAGAATAGCCGCTTTAATTTTTGAAAACGCGGCAATCACAGAATGGCAGGAATATAACGGTTCACCGTTCCATTTTAAAATTCAAACCACAAATACGAATATAACCGGCGCGGAACTCAACCGATTGAAAGAAATCGTTAAAGATTATAAGCGTTTGAGCGCAACTCTTGACGAAGTTGAAATAATAACGTCAGCCGAACCTCAGATACAAAAATACGGCTTTTCAACGATTATTGCGGAAATTGAAACTCTTGCGCCGATGTTAAAAAAATAAGGAGGAAAATATTTTGAGTTTTACAGAAGCGTTAAAATTTACTAACGCGGGCAAAGAATTACAGCTTAAAGCGGTTGCCGGAGAACCGCTTATTTTTACGTCGGTAAGGCTCGGAGACGGCAATATGACCGGTACAATATCGGGAAAAACGGAGCTTGTAAACGAACGTGTATCCGTCCCGGTAAATTCGGTATCAGCAAACGCCGACTACGCCACAATTGATGCGATATTTAAAAATAACGATTTATCCGAGGGCTTTTACTGGCGCGAACTCGGCGTTTACGCGGCAGACCCGGACGATTCGGAAAACAGGAAATCGGATATTTTGTATTGTTATCAGAATGTCGGCGATCTTGCGGAATACATTCCCGCTCCGGCATCTTCACTTATAGAGAAAATTATACATATCCCGATTTTTGTAGGTGAAGCCGATAATATTTCCGTATCCGTCAACGGAATTGTTCAGCAGGAAGCCACCGTAACACAAACCGACGCTGAAACAATTGATGAAAACGATTATTTTTCTTTCTATGATACTTCGGAAACAAAAAATAAGAAAATACTTTTTTCAAAGCTTAAAGATTTAGTTGTCAGTTCTTTAAAAAATTTACTCAATAATCATACTTCAAATAAAAATAATCCTCATAACGTAACAGCCGGACAAATTGATGCGGCGAATAAAACTCATACGCACACAAAAGACGATATAACGGATATTGACGAAATAACCGAAATTCCTTTAAAAGATTTTCTTCAAGGGTATGACAGTTCGATTACCAATGTAAAATTTTATAAACAGCACGGCCGTATTTCGGGCAGCTATGATTTTAGTATAAAAGTTGATAAAGAATCGCTTGCAGGCAGTAACGCTTTTGTCATAGGTACGATAATATCCGAATACAAACCGAAATACTTTTTTGAGGGATATGGTGTTTACAGAGCTGAAAGCTCCTTAGATGTATTCGGAGCGGAAAAGCTGATTCCGATATCAATGAACGGACAGGGCGTTATTGTCGGTTACTGCAATGAGGCTTTGAACGGCAGTCTGTATATTCATTTTGATTATATATATAAAAACTGATTTCTATTGAAAGGATTTAAAAATATGTCACAGAATATAACAATCAACGGTAATAATTACGCGAATGTCAAGCAGATAAAAGCTCCGAAAACCGACAGTCTGTCGGAATTTGCGGTTTTTCCCGATACGTCAGACGCGAACGCGTCAGCTGATAAGATATTAAAAAGTTTTTCAGGATATGTGAACGGAATTAAAGTTGTAGGAAATATCGAAAGCATTGAAGCGCAGGAGATAACTCCGACGACAACAGAACAAACCATACCCGCAAAAAAGTATCTTAACGGAGCTCAGACTGTAAATAGGCTTTAAACCGAAAATCTTTTTAATGCACAATTATTCCGGTATTAAATATGGTTCAAAGATATGGGGCACGGCGACTTGGACAGTCCTAAACAATAACTTTGAACGTATTGAACTTAACGACAGTTTCTATTCGGGCGGCAAAACCAGTTAAGTACAAGCGGTCAGATGTCAACATCAAGGTCGGTAAAGAATCATTTTATGCCGACAACAAACGGAATGACGGGCAGCGGAACAAGCACCATATACCTGCGCGGCGGTTATACTTATCATTGGTTTGCATTGGGGTGAAATTATGTATTACTATAAACAAATCAAAGACGGAATAATAGCGGCATATCAAACATCGGATACCGTATGCCAATCGGACGACCTGATACAAATAACGGAAACCGAATACACCGAAGCGATTGACAATTTACGAAAAGCCTATGATGATTCCGTAGAAAGCGAAAACGAATCGCGCATAGCCGAGCTTGAGAAGGAAAACGCCGAGCTTAGAAACGAGCTTGGCGAGGTCAGAAAACAAATAAGGCAATATACGGCTTGACAAAAAATGCCGAATAATGTAATATATTGATTGCGGAGCAAAATCCGCAGTCAAGAGGTTTACTGAGAATAGGCGGTTGGCGTATTTCCTCCAGAAGGAGGTGATACATATGCCGATTACATTGACGTTTCATATTGGTAAAATAACCATTACGATTCAGATTAAGGTAAAAAGCAACAGCCGCCACTCTGCAAAGTGACAGCTGTTTTAAAAATTAAACAACTTAGTCGCTAACCGCTTAAACGGTTACCTCTTGACTTTATTATATTACACATAAAAAGGTTTGTCAAGTCATGATACGGAAGTATTGTGGCTTTTTTATTTTAATTTTTAAGGAGATGTAACAAATGTCAAATGAAAAAGTAAATCTTGAAGATTTCGAGCTTGAGGACGGCGAAGAAATGACCGCCGAAACGCTTGAAAATTTAACGGGTAACGGAGGTGATGAATAATGGCATACACAAACAGTCCGCTTGTAAATTATACCAAAATTTCACAAAACAGAACGAAGAACAGGAATCATACGATTGACACAATAACAATTCATTGTGTTGTCGGGCAGACTTCCGTGCAAACGCTCGGAGACGTATTTTACCCGTCGTCCCGTCAGGCTTCAAGCAATTACGGCGTAGGCTATGACGGAAAAATAGGAATGTATGTTGAGGAAAAAGACCGCTCATGGTGCAGCTCGTCGGCTTCAAACGACCACAGAGCCGTTACAATCGAAGTCGCAAGCGATACGACGCACCCTTACGCCGTAAACGACAAAGCATATGCCGCGCTTCTCGACCTTGTGACGGATATATGCAAGCGAAACGGCATTAAAAAGCTCGTTTGGAGTACGGATAAAAACAAGCGTATCAATCATTTAAACGGCTGTAATATGACCGTTCACCGCGATTATGCCAACAAGTCTTGTCCCGGCGATTATTTGTATAACAGGCTCGGAGAAATCGCGGCTGAGGTAAACAAAAGGCTCGGCGCGGCGGCTTCAAGTCCGAATACCAACAGCGACACATCGGCAACAGGCAGCTTCCTTGTTAAAGTCATCGACAATGATTTGAATATACGAAAGGGCGCGGGTACGTCCTACGCGGTCGTAGGTCAAATCAAAGACCACGGTACATATACAATAGTAGAAACAAAAGGTACAGTCGGACAGGCCGGCTCATGGGGCAAACTCAAAAGCGGCAAAGGGTGGATATCCTTAAATTGCTGCTATGTTCAGAGAATTACATCACAGGCAACATCGTCCGTTATAAAGGGCGATTTAAACGGAGACGGCAAGGTAACGGCGGCCGACGCTCGAATCGCTTTACAGATAGCGGCGGGACTTCAAAAACCGACAGCCGAACAGCTTAAAGCCGGAGATATAGACGGCGACGGAAAAATCGGCGCGAACGACGCGAGAGCGATACTCAGAATGGCGGCGGGATTGAAAAAATGAACATCATCGAAATTATCAAAATCACGGCGGAATTGCTATCCGCTGTGGCGGTCATCGGCGGCGTTGTGTTCGCCTGTTACCGCTGGTTCTTAAAGCAGAAAAAACAGGACGAGGATATTAAACAAATCAAAGAGGAAAATACGCTCATCTGCTTTGGGCTTCAAGCTTGCCTCGACGGCTTGCAACAGCTCGGAGCAAATCACAGCGTTACGACCGCAAAAGAAAAACTTGAAAAGCACCTGAACCAATGGGCGCATAAATGAAAGGAGCAAACACTATGGAAATTTTAAATTACATAACGGAAAACGCGCTTATACTTATTCCCGTATTGCTGATAATCGGGCAAATTCTAAAGAACATTCAGAAAATTCCCGACAAATGGATTCCCGTAATCCTTCTTCCGCTCGGCATAGTCGGTGCTATGGCTCTCGGCGGCTGGACGTTCGACAGCGCGATACAGGGCGTACTTGTAACCGGCGCGGCGGTGTACGGTAATCAGATTGTCAAACAGCTTAGAAAGGACGAATAATATGAAGCGTAAAGAATGTGATGAATCAATGTTTTCAGAATATGTGAATGTTTGGGACTTTGGAAAATGTGTTGTGGATCATAGTCAATAAAGTAGACAGAAAAAAGAGGAATTATAGAAAATAAAGTTCAGCTTGATTTGGAGATAAA
>CANRNI010000063.1 GCA_947631945.1 uncultured Clostridia bacterium
GAAAGCCCGAAAATACGGGCTATACCGACATTTAAGAACTTCTAAAGAGATAATCAAAATTCCTATCTAATTTTATATAAAAATTTATATGCTTTTTCATATCCGGCCTTGGCGATTTCAGAAATGTTATACAAAATGCGGTCATGTGCGCTTTTATCCATACATTAAGTATACAATCCTTAGGGCGTGTCTATAACAAGACAGTACGGCGGAAAATTAACCAAAAAAAACGTGTACGTACTTGTGCTGACACGCTCTAAATGTCGAATATGTTTTTTCGTCTATTATTCAAGTCTCCAATCAACAGGGTCGTCGGCAAGCAGAGCGTTTGTTTTGGAAAAATGCTTGCAGCCGAAAAAACCGTTATAAGCGGAAAGCGGACTGGGGTGCGCGGCTTCAAGAACATGATGCGCGGGATTTGTTATAAGACTTTTCTTATCTCTCGCGAAGCGTCCCCATAGTATAAACACAACAGGCTTGTCCCTTTCATTGAGAAGCGAAATAACGCGGTCCGTGAATATTTCCCAGCCTATCCCTCTGTGGCTTGCCGCCTGACCTCCCCGTACTGTAAGTACGGAATTAAGCAGTAGCACGCCGTTTTCGGCCCATTTTGTAAGATTTCCGCTTTTAGGAATAGGGTAGCCGAGGTCGTTATGATATTCCTTATAAATATTTACAAGCGACGGGGGAGGCTGAACTCCGTCCTGAACTGAAAAAGACAGACCATGCGCCTGATTCGGTCCGTGATATGGGTCCTGACCGAGAATAACCGCCTTAACGCTGTTATAGTCAGTTATTTTCAGCGCGTTGAATATGTTATACATATTAGGATAAACAGGGTAGGCGGGATTTTTATATTCGCTGACAAGAAAATCATGTATTTTTTTGTAATATTCCTTTTCAAATTCGCCTTTAAGTATTAAGTCCCATTCATTATCAAATTTAACCATTATATCAGCTCCGTTTACGGCTATTTTAACACAATCCTTATTTGTATGCAATAAGTATGATAAAAAAAGAACAGGACGATTGTTAAGGCGTGATTTTAAGTTTCGTGCAAGGCTTTCGGCGGACACGTTGATTTTCGGCACCGCGCACACTCGGAGGAATACTGTTCATCTCCCGCCTTTTTGCCTAAAAACGCAGAACGTGAGAAAAAAAGTCTTGATTTACCATGTGCTTTATGATAGAATAACCGCAGCATAAATGCGGAGTGATAATATGTCTGCGACAAAATCAAACAAACTCAAAAATATTTTTACGGTTCTCGTCGGAGCCATGCTTCTCGGTTTTTGCTGGAGGTTTCGCGGAGAAACCGGCTGGGGCTCTTCGTGGGGACTTCTCTATTCGGGATTAATATTCACTATGTTTACAGTTCTCGCAATCGGAGAAAGAAAACGTTTTGATTTCGGCTGGCTCGGTCTTACCGCTGTATCTTTTATGATGACCGTACCGAGCTGGGGTACGCTTAATTCACAGATTACGGGTATTTTGTATTCCGAGGAATTATGGGGAAGTGTTCCGAATCCTACTCCGAATTATATAAATCCTCTTTCGGCAATATTTTTAATGTTGTGTCTCGGCTTCGGTCTTGCCTCGATTTGGGGCGTTTTTCTCGGCAGAGCCTATAGCGGCAAGCAATGGAGAATCAGGGAGCTTATAATTATTTTGGTCGTTTTCTACGCCGTAAACTACATATCAAAGGCCACGGTTTCTCATCTTATCCTTAATTTGGTTCAGCCTCAGGCTTCGGAAATTTATTCGAGATATCTTGCGGAAGCGGGGATTCACGACAGCGTTTACAGCGTATATATGCACCACTTCGATAACCTCGCGTGGGCGAAAAAGCTTGATGGCGGACGAAATTATTTTTCTTCCATACAGGCCGTATCATCGGCTCTGAGCAGCGCCGCAGTATTACTTGCGGTAAGATTAATAATCAAAGACAAGCGCAGCGCAAATGTCGGATTCGCCGTATCGGGCGCGTTTTCGCTCGCCATAACTATAGCCGACTTCTGGCTTTATTTGGCCTACGGCGGATATCATATGCAACACGCGTCATATCTTCCGGCACATATGGACTCATGGGCAATGTGGGAGTATGGCACAGGATTTATCGCGGGCGGAATAATCACGTTGGTTTTATTGAAAATGAAGAAAGAAGACGACGTGGACGAATTGGTTTTTTCAAATGTACCCGCGAAAGTTAAAACAGTTCTGACATTTTTGCTGAGCTTTATTTTCGTATTCGGAGTAAATATTGTGCGTCCTATTCTTGAAAGGACAAAAAACAGTGAAAAAACAGTATTTATTACGTCAACAGCAATAGCTTTAGTCATGGCGGTGGTTGTTGTATTGGCTTCCGCGCTTAAATACGGTTTCGCGCTCGAAAAGGTAAGCTTGTATAATTATATAAAATATGCCCTGCCCTGTTTTATAGGTTATTCACTTATTATCTATATGTTTGTTGCGAGGCCGTTTGACGCCGGTTATAAATATTTTTTGGGAATATCCTCGACAGTCCTTGTTATTATCTCGGCCGCAGTCGTTATAGTATGGTGTGCGCTTGTTCCTAAGAAAAAAAATATAATCGACAATTGACAATTGACAATGTACAATTGACAATTAATTTTTGACTGACTTTAGCTATCTGTAAAGTTTAACTTTGTACTTTTCTTAGCACTAAAAGAGGAATTATCTGTCCCTATGTCGGTTCCGATAATTCCTCCTTAGCTTTTTACAGTTTTAAACGCTTGATTTTTTACTTTTCGCCGATGATATTTTTGAATAAATATACGCGCCTCCCAAACCGCATACGGCCGTCGCTGTAAAAACCGCCGCCGCCAAAATAAAGTTTTCGTTTTCAAGCGCGTTGCCGCACCACGTTGACGTAATTACCGAAGGGATTCTCCCTATCGTTGTTATAAGCAGAAACAGCGCCATGTTTTCATCGGTAAGAGATATCAGATATGTTATGATATCCTTAGGCGTACTCGGTATAAGGTAGATTATAAAAAGGGTTATATTAAGATTTTTCTTGTTTTTCAGGAATGACAGTTCGTCTATTTTCTTTTTTGGTACGAAAAGAGATACGAGCTTCATTCCGAATTTTTTTGTAAGAGCGATTATGACAAGAGAGCCTAAAAATGAACCTAAAAGGCAGTAAAACATTCCTCCCCATATTCCGTAGGCGTAGCCCGCCGCTATTTCAAGGGGTTCTCCCGGGATTATTTTTACTACGGTTTGGAGCGCTCTGACAAATACGAAAACCGCCTTCCCCCATGCTCCGAAACTGTCAAGCCATGCGTTAAACGCGTTTTTATCCTCTATAAACAGGACGAGTTTTTTTCCGAGCGTAAAGTAGCATATTACAGACGCCGACAGTATTAAGCAGGAAAATATTATAACGGCGGCTCGTTTTTCTTTTACGTTCTTTATTTCGGACGACGTTTCCTTTAGAGATTCCTTTATGCTAAGAATTTTTGAAGTAAAAAAAGCCCCTATTCTGTTTTTGATTTTTAAAGATAAAGCGTCCATAATCAGCTCACCAGCTCAACGGGAAATATTTCGCATACTGAATTTTTCGCTTCCTCAAAAAATCCCTGTAAAACGCCCCTGTAATTTTCTTTCCACGGTTTAAATTCCCCGTTGTAATGTACAATCGCGGTGTTTTTGCGGACCCAGCCGAGGTCTATATCCTTTCTGAACAGCCTAAAGGTCTTTTCGTCAAGGTTATATATTTTTTCGTCGAGAATTTTTATTTTCCCCGTAAACATTCCGTTGAACACGTCCTGGTCACCCTGAAGCAGATAAAACGGTCTGTTTTTGTTCTTATCTATAAAACCGAAAATATCACCGAGAGTATATTCGCGCCGCATTTTTTCTATATCCATAAGAATTACGCCCGAATTTATATATCTCGTTCCCTTTTTAAGTCCGAGTCTTTTTCTGTTGAAATATTCAATTACTCCCGTAGTGTGTCCCGCCGCGGCTATAAGATTATCGCCCATATCCGTGTTGTAAAGCTTGTCCAAAGGATTGATTACAACAGCGTCCGGGTCTATATAAAGCACTCTTTGAGTGTTTTCCGGCATAAAATCAACCGCGAGAAGTCTGTAATAGCTTACCTTGGCGGCGTTAAGTCTTTTAATCGTGGGGGCGTCTTTAAATAGTGAATCATCTATTTTTATATTGTGTATTTTCATTCTCTTTCTGTCTATACAGGCGTTGATACGGGAGAAATCGCCGCTGTCAAGCGAAGCGTGAGCAACGTAAATATCAAAAAACGCAGTTGGATTTGAAATTTTTATAGATTTAAGCAGTATTGTAAGAGGATAAAGATAATTTTTGTCAATCGTTACAAGTATGTTCATAAAATCACGCCTTTCCTTTATTTTGTTTTCAGTTTACAACTTAAAAATAAAGAAAAAGTAAAGGTACAGGCAAGTATTTACAAAAAATAAAGCTCCGTATTGTAAAGAACAATACGAAACTGATTGTAAATGTGTTTTCGTTTTAGACAACGTCGCACAATTAGTAGCGGCCGCCTTATCAGAAAAAGACTTCCTGTTTTTTATGATATTTTTTTATCATGCTTTTTATCGCTCTTGAAATGATAAAAAGCGTTGAAAACGCCAAAAGATTTGATACGGGATTTTTCATATTGTTCTTTTTCATTCTTAACCTCCTAAAAGTTCTGCTAAAAGAGCGGAACTATACTGCCTATATCGGTAAGAGCGCTTTCGCAAAGCGAAACGGCCTCCATATTATATTTTTGCAGAAATCGGATTATCTTATTACTGTCATTGTGAGTATTTATATCTCCGTTAAACGCGATTTCCGTTTCGGAAATTTTGCCGCACGCGCCGCCTATAAAGCCGTATTCAAAACCTTTAAGTTTTACGCCGCCCTTTGATACCCTTAGAACGTCCATGCCTTTTTTACGGCAGGCGGAATATATTGATTCGTCGTCTGTTATAAGAGCGTTATCGCATACGGGGACAACCGAGCATTTTGTATAGCCCTGACGGACGCTTATTACCGATTTTCCCTGATTTATTAGATATTGTAGCACAAACGGCGATACCGTGTCAATATTGCATATTATATATTTTCCGAGAAGAACGCAGTTGAGTTTTACATCGTCGGGATATTTTTTGCCGAGCTTTTCGGGAATAACGGTAACGTCGAGTCCGAGCGCGGCAAGTTCTTTTTTATACCGTTCCATATCTTCCGCGATAAAAAGCTTTCCGTTTCCGCAGTAAAGAAAAGACAAATCAGCGTGATGCGCTACAGATTCGCCTACCGAATTGTTCGGGGAAAAGCCGAAAACTCCGACGCCCTTTTTTTCTAACGCCTTAACGGCGTTTTCGGAAAGTCCCGAGGCTATTACCGTTTTCACAGCACAATCTCCGTAAAAGCTTCGCGGACAGAGCGTACCCCGACTATTCGGGCGTGTTTTTTTATTTCCGATGAAAGAGATTTATAATTATGATACGGAATTATAATTTTTCCGAAGCCCATTCTTACAGCTTCGTTTACTCTCTGTTCGGCGTTTGAAACGCCCCTTATTTCTCCGGCAAGACCTATTTCTCCGAACGCGATTACGTCGTCCTTTAAAATCATATCCTTGAGCGACGATACAAGAGCGAGTACGACCGATAAATCGGACGCAGGCTCGTCTATTCTCAGACCTCCCACTATGTTCAGATAGCAGTCGGTATTGGCAAAATAGTATCCCGCCCTTTTTTCCAAAACGGCTATGAGCATTGCCATTCTGTTAAAATCATAGCCGTTGGTCATTCTTCTCGGAGTGCCGAAGCCTGTGGGAGTTACAAGAGCCTGCACCTCGGCGAGAATCGGTCTGGAACCCTCCATAACGCACATTACGCAGGTTCCCGAGGTGTTTTTAGGTCTGCCCTCGAGAAGCATTTTTGAGGGATTCGGCACTTCGTCAAGCCCAGAATCCGTCATTGTGAATACGCCTATCTCATTTGTCGAGCCGAATCGGTTCTTCACGGCGCGCAAAATTCTGTAGGACATATTTTTATCGCCCTCAAAATATAAAACAGTATCCACTATATGCTCAAGCACCTTGGGACCGGCTATATTTCCGTCCTTATTGACATGGCCTACCACAAAAATCGGTATTGAAAGAGCTTTCGCGGCACGCATAAAAAGGCTTGTACACTCTCTTACCTGTGTTACGCTGCCCGTTGACGACTGGATATCGGGTATATTCATAGTCTGAATCGAGTCGATGATAACAATGTCGGGCTTGTCCGTTCTTATAAGCTCCGTTATGTATTCCGCGTCGTTTTCGCATAGCACGTAAAGGTTTTTGCTTATCACTCCGAGCCTTGACGCGCGGAGCTTTATCTGACTTGCCGATTCCTCTCCCGAAACATAAAGCACCTTCATATTTTCGGAAAGATATTTGCAGGTCTGAAAAAGTATCGTTGATTTTCCTATGCCCGGGTCGCCGCCTATAAGCACAAGCGAGCCTTTGACAAGTCCGCCTCCCAGAACGCGGTTGAACTCCGAGATACCCGTATCGTAGCGTATTTCGGAGATTTCGCTTATTTCATCTATTATAACGGCTCTGCTCATGCTTTGGGAAACGGAGCGGCTCTTAGTTGAAACTGGAACCGATACTGTTTCCTCCATAGTGTTCCATTCGCCGCAGGAGGGACATTGTCCGTACCATTTCGCGGATTCGTACGAGCATTGATTGCAGACGTAGAGTGTCTTGTTTTTAGCCATTTTTTGACTTCCGCCTTTCATTTTCTATAAGCCTGCCGATAAACTTTCGCTTTCGGTATCGGCGCCGTTTATATATTCGGTTATTCCCGTACATACGGCTTTTGCCATTTGAGAACGGTATTTTTCATCATTGAGCTTTGCCGTTTCCTCAGGATTTGAAAGAAATCCGCATTCAACAAGAACAGACGGAACCGTGGAATGGTAAAGCAGATATATAGACGAACCCGATTCTTTGATTTGTCTTGTGTTATCGGGCTGTATATCCGAAACAATGCTTTGCTGTATACATTGGGCAAGCCTTGAACTGTCGGAGTTGTTCGGAGAATAAAAAACCTGAGCGCCGCTGTATTTACTTTCGGTAAAAAAATTCTGATGAATTGATACAAATATGCTGTCGGGATTGTCCTCTATAATTTTCAGCCTGTTATGTATATCCGAAACCTTTCTCTTGCGGACGGTGTCCGCGTCCGCGTCGTGTATGGAGTTATCGTCGGAGCGCGTAAGCAGAGTTTTGTAACCCTCGGATTTGAGTTCTTTGTCAAGCTTTAAGGCTATATCGAGGTTTATATACTGTTCCTCTGTGCCGTCCTTGGCAACGGCTCCTCCGTCCTCGCCGCCATGTGGTGCGTATGCGTTAACCGAATGCCGCTTAATACAAATCTTTGTTTATTTCGCTCAATAATCCCTATACTGTTTTAAAATATTGTTAAATATATACTTAATTAAGTACCATTATGGTGATAACATTTAATTAAATATATATTTTGTGAAAAAATTAAGATTCACTTTAATACAATTGGATTAGTAAAACCGAATAGGGCGGATTTTCTCCGCCCCTCATACTACTTACATTCCGTTCGACATACGGCGGTTCATCTCTTTATCCATATTTCTCCAACGCTTTTGCCCTTTTTAATCTATGACTTCTTGCGTTTACATCATATACGTTTCAGCTAATTTGCATACCGACTTCAAGCAGAACATCTTTCTTCTATGTGATATTGTACCGTTCAGCCCATTCCCGATTCCTCGGTATATTCTCACGGTTCGTTGTTACTACGGTGATTAAAAACGCCTGTGAGACCTCGCAGAATAAGTCATCAGTCTTTCCTCATCTATCTGCCTGATTTACACATATATAGTTTACAGTTGACACTTTGGACTTCATTGCCCCATGCAAGTTTATACGCCATAAACGTCATAGGGACTGCGCAAACCACCAGTTCAACTGGTGGTTATGTTTTTCAATTATTTAATAATAATATTTTGTAATAGCGCAATTAATTAGTAAACTTAATATCATAAATTTGATGGGTTGCATTAAAGGTATACCCAGTTGGCAAGTTGCATAAAAAACACAAAAAACGGCATAATAAGCCCTTATTTAAGGTTAATTGTGTCGTTTTATTTTGTGCAATTTTTACTTCTGAGGATTTTTGATATAGCCTCCTGCATAATGAATCCCTATTTTGTTATATTGTTCAAGTTGAAATAGCATAGCTGCATACATAAAATAATCAAAAGACCTGTGCAGTGTATCTTGCTTCATTAAGCTCAGAATACAGCTGTTTTGAAAGCTTTCATGATTATCGCTTTTTTTATAAAAAAATATAGTTCCACGATTATTTAACATATCAACAATGTTCTTTTTTTCTTGTGAATTATAATAATCCAACAACTCAATAAATATCACACCAACACTGGCATAAAAAGCTAATTTATAATTTACATATACATTATCCACAAACCAGTCTGTATTATTTTTTGAATCACCAAATTTATTCTTTGTATACTTATCAACCAAAGATACATCAAAACTAAAAGGTTTGATACCAATAATTATTCTACAAAGAATAGCACCAAGTTTATGCATATCTAATTTTGCATTTTTATCATGCGGTAAATAAACACTTTTTAACCATTCTCTTTTTCTTTTGTAGGCACATGATAACTCTTTTTTATATAAATCTATGTCTTTAAGAGAATAATTGCAGTTCATTTTAAAATCATTGTCTATTTCAGAATCAACATGTAAAAGTACAGGATGGATAATATTATCCCAAAAAAAATCAAAACTACTAAAAGACATCATTTGATGTATCGCTCCACCCTTTATACGAAATACTTATTTTGGCATTTTCCAAATTAGTAGAATAAATTTCAATATCCTGACCTTTGTTATCATTTCCAGTTCGTTTATTAATTTCTTTGATATGATTATCATTATTCTTAGATGAAACTTCTGATTTATTTTTTACTTTATTCAAAAGAATTAATAAAAAAACTATTACTATAAATAAAAAAACGAAAACACTAATACAGAAAAAAATATCTTGCAAAAAAAACACTCCTAACCAAAAAGATTTCCATCAGAAATAGTTTCATCATTTACCTGTTCGTCGTTTTTTATAAAAACCACATGAGAAAAAAATAAAGAAATGAGCATACAAATGGCATTTAATATATATACAACAAGTATCCCCTTTTCTGTATAAAAAAAAGGAAGTTCAACTAATTCTTCTGTAACAAAATTATTCAATAACGTGTCAAAAATAGATGGAAAACCAGAGACACATATCATAGCTGCGTATAATAAAATTTGAACAATAATAGACAAATACAGACATATTGAAAAGAAGTCATCTTTTATTCGTCTGAATTTTACAATTATAACGGTACCGGCTAAAGTAATAGTAGATGGAACTGTTGAATTAAGAGCTATTTCTATAAACTCAGTGCCAGACGGATTTAATATAATCCAAACAAAGCATAATATACAACTAATTATTGCATATGTAAAAATTGCATTTACAGCGAAATCCCGGCTTCTATTTTTTTCAATATCATTTAATTTCCTCATTTTGTAATCCTCAAATAATAATTAATTGACAAGGAAATTTTATTAAAATAGAAAACTCACCATTATAAATATTACAAATATAATACAAAAGTCAAAAAATTTCTCATTTTTATAATATGTACATAAATACACCTTTTTATTCCTTGCCATATTATTATATACTATATTTCTACAAATGTCAACATTATTTTACTAAATATCAACATTTAAGATATTCCTCGCTTTTTGAGCGAGGAATATCTACGCCCTAAACATTTATATAATTTGCAAATCAGTCAGCGGAACACTTTTAACCAAATACAAATAAGTTTATATTTATATTATATTGTAAACGAAATTAACTACTTTGTCAATATTTTTTTAAAATTAATAAGTAAGATATAGAGATGTAATTTTAAATGATTTCGTTTACAATATTATTATATGATTTTAAATGAAATTTAGACAATAGAATTTGCAGAATAATACACGATTTATTGTAGCGATTATTGTTGTTTGTATGCGCAATGAACTTTTTTGCAAATTTTTCAAATTTGGCAGAGATGTTAATAGTTAACTTATAATTTCATAACAGCAGTGACAGCGTGGCTATATTCATTACATGGTGAATACGTATCAATGAATGTCACTTAATTCATATTTTTATCTATTATCTTCAAAACATTTTTATGTTATGATTTATAAAGGTGTATATACAATGAAAGCAATCAACTCCCATTTATATTTTATCACACCTATTTGGCGTTTTCAATATGATAATTGACGTTTTTTTACTTTTTACATTATTTTTATATGAGTATGTTTCATTCTTATCTCATAATTTTACTGAAAACAAATTTATTTTGTTAATACCGTAATTTAAGCTATGTTTTAGTCTTGTAAAAACAGTAAAAAAGGAACTGTAGAAGCTGTAAAAACGCCCCAAAAAAAATTCGCCGAGGCTCACCCATTTTATGAGCCTCGGCGAATTTTTTTTAATTTTTACAATTTTAAAAATGTCAAAAAAGTCAGATGAAACATTCCACAAGCCCAACTCTACTCAAACCGCCGATTTAAAATGGGGTTCGGCAGTCGATTTTTGAGGAAATGATTTCGGTTTTTTATACGACAGAATTTACCGCTATTTTCTTCAAGTGGTATTTATGAAGGTTAAAACCGCATGAAATTATCGAAATTTCAAGCATAAGTCCCGAGAGATGACATAGCTACACATTACACGATTGATATTCTTTAACCGAAAGTTGCTTAATGTTCTTTTTTAATATTCATTCTTTTTTTCCCTAACTTTCCGTGAAGATGATAATATTTTATTGTAAGAACAGTCAGAGCTCAGTTTTAAGTTGAAAATTTATTTTTAGTAAAAATGCAATATTATTTTCTATTTAATGCTTTAATATTGATATTTTATCATATATTGATACATTTTATTTATTTTATTACAAAAATATGAAATAAATGTAAAATTTTGTATTATGTCTTGACCTTTAGTTGAAAATGTTATATCCTTTTTATAAGGAATTTAATGTTAAGTAGCAGGCATTTGCCTTGATTAACACTATAATTCTTAATAATATTAAAGCCTTTGTTTAGTAACAAAAAATAGGAGATGGTTCTTTTATGTTAAACATCAAAGCTTTAAAAACTGTAATTATTGGCGTGAGTGATTTCAGTGATTTTTTTGAAACTTTTGAAAAATCCGAAGTAAAACATGTATGCTCATTTATAGCAGATTCATTGCCAGAAGAAATTGCGGATTCAATTAACTTTGAATGTAACAACTATTTTAAAAAGAATATCCTCAGCGACGATGAGATTATGAATATTGTATCAGAGATTAATCATGATAGGTTTTATTGTCTTGATGATTCATCACATCCTAAAAATGCAGCTTTTATATATAAATACAATATGACAAATAGTAGAATTAAAAATTTAATTAAAAATATCAGTGAAAATGACTATTGTTATTCCATAAAATATAATGATAGCAGAACAGAGGAAAATTTCCATGTATTTGCTATTGATAAAGAGCTTGAAAATTTGGATACATATGAAATTGTTCCAATTTATATAAAATTGAAATTCATAGATGATGAAAAGGGGAATAAACAAATGGTTATAACTTCATTGCATAGAAGAAAATTCGACTTGAAACATCCATTCCGGTAATCCGGAAAATGGATATTGAATAAAATTAAAATTAATATTAACAAAAGGAAGTATTAAAATGCATGATGATAAACAAAAAAGTTATTGTGAATTCTGTAATAAACTAGTTTACTATTATATTGAATCAAAAGAGGTATCAGAGTCATTAAAAGAAAAAAAATATATCTATAATAAAAAAATAGCATATTGTTCTGAATGTAATAACGAAATAGCTGTAAACAAAGTTCGTGATTATAATCTTTCCATGTTATATAATACATATCGTGTTGAAAATGATTTGGTTTCTTTAAAAGTAATTCGTGAAATTCCAAAAAAATATAATATAGGTATACGACCACTTTCATTATTGTTAGGTTGGGGAGAATTAACTTATACAAGGTATTTTTACGGATATGTTCCTATATTAAGATATTCAGATATAATAAAAAAAATACATGATTATCCTGAATACTATTTAGAAATTTTGGAAAAAAACAAAGATAATATATCTCGCTTTGCTTATGATAAAAGCAAATATACTGTATCTAAATTAATAACAAACAATGCTATTAATAAAAGCATTGTAAAACAAGATTTAAATAAATTAAAAATATTGTATATAATTGCTTTGATAAAAGAAGAAGATGAGGATATAACTTTTACATCTATTCAGAATGTTTTATATTTTTTACAAGGATTTAATTATGCTTTTGAAGGTATGCCATTATTTAATGGCAATTGTGAAGCATATTATCATGGAGTTCTATGCCCATTTGTAAATGATTATCTTAGTAATAATGAAATAAAAATAGACGTTCGAGAATATGATAGCTTAGTATTAAACTCATTAGAGTTTTCAATTGTTAACTCAGTTATTAAATTTTTTTGTTGCTATAGTAGTGAAATTATTAAACGTTTTGTAATATTTGGAAATCCTTGGAAAAATACGGTAAAACCTGTTTTGGAATCAAGACCTGTTCTTGAATCAAAACCTGTTTTGGAATCAAGACACATCCCGATTGATAAAGAATACATAAAAACATATTTTTTAGAAATAAAGGATAAATATAAAATAAATACTCCTATGGACATCAAGAATTATACAAATCAAATGTTTGAATCAGTACAGCAATACTAAAAATATGAAACTATTTACTAGAGAAAAAATGGCAGACTATTATTAATGCAGTCTGCCATCTGATAGCTCATATTTTTCTTTTAGCTTAATATTTTACTTTCATAACACTTATACCCATTTTCGTGTAGCCATATGGTTCATTATTTAGTTCCATTATCATTTTCGACATAATTATCCCCATATAAGCCTTTATTTATTCCAACCTTTCTTTTCTTTGGATTTGATTTGGCACCTGTTGATAATTTATCTAAATTTACTGTATAGCTTGGTTCATTAAACTCCAATATATCCTTGCATTCACCATTAGTAAAAGGTCTTTGGCTATCAAGCTTTTTTAAATTAATTTCAAAAATATTATTATTCATTATCTGTATATCACCTATTGATTAAAGCATTTTGTATTTTGACAATTACATATCGGTTCTGATTCAATAATGAAAAACTCCGTCGGTTTACTTTTTAACAGAAAAACATTATCTTCTGATACTTCTACACTAACATTCACCCTGCCGCTGTAAACTGTAATTTCACTGTCTATAATGGTAGAATATTTTAAATAATTGGAATACTCGCTTTCCTCCGCTGTCAGCGTTCTTTCTATAATCTCATCATCGGGCAATTCTAATATTGCTTTAACGCTCGCTTGTGATATATCAGCATCGTCTACAACAGCCGGAATATAGAACACCAGACTGTTTACATTATATTCGTCCTTAAAAATCGTATCTCGTTTTGT
>CANRNI010000064.1 GCA_947631945.1 uncultured Clostridia bacterium
CGAAATAGAATAATACCTTCTATTTTGACTTGCATTCTGACTTGCATTTTTAGTCATGTTTGTGTATTTTTAACCCAGTTTTTCCAAAAAAATAAGCAATAACAAAAATTAAAAAACCTCAAAAACCACGCAGAATAGCGATTTTTGAGGTTTATTTATTTGGCAGGGGCAGAAGGGATCGAACCCTCGGCACGCGGTTTTGGAGACCGCTGCTCTACCAGCTGAGCTATACCCCTTTTTAAGAAATGGTGGACCATCAGGGACTCGAACCCCGGACCGACCGGTTATGAGCCGGTTGCTCTAACCAACTGAGCTAATGGTCCATTTCTGACTGCTTGATAATTATATCATAAAACATTTAATTGTCAATAGTTTTACAAAAATTTTTTATCGCACAGTCAAAATTATTTTTAAGGCAATACCGCATAATTATTGTCGTGCAGATGTACCGTGAGATTTTTCGTCAGATTGACAAAAGTGACGCAGGAATACTGACGTATTTCAAGGAGCTTTTGGCAAAAATGACGGGAAATCTCGGTGCAGATGCGCGGCAAAGGCGGTAGCCGTTAATTGTGCGGTGTTGCCTTAAGTCAATACCGCACAAAGGTTGTATGCAAAGACGTCAGCCGCTAATTGTGCGGCGTTGCCTTTGTTCAATCAATTCAATTATTGCTATTATTTCTTTCGGCCGAATAATTGACGTCTACCGATTTCTTGAAAAGCAGAAAATCGTATTGCGGGCGCCACTGGTCACCAGTTTTTGTGGTCTTTTTAAATGTATCTTCGTCACTTTCGACCTGAATGGAAACAACGCCTTTAAGTTCGCCGCTCTTATTTGAACAGGTATCCCAGAACGCGTGATGGCCTATATAGGTGACAGATGAGGGAATATAGACGTATGACAGTTCCCTGTTGTAACTGAAAGCGTCCGAGCCGATGTATTCAAGAGTGTTCGGAAAAGAGACGTAAACGCTCTCGAACGTATCTAAGGAAGCTGCCGATGTGTCGGTATTTTCCTTCTCCACTGTGTATGTATAGATATTTTCAAAACCGTCTTTTTTGTTGTTGTTATCGTCGTTACGCTGTATTTTAAAGAACGCCATCGTTTCTATCGTTTTTACGCCCTCGGGCATATAAACGTCTGCAAGATCCGCGTAACTGAAACAAAGCTTTCCGATTTCTTCAACAGCCGACGGCAATACGTAGGTTCTTACGTCCTTATTGTATTTTTCGTACAGCTCCGTATCTTCGTTGTTGGGTAAAATTTCTTCATCATAACCGTACTTATCGCGGAGATACGTATCGTGGTCTATCGGATAACAAATTATGCGTTTAAGGTCTTTTGTGTAAAGCACGCCGTCGATATCGCAGAAATTCGGATTGTTTTCATCGACCTTGATTGTTTGAAGATAGTTGCAGGTGTAAAACGCCTTGCCGTCTATCTGCTCCACGTCGGCTCCGATTCTGATATTCAATATTTTATCGTCGCAGTTAACGGCGTATTCATGTATAATAGTTATGGGATTGTTTTTATCCGGATTATCATTCTCGTCTCTTACGTAATCAATCGTCAAATCGGTAATATCGCCCGGGTTGCTGAAACGTATCAGTTCATAAGTTCCGTTATCAAGCTGCTCATATTGATATTTTTCACTGTGAACGGCGCGGACGCTTAAATAAATCGCGAGACTTATCGCTATTACGAGCGTCACGATAACGACCGCCATTTTTAATTTGGCGTGCGTGTAAGGCTTACCGATATGAGGCGGCTGAAGTCCTTCTATCTGATATGTCCATATCTCGTCCTCGGGTATATTGAGCTTATATTCGGGTTCGGTCGACGATTGGACGGCTCCCGCTGTTACGGGGTTATTCTGCGCTTCTTTTTTATCTGCCGTTTTCTGCGCGTTTGCTGTTTTATTTTTATCCTTTTTCATGAGCTCACCTCCGCGCTTTCTCCGGCGGCAGCGCTCTGTGAAACAGCGATACCGGCTTTAACTGCTTTTTCATCCTCCAATTGCCTGCTTGTAACGTCCTGACGTCTGCGCAGAACCTCTATAACCTTTTCCTGCTTGTCGTCATCATAGTTCCAGAAAATATACGGTATCGTCATAAGGATATATCCGATAATATCAATTATAATCGGCACAACTATTATGTTCCTTCTTGATTCGTCTATAAACAGTACGTCCCAGTTGCTGTTGAAGCCGTACTTGAGAAGAAGCAGAGGAATAATCAGATCAACAAATGAAACTATGGGACCTGTGAACCAGCCGAATACACCGGCAAAGCTTTCAAGACGCTCGCCGGAGAGGTACATTTGATAGTCTTTGATACGTATATCCATATCGCGCTGCGCCGTCTTCGGAACGGTCTGAGCCATTTCCGTAAAGAACAGCATGACAACACATATGGTGCCGCACAGTACAAGATTATCGCCGCAAAGGAGAATTGCCGCGACAACGACAGAATAACATACAGCTCTTGAAAGCTGGAAGAAAATCATAATCTGTTTGTATGAAAAACGTTTTATGAAGTAAGGCGCCAACAAATCGGGCGGTGTTCCCGCGAACGATACGAGCGCGACAATCAGACTGTACGTAAGTCCGCTCAGACGGAAAGTGTACAGATACAAAATCGTCGTAAAACCAAGCATACCGTTCCCAAGCGAATCAAGAAGTCCGACTATTGTATTTACCCAGTGGTATTTGTTGCCCATTACGCCGAACATACCGTCCCAGAATTTGATGTTGACCTTCTTTTCAAGGGGCGGCTGCGGAATACGTTCCTGAATTCTGCCGGCGAAAATCATAGTAAGCGCCGCGAACGTTATAAACGTTATCGGTATTACGTAACGGAAAACGTTAATATCCGCCCATTCCTGATCAAGCATACCGATGATGGCGGGGAGGATTATGGCGAGAATTGAATTGAAAATGTGGGACACCTTGATGGGATAAGCTCTCACAAGAAGTCTTTCGCGAACGTTCGGACTGATGTTCTGAGTAACGTTTTCCATCTGGTTATCGAATCCGAACGCATTGTAGCAGGCAAACAGGAGATTCGCTACCCACACTCTGGTGGTAACGTCAGTAATGTCATAGACGGGCAGCCAGCCTACAAGAATAACCATTATGCATTTCTGAATAACGTCGGAATAAAGACAGTATTTGTATCTGCCGTATTTCGGTATGAGTTTTTTACGGTAAAAAATATTACGAAGTCCGACCCAGCCGTTGTACATGATATGCGTGCCGAGTATCTTGAATGCCGAGGCGCAGTTTATTCCCTCCAAGCTGTTCATATAAGTTACAAATCGGCTCGCCGGATCAAAAAATTTTGAGTAGTCGAAAATAATCATTGACAACCCTATTAGGGTAACGCATATGTAAACGGCGTTTATTCGTCGTTCGTTCTTTTTCGGAAGAAAACCTAAGTTATCGCATACGTACCACCATATCAGCGTCCATATGTAGCCAAGCGGCATATTGATGATATTGATAATAGAGAAAGTGATGTACGGCAGCTTGTAGTGATACATTATAAGATAACAAGCCGCGCCGAAGCTTATATACTCCAGTGTTTTCTTTCCCGCGTAATTGCTTCCTACCGAGATAATAACGTCCTTATATTCCTTATAAGGCACATATTTACCCGGCGCAGGTGTGTTCCAATGGGTTTTAATCTCGGTAAAAAGGCTCTTTACCTTGCCGAAAGACTTACCCTTGCCTTTTTCGGCCATTCGCAACAGTCCTTTCAAAATGGATTCCGCGTTTTTCGCGTTTTTATTCCGTCAATCCCAAATGCGATAAAAAGCAAAAGGGAGTAATCGGTTTGGTTTGCCGTATTAAAGAAGCGTCACAATACTTGAAAAAATATTTTTATGAAGTCATTGTGCGTATTGTCCTTAAGGCAACACCGCATAATTATTGTCGTGCAGATGTGCCAAGAGATTTTTCGTCAGATTGCCAAAAGTGACACAGGAATACTGCCGTATTTCAAGGAACTTTTGGTAAAAATGACGGGAAATCTCGGTACAGATGCGCGGCAAAGGCGGCAGCCGCTAATTATGCGGTGTTGCCTTAATATTTTTTACTTTCTGTAAGTTATATTTCGGTTAGAGAATACTAAAAAATCATTAAAGACGGTTAAACAGCATTATTATAATGTTTTATATAATTATAGCACATTGTTTTAAAAAATTCAATAAATTTTATTATATTTTATAACTTTTGTACATATGAACGATTGTACAAAAATGGAAGCCAAGAAGAATGGGTTCTGTAATAAATGTTAGGATAAACCAAACAGAGCCTACGAAAAAATAGAGCTTGTTAATCCGAGACTGCATACCGATCTTATGGCTTATTCGGACGCATCATCGGGCGATGTACCTACAAATCCGTCAAACAAAACGGTTCCTATTTTAGCGCTTACGGATAGTGAAGGGAATGAAATCTATCTTGATATAGACCAGGCGAACGAGCTTAACTCACAAGGCATTATGACCGTTATCAATTTCAACGGTTTCCGTTCATGGGGAAATAATACGGCGGCATATCCGTCAACAACAGACCCAAAGGACAGATGGATATATTGCAGACGTTATTTTACATGGCGCGGCAACAATTTTATGCTCACTTATTTTAACAGAATCGACGACCCAAGCAATTACCGCTTGACAGAATCCATAGTTGACAGCGAAAACATAGTCGGAAACAGTCACGTTGCGGCAGGCCTTGCGGCGGAGGACAGAATTGAATTCAGGACAGAGGATAATCCGCTTTCCGACATTCTGAACGGCAAAATAAAATTCAAGATGTTTTTGGCACCCTATACTCCCGCAGAAACTATCGGCGTTGACCTTGAATTTAATCCGTATGCTCTTTCAAGCGCTATTTCGGGAGGTGAAGCATAATGAACGCACCGTATAAAATTCCCGAAAAAATAAACGCATATAACGTTTACAAGGAAGGGAAAAAGCTCATTGGATTATCCGATGAAATAACCTTGCCCGATTTTGAAGCATTAACCGAAACGATAAGCGGCGCCGGTATTCTCGGAGAGATTGACAGTCCCTCGGTAGGGCTTTTCGGCGATATGGAAATAGAGATTCCGTTCAGGCAGATTTCGTCAAGTATAAGCGAGCTTCTTAATCCTCTCTCGGGTGTGGATATAACTCTGCGCGGTTCCTCGCAGGTTATGGACGGCAGCGGAAATATTTCTTTTGAAGGGATACGCGTTGTGATTAGAGGCAGAAGTAAATCCATGACCGGCGGAAAATTTAAGCAGGGCGAGGGCACAGGTTCCTCCGTGAAAATAGGAATAACTTATATCAAAATCGAAATCGGCGGCAAAAACATTATAGAGCTTGATAAGCTTAACTGCGTATTCAAGGTGGGCGACGTCGATATAATGGAAAGGGTAAGGAGCTTAATATGATAGATTTTATTGTAAAGCTTTCAAAAACATATGAATTTGAGGGCGCGAGGATAAGCGAAATAGACTTATCGGGACTTGAAAACCTGACGGCGGAGGACGTTATAAAAAATAGTTATAAACAGTGATTTATATATAATTGTAAAGAGATTATTTTATTTTCCCTTGCCTGTATTTTTGATAGTGGGGTCAATATTCTGGAGTGTTGTTGATACATCAAGACAAGTAGACGCTATGTTCGGCGCAATGTCATTCGGTAATTTTTTAAATAAATAATTAAGAAAGGAAAAGTTATAATGGGATTTTTTGACAAAATAAACAAAGATGAACTTCTCGGAAAGGCAAAAAACACTTTTGGAAACGTTACGCAGGCGGTTAAAGACAAGGCGGATACCATAAAGGCAAATTCCGAGCAAAAGAAAGCGGAGAGAGCGGCGGCGGACGCGGCATTCAGCGAACAAGCGAACAGCAAATCGGCGGAAATCATCAACACAATTCTTGAAAACGGAAATGACAGCGGCATATTTAACGGTTATACGCGCGAAGAAATTCTAAACTTTACAAAGGAATTTTACGACAAAATCGTTCTTCCTGCAAGCAGCGTCGCGTTGACCAAAATAACAATGCATCCTTACATATCTCAAAAAATGATTGATAAGTTCGCAAAAAACGTTCCGATGTACGATAGTGCCGAAACACCTGTGTTACATATAAAAGCGGATAATAAACAGGAACTTTTGATTACGGACAACGCATTTTATTTTGTTGTCAATGCGCTCGGCAATACATCATATCTGTCAAAGGGAAGAATCCCGATTGAAAAAATCAACGACTATACACTTGAAACCGATGACCCCGCAAAGCTCATTTGCGACGGAGTAGAGCTTATGACCTTTAAAGCGGACAAACCTTTGAAAGAAGATTTCGTTTCTCTTAACGACTATTTCAGAAGAATAAAGTCGCACAAGCTTGAAATCACCGAGGATGAAGTTGACAGTATAATCAGAGAAAAAATCGGCGATAAGGTATGTGAAGAAGTCCAAAAGTACATGATTTATGACGATGAAAAATGGTGTACTTCGCTTGGGGTGTAAACTCGCTGAGCGCAAAGGACTATATTGTCTGCACTACCGCGCAGATTATTGTAATTGACAGAGAGCTTTTCGGTGCAACTGCGGACGTTAAGCAGCTTTATTATGAAGATATAACATCTGCGACAACTCAGCAAAATTCCAACAACAGCGATTTAACGGGCTATCTTATTGAAACTGCCCTTACTGCCGCAACAAAGACGTGCGACCTTATTATCAGTGTAGCAGGTTCGTCAATGAAAATCAACACACTCTATAAAGTTGAAGCCGAACGTATTGTAGCCGTATATCATCAGAAACGCAAAGAGAGCAAAAAAGCTGCCTCTGCTCCACAGGTCGTAGTTCAGCAGACAGCGGCAGACCCACTTGAACAGCTCCAAAAACTCAATCAGATGAAGGATTTAGGTGTCATCACACAGGAAGAATTTGACGCAAAAAAGGCTGATATCCTTGCGAAACTGTAATCAGCCGCCATAAATATATTGCTGTATCTTTTCGTTGTAAAAACGGCAGATACAGCTATTTTTTATATGTTTGGAGGTATCAATATGAAAGAACTTTGTTTTCTACTCGGCTTTACGGTGACAACCGTCATTGTACTTTCGGTAGAAGCAATCGCAAATGCATAATGAGAGGAGGGAATCAACATGATTATGGGACTTATTGCAGGTATAACAACTAAAGCCGCCATTGAAATGTTTATGGCAGGTGCAACGGCTTCAATTACGTTGTTATGTGCGGGAACGAAGGTCAGAAAAAGAAAATGATAAAAATTGAAAAACCCAATGATTTTGAAAAAATGAAAAATATCAGTCCGCCGATTCTTACGTATATTCGGCAATATTTTCAGTTTTTTCTGAAAGAATATAATTGCAATGATATAACGGATTTCGGCAGTTTTTATGTACTGGATGATGAAAAAGATGTGCTGAAATATTCGGAAATGGGACTACATCAGCCAATTGCGGAATCGCCGTATGAGTTCAGCGAAGAACTGATATTTAAAAGCTCAAATCAAAAAATCGAAGTATTGCATAGCTGTTTCGTTTTGTCGGACGGCTATGCAATTTCTGTTTTTGTTCAAAGAGGAGTATTGGATTCCGCAACGGAAAAATACCTCTTAAAAGAAAGCACTAAAAAAGAAATACTAATTGAAGGGAGAAAACAATCATGGCAGTAGAAAAAGCAACGATAAAATGCGAATCAATATTTTCAGATGACAGCGTACACAGATACGTAATGACGAAAGTATGGGATAAATCCCTGCCTTTGGCGAATGTTATTACAATATCACCGTCGGAAGATTACAATATCACAAGCGATTTAACGACAACGGTGATTTGTAACAATGTTCACTTGCTTGGAATGGGTGGAGTAATATTGACAAATTTGATGTCGAAAATCGGTACAGACGTTAAAAAAATCAAAAACACAAGCGGCTTATGGAACACAGAAACGGATAAATTTATAATTGAATCCGCGCAAAAAGCCGACAAAATCATAATCGCATGGGGTAAATTTACGGAAATCCGAAAGACCTTTGCACAAAGGGAGTCTGATGTATTGACAATCTTAAAGCCGTACAAAGAAAAAGTCTATCAGATAACGGACGGCTCAAAAAGAGATCTTCTTCACCCGCTGACGCCTGCTGTAAGAAAGGGATTCACATTAAAGAAATATTCTTTTTGGTAAAAAACACCTTTGTGCATTTTGCACAAATTGAGGTTTCTTCAAAAAACAACAAAAATTGCATACTTCTGAGTATTTGTAGGTTGACTTCAAATATATGCCGATGGTTCACTATATAAAAAAACGCAATTATTTATAAATTTGCGTTTTTGTAGGATTTTCCGAATTTGTAAAAAATACATAAAATTTATTGACAAATCTTTAGGCATTGTCCTACAATATAATCACGTGAGCGGTTGCGATTGGTGCGCACAAACGTAACCGCTCACACGTGTACAATCAATAAAAGGAGGTTTTAGTATGCGCAAAAAATTCAAGAGAGGATGGTACATATTGATTTAACGACTAATTACCATAACAAGCATAAGAATATCGAGATGTATGAAAAATTAATCGAATTGGACAGTGGACTCTGCTATTTCAAGTTCAGAATTTTTTACGACGATGATATAACACCTATTGAACGAACATTATCAAGGACAGACGCCTATAAGACCCCTGAAATACTTATCAACTACGGTGCGAGAATAAAAAGCCGTAAAGATTACCGTAGTTATCTTGATGAGCAAGAAGCCCGTCTTGATTTCAAATTCATCCACAAAAAACTGGGTTGGACACACTTGAATGGTAAGGATATATTTTTGACATTTCGTTCATATCCATTCGATTCGGAATATCAAGGATATTTCAATATCAAGCCTTGTGGGAGCTATAAGAATTGGCTAAATGGAGTAAAACAGTACTCCATGAAAACAACCGCATTACAACTCGCTGTTGTATTAGGATTATCGGCTGTCACAGTAGGTTTTTTGAGGGAATATCTTGATATGAGTTTATTTATACACTTGTACGGAGCAAGCTCTACGGGAAAATCGAGCTTTGCACAGCTTGCTCTGTCAACGGCTGCAAATCCAAACCCGTCGGCAAATAACTCGTTATTTGCCACATACGCAGACACGCAAAATTACCTTGTAAGCATTCTATCGGGTAATTTTGGAGTTCCTGTAGTATTCGACGAGTTGTCTGTAGCATATCGCAAAGACCTCTCGGATTTTATTTATAAAGTCGCTAATGGGAGGGATAAGGGAAGACTCAACACGAAGGCTGAAAAGCGTGAAGTCGCCACTTGGGCTACAACAATTATTTCAACAGGCGAGTCCTCTATATTATCTCAGACGAATAATAACGCAGGCTTGTCTGTCAGAGTTTTAGAATTATCACCCGAAGTGATTACACCTTCTGCCAAAGACGCAGAGGAACTTCGTAAAATAATATTCCAAAACTATGGACATGCGAACATCATGTTTGCAAAATATTTGATAAATAACAGAAAAAAAGTTATCAAAATATTTGAAAATTTACGTGTAAAATTTACCGAGGTTTCGTTTTTGGGTAGTTTGTCACAAAGATTATCCAAAAACCTTTCAATCATCATGACCACAGCCATATTGTGTGGAAATGTTTTTGGACTGGACTTCCATATACACGATATAATGGATTTATTACTTGATTCGCTTTCAAAACAGAATGAGCGCAATCAATTCGAGCTGGATAAAAAGGTATTGGATTTCCTCTTGGAGGATATATCTTGCAATACGAGAAGTTATCAGCTCCAAAATAAATTCGGACATATATTATATTCGGGAAATAAAATCGTTGGAGTTATAAAAGAGTTAAAAAACTCTACTGAAATAAATGAAAAGGTATGTAACGCCGAAGTAATTTATTTACCCCAAAAATTTTCTGAATTATTATCTAACGGAGGATTCAGCGACGAAAAGGTAGTCGTCGATTCTCTGAAATCAAAAGGATATCTTCTTTGTGATGGAAGGCATAATAAGGTAAAACGTGCAGTAAACGGTGTTACAATTAGAGTATACGTTCTGCGCTTTCCCAACGAGCTTTTAAGCAGAGAGATATTCAAAAGATTTGATAACTACTAATATAGGAGAAAACTATATGAATTTTATTAAAATCACTATGCCGAGAAGCTATTTCAGAGCAGTTCGAATAAAAGGTTCTATGATTCCGCAGGTTGAAATTTCAAATAATAAACCTACTGAGGATAGCTTTTATGATGCTGCCGCACAGCTTATATTTAAAATGATATACGGCTAATTTATTCACAAAAGGGCTGTTATTACAGCATTGTATTGACAGCCCACTTTATTTCAAAGAAAGGTTTTTGATTTTATGACTAAAAATAATATAAATACAAACAGAGTAGCGGCTTGCTATGTAAGATATAGCTCGACCGCTCAAGATGACGGATTTTCCATTGAGGCTCAGAGAAACGCTATTTACGCTTATGCAGCAAAAAATGGTTTGAATATTCAATATTACTACGAAGATAGAGCAAAAACAGGCACTAACAGTAACAGACCTCAATTCCAGCAAATGATTTCTGATTCAAAACAACACTTATTTGAGTGTGTCATCGTTCATAAAGGTGACAGATTTGCCCGTAACAGACTTGACTCCGCTATGTACAAATACATTTTAAAGAACAACGGCGTTGAATTTATATCAGTCACAGAGGATTTCGGTTCAGGAGCAGAGGCTGAGATGATGGAAGCCATGCAAGAGGTTTACGCTGAATACTACAGCAAGAATCTTGCCCGTGAGGTTAGAAAAGAACTTAATGTCCTTGCTTCCAAGGGCTTGCATACAGGCGGAGTTCCACCCCTCGGATACGATGTAAACGAAGAAAGAAAGCTCGTCATCAATGAAGCTGAAGCTGAGATAGTAAGACTTATTTTCGCCCGTTACGCTAATAACTACACCTATAACGATATTGCCAAAGAATTGAATGCAAAAGGCTATAGAACGAAGGCAGGAAACGAGTTTTCAATTTCGTCTTTTAACTCAATTCTTTCCCAAAGAAAGTATATCTGTCTATAACCGCAGAAGCTCAAAGGATATGAGAGGTAAAACGAACGCTCATAAATACAAGGATGAAGAGGAAATCCTTCGTATTCCCAACGCCGTTCCCCGTATCATTGATGACGCTACTTTTGAAAAGGTTCAAGCTCGTCTCAAACAGAATAAGCGTGATATCGGACGTTACAATCCTAAATCAGGCTACTTACTGTCAGGCGTGATTATCTGCGGTAAATGCGGTTTCAGATACAGCGGTAACCGTTGTAAATCAAGAAACAATGTGTATTACGGGTATCGCTGCGGTAAACGTCAAAACCATAAAATAGGATGCGGTAACAGAGAGATAGAACGCAATCGTTTGGAGACTTTCGTCCTTGAACAAATGCAAAAATATTTGTTCAGCGACGACGCAATCAAAGAAATTGTCCACAGAGTAAACGAGTACAGAAAAGAGACTGCCAAGGTCAGCAGAGATGATATTCTCACTTATCAAAAACAGTTGAAAAACATTGAGAAACAGCTCAAAAACATCACAGACGCAATTGCTAAGGGTGTAGGCGAGGATATAATGGTTGAGAAAATCAACGCTCTGAATGCTTCCAAGAAAGACATACAACGAAGGATAAGCGAACTCACAGTTGAGGAATTTCCCGAAGCGGTTGAGGAAGATATCAGAAAGGCTCTTAGTAAATTCAAGCAATTCATGCAGGAAAATAACTATATTGAATGTAAGAGATTCATAGACCAATACATAGACAAAATAGTAGTTGGAGAAGAAACGGTTGAAGTCACCTTTAAGGTGGCTTCGGCCTTTTTTAATGCAGATTTTCCCGACGATAAGAGCGGAGAAATTCAAATCGTACTATCCATTACAAGGGAGGAATTAAAGAAGCTATCAAAACAACGGCGAAAAATCCCCAAAAACGGTCAATTTGGAAAGGATTATCTGAAAGAGTACAGAATCGTACCGTTTAATCTCATGCACAAGCTGTAATGAAGAGTGGGGAGATGAAGTGGGGGATCAATATATTTGAAATAGTTTTAATTTTGACTGCGGAAATGCTTGTTTGTGAAAAGTGCTATAAAAACATAAAAAAACGGCTCATATTTTTAGTAGAAATACCAAAAATATGAGCCTTATGGTCGGAGTGACGGGACTTGAAATCTAAGAAGTACCTTTCACAGACTTTCACTAAGGCGCATAAACGGCTATAAACTGGCACTTTGCGCTTACTGGGCTTTCACGAACTTACACGAAAAACAACGACCAAACACCAAAATAAAGACCAAATAAAGACCAAAAAACGCTTAAAATTATACTGAAAAAAGGATAAAAACAGACATATACAAGACTTTAACATAACTAAAATAAAACGGATATATGACTGAAACACGACTTTAATTAAATTAAAACAAGACGAATACCCAACTGAAGCAAGATCTGAACCGAGCTTAATTTAAGCTATTCAAATATAAGGACAGCCGCCCTCATCGGAGCGGCTTAATTATTTATAAACGTCTCCGCGATTGCCAACAGCCAGAACATATATAATCAGCAAATTACCATTCACGGTATAGAGTACGCGATAATCTCCGATACGAAGCCGATAAAGGTTTTTGTGTCCGCTCATAGGCTTAATATCGCCGTTATCGGGTAGTTTCATTATAGCTTCTATAATTCTCGCCTGTTGCTTTGGCGGCTGTTTTTGAAGAAATTTTTTTGCGTCTTTTGAAAATTCAAACTTATACACTGTCTGAATCCCCCAAATCTCTTAAAACATCTTCCAAACTGACAAATTCATTCTTGTCGGGACTGCTTAGATAATCTTGATAAAGCTTTTCGCAAAAAATATCGTCCTCAATATCCTCAACCATGTTTTGCAAAAAAGCCACAATAAAACCTAAACTCGAATCGGGTATGCTTTCCATTAGCTTAATTGCCTTTTCTTTGTTACTCACTATCAAAACCTCCGTTATTTGAAGTATTTACTCATTTAATCGTTAATTATGCAAAATAATTATTCTGTATTCGCTGTTTCATCATCGACATACTCCATAATGTCGCCCGGCTGGCAGTGCAAGACGGAACAGAGCTTATTTATAGTATCCGTATTAACTTGTTTATTCTTCTTTAATTTATCAACCGTCGCCGCATAAAAACCGTTTTGACGCAACCATAATGTTGAAGTAAGATTTTTTGAGTTTAACAGCTTAAACAGTTTACTGTATATTATAGCCATTGTCACACCTCCTTCCTTTTTTTTGGGGAGGCTCAAAAAATATAGCCTTCTCCCTATTGTAGCAATATTATAACACAAGTCAATGTCTATTTCAATAGACATAATGCACAAATATTAAACAAAAAGTTTGTCTATGTTTGTGAACAAAAAGTATTGACATTTTGTCTATTATAGTGTACAATATAATCACAAGGTCAAGGGAGAGTCCCACAGAAAAAACCGTTAGCCTGTGATTACGATACGGTCAAGCACATAAGGACGCTACAACAG
>CANRNI010000065.1 GCA_947631945.1 uncultured Clostridia bacterium
AAAAGTTGGTTTGCTGTGTTTAATAATCCGGAAGAACATGGATTGACCGGTACTCCGGAAGAAATATGTGATACAATCATGCATATGTGGTGTGATGAATCCGATACAAGAACCTGTGCAGTTCTTTTTTGTGTATCAGCCGAGGGCTTACGGCATTTACATTGTGTATTTGAAGATTCAAAAGCTATGAGATTTTCGGTAGTTAAAAAATGTTTTCCGTCTATGCATATTGAAGAAGCAAAAGGCAATAAACAGCAAGTTGAAGATTATATTAACAAGCGCGGTAAATTTGAGGAAAAAGGCGAAAATATTTTATGTAAAGTTACACATGGTGAAATTATCGGCAGTCAAGGAAAAAGAACAGATATTGACAAAATCGGAGAGTTGATTCAGCAGGGATTAACACCTAATGAAATTATTGATAGTTCTTTTTCATTAATACGATATGAAAAGTATATTAAATCTTTATTCTATCGAAAAAGGTATCTTGAAACACCTATAAAGCGTGATCTTTTATCGTATTGGCATACTGGTGAAAGCGGAAGCGGAAAAACATACACATATCAAAGACAAGTCTCCACGCTCCCCAATTATCCTTTTCTGCTTCGTCAGCGTTTCGAAATTTGCCCTGCATTACGTCCTGACCGAACTTTGAAACCTCCTGAAGCGTTTCCATATCGTCAAAATCATCAACGGTAAGATGCGGCGGATTTACAATAATGTTATCAAGGATATATTTCGTGAGTTTCTCCGTGCTAATATTCGATGAACCGTCAATATATGAAGAATCAATCGCTCTCATAGCCGTTGTAAGTCCCGAAAACTGCGCCGTGTATTCAACTCCGTTTATAACCTTTCTGCGCTGATAAAATTTGTTTATGTTTGTGACCGACATTTTTAAAATCTCCTTTTTTGATATAAAAAATCAGCGCTATGCATTTCGCATAACACTGTAAATTAAGCTATTGACATTTATTGAATTTATGTATATAATAAAGCTGTAAGGCGGAACCGATAGACGGTTACGCCCTCATGTTAAGTTAAAGAAATTAACCGCCGACATTGAGAGTGTGGGGCGGTTATTTCTTTTTACTGCTATTCACAGCGATTAAGTAGCCTGTGGCAAAAATCAATATAAGAATGATTGCTGCTAAATACTCCATAATCTCACCCCCTTGCGAGGGCAAAAGTGTAACCGCCTACCGTTTAAGGCTCCGCCTTACGGCTGTATTATACATAATTCGTTCGATATTGTCAAGTTGTGGTATAATCAAATACCTGAAATTCATATTCCTTATCCGAAGCCTCGGCGCCGTATTCTTCGTTCGCGGGCTTTTTTATTCTCGCTTTCGTGCCGCCCGTACGTGTTCCGAGCGTCTTATTTGTGACCCAGAGCGGCAGAACGGAGCCGTTTCTTTCACATGAATCAAGATACGCTCTTTGAGGGCTTGTCGGCTGTAAAGTAACTGTAACAGTTCCGAGCGGATTGTTTACCTCATTTACAAGCACATCGCCCTGTGCGCCGACCGAAGCCGAAAAATTCTCCTCATCCTTTTCACAGTTTATCATACGATATTGATGAAATTATTTGTATAAAATCCTCAAACTGTTGTTTATTCATTTTGTTCACCTGTCTTTCGTACAAGTAAGATATTAGCCATTTTGGCTAATAGGCTCGCAAAAAAAATAAATATCTTTGTTTTGAATATTAAGTATGCTACAAAGTTTTTGTATTTCGCTTGCCTTAAATTCTACTTTATTATTTAGCTTATAAGAGAAAGATTGGAAGCTGATTCCCAGAAAATTCGCAATTTGAGATTGTGTAAAACCTTTTTCAATTATGCAAGCTTTCAATTTGTTTGTATTGGTTGGCATTTTTGCACCCCATTTCTTAGCCAATTTGGCTACAATGTGAATATAACACCCCGTAGCCATTTTGTCAATAGTTTTTTGATTTTTTTTCAAAAAAAGTTGACATTTTGGCTAATGCATGTTATTATACTTTTGGTGATGCACATATGAATATATATGATCGTATTAGATTTTTAAGAGAATCAAAAGGAATGTCGCAACAAGAATTAGCTGAAAAAATCGGTTTCAAAACAGCTTCTGCCGTAAATAAAATAGAATTAGGACTAAGAGATATTAACCAAACAAAAATCATAGCGTTTTCAAAAGCGCTTGGTGTAACACCAGCATACTTATTAGATGGAGATGAATCGGAAGATAAAAAAAATAATATCCCCAGCAAGACTGCCGAGGATGAAGAGTTGATGAATTTATTTTCTAATTTGCCGTCACAGAAAAAGCAACAGGCGATTGATTATCTAAAATTTCTTTTGTCTCAGAATTAAGCTTTATTAAATAATCACGAAATTTGTTTTTATTTTCATCAGATAACTGTTGTATCATTTTGTATATCTCCGGTTCCATATTTGCTCACTTCCATCGAATATATTTTCTATTATTCATGATAGTACAAATGTTCGCATTTGTCAATAGAAATTTAAAAATAAATTCTTAATATGGCATCATATAGACATCTAAAAATATTAAACATTGCAAAATATTTTTTAGAATAAAAAGGACTTAAGAGGTGATATAATGTGCTGATACTCATATGGGGAATTGCATTTATTTGCGTTATCGCGTCATTAGTTTGTTTTATAAAACACTTTGTTTCAGTTGGAATATGTCTTATTATTATTTCGGTTGTACTGTTTTTTATAGGTGTATTTTTGCCTCAGTCTGAAGAAGATAAAAAGCAAATTGCTGAATATAGAAAAAACAGAGATGAAAGGAAATCCGATAAGCAAAAAGAAAACGAGAAAGAACAACAAGAATGGGTTACTCAATTGACTGTAGAAAAAGCTCTTGAACCTTTAACAAAACACTACATACAGCAAAACAATAATAAAGTGAGTCAGCAGGATCTAAACAGTTTAAGAATACTATCCGATAGTGGTCGTATTTGCTCTAATACTTTAGATCCCGACATTTATTTTTCAAGATATGATTTAATATTAATGCATTTGAATATGTTAGATAAGTCAACATCTTTGCCGGCAAAAATAAAAATGAATGTTTTGACCGCATCTTATAATATTAAGCACTATAAGGAAAATTTTGATACAAAATTTTTATATAGATATTGGCAAAGCGTTATTGAAAAATCGCTTTCAATGAAAACTGCAAATGGAAGAAATAATCAAATCAACAAGTTTTATACTTCAATACAAAAATTTGATGAGCATCTAAGTAAATCAAATATTCTTTTATATCAAGAGCTTTATAATAAATATTATTATGAAACAACATCCGAAGAATCATTTACTAAAAGCTAAAAAATATGGTATGATTGTACGAATGAATTTTGCAGATGTTACACATCGCATAATATTGAATAAAAATTGATAGGAGATAAACTTATGAAACGAATTATAACAGCAGCTTTAATTTTATCAATTTGCCTCTGCTTAACAGCCTGCGACAGCAGTAATTACAGCAAAGCCGTCAAGCTCAAAGAATCAAGCAGCTTTGCGGAAGCATTGGAATTATTTGAGGATATCGAAGATTATAAGGATTCGGCCGAACAGGCAAGTATATGTGAATCAATGATTTCAGTTATCGAAAAGTACAATTCCGCTGCAAGTTCAGCAAAGAAAAAGAACTCTGAATTAGACAATGCTGTTTCAGACGCGGAAGCACTTTTATCAGAAAGTCCTCTTGCGTTGGATAAATCATTGTCTCCGGCTTTGGAAACCGCTGTTTCAGACACAAAAGCGGCAAAAATAAGTATTCCGGAAATGCCCTTGGATGAGAAAGAAATCATTGCGGTAACCAAACAGATTGATTCTATTGATTATAGCGAAGTTTTGAAAAATCTTGCTGACAAAAAAGTGGCTCTTGAAAAAAGCATAAAGCAATATGAATTGGTAAAAGCTCCAACAGAAGCATATGTCATTGAATGTTTAAAGAAGGTTTCAAATGTAGTTGATATTTCAGCAGTCACAGAGGACAACGACCCGAACGGCAAACTGAATAAAGCGGGCGGTTACATAGCGCAAGTGTATTTTTCAAGCGACCTTATTGACCAAAATGAAATTTACGGAACAACTATTATTGACAAGGGTACCGATTGCGGAGGAAGCATAGAAGTTTACGCAAATGCCGACGACGCAATAAAACGAAATGACTATCTTTCTGCTTTTGACGGTAGCGCATTTTCTTCGGGTTCCCATACTGTAATAGGTACGGTTGTGGTAAGAACATCAGACGAATTAACCGCAACACAACAAAAAACATTGGAAAATAATATCATAACAGCTTTAACAGCATTAGAATAAACAAAAAAACTCCGCCCTTCCGACTGGCACTCGGAAGGACGGATAAATATAGGAGTGTGCTACACTCTATATGCAAAGTAAGTATAGCACGCTCCCTTGTAAAAAATCAAGGGGTATTTTTATACCCTAAAAGGAGTGCGCAAAAAATGGCAAAGAAGAAAAAGCGAATTGAGAAAAAAGTAAAAATCGGCGACAAAAGAGTGTCGGTTTACGGATATTCCGCTTTCGAGATTCAGCAAAAAATTGAAGCGCTGCAGAATGAAGAGGAGCGAAAGAAATTTCCTCTTTTCAATGACGTGCTTGATTTGTGGCAAGAAGAACATTTTGAGGATATAGCGTTAGGTACTCAGACCTGTTATAAGCCGGCTATAAAACGCGCAGAAAGCGAATTTGAGGGAGTAAGACTGTGCGACATAACACCGATGGATATAACCGCGCTTCTACAGCAGCTTGCGTCGCTCGGCTATTCACATCAGACGGTAAAAATTCAACGGGTAGTTATAGGACTTGTCTTTAAATATGCTCAGAGTAAAGGTATGATACAGAATAATCCCGCAGACTATGCCGAAATGCCGCAAAAGCTGCCAAAGAGCATAAGGGAAATTCCCGATGATGAAGCGATTGAAACCGTTATGAAGTCCGCAGATAAACCGTTCGGTGATTTTGCGTTGTTCCTGTTAATGACAGGCTGCCGCCGTGGCGAAGCTCTCGCGCTTAAATGGAGCGATATTGACTTTGACAGGAAAGTTATCACTATAAATAAAAACATTGTTTATAACGGCAATCAGGCGGTTGTGGAGCAGCACACAAAAACAGCCGCAGGCATGAGAAAAATCATATTGCTTGACGCTGCTTACGAGCGATTGATTCTTTTAAAGGGAAACGCCGCTCCGGGAGATTATATATTCGGGAATGGCGACACGCCGTTTACGCAGGCGCAATTTAGGCGTAAATGGGAAAAATACCTTAGCGAAACAGGGCTTGATATAACGCCGCATCAGCTTCGGCATGCATACGCGACAATTCTTTTTGACGCAAATATTGATGAAAAAGTCGCGCAGACATTTATGGGACATTCAAAAATAGAAATAACAAGAAATATATATACTCACATAAGACAGCACCGCGCGACACAGGCACAGAACGATTTGAATACATATATTTCAAAAAATTTAGCATAAAACATTGATAAAACCGTACGACAAAAATACGACAAAAATAAAGAATTACGACAAATTTACGACACTTTTTTGAAAATTTTTGAAAGTTTTTGAAAATACAAATATAAAAAATAAAAGCTCACAAACGGCGAAACATAGCCATTTGCAAGCTTTTTTAAATGGTGCGGATATTCATAACACAAGTTCATACTCCGGCGATACATATTTCTATATGCACTCGCTGAAAACATTACCTCTGTTGATTAAAAATATTTGTATTAATAAAAAAATGAATTTGATTTAGAAAATTCATTTAACAAGACTCTTTTTCGGTTAATTTTTCACGGTTTGAATCGTAAGAATTTGCAAAAAATCAAACAGCGTGGTCTGAAATGAAGCAATGTTCATTAAAAACTGTGCTGTTTGTGGAAAGGCTGATTTTTTACGGTTTGAACCGTAAATTTTATTCGCTCGATTTATGCCTTTTAAGGTGCTGCCAAGCAATAAAGGTGATAATCGCTAAGTATACGGTGTTATCTATAGTTTTATCAAAATGAACTGCGGTAATGAATTGCTTTTAAATTTTTTGTATAGTATAATAAATATTAAAGTGTGTCGACACAAGCCCTAACGACAAATACGTTAAAATTTTTTTAATATTGATAAATAATTGATATTTCGGTGGTATTATAAAACAAAATACGTCAAAAAGAGAGTGATGATTATGCGCGCAAAGGTTATGGTTGTTGACGATGAAATAGGGATTTTGAAGCTAATAAAGGATTATCTCGTTTTTAATGAATATGAAGTCATTACCGCGCGCAGCGGAATACAAGCACTTGAAAAGCTGTCAGAAAAGCCCGATTTGATTTTGCTTGATATAAATATGCCCGTTATGAACGGTTTTGAGGTATGCAAGCAGATCCGCATAAAAGCCGACTGTCCGATCATATTTTTGACGGCAAGAGCGGAGCTTGATGATCTTGTCGCGGGACTTAATGTCGGAGCGGACGATTACATTACAAAGCCTTTTAATATTATCGAACTCGGAGCGAGAATCGGTGCGCATTTAAGAAGAGAAGAAATTCACAATATTAAAGCCCAAAAAAGTTCAAACGGACTTATCATAAATTACGGCGCGATGACGGCATCATATTCGGGAAAATCCATATCGTTCACAAAAACCGAATTTGAAATAATCGAGCTTCTTTCAACGAATCCGGGGCAGATTTTTGACAGGGAAAGAATATACGAAATAATAAAAGGCTATGACGCGACAGGCGACAACACCGTAATTACGGAGCATATAAGAAAAATAAGGACGAAATTTATTGAAGCGGGCTGCGAACCGAAAATTTCAACGGTATGGGGAGTTGGCTACAAATGGGAAATATAAACAAAGCAAAAAAACTTTTCCGAAAAATGAACCTAAAGCAATCTTTTTCATTGTATGTTGTTATATTTCTTGCGATTGCTGGTGCGCTGTCGATTATAACGGTTATAATAGCCGATGAGTTTATTTCCACAGTAGCGTTTTATTATATTGACGAAAACGATGATATTTCAAAAATAAACTCAGACACAAACGAAGATGTGCGTATCGCGGTCGATATGATTGACAGCGATTTTGACGATGCATCTTCCTCCGCCGTTCTTTTTTACGCCAGAAATTCTTATGTCGCGCTCATTCTTCTTGCATATTTTATACTCGGAATTATTTTGTCGGCGCGCATATTTTTTAAAAGGCGTATAAGCGTTCCGCTTAACATGCTCGTGTCGGCTTCCGAAAAAATATCCGAAAAGGATCTTAATTTTTCGGTAGATTATTGGCGGGGCGATGAAATGGGTGCGCTTTGCGATTCTTTTGAATCAATGCGTATTCAGCTTGAAGAAAATTATAAAAATCTTTGGAATACGATTGCCGAGCAAAAAAACGTTCAAAAGGCCTTTTCCCACGATATAAGAACACCGCTTACCGTTACAAAAGGCTATGTCGATTTGCTTTATACATATTTGCCGGAAAGAAAAATTTCGGAGGAAAAGCTCATCGAAACTGTAGACCTGATAAGAAACAACCTTATAAGACTTGAAAATACAGTAACCGTAATGAGCAATATGCAAAGGCTCAACGACGTCGAATTGTCGATAAAGAAGTGTTCTGTGGAGGAATTATTCAAAACGATCGAAAATGACGCAAAAATGATATGCCAAGACAAGAAATTATTTTTTGACAGCGAAACAGACAGCGAAACGATTGTTACCGATCCGAACATAATTCATGAGATAGTTATGAACATTGTATCAAATGCCGCGAGGTTTGCAAAAACCAAGACGTCGATTCTTTGCGTATTAAAAAACGGTACGCTGAAAATAACAGTCGGCGACGACGGCGACGGCTTTTCAAAAGAGGCTTTAAGACGTGGAAGCGAATTGTATTTTTCGGAATCGTCTCAGGAAGAAGGTCATTTCGGTATAGGGCTTAATATTTGCAGCATACTCAGCAAAAAGCTCGGAGGAAAATTTTCATATTTTAACGGAGATGAAGGCGCAATCGTCGTAACCGAGTTTAAGACAACACCGCACAATTAGCGGCTAACGCATTTGTCGCACATATAATACAGTCAAAACCGAAACGGAAAACCGATAAGTTCAGTTTTCTGTTTCGGTTTTTTTAGGGAGGGACTGCTGTGTTAGAATGTGTTTGCTTTTCGTGATTATCGGGTCACGTTTTATTAAGGCAAAACCGCACAATTAGCGGCTGCCGCCTTTGCCGCGCATCTGCGCCGAGATTTCCCGTCATTTTTGCCAAAAACTCCTTGAAATACGTCAGTATTCCTGCGTCATTTTTGGCAATCTGACGAAAAACCTCTTGGCACATCTGCACGACAATAATTATGCGGTATTGCCTTAATTAATAATTACTGTCGATATGTTCCACGAATTTGTATATTTTATCTATTATCCCCAGAACAAAATCAAAAACCTTCTGAAATGAACTCATAAATGCTTCCATTATATTTTTCACCTTTTTTCCCGCGACATATCGGAAAACCGTCGATATACCGTTGTTAAATAATATTTTATTTAAGGCAATATCGCTTAAATTTTGTCGTTTAAACGCGCGGTACGTCAAACGCGTGTCGTCGCCTTAATATTAAATCAAATTGCTCTTTTCAAAATAATTTATATAAGACTTGAGCAGCTCGGAATCTACCGGCGGACAAGTTATAGAACTGTCGGCAAGAGCGTTGCTTGTGTTTGCGGTGCGGTAAAAGGGGTTGAGCTTTGTATGTCTTAATACTATATCTCCATCTCCGCCGCCATTGTCCCTGAACATACAATCAAGAATTTTAAGCGCATTACTTCCCATTCCCGTTTTGGAAAGGATTTTTTTCCATATAAAATACGGTATAGGCAGAACAACTTTTTTACAGACCGCGAACGCTTTGAGCAGTTCCGCCGGCGAACCTGTATTCGGATTGATAATATTATACGCCCGTCCGTAGGAACCGTCTTTCAGAGAAATATGGACTATCGCTGCGCTCACATAATCTACGGGAGTGAAATTCATCGGCAGATTTACGATTGGAACCATTTTCATCTGAATACAGCCTATTATCATTCTGCTTGTAAAATCCCTTGCTTCCCATATACCGTCTTTTTTTGTTCCCGTTATATCTCCCGGACGGTATATTTTTGTTCTCAAACCTCTTGTCTGAGCTTGCTTTACGAGCTTTTCACATACCCATTTTGTTTCGGAATATCCGAGAAAATAACCTTCGGGACTTACGAGATTATCGTCTTCAAAGACCATTTTTCCGAAATGTTCGGGATTATCATAAACGCTGTACGACGATACAAAATTAAAATACTTTGCCTTTTTCTCACATGCAAGTTTCAGTGCTTCCACCGTCGAATCGACGTTTGTCTTTTTCAGAAGTTCATACGGATAAAGAAAATTAAGTGCCGCTCCGTTGTGGTAAACGGCGTCGATTTTTTCACACAAATCTTTCCAAAGATTTTCATCAATTCCGAGCTTGGGGTCTTTGAGATTTCCCGGTATCACGGTTATTCGCTTTCTGAAACGGTTATCCCAGCATTTATAGTGGCTCATATTGAGCTTTATTCTTTCAAGGCCGTCAAACCTGTCGCTGCATCTTACATGGCAAAACAAAGTGGCGTCGGGCAATTTGGTCAGCAAATCTTTTATAAGGAATGCTCCAAGAAATCCCGTCGCTCCCGTTAAAAAAATATTTTTTATTTCCGACGGTCTTAATGAATATTCCGATTCGGGATATATATTGCCGTCGAGAATACTGTCCTTATAAAGATCCTTTTTCTGCAATTCTTCGCCGCTTATATTCTTTTCAGACGATATTATTGCCTTGGAAATCCCATCAACAGTCGAATTTATCAGAATTTTTCTCGGATCAAGCTCAACATTAAATTTTTCCTCGGCTTCCGCTATAAGCGTCATTATACTCAGAGAATCTCCTCCGAGGTCGAGAAAGCTCACATTTTCAGGAACGTCTTCAAGCGACAGCGATTTTGAAAAAAGTAACGCGACGCCCGTTTTTACATCGGAAAGTTTCATTTTACCGCCTCCTTTTTATAATTACGCTTTATTTTTAATGTCGTCGTCTTTGGAAATTCCGTATCTCTCGTCTTTATTTTTCCTATTCTCTTGCTTATGGCGGATTCGCTGTTATATTTGTTTACGGCTGAGTTTATGAGAGCTTTTGCGTTTGGATAATTATCTTCATCAAGAAAAAATTCAGCCGCGATTACTCCGTCCTCCTCGTATACAAGACATTCTTTAACGAAATCAATTTTAACCAGCTTTTCTTCAATCTCTTCCGGAGATATGTTTTTTCCGTTGCCGAGAATAATAAGGTTCTTTTTTCGTCCCGTTATGAATAAAAAGCCTTCGTTGTCGATCCTTCCGTAATCGCCTGTTTTAAACCATTCGCCGTCAAACGCCGCCTCGGTTTCCTCCGGATCGTTATAATATCCTTTCATAACGTTTGAACCCTTTACATATATTTCACCTATGCCGTTTTCATCGGGATTGTATATTTTTATTTCATTGCAGGGCAAAGCCTGACCGCATGAGCCGAGCTTAAAATATTCGTTGCGGTTGACGGCTACCACGGGCGAACATTCTGTGATACCGTATCCGTTGATAACCGTTATTCCAAGATCAAAAAGACCTTTCTGGTAATCAATGTCAAGAGCCGCGCCGCCGCATATGATAACCTCTAACTTACCGCCGAAATTTGAAAGTACCTCCGAAAACAGCTTTTTTCTGATATCTATCCCGATTTTTAAAAGTGCTTCGCTGATTTTCAAACCTTTTTTCAGTAAATCGGCTTTCCCCTGTTTTTCCGCCGTTTCCCAAATTTTTTTGTATATCATTTCTACAACCATGGGAACAGCCGCAAAGTTCTGCGGTTTGTATTCTTTGAAATCACCTACGACATTTTTCAGATTTGGACATATGTAACCGTGGTCAATATAAAGAAATGCGGCAAAAAGAGCGGAAGCCCACGAAAAAGTGTGATTGAACGGAAGCACAAGAACGGCATTTCTCGCTTTCACACATTGACAGGTCGCGACAACGTCCGCCGTTATATTCCTGTGAGTAAGCATGACCCCTTTGCTTTTACCTGTTGTACCCGATGTGAATACAACCGCCGCGAGATCGTCCTCATTAACGGTCTTTTCGAGATATTCCGTATAGCCGCCGTCCAGCAGATCCTCTCCCTCGTAAATATATTTGGGCAGCTTTGACATCGGAATAAAATATTCCGCTTTTACGTTCTTATTTGCCTTGAATTTTTCCGCGACGTCGCTGTAGCTGTCGGAATAAATAATCGCCTTGCATTCGCATACGGTAATATGTTTTATCAAATCATCGGCAGGCATTTCTTTGTCAAGCGGCACCGCGACGCATCCGCCGTTTAAAACGGAAATAAAGGTCATAAACCAGTAATACGAATTTTCACCGAGAATCGCGATTTTGCAATCCTTGATTCCATGGCTGAAAAGATAAGAACCGAACGCTTTCGTATCCCTGTCAAACTCGCCGAACGTCTTTTTTCTTACAGTCTTATTCACTTGATAATATACCAAAACTTCATCGTAACCTTTTGAAACGCCGTTCTGAACAAGTTGCTTTACAGTTCGCACATCTGGCATTTCATAGTATGGATATGGTCTGTTTTTCAAATTGACACCTCCGATGATTTTTTACACATTTATCTTCGCATATAAATCTCAATTAAAAAACAATTTTTAGATTCATTAACAAAATGTTGATATTCTTGAATTTTTGTTGATTTTTTAAGGCAATACCGCTTGAATTTTGTCGTGCAGATGTGCCAAGAGATTTTTCGTCAGATTGACAAAAAATGACGCAGGAATACTGACGTATTTCAAGGAATTTTTGGCAAAAATGACGGGAAATCTCGGTGCAGATGCGCGGTAAAGGCGGTAGCCGTTAATTATGCGGTATTGCCTTAATATCGCGTTTTTTTGCAACAGGGCGTCGCCCATATACCGTTCGTTCCGCAGGATATAGTCGATGGTAAAGTGATACCATTTATCTTTCCCGTATCTGCGGGGTACCTGCTGCTCGTTGAGTATCGTGGCGATCTTTTGTTTCCCTGTGCCGGAGAGAAACATTCGGAAGATATCGCGGACGATCTTTGCTTCCTTCTCATTGATTGACAGCGTACCGTCCGCAAAGTCATATCCGTATGGAGCCCGGCAGCAGATATATCTGCCTGATTTCATCCGCTTTTCATAGCTCCATCGCATATTGCCGGAGATGCTGATGGATTCGTCCTGTGCCTGTGTCCCCGTCATGGCGAGCAGGATTTCGCTCGACATTTTGCAGGTGTCGATTTGTTCTTTTTCAAACAGGATGCTGACTCCCAATGATGAAAGCAGCCGAACGGTATTTAGGCAGTCTACGGTATTCCTTGCGAAGCGGGATACCGATTTCGTCAGGACACGGTCTATTTTACCTCGCTTGCAGTCGGCTATGAGGCGATTGAAATCTTCGCGCTTGCCGGTGCTTGTCCCGCTGATTCCTTCGTCCGAATAAATATCGGCAAGAGTCCAAGCCGGATTCTTGCCGATCATTTCGGTATAGTATTTCACTTGTGCCGCGAAGGAATGTTCCTGATCCGTCGAATCGCTGGATACTCTGCAATACGCCGCTACGCGCAGCAGTTTTGCTTCCGTCTGCGTTTGCGGAAGCAGTGTTTTTACTGTTGGCATTTGCTTTTGCCCCCTTCCTTTGAAAATTGCTGTTTTCAGCAA
>CANRNI010000066.1 GCA_947631945.1 uncultured Clostridia bacterium
GCAGAGCGTATTGGTACAAAGAAGAATTTTTGAAAATCATCTATCATAAAGATAGCGAATCGGCTATAATTGCTTTGTCTGAGTGTGGCGTGAATATCGCAATGGCTTTTTTTAGTATTATATTTTCCTCTTCAAGCTGTGCATTTCTTTTTTGAAGTTCTTTGATTTGACGAGCCGTAAGTACGGTGTTATCATCTATTTTTACTTCTGAATATTGTTTTATCCAATTTGCGAGAGCATTGTGCGACACTCCGTATTCTTCTTTTATTTGGTTGTATGTCTTGCCGGAATGGTATAAATTTACTATCGTTTGCTTAAATTCCTGGGTATATTTTGGATTTTTTTCGGACATTTTTTATTCTCCTTACTTGTCTATTTTTTTTTGCTTTTTTTATTATATCACACTTGTCCACTTTTTTAGTATACATCCAATACAGAACTCCTCACTTCCGCATCGGGGTGAGGAGTTTTTCTGTAAATGGACATAAAAAATAACCGGGCGTCACCCGGCACACATTTTACACCGCAAGCGGAAATTACACCGCAAAGGCGCACTTTTCAATTATTCCTCGGCTTTGTATCAAACTCTGCAAGATTATATCTATGTAAATAAGATCAATCTTTCCCTTGTGTGTCTTTTCCAGCAATTTCAGCGAAGCAAGATTGTCTCCTTCAATAAGAAAATTCATCTGCCCGCCGTTGTCTATGAACAAGTCTTTTTCTTCGGTCAACACGGGAGTATGTGTGTCCAACACCTCGTCGATTTTTTCACGATGCTCCTCAAATACAAGCCCGTATTTCTTGCCGTTCACGTCTTTTTCCAAATCCGAAAGATAGGAAAGAAGATTGCCCGTATTTTCGTCCTGCGGTGCAGCAGAAATAAAGGTGCGAATTTCCTTGATTTTATTCAACAAGTCCTCGCGCTTCTGTTTTGAGATATTTGTGCTCATTTCCTATTTCTCTCCTTGAATAAACTCCAAAATATCATCTACACCGCAGTCAAGTGCGTTGCATAGTTTTTCAATACTTTCAATGGAGATATATTCGTCCCTTTTCAGCCTCGTTATAATGTTGGCACTAACCTGTGCCTTCTTCGCAAGTTGTGCGGTTGACATCTTTCTGTCAATCAACAAATGAAAAAGCTTGTCGTATTTCACTGCCACAGAGACCACCTCATATAATTATCCAAATATAATATATAACATTATCGTGAAAAAATCAATAGTTATCAGAATATCGTTTCAAAAGGTTCACAGACTTCCCCTCGCATTTTCGGCGCGAGGGATTTTTTATACCCATTTTAAGAAATTCATCTCAAACAGGGGTGGGATACAAAACGACTTGCTTTTCCAAATTAGTGAGTGAAAGTTTCTCTTGTGTACCATGAAAATCGAATAGCCGTCCGATTGAGATATGACTTTGCGATGATATAAACAAAGCAACGCCGTTGAAAAACAGGGGTAGGTATTGAGATTTGCTCTTTTTTGCGGTCTATGTTGATTGCAATCGCATTGTGATTGTCTCAGAAAAAGTTTTCCATCATTCAACCTATCAAAAAACGCCTGCAAGTAAATCTTGACAGGCATTTTTGTATAATGCTGACAGTTTATCAACATGAAAAACAATGCGATTTCGGAGCCGTTTTCGGCTAAAAAAATCGTCTGTAACGCGTTTAAATTACATATGGCAAGTAATTTCATTACCGCCGTTTTGCTTCGCTTACAGACGAATTTTTTGAAAAAAACCGCACTGTATTTTTTAATGCGTAAATCTCATAGTATTACCGAATAAAAGAGAAAATATACCGTTTGTCGAAAAAATTTTCAAATTTTCCTTGACATTTTCTTCCAATAGGTGTAGAATAACGATTGTCAATTTGAAAATCTGTCCGAAAGCGCGGTCTGTCGCTCGGATAGTTTTCAGTTACAGGCATAGCTTTGAATTTCAAAGCCGTTACATAGCAACAGTATAAAATTACGCGAGAAAAAATAACTTACTCCGTATTTTTGCTGTCTGTGTGACGGCTTTTTTTGTTTGCTTCTTTTCTTCCGACAAAAAAGCCGTAAATCAGCTTCAGAGAAAGGGATGATTTCAAATGAAAGAATTGTAGCCGTTTTTCGTGTCATCAGTCTTAGCAAGCACTGGATTTGTGTCCACAAATCCGCTTGTTAGGGAAGCTATCCCTAAAACCCTCATAAAAAGGAGGACGTATGAGAAAAAGAAAAAATGAGCTTCATGTATTCTTGAACGAGGCCGAATACGCACAATTAAACAAACTTACAAGCGAAACAGGATTATCAAAATCAAAAATCGTGCGGTATTTAATTTGCGGTTTTTCACCGCCGCAAGCACCGCCTGCCGATTACCGAAAATTGATTCGGCAGATAAGGGCAGTAGGTAATAATCTGAATCAAATCCTTACTGTTGCAAAGGCAAACGGTATTCTTAATGTCCCTGATTTAAGGCGTGAAATTCTTGATTTAAGGAATGTCGAAAAAGAAATACAGCAGGTTTTCCAAGTAAAAAGGTATGGCAGTAGTTAAAATTTGGAAGATAACCGACCGTATTGACAGGGTGATTAATTATGTTTCAAATACCGAGAAAACAAAAAATTACAGCTACGCGTCCGATACGCACAATCTTAAAACCGAGGAACAACAGCTTGTATCAGGTATCAACTGCCAGCCGGAGTTTGCTTTTCAACAAATGAGCGAAACAAAAAAACTATTCAAAAAAACAGGCGGAATCTTAGCTTTTCATGCGTATCAATCTTTCTTGCCGGGCGAAGTAACACCGCAAACGACGCACGAAATCGGAGTAAAATTTGCCCACAGAATGTGGGAGGATAAATTTGGAATCGTTGTCGCTACCCATACCGACCGTGATCATATACACAATCATTATGTGATAAATTCCGTTTCCTGCGTTGACGGAAAAAAGTACAATGACTGTAAAAAGAAGTATGCACAGATGAGGGAAATCTCCGATGAGTTTTGCCGCGAATACGGATTATCCGTCATAGAAAAACCGATAGGGAAAGGTAAAAATTACGCCGCGTACACGGCTGAAAAAAACGGCGAAGTCACCAAAGACAGCATAATCAGACGCGATATTGACGAGTGTATTCTCCTCGCGATAAGCGAAAGGGATTTTTTTAATAAGATGAAAGCGAGAGGATACACTTTCGATTTTTCTCACAAGTATGCCGTCATTCATCACCCTGATTTTCAGCGCGGACGACGCTTAAAAACGCTCGGCGAAAACTTACAGGAAACACTGAATAAATCACGCCTGACGGCTTAACGCACATCTTGCGCCGAGATTTTCCGTCATTTTTGCCAAAAGCTCCTTGAAATACGCCAGTATTCCTTCCTCGCTTTTGACAATCTGACGAAAAATCTCTTGGCACAATATGTACGTTCGATTTATTCAGTGCTTCCTAACGCCGGAAAGTCTTATGCGGCTAATCGACGAATCATGGAAACGTCATGAGATCGATTTGCCGGAGCAGGACGATATAAAAGAATACCTTACTCCGCCGAAAATTTTTTCTTACCGCGAATCTTTTGTTCGCTTTGTTACGCTCGTCCGCATTGTTAAAGAGCGTCCGAACGCAAACAGAGAGGTACAAAAAATTCTCCTTGACGAGATAAAAAAACTTGACAGCCTGATAGAAAAACAGAACCTTTTATGCGACAACGGCATCGACACGCCGGAGCAGTTGACAGCCTTTAAAGAGAATTGTAAGACAGAGCTTTCCGAGATTGATAACGTAAGAAAAATTCTTCGGAACAAGCTGAAAGCCGCCGTTCGCGGCGGCGATGAAAAAGAGATTTACGAAATCAAAGAAGATATACGGCTTCTCTCCGAACGCATGGGAAAACTTCGGAAAAGGATCCGTATATGCGACAAAATTGAGGAACAAAAACCTGTTATCGACGAACGTATCGCCGATTGCAGGAAAGCGTTTGAGCAAAAAATCCCGTCAAGGAATCGCTATGCGCGCGCTATCTGAAACACAAAAAAACTTTATGAAGCGAAAAATTGAAACGGAAGAGGTGATTTCATGGACAAAAATGATATATTCAAAGAGTATCCCGATGTGGTAACAGTCGCGGATATTATGAAAATGCTTGGTATCGGCAGAAATATCGCATACGGCATTCTCAAATCCGGCGCTATAAAAACTGTTAAAATCGGGAAAAAGTATATCATTCCAAAGCAGTCGGTAATAAATTTTCTTGCTGCTGCGAATAGATGAAAATGGTTAAAATAATTTTATTTTCAAAAATTATTCTTTAAACATTTGCACAATCAATAAAAATATGATACACTATTGATACACAGAAATTGATTGACTGCAACCGAAGAAAGGAGTAAAAATTGGTTACAGGAAATCTACAGGTTAAAAAGGGATATTACTATGCTGTCATCAATCTAAAAGATGAAAACGAAAAACGTATCCCAAAATGGATAAGCACAGGCATAGCCGCCACAGAGAAAAACAGAAAGGCGGCGGAAAATTTTCTTGCAGATGAGATCCACCATTGGAATGAGCGAAAAGGTATATTTGTAAAAACAAATCTCGCGGAATATTTTGAATTTTGGCTTACGACAATACAAAATGAGGTTCGCCCGAACACATACCGCGGATACTGCGGCAATATGCGAAAGCATATTATCCCGTATTTTAAAGCTCATCCAATCGCATTGCAGGATGTGACGCCTTACGTTTTGGAAGATTATTATTACTCTTTGCTTTGTCCGAAGAGCAATCTCATAAACGGCGCGGCGCTTTCTGCTACGACAATCAGCCACCATCATCAAAATATCAGCAAAGCTTTTGCGGATGCAGTTAGGCGCGGATTGATTTCGGTGAATCCAGCTTCGGCTGCAAGACTGCCGAAAAAAGAGAAATTCAGACCGGAATTTTTGAACAACAATGAAGTTGGTGAGATGCTTAAGCTCTTTGAAGGAAATACGGTCGAGCTTCCGGTTAGGTTATGCGCCATTTACGGTCTGAGAAGAAGTGAAGTCTTAGGACTGAAATGGAAAAATATTGACTTTTTTAAGAAGTCGATCACCGTATGCGAAACCTTACAACAGGGTGAGCATGGCGACTATACGGACACGACAAAAACCGAGAGCAGTTTTCGGACTTTGCCCATGACAATCAGAGCCGAAAAGCTTTTGCGAGAGCAAAAAGAGAGACAGAACACAAATCGCGGTCTTATGGGTAGCTATTATACCGACAGTGATTATGTATGCACACGGGCAAACGGGACGGTGATCACTCCGAATTATCTGACGAGGGTATTTCACAATGTTATTTCGCACAGTAACTTGCCAAATATACGCTTGCATGACCTCAGACACAGTGTAGCGAGTAATTTGCTGAACGCGGGATTTTCCGTGGTTCAGGTGCAAGAATGGCTCGGTCACAGCAGTGCGGCAACGACGCTGAACTTTTACGCTCATGCGGACAAAAGCTCGAAGATGCAGATCGCCGAAGCGCTTGATTGTCTTGACAAGAAGAAAAATCAAAAGCAAAAAACTCCCATAAAGGTACACAAGGTCAAAAAGAAAAAAGCCTGTTGAAATTTTGACCCAAAAAAAACAGAAAAACACAGCCTAAATGTATTTAAAATTCTATAAAGTAATCAAGGTGTTAGAACTGCGTTAGAACGAGTGTTAGAACTGTAAAACGAACAGCCTTGAAACCGCGTAGTTTCAAGGCTGTTTGTCTATGGGGTACGAAAAAGATGGATTTGCGTTTTTGATAGATGGATTCGAACCCATGTAAGGTATAGCTGACTCACAAGCCTAATCCCCGCTCTGTAGATGATTTTTTGCAAGACTCATACAGCAACAGCATTTCCTTTCATTCTTTCATTGTGTTTGTCAATCGAAAAGGAAAGGAATTGGAACAAGGATGTCGTGAGGCATGAGAAAGCCCAAGTTGCTTATATAAATCGCGATTTGCTTATATAAATCGCGATTTATGTTGAAAAATCCCCAAAAATGCAATATAATAGTATTAATAATTTAAGCGAGTCGTTTTTTGGGGGAGGTGCTTTTATGGGCAATGAAATGTATTTGCTGCCAGTTGATAATAGTTTACGTGTTATTAGGGAACTGTTTCCCGCTGAACAAACACCGACGAAATTTGATAAAACAATCGAATTAATTAAAGCATTAACAGCAAATTCAATCACTGGGTTGATTGGACAAGCAATAGAAACAACGGGGAAGGTATGCTCAACACTAATCTCAGGAAAACAGCGGGTAAAAGCTGTTAAATTTGTTACAGATGCATATGAAGTTAAATTACGCTCAGAGGTCGAGTTAGCTCGACTTAATAATGAAAGTCAGAAAACAAAAGCATTAACGCTATATGTTGAGAAATCTTTTCAAGCGAGGATGGATGAACTCAATAAAGAGATATTATTGCGTAGTCGATCGATTGAGTTAAAGCATTCCGAAAACATGCGTCAGATTAATGCTGAACACGAAAAAGCAATTATCGGGATGAATCTTATTGCTAAAGAACACTTGCATAGTATTGATAAGCGTTATGCAGAAATGATTGCAAGAAATGAAAACTATTGCTTATTATATCGACAATATTTGAAATCATTACAAGATGGCGGTATAACTCCAGGTGTAATGATAAAAGAGTTGAGCAATAAGTCTTTGGACATGTTAGCTACATTGGCTAATAATCCATCTATAAGTATTGAAAGAATGAACGCTGCATTAGAAGCGGCGAAACAATTGATTGATTTTGTCAATAGACCCGAAGAGTATTTTATTCCTTTCGATAAGTTTATAAATCAGAAAAATATGATTGAGGACTGGAGCAATGGAACGCTATAGTATTTTCATTTTTATTGGTATTTTTGTTCTACTTATTTCCATTGTCATTGTCGTTATCATAAATAAAACCGGGAAGAAGAATTCTGCAGACGATAAAGCATTCTATAATCTTGATAACGATCAAGTTTATAGAAATGGTATATACAAACAAATTTCATTAGATTTTAAACCTTATATACAGGAGTTGTTTCATTCTCTTGATGATTTACGTCAAAAGGTTTCAAAGGCTAACTCTGAAATTTCGCAAGCACAATATGATGCTATGCGTGATATCTATGAAACTGCTGCGATATTAAGCAAAAGAATTAATGATTATTGGAATAGCAATAAATTCAAAAAAGATTTTTCCTACTATATCGGTCTTCATTATGCGTCTCATCTATTGGCGAATTCTTTGAAAGCTGAGCAACAAAATATAAAAGCGGCTTTTCTTGAATGTAAAAGAAGGCAAGATAGATTGGGTTATCAAATTGAAGCTGCCAAAAGACGTCAAGAGAAAAGTCAAGGGGAACAACGTTATCGGATTTCAAAGGAAATAGGAGATATGTGCAAACATCATAAAAGTATATCTATATGGAAAAGTTATATAGGTAGCTTGAATACTAAATATAATCAGCAAGTAACAGATCAAAATATTATGACAGGAAAATATAGAGATTATATTGCAGAAAGTTTTGGCACAAGAGGACAAAATTGGCGAAGTAGATGTCATCAACGGGCACTTGCAAGAAAATGAATTTACATGTTACTGCGACAGTGTATTTATTTCTTCGGATTTGCTTCTTAGGCAAGTAACAAATGCGCAAGCTAAACTGAAATCAAATTAGATATGGGGGTTCGGATCGTAAGACTTTTTTCTTTCCGATTTCCATTTTAATCTTTTTTGATTATCGTGTCCAGTTTGAAAGCAGAGGTCAAAAGCCCGAAAACCTGCGTGAAATACGGGAAATGAAGAAACATCCTTTGTTGTCCAACCCCAGGAGGTTCAGATTGAAAAGGATGTTTCAGTACGAAAAAGATGGATTTGCGTTTTTGATAGATGGATTCGAACTCTCGAAGCCTTTTTTGTCCCGATAAAAGGGATTTCCGCCCCGCCTTATGACAGCAGCCATAAGGCGGGGCGGTATGTGTGAAAGGAGGGTATGAAACAATCACATGAGTTGTGTTACTTCGAGGCCGCCGACGAAGACCACCTTGATCTTCTCCTTGGATTCGACGATCACGCTCTCGAGAATCTGTCTTACGATCTGATCGTCATAGCTGATAGGGTGATTCGCTAAGGCTTCTATAATCGTGAAGATCTCATCGAGCCGGGATTTTGCATTTTCACGTTTTTGCTTTGTATCAGCAATCCGGTCAAGCTGAATCTGGAGCTTTGCCTTTTCATCCATGAGTGTCTTTGCTTTTTCCTCGTCGAAGGCTTCGACGTTGTCGGCGGCTATGGCTTTAAGCATCTTCTGGAATTCTGCCTCAATCTCTGCGATCCTGATCTGAAGGTCGAGGCTGTTGTCCTCAGTTGTTTCCGCTGATAAGCCCATGCCGATATGGAGTTTCAGTGTTTTGAGCACTTCGGCATTCTGCTTTGCGGTTTGCAGCACCGCTTTCATGATGGCTTCCTGCAGGACGCATTCCTCAACACTCGGGGAGTCATGGCAGTATTTCTTGCCATAGTCAAGCCGGTTGATGCACCGCCATACCACTTTCTTCTTACCATTGGCTGCCCAAGTGCATCTGCGATATGGCGTTCCGCATTCTCCGCAGATCAGAAGCTATGTGAGCGCATACTTGCTGGAGTAGCGGCCTTGCTCAGTTTTCGTGCCAACCTGCTTGACCTTCCGCTTTCCGTTCCGTCTTGCCATTTCCTCCTGCACTCTTCCGAAGGTGCCGGAGTCGATGATTGCGGGATGATTGTTCTCGACATAGTATTTCGGCCGCTCGCCGTTGTTGATCATGACCTTCTTGGACAGGCAGTCTCTGATGTAGGTCTTGTTGAGTATAGCGTCGCCTTTATATTTCTCATTGGTGAGGATAGATTCAATCGTTCCACGCTGCCATTGACCGATGCCGGAAGGTGTCGGAATCCCATCGGCATTGAGATCGTTGGCTATCGTGGCGAGGCTGTCACCGGCGAGGAACCTTTCGTAGATCCTTTTGACTACAACCGCTTGTTCGGGATCGATCTCAGGCTTTCCATCCGAGCCTCTGCGGTATCCAAGGAAGCGTTTGTAATGAAACGGTACGTTTCCTTCTTTTGCACTCTGTGCCTTACCCCAGCGCACGTTGGCACTGATGTTCTCCGATTCGCTTTGAGCTATGGAACCGTAGATCGTGATATAGAACTCAGCTCCCGGCTGAATGCTGTGGATTCCTTGTTCCTCGAAGTACACGTCCACATTGTGTTCTTTCAGCATCCGGGTGTGCTTCAAGCAGTCGAGAGTGTTTCGTGCGAATCGGGCTACCGATTTGGTGATGATCATATCGACCTTGCCCTGTTTGCAGTGGCGCATCAGCCTGTTGAAGTCATCACGCTTTTTGACGCTTGTGCCGGTGATGCCCTTGTCAGCGTAGATGCCGACCATCGTCCATCCTGGTTCTCCGTTGATCTTAGGCTGTCAGGTAATCTTGATTCAAATCTATTCCAACAGCTGTCCTGTTGCACAAAGCCGCACCAAGAAGAGTGCCGCCTACACCCATAAAGGTGTCAAAGACGAGTTCATTTTCTTTTGTAAAAAACTGAATTAGGTCACGCATAAGCTGTGGCGGTTTTGGCGTAGGATGTATTTTCCTTATGTGGTGGGCATATGCCTCTTTTCCGCTGGTAGGATAATGCGTGGAAAAAACGGAGTTAATAAAAAATGTCCACTCTCTCCCGGTCAGATCGTTTAGGTGGTTATCAAGATGATATTTTCGTCCATCAGGTAGAATTACTCCCTTTTTACTGTTACCATACACACGTGCAACTTCTATACTTTCTGCGACCCATGATGGAAGAGTGCTTATATCGTAGTTTGGATGCGCTGAAAGGAATGGTTCGGATTCCTCATACAGCTTGCTCTTTACAGCATCAAGGTCATCTGTTCGCATTTGGGTTCCTCCCATTCATAGTTCGTAATTAGCACTTCTACGGTTTTCGCTCCACGGTCCTTAAAATGATAGCTGCAATTGGAATAGGTCTTATCTATATACAGAACACTATATTTTTTACTCCACTCAATAAGTGCATCATTCGTTTGGCCTTTGTGAGCAAAAACATTTGAAAGTGCAAACAGAATGCCACACTCGTTTAGCTTATCCAACAATGCCAAAAGGTCTGAGTCTTCAGATTCTGTCCAGTCCTTAAACCCACGTTTTCCATCGTTATATGACCCTGTAGTGATTAGATAAGGAGGGTCACAATAAACAACATCTCCTTTAGTGAGGCGTGCGAAATCAAAATCTCTAAAATCACCGGTTGAAAGAATAATGTTCTTTTTCTGCAAAGCGGTACAGAACAACACCAAGTTTCGCTCTATAGATTCATTAAAGGAACTCCGTTCCTTACCAAAAGGTGTATTGAACTCATGCTTGCTATTGAATCTAATCTGATGGTTAAACGAATAGCAGGTTAGTACAAAAAAATCCAGCAAGGATTTCGACTGATTGTATTCTGCCCTTAAAGCGTTGTATCCATCTGCGTTTGTTTGCGAGAGATTGAAATAAGCAATCCGTTCCTTAATTGAAGACAATAACGAGTCAACGGGAGTATCTTGAAATAGCCTATACAGCTCAACCAGATATGTAATCTGGTCGTTTGCATAGATTGTGTCTGACTGTACATTTATGCCTACATTTAATCCACCCGCAAAAAGATCAACAAAGTTATTTATCGAATTCGGGAAACTCGGAATGATATGTTCAAGTATTTTATACTTTCCACCAGTGTAATTCATAGGGCTCTTGATATAGTCCAGCATAATTACACCTCCTTCTGGATATAAATCAGCATTTCCTTCAGTTCCTCGGTTCTGGTGACAATGCTCTTGCTCTTAAAGCGGCGGTATGGGATGTAGTTGACCTCAAATGTCGATACAATACCGTGTTTTTTCATTGTTGCTTCAATCTCAGCTAAGGTCATTATTCCATCGGTATTGTAGCTCAAGATAATATGCTTGAAGTTTGCATTTGCGAGTAAGGCATCAAATGCGCTGACAACAGTTTTCTTTGAGCAGAAGTCGGATCGTTGAAGCTCATACGGTCTTTGTCCGGTAACGCCTCGCAATGTAGGAAAGTCATATTTTGCAGCTGTTTCTAACACATGATAATTAGGAAGATACTGCCTTTCATTATAAGGTGGGTCAATGTAAAGAATATCACCAGAAATGTGGTGCAAAAGTTGTACTCCATCTTCGTTATAGGATTTATTGCTCATGCCGTTGTTAAAGACTGGTAGCTCTATCAACACAAACAGCTTGTTTGATCTAATGTCCCAAGTTTTATTGAAAGCTCCATAAGTACCAGCGATGTTTGAAACAAACGGGATTCCTTCAATAACACTTGCAACAAGGTAATAGTACTCATCCTGAGAAAGGAGGCCCGCTTGATTCCACGTCTCTATGATGTTGCGTGCAAAGTCAATCCTTAACGCATTAGAGTCCGTTATGTACATGCGTCCTCCGGTTGGGGCATAATTATTTTGGAAAAACCGTTTTTCGGTTGGCAGAGACTCCATGTTTTCTGTCGACATATCATTAAAGTATGAAATAGGGTCTTGTATGCCCGTGTTTTTGGAGAGTTCCGCAAAAGACGGCTTGTCTGAATTCTCTATGGTTGCACGCTGAAGGCAATAAGAGAAATACAGAAGGTCGTTTGAATAAACTTCATACCACTGCTTAAAATAACGTGCTACTGAGGCGGTGCCGGAGAAAATGTCGCAGAAGGAGTGAGCATCAGCGGCATGCTTATCTACGACCTCTTTAATGTTTTCTAATAACTGGGTCTTGTTTCCAATAAATCGCATATGCTTACTTTTCCCCCGCGTCGTTATTGAGCCTTAAGATTAGTTCTTTGTTTTTTGTGTCGAGATAAACATCAAACTTACTCACGCCCTTTTCCGCTCCAAGATTAGCTAAAATAGATTTAGGGAGTCTAATTCTCATGTCTTGTTGCAGGACATATGTGTCCAAATAAATTATAGTGCTATCCATAATCGGCCTCCTTTTAGACTGAATACAGACTGATTATAGCATAAAATCAGTCTGATTTCAAGTGGCTTCTATGGATAAACTGATAAGATTTCTTGAACAAATACCTTTTAATTTTTCCACACTTTTTAATTATTCCTCCGACCGCCGGTTTTGAGGGGGAAGTTGCAAATGCCACAGAACCGGCCAGCGACAATCGAATAAACAGAAAAAGGGCTTCCGAAGATCTGCTGTAAAACACAGCTGACCCTCGAAAGCCCTTTATTTCAAAGATGAATGACATTAAATTTTCAATCTCTGACAGTTGACAACGCCAATTTAATCGTTGAGAGAATCTGCTGAAAGGAGCAAAAAATATGCATATGAA
>CANRNI010000067.1 GCA_947631945.1 uncultured Clostridia bacterium
ATTATTGTTCTAAGTTCGCCGAAATCCGTGTTGTTGAAAATTTGAACGTTTGTCATAAATATAAAAATACCTCCTTTTTCAAAGATTTTGCATTGCAAACCTTGACAAGGAGGGATTTATGTGATATAATCAATTTACCACATAAATCTCCTTGTAGGTTTGTGCTGGGATGGGAATAAAGCATTAAGTAACTTTGCCGAGTAACTAATGCTTTATTCTTTTTTTAATTCGGAGTAGACCTTGTATAGTCCCATTTTAAGGATTTCAGATTTTGGTTTTCCGGTTTTTTCAGCGCAGAAAGTTAAAATTTCATCGTCTTTTGCGGAAAGTCTTAGTCTATATCCTTTAATTTTAGGATCGTCTGTCGGCCTACCCATTTTCTTATTCGGAGCCAAATTACCACCTCCCTTGCTCCGTTTCTATATTATAATATTTGGGTATCTAAAAGTCAATGGCTTTGGAAAAATTTATTTGTAAATAATTTGTGAACAAACGAACACGTCAGACATATTACTCAAATTTCCGCTTTAATGGAAATAAGCATATTTGAATAGAACGTAATTTTTTTTACGATATAAAAGAAAAATATCGAAAAAAACTTGCATTTTTGCTGAATGTGTGGTATAATATTATTATAGTAAATTTTTTATTTGGAGGAATAAAAATGTTAAAAAAGATTACTTTTGATAATTTCCGGTCTTTTAAGAATCATACTGAAATTGATTTTACAAAGACCAATTATACCATGCTGCCGCAGAACGTTGCGGATAATGGGATTTTGAAAGGCGGCATTTTTGTAGGCGCAAACGCCTCCGGCAAGTCTACTGTGATTTTGGCAATGAAACTTTTGCTTGATTTCCTATTTTCAGAAAACGATACCAATTCAGATATGCACTTGTGTTTGTTTGGTACTTCTTATTCCTATTCTTTATCTTATGAATTTTTGATTCAAGATAAAATTATTAAGTATACTCTCATAGTTGATGTAAAAAAGTCTTTTTTGACTGAAAAACTGTTTGTTGATAATATATTGATGATGGAACGCATGGGGCTTTCCGCAAAGTCCTATATCGCCGATGAAAATGGGGTCAGTTATGATCAGAGTGATGTCGGGAAGAACACTCTATTTTTAAGAACATTATATTTTAACACAAAGTTTGCTTCTAATTCTATATTGAGTGATTGGATGGAGTATTTAAAAAAGTCCATTTATATCAATATGTTCCAATTCAACGTTGTTAATCTGAATGTTATCAATCCGTATTTAATTGCTTATGATAAATCCAAAGTAAAAATAAAAGAATATCTGGAAGACAACGGGTGCGATTCTATCAATCGTTTCTTTGATACTTATCATTTTGAACAACGCATTGAATACGAACACAGTGCCAAAGGTGGTTTTGCGTCGTTTACGGTCGGAGATAGTATCAACGACAAATATATCTTTTTCAAGCGTCGTGGAATTGATGTTCCTATTCCATATAGTGATGAATCTATGGGAAATCAAAATCTGTTGCTTATGCTGCCCTCTTTTTTGAGAATCGTAGAAAATGGCGGGATGCTGTTGATTGATGAGTTTTCGAGTGGTTTTCACAATGACCTTGAAAAGCTGCTTGTTCGGTATTTTATGGAAAACTCCAATCACGCGCAGTTGTTCTTTGTTTCTCATTCAACAAATCTGCTAAGTAATTTTATTCTTCGTCCTGATCAGGAATGGGGGGTAGAATTTGATGGAGAGGAAGGCAGCAAGGTAAAACGGTTTTCGTCGGAGCAGCCACGTGCCGCACAAAATATTGAAAAAATGTATGTCAGTGGTGTGTTTGGCAGTTTACCGAGATATAAAGAGGTTGAACATGAAGCTGAATAAAGACGCGCATATTGGTAATGTCCTCTTTGTTGTAGAAGGAAGTCAAACCGAGTTTTCTATTTTACATCGTATTTTTTGTAATATATTAGGATATACTTATATTGAAAAGCGAAGAAATCAATTGAAATATTTTCAACATCAGCGAGATAAATATTCAACGATTGCCGTAGTAAATCCAAAAGAAAGTAATATTCAATTTATTGAAAATAGTGATTATTTTGATGAGATTTTTAATACATTGCGGGACCGTTATCAATTCCCGGTGGAACAGGCGGCTATTTATTTTTTGTTTGACCGTGATCCTAAGTCAAATACTGATGTTGCATTGATTCAAGATTATATTCTTTCATTAAAAAATCCATATGAAAATGCAGATGGATATGTTTCTGGTCAGCTTTTATTGAGTTATCCGAGCATTGAGAGCTATACTATTTCAAATTTTGTAGACCATTCAAGTAATTTGAGATTTCAGTTAGGCAAAGACGCAAAAAGGTATATCGAAAGCAATAACAACATTCAGTTAAATAAAATGTCGGATGATACACTGATAAAAGCTACTTATGAATTTTTGGATTATTTAGAGAATGAAAATATTGATTTAAATTTAGATGATTTTTCAACGGCAAGTTGTACGATACTGACAAGTCAGGAAAGTGAGTATTTGCGTGGAAATGGGTTTAAAGCTTTTTCCATGTTGACATTGGCTTTATTACAGATGAATATTATCATGTTAGATTGAATTTGGGAAAATGTCGGCAATGCCAACAAATACATTTAACCGTAGAATTGAGATTTCTGATTTTGAATTTATGAAGCAACTTATTGCCGTTATGATGGAAGAAGCAACAAAAGCCGGATTCATTGATAAGTCATGCTCCGCGCTGACCGAACTCGGGGTTATTTTGACCCTGAGTTTTTAAATTGATTCTGTCTTCCTCTTGCGGGGCTATTTTCCCATGCGTGGTTTTGCGAGGGGCTGCGAGGCTCTGCGAGGCGGAGAATAAAAAATATCCCCAGAATAAGGTCTGGGGATATTGTAAATGGTAGATTATTTTTCTATAAGATAAGAGATGTTATTAAATGTTTAGCGTCTCAACTTCATTTTTATTCATATAAACAATTTTGTCATCATCAATTTGATAGCTTTCCTGATATTTGTTATATGCCGCAATAAGATCATCAAATTTTGATTGGCTAAGTGTATCTTCGGTTCTTTTGTAATTTGCTAATTCTGGATAATCTTCTATCATGAATTTATTGTCCATTTGGACAAAACTGTCTTTTAATATCACTGTCTCATTAGGATTGTCACAGTATATAATTTTATTAGAAGACATTAAGGCTTTATATTCTTTTCCGGCCAATGAATCAAATTGAGCAACTTCATAATATCTCATTTCTTTGTTATGGCTAATGATAATATAAGGATGCTCTGTGGCAGATATTGTCCCGGTGTTATTAAAACGAGCTTTTATCCAAATGACCTGTCCCGGTGTCAGATTACCCATTTTTACCCATCCTGTCAAGTATTATCAGCATATCTTTGTATTGCTCTCGATATTCGTCAACGTTTTTCAATGAATCCATTTTCTGGTCTTCTTTTTTGTAAAAGCCGCTTTTTCTTTTCCATTCAGAATCTTCGTGAGAAATCTCAATAAGTTCATCAAGAGAAGCATTATACAAGGCTTGATATATTTTATCAAGAAAAGCACTTTCATCCGATGGAATAGATTCACCAACACAATGCGACTTTATCGCAAGATAATTTTCTTGAATGGACGGAATAACTCCCCCATTGTCATAAGCGTATAAGTCATCCTCAAAAAGTTTATTGCCATGTTGCGCAATATAAAGATTTTGAGATATATGCAAATACTTGTTCAGTCTTGCATTACCTTCGTAAAATCTTCTCCCGGATCGCTCGACAAGATTTTTATTAAATAGCGTTCCGTCGTCTTTGTTTAAAAAATATTTTGCAATATCAATAGCTTTCAGCATAATAATCTCCTTTCATAAACAATTCAGAATACTGATCAGAATACTGAATATATAGAGCGACTTTTATAATATTATATCAAATATTTAGCGTTTTGTCAACAATTTTTATATAGAATTTTTGTGAGATAAAATATTTATTTTTTTGTTGTTATATTGTTAGTCTTTTTGTGTAATGGATAAGCTGCTACCGTGATCTGTTGGACAAAAATGTCCTTTAGGTTCTACGTGAAAGTCTTGACAAAAGGATTCTGATATGATATAATAGGCATACCACATAAAATCCCCCTTGTAGATTTTTGTGGATTGGACGGAGAATGGTGCGCTGATGAGGTGGGTTTCAGGTGGCGCACTATTCTTTTATTTTACAGCTCATAATGGGTTTTTAAGAGGGCATTTCGCTGTTTATATTCGAAGTACGAACTTTAAAGATGGAGGGAGGAATATTCTTCTTTCCTATTTTTTATGTTCGCGGAACGGTTTTGTTAGGACGATAATTATTTGCTGGATTCTGATACGGCGGTCACTGGACCTGATTTCCTTTGGCGAAAGTAATTCTTTCCTTGCGTCCGTCCAGCTACGTCCGATGGGTGAGTTATGATTCATAATTGATTCCTCCCATAATATATTATACTACAGTTTTCGTAATATGTCAATGATACAAGGTTGACAAAATGAAAATAATGTGATATAATGAATATGATAGGAGGGCGGAAGCATGATTAGTAAAAATTTGAAATATTATCGGCTGAAAAACAATCTTTCTATACAGGCATTGGCGGAGATTATCCACGTTAGCCCTGATGTGTTGGCGGAGTACGAGAGCGGGGCACAAAGGCCCTCCATGGACGTGATCCGCGCGCTGGCAGCGGCCCTACATATCAAGGTTTCAGATTTATTGGCGCGGTGGGATAGTGGTCTCACGATTACCTATGGACAGTTCTGGTCATATGAGGATTGGATGGACGGGTTATTGGGTGAATCGGGTACGAACTTGACAAATTAGTCTGAATGTGGTATAATAGGAGTGTAGATAAGAGCAGGACTCTCTATCGCGGCGTTGAAACAGATGATGGGGTCAGTTTCCGTACATCTGTGGAGCGATGAACGGTGGGTTCGGAGCAGTCACCACAGGCTGACGTAGGCGGTTCGCCGAAAGAAAATGCTCTAATACTCTGTTTTGGGGTATGATTTTCCCCGGCAGAGTATTTTTTATGAAATTTTTGAATTTTTTCTGAAAATGGGGTTGACAAAGAGGGGCCGATGTGGTATAATAAAGGTCCAAACTCCCTTTTTGCAGGAATTTGGTGTTTAACCCAGAGAAAGCGTCGATTTGGTATTATCCGGTCGGCGTTTTCTCTTTTTGTAATTTTTGATAAAAACATCTTGACAAACCGTGGATTTATGTGGTATAATATTGGTAGCATGGAGTGGCGGTTGTTCTGGCTCGATTCTTGTTTGCGTGGGGAGACGGCGGAGCGGCTGTTGAAATGTGTTATGCTGCTGTGGAATGCGCAAAGAAACAGTGGTGTGTCGCTTGACAGTGCGCGACTTACTGTACTTCCGACCAACGGAGGCGGCGGCAGAATGTCTGGCGTGGGATTAAAATAACTTGTTCGTAATGAGAATATCCGCACTTATCACGCAAAAATAAAGGGGCTTGTTTATCGCAAGCCCCTTTATCTATTTTGTAGTCTCCAAAAACTGGGAATATAAAAGCGAATGGATTGTAATTCGATCTTTCCATCATAAATATCTATTGGTTTGTCAATGATTTGTGTTAAATCTGATTCATTATCCGAGTGAATGAAGTGATTTTCGATTGTTTTCTTTACAATCATTCGTATTACGTCCGCTTCGCTTTTACTTCTTTTCAGTTGGCGGAGCGATGTGGTTTTAATGTACGTTAAAAGATAATCCTGTTCATCTTGCAAGGCATTCTCCACAAAATAAACAGAATTATCTGTTTGAAAATACTCACCACATTTTTCGTGAAAAAAGTCGTACAAAATACACGTTTTTCCAATTATTCTTTTGATTAAATAATTAGTGTTCGTTATTTTTTTCAAAAGCATGATTTCCGAAACGTTGAACTACGAAGTATGATGGCATAATTAACTGATCACCATATTCCCATCGTTCGTCTCCGACATATAGAATAATTGTGTAAATTTTAGCCGGTATTTTTTTCTTTGTTTCCTCGTTCCAGTATATACAATCGTGAATTATTATTTTTGATGCCCATGCCATCAAATGGGGCACAGTTTTCAAGACTTCTTCTACTATGTCATTTTTGCCGCTTTCCTTGATTTCGCATAGAGAGGCTTCCGATACGTTTTTTAAAAAACAATATTTTGCGATATTTGTTACAAAATTATAGCGATCATATCCTCTATAGCATTTGCACTTGTTTCCATCTTCTTCTATTAAGATAACATCGTCATATCCAATCAATTGACTTGTTAATATGCAAGATGGAATGTACGGGATCACGAAAGTTGGTTCTGCAATTCCGGTTGATTTTTTGATTGCATCTATAATTTTTCCACGGTTCCAAATGAAATCCGGTGTTGTTTTTTCGTCTACCATCAAACGGGAAACTTCAAAATATATATTGTATTCTGTTTTGAAATAATCAATTGCATTGCCGGAAAACCATTCTGTATAGGTTTCTCCTTTACTGCTGGTATATTCTCCCGATTCGTATTTCGGGATTTCTGTGAGCACAAGTTTTAATTTCGCGCCTTTAAAGAAAAAATCATAACAGTTTATGTCATTTTCGATGGTGGTATTATTGTTCTCCATTTTTTGGTCCTTTCATTTTTCCAGTTTTTAATTTCGCAAGACTTAATAATTATGTTTCCTATTGCAATAATCTGTTAAAACAATCTGTACCTCATGAGTTTTTCCATGGAGTATTTTTCCTTGTTGTATTCTCCGTCGTACCATTCTTCCGGGTCTACATCCTTGATAATTTCTGTCATTGACCCGTCCTCCGCATGGATAAGGCAGATAATGCAATCATCATCAGGTGAGAAACCATTTTCTTTGGCGTACCTGATACACTCTTTCAAGCTGCCGTTAAATTCGTCATACCGATAACATCCGACGCACCCCATGGAAACGGAATAAAAATATTCTGTTCCTTTGCACGTAATTTCGGCTTCTTTTTTGATTTTCATTTTATATTCCTTTCTGCTATTTTGTCCTCGGCGGCGGGTGCAAGGCTTAATAGTTATATTTTTCCCTTGCTGCGTCAAGTTCGCTCTCATCGATCAAGCCGAAACCGTAAAGCTCGTTGTAAATTTGGCAGTAGTCGCTATCTCCGCAGTCGAGAGCGTAGTCTTTTTCTTCGGAAATGATTTTTTCGATTGCTTCGATGTAATCACTTTCCAAATCGTCGCAGTCTGTGATGGGGTCGCCCGCTGTGGTTTCCAACCAGCGAAAGCCGATGATGTCAGCAAACGGATCGTCTGCAAAGTCAAAATAAAGCACATCCTCGAATTTTCCGAAACCCTCGCGTCCTGATAAGATGATTTTTTTCATAATTTGTTCCTTTCTGCCGTTCTGTTGGCTGCTCCATGCTCATCCACAAATACATTTCTATTATAACATTTTCTGTGGCATATTGCAAGAGATTTTTTGTTTTGGCACTGATTTTGGTTGCCCGACATAGAAAAAATGCTGCCCCGTAGGTTGATGGGGCAGTTTTTCTATTTTTGTCATTCTTGCGGTTGGCTATTACAGATGGCATAAAATACTTTGTCGATATAGTCAGCCGTTGCGTCTGTGACTTTTCCGTGTTTGTGGGATTTATAGCCGTCGCTCGATATTTTGTTATAACCGTAACGGAACAATTTCCCGTCTTTGATTTCCATGGAAGAAAGCGCGTTTTTAATCCATCCCTGTGTACGGAGCGGGATTGCAATTCCGAATTTTTCTGCATAGTACAAAATTGGAGACGTTTCTTTTGTGTTTCCGGTTTTGTCGCAGACGCGGATGGAATTGTATGTGATTCCGCCTTTCCGAACAACGTTTTCAAATTTGGACAGTTCGTCATTCATCTGTGCAATATTTTGTTCGCGCTCCCGGCGTTCTTCTTTCTGCCGTTCCAGCTTTTGGCGCGTTTCTTCTGCGATGCGTTCGTCCAGCACTTTTTGACGTGCGGCTTGTAGCTTCTTTGCTTTTTCCGGGTTGACAAGATTTGCGTATTCTATCCATGTTGCCTTAATATAGCTGCCGCGATCTGCACGTCGTTCCAGATTGTCTATCAATTCCTGCGAGGTCATGGGAGTTTCGCTTAACTCCGAAACAAAACGTGATTTTTCCCTGTTGCCTTAATATAGCTGCCGCGATCTGCACGTCGTTCCAGATTGTCTATCAATTCCTGCGAGGTCATGGGAGTTTCGCTTAACTCCGAAACAAAACGTGATTTTTCCCTTTCATGAGCTTCTTGAATCTGTTCGTTGCTTCTCCAATCGTTAATTCCCCACGTGGAAGTATCGTGGATGAAAGTCGAAAAATCGAACAGACAAACATCTGAGCCGGAACATTTGTCATATACATAGACTGTATATTGCGGAAGACCATTTTGGTGGTGAAGTCTGACGGCATAGTGGCTATATGGGGCCGGGAGCGTATGCAGATTGTGACTGGTTTTGTCCACCGTGTTCCCGTCCTGTTTGTAGCCGATGCACTTTTCCCGCTTTGCTGGGTTTGCGGTCAAAAAGTCATAAAGAGTATTGTAATTTTCCAAAGACATTTATTTTTCCTCCTTGTTTATTTTTTTGTGGATCATGTCAAGCACCGTGACTACAACTGCGGCATTTTGTTGCTGTGGCTTTCGATAAAATCCGAAAGTAGGTTGTAGCCGTTCTCATACTGCCAACGCACCCCGGCGGTCAGTTCGTCAAGGTTCATGTCTCCGGCTAAATGCCCGCAGTAGTAGGTGTTTAGTGCGATGGCAGCGGGGTCTTTTTTCCGTGCTTCTTTCAGCCACCACAAGTCGTCCGGGGATATGGTGTCGTCCATTTCTAAATAGAAAGATTCAGATTTCCATGAACGCCCTTCGCGCCAGAACGCTACCCATGCGATACCGTCCCGCAGTTCGTTTTGACAATCCTTTACGACGTTCCGTAAACTTGCCATTGTGTGATCCTCCTTTTAGTGTGTTGCAAATTTTCTGATTTCTCTGATTGTTTGTTCTTCGTGAGCTTTTGCAAAGTGTGCTAAAATAGCGTACAGGTCGCTGGTTTCTTGATCTGTTGAGTTTTCCATGAGTTCTAACGCTTTGACGGCTCGATTGATTTCTTCCGCACCGATATGCGCCAGTTCCAGATGGAACAGTCCGAGGTAACTTACTAAGCTCCACATAATGTTTTGCGGAGAATAGTCAAACCGGACAGGTTCACGGTCAGGAATTTCTCTAACTGCATTCCAAAGGCGGCGGAGCATTTTTCCGATTTCTTTCGCGTCTTTTACCAATACGCTGATGGATGGTGTTCCGTTTTCTCCGGCGTGTTCTGCCCAAAGTTTGACGTGTTCATCAGGGTCATAGTTATCAACGTAGTCGCCGAGTTCGGAAAGGAAATTTTCCGTTGGCAGATCGATAATCAAATTCTCCCCGGCGGGAGAATAATTTTCGAGTTCAACGTATTCGCCGTCTGACGTTACTTTCCATCCTTCGTCTTCGATAATGTCAAAAATCTTTTCGTTTTGTTCCGTTTTTGTCATGTCGTTTTTTCTCCCTTTTGATTTTAAAAATTTGATTGATGGAAAAGCCGCTTTTTTTTCGGTTTTCCATTAGAAAAGTGGTTTGGTTAGCCCTACGGTTCCCGTTTCCGGGAACTTTTTATTTATCCTTTGTTTTCACCTGTTTTCACCGCTTCATGTCTCGGAAAATTCATTTCTGATTACCTCTGTTTCAAATATAGGCCTTATATCGTTTCTCATCGGGCAGTCTGGTTCTCCGTCGAACTCATTTAAATATGACGAAATCGGGGTGTCTCCGCGTTCTTCACAAACTTCTCTCGGCGAACAGCAGTCGATAAGTTTCCAGAGATTTCCATTTTCATCTTTGTATACATAGCGGCCATGATTATCTTTTCCGATATAGGCAAGGTGCAGTTCCCTTTCTGTGAGTGGTATAAATTCATAATCTATCATATCGTAATATGAAAGTATATGCTCATACTCAATCCATCCCCATGCCATTCGATTAACTTCTTCTACGTATTTACGGGCATTAAAATTGTGGATGTTTAGAATTTTGTTGCCTTCTGGTTTCGGGAAGTCTCCCGGCATTAAAGGGCGTTGTGTGCTGAAATATTTCATGATATTTTCCTTTCTTCCGGGCTTGTGACCGGATCGCCGCATTACCGGGAGTTCCCTCCCGTCACTCTGCGATTAGTTTTCTTTTTTCTTTCAGTATTTTCTTCATTTTGTACTCATAATCCTTAATGCGTTTTTTGTTTATCCATTCCGGTCTTTCTGTTTTTGGGATGGATTCATAGATTTCGCGCATTATTTTTATATGATCTTCGACATTACATCCCCACAGATACTTTTTGTTTCCATTGCCATATCCCAAAAAATACTTGCAATCTTGTTCCATTCTATCAATCATCATGAATGAGTAATTGATTCCGCTGGAAACAATGTCCTTTGTGATTTCTGCATTTTTCTTTCGATTATTTGTAGTCATTTTTTCTCCTTCATTTCTTCACGTATAGCGGTATATTTGGACTTTATTGGTTTTCCCGACGTCCCCATTTCAGGGGATTTTTATTGCCAATAGCTTATTATGTATACAGTTACAAATTCGGTCTCGCTGACTGTTCCATCGTAGACGTAAATCGGTTCGTCGAGTATTTCTTCAATGTCTTCGCCTACGTCTTCGTTGTCTTTTTCTATCACATCAGCGATACAATTTGTTTCTCCGCTGTCATGATTTTTCTGCAATTCTCGCAAAGTAGTCGATTTTGCGAATGAAAGATTATATTCAAAATCATCTCTTGATGTATCTATCACTGTCAGGGCATAATCATCCACAACAATGATATATTGATTGGATGTTAAGTTGCTTAGCTTCATTTTTGATTCTCCCTTTTATGTTTAGTGGTTTGTCCGACGGAGCGTTATCCGCCCATTTTTTATTGATTGGCCTGTAGTGCGTCATATTTCATTTTTTGCCGTTCTAATTCCTCCCAAAATAGCTTGATTTCTTCCGCTTGCGTTTCTCCATTGCTACTTTACGCTTAGTTTTTGTAATAATCTTCGCTTAAATCAAACATATTTACTTTGTAGATGGTTGCAAATGCGTTCAAAAGTTTGGCTTTTGCGACTGCTTCTTTCTTTGTTTTACAAGATTTCAAGATCGTGTAATTTTCTGAATTGGGTAGTGTTTTGTCTGATTCCCATACAAAGTAGTAATATTTTTCGTTTTCCTTTGATTCCATTACAAGGTATTTTCTCATTTTGATTTCTCCCCTTTGTTAAATTTTGGTTTTTCCCTACTCCCCGCCCTTTGGCGGGGTTTGTTTCAGTGTACTGCGAGTGAGTACCGCGCGGCCTTTTCTGCCGCGAGTTTCTCCAATTTGAGAGCGATTGTATCGACGAACACATGCCCGTCTAAAATCCGCTCAAAATTGTTTTCGCGGTAGTTTTCCGTTTTTCGGCGCGGTGCATTGTGGTCTACGCAATCGGCCATTGCATTGATAATCCCCCATGCGGTTCCTTTAAACTGTTTGAGGTCTTCGGCGCAGTATGCCGTCCGCACTTCGATTTTTGCGCGACGTGCGTTTTCATTTTTCCGGTCGGACTGCGTTTCACTGGTCGGGAACATCTCATTGAGGATATTGTCAAATTCATATGAGGTCACTTCGACGTTTGCCATGCTGTTTGCATAGTAGTCAAGGTTTTCCATATATTTGTTGGCAAGGAAAAGAGTGTTCCGCGCTGCGTCGATCCGTTCCCTGACATCTCCAACGTGGGGTGTAGCCCATGAACGTTTTGCGCCCCGCAGAGCCACATTCAGGGTATTGTTGCATACCACTCTGATAGGGGTCATGCAGACGCGCACCGCTCCCGTTCCGTCGTG
>CANRNI010000068.1 GCA_947631945.1 uncultured Clostridia bacterium
GGTTTGCTGTGTTTAATAATCCGGAAGAACATGGATTGACCGGTACTCCGGAAGAAATATGTGATACAATCATGCATGTTAAGTTGTGCGAGGAATATGGCGAGGATAATGTTTATCTCGTTACTGACTATTTAGACCCATTCGGAAATTACAACGGTGAACGCATTATATTTTTTGATGAATTTAGGGGGCAAGTTCCTTTTTCTTTATTGTTAAATACATTTTTGTCTCCTTACCGTGTACAAGTTCATTGCAGATACACTAATTGTTATGCTTTATGGAACGAGGTACATTTTGCATCCGTTCTTACTCCCGAATTATGCTATCAAAATATGGTAAGTGAAAATCAGAATATTGACAGTTTATATCAGCTTATAAGGCGTATTACGTTTATGGTATATCATTCTGTTGATAAAAACGGAAATTATCATAAATTTGAATTACCGATGTTTCAATATGTGGGTTATGAAGATTTAAAGGCAAGAGCTTTAAAGGCTGTCGAAAATGATATTACATTCGATGATTTATTGAAAAATATTCCGCAGGAAAATTTAATATTTGATAATTAAAAAGAGGAAAATAAATGACTTTGGAAACCGTATACAATGAATTTGTCATAACACAAAAATTAAAGGGCAACAGCGAAAAAACAATATCATATTACAAAAGTTGTATATCGCCGTTTATACAATACTTCGGAAAAGATTTTGATATATCGTTGTTGAGCGTTTCCAATGTCCGTGAATACTCTTTGCATTTAAAGGATAGAAATATTTCAAGCAACAGTTTTAAAACGTATTTAAAGGGCATAAAAGCCTTTTTAACGTGGATTTATACAGAGGAGTATATTACGGTTAATCTCGGCGAAAAATTGAAACTGCCGAAAGCACAGAGAAAAACAATAGATACATTGACAAAAAATGAAATTGAATTTTTATTTAAAAGTTTTGATACAAAGAATTATTTGGGATTAAGAAATTATTGTATATGCGCTCTAATGCTTGACAGCGGATTGCGTAAAAGTGAAGTTGTCGCGCTAAAAATTTCCGATATTCATATTGTTGAGGGCTACATACTTGTTAACGGTAAAGGAAACAAACAGCGGATAGTTCCTATCGGGTACAATTCGCAAAAACATTTAATTAAATATATTGCTCAAAGACCTGCGAATATTAATACAGATTCGCTGTTTTTGACAAAGGATTTCAAAGGCATAACAGGCTGTGTTATCGCAAGATTGTTTAAGACCTTGCAGACCCAAAAAGTTGGTCAAGGCTTCTTGACTTCGAGAATTCACGCTCATTTGCTTCGTCATACTTTCGCAACGATGTACCTTGAAAACGGCGGTAATATCTACGCTTTGCAACAAATCTTAGGTCATACAAGCCTTGAAATGGTTAAAAAGTATGTCCACTTGACTCAGGCGAAAACCGTGGTCAATTTTAAAAATTACAGTCCGCTTGACAATTTAAAATGAATAACAAAAAAGTCCGCAAAACTCAGGTTTTACAAACTTTTCTTTTTTCTGGTGCGGATATTCATAACACAAGTTCATACTTCGGCGATACATATTCTTATATGCACTCGCTGAAAACATCACCTCTGCTGATTAAAAATATTTGTATTGATAAAAGAATGTTTGATGATTAAAAAATATTTAAGGCAATACATACAGGAATGTTGCTATACCAAATGGGTGTAGCAACATTTTTACTCTTGTATGTCAAACAGCTCTTTTTTAGAAAATTCATTTAACAAGACTCTTTTTCGGTTAATTTTTCACGGTTTGAATCGTAAGAATTTGCAAAAAATCAAACAGCGTGGTCTGAAATGAAGCAATGTTCATTAAAAACTGTGCTGTTTGTGGAAAGACTGATTTTTTACGGTTTGAACCGTAAATTTTATTCGCTCGATTTATGCTTTTTAAGGTGCTGCCAAGCAATAAAGGTGTTAGCCGTTAAGTATACGGTGTTATCTATATTGCTCAAAGACCTGCGAATACTAATACAGATTCGCTGTTTTTGACAAAGGATTTCAAAGGCATAACAGGTTGTGTTATCGCAAGACTTTTTAAGACCTTGCAGACCCAAAAAGTTGGTCAAGGCTTCTTGACTTCGAGAATTCATGTGCATTTGCTCTGGCATACATTCGCAACGATGTACCTTGAAAACGGCGATAATATCTATCCTATGTTTACTTTTTTTAATGAAAAAAGAGCGGTCAAGAAGTTCTCAACCGCTCATTTTTAACTGTTTGCGGAGTGCGCTGTCTGTAATTTACACTTCAATAACATTGAAAATAACCGAACACGTGTTGGCTCCTGTGTAATTTTTTGTGAGTCTGTATGGACTCGAATCACATTTGATTCTCGCTTAATTCGATAATATACTCTATTTTTGAGATTTCAATATGTTAAAGCGTACCGGTTGTTTTTTTAAATTGAACCATTTTAATAGTTTAATTTAAAAACTTCTAATTTTTTTCAACTAACAATAATTAAATTGAAAAAGTTCAATTTAATTGTTTACTTTACATATGATTTATGCTATAATTACCAAGAAATGAAGCGTGAGAAATTTGAAGAAAGGAGCGGTACCGGGCACAAAATGCTTGATTTTTCATTTCATTTTGTGCGACACCTGTATCGCATGATAATTGTTATGAATGAAAATACTGACAAGAAAATTATAGGTACTCGGATTTTACAGCGCAGAAAACAACTTGGGATAAAACAATCGGAATTAGCGGAACGTTTGGGAATATCTGTAAATCAAATGTCAAATATTGAAAACGGAAAGAGCTCGCCGAAATTCAGTAATTTTCTTCTGATGTGCGATATATTGGATTGCAATGCCGATTACTTCATTGCCGGTTTGGCAAGAAAAAACATTAACGAAAATCTTACGGATATGATTTCTTCTCTAACAATTGACGAACAAAGAACCCTGTGGATTTTGCTGGATTGTTACATACATCGAAAAAAATAATGTGTTTATGCGTTAAAATAATCATGTTTTGGGAATGAGAATATTGAAAATTGTCGTATGCGACGATGATGAACTTTACGCGAATGAGATCAAATATAATGTTATGTCTATGATGAATGACAGATCTGTTTCATCCGACTGCTTGCTGTTCTTTGACAGCAGAGAACTTTTTGAACAGGAAAATTATTTTGATATGGCTTTTCTTGATATTGAAATGAAGCCGTATACGGGAATTGAAATCGCAAAGAAATTGCAGAAAAACAATCCAAATATCATTGTATATAACGAAGAAAAAAAGGAATTTACCGTATGCGGGGAGTTTAAATTCTAACGCTATCATTTTGAAAGCATATAGAGCGACTGTATCACGGAACTGTTTTTATGGTTTTGTCAAATATTTTACCGCGCAAAGATGTCTGACACCTTTGCGCGGTATTGCATTAAGATATTTGTTCACAAATTTTAGGTTGAAGTTTTATCATTTTTTTTACGGGATATTGAGAAATATTAAGGTAAAAATCTCTTGACGCGGCATATTCATATGTACAAACTCGCATATCTACCTTTTCCGGACAATATGGAATGCGCATCTCATATTCCGTATTTTCTCTTACTTTAAAAGCAAATTCACCGTTCAACTTAGGATATAAAAGACCAAACAGTATACTATCATTGCTAAGACAAAAATTTGATGCATTAACTCGTGTGTCAAAAATATCGAAGCTGCCGTCTGAATTTCCTTCATTTTTTAAAATGATATGCAAATCAAGAACAATGTTTTTTTCTGTTTCCGACATTTCCTCTGCTTTTGATTTATACTCATCATACGAAACATCTATTGATTCAAGATAATCGTCAATTTTCATCAAGTATGCGCCGGTAACTTTTATTGAATACCCGTTTCTATTTTCGCCGCTGCTTCTGTAAAAGAAATTATCTCCATATTCAACATATTCATTTTGTTGATAAATTTCAATAACAGGTTTTTCAGCGTTTTTATTTAAAATTACAAATCGGGTACCCCATGCGGCAAGAAAAAAACACACAACCAATATACTTGTCAATTTTTTTATATTCATATATCTATATCTCCTAAAATGTTGTGTGCTGTTATTGTTCCGTTTGATATATAAAATATTTCATCTGAAAGTTCATCAAGAAACTCTCCGTCGTGACATGAGATAATAACTAAAGCGCCTCGCTGTTTTTGCTCTTTAATTATTTGCTTAACTGTTTCAACGCCGCTGTCGTCAAGCGAATTTGTGGGCTCATCGAGAATTACGATGTCAGGTTCTTCCATGATTGCGGCTGCAATACCTAAACGTTGTTTCATTCCGAGAGAATATTTTCTGTACTTTTTCTTTTTAGCATTCCCTAAACCGACCTCATCTAACACTGTGTCAATTCTTTTTGCATTTGCTATTTTTTTAATTGAAGCAATTATTTCGAGGTTATCATATCCGGAATAGCTGTCAAGGAACGATGGATTTTCAAGAAGAACTCCTATGCTTTCCGGAAACGATATATCATGATGCAGTTCTTTTCCGTTAATAAAAATTTTACCGCTCGTTGGTCTGATAAGTCCTGAAATAATACGCATAAGCATTGTTTTTCCCGAACCGTTTATACCCTTGAAACCAATAATCCGTCCGCTTTCAATACACAGACTGATATTCTTTAATACTGTATTGTTTTTAATATTTTTTGTTACATTTTCAATTTTTACTGACGTCAATTTTTTTACCCCCTATTTAGAATGTCATACTTTTGGAACTTGATCACTCCCGCAATAACCGAGCATAATGACAACAATGTACATATAACAATACCAAATATAGCGGAAACTCCATTTTGAAGAAATAAATCCGAACGTTGAACCATTGCGTAGTTGCCTATCAAAAAAGGATTGATATGATATGCGGAAAAAATAAGGATTGCGGCGCTTATGATATAACTGTAAAATGGCCTGATATAGAGAGAAAGCGTTGTCTGTAACAACCCTATCGTAACACAGACAACTAAAGGTAAAATGTACAATTGTACAGGTATGTGAGTGATAATATCCGTATTTCCGGAAACATTCTGATATATGCTTTGATATGCCTCATCGTCAGATAAATATAAACATATTGAGTCCCTAAAAATAAAACATATCAATAATTGAGATATTATATGAGCAGCAAAATAAAAAATTACCGATATTACCACCCAGCAACACTTTGACAGATACCACACGCTTCTTTTTTTTGTGTTTATCAGAATATACCTTCCGAAGCCGTCTATATCGTCGTAAGGATAATACAATACAATAAAAAAAACAAGCATATAGAAACATATCCAAATTACGGGGAAATAAAAACGGTTTGCATAGTCACGTATATATTCCGGGATACCGAGATGAGTAAATAATAAATAATCACCTAACGTTACTTCCTCGACATTTTTTCTTGATAATCGGAAAATCACAGCAGCGCTTAAAAAAAATATAATGGATAAAATATATTTTTTATATGCTTTGGCAATACCGTTTTTTATATCATATTTTAATGTCTTAAAAAATATCATCTTTTTCACCTTTTATTCGCACGGTAATAAATGTAACTAAAAATAACGCCATTGCTTCACATATTATAACAGCGGCAGATGTCCTATACGCTTCTCCGCCACCGTGCAAAAAATGAACGGGTGAAAAAACAAACGGCAGAAAATGATACGAGCTTATATAGCTAAGTGTGAGTGAGAACAAAAAAGGAAAGGCGACAACTATAAACTTGTTTCTAACAAAAAATGCAACAGTCATCCCTAAAACGGCAAAAAGACCGCTGTAAATAAATGCCGATAAAAATCTGTAACCGACAAATAAAAACGGATGTTCAAAAAATAAAACGGAAAAAGCCTGAGTTGTGGTGCTGCTTGCGTAATACATATCGTAAAATATATCCGGTTTAATAGCGGGAATGAACGACGATACCAACATAAAATTTAATAACATGGGGATAACAATAACGATTCCGCCGGAAATAAAAACAGCAAAAAATTTTGACATGAAATATTTTTTTCTGTTAGTTCTTGTCACTATATGCTTTATGTACCCGGATTTAATTTCGGAACAAAGCGACCAAGAGTATGCAAGGGATGAAAAAAAAGGCAGCATTAAAAAGAATAATGATTGTCCGGACGATGACCATTCCTCAGATATCCAACTGTTAAAAAGCGTAAACATTGCAAGATCGGGATTGTTAATATCCCCAATTTGATTCTCGGAAAATTTATTCATTTCAATTGATTCATTATATAAGTTTATCACAGAAACAGCGGCATACAGCGCAATTGCCGAAGCGATTGCCAAAGTTGCAAGAAACAGTTTATTTTTTAGAGCCTTTCTTATTTCAATTTTAAACATATAAAATCTCCTTCACGTATTATCCGAAAAGCTTCACATATCGGGTCGAATTAACGGCTGGTCCTATACGAAAATACAGATCGTATTTATCTGCAATTTCCGAGTTGACAATAAATCCTAACTGTATGTTTAAGGTTTCGTTTTCCGCAAGGGAATAATGATAAAACTCGCTATTTTTTGAAGAACGCGTCGCGGTTTCTGTCTGTTCGAAATGAAAATAGTTTGGAGCGCAGTCATATCCCATTGGATCCACATAATAAGCTGCACCTGATTCGTCCGTGAACGGTTCTGTAAGATATTCATTCTCAATATTCTCATAACTGTAAAGCCGAATAACACCAATATGATAGCTTTCGTCTAAACCCTGCTTTATATTTGTAACATCTATATCCGCAAGAATAAATTTAAAACCCGGTCTGAGTTCTCCCTGCGCAACAGGACTTTTCCACATATTACCCGCGCCGTCAATATGCTCATCCGTATAAGTAAACGAATCCGAAGATGAAGGATCTATACCCGCTTCCTTTAAACTGTTATATATCTTTACATTTCTTACATTGTATTTTATGATGCAATTATCTTCATTCATAATAACATCTTCGTTTAACCCAAATGTATTGTTTTCAAGAGCAGGCAATGTATCAAAAGCAGCAGTTTTGTGATCTATATTTGTGTCAATTCGATTTCCGCTTATTTTGCTCCCCACATCTCTAAGCTGCTCGCAAGCACAAAACGTAGAAATAATACAAATTATAAAAAAAAATACAATGGCTGATTTTTTCAAACAAAAAAACTCCTTTCTAAAATTACATAACATTTTTATTAAAAAAGTCCGATTGATTCATCGAATAGCGGACTTTGTAAATCTATCTTATTAAAAATATTAAGGCAATACCGCATAATAAATGAATATGCGAATTAGCGGACGAACTTTTCGCCAAGCAGACTGAAATCAGGGAAAAATACTTTATTCCTAAAAATAATTTAGCTACACAGCGAAAACTCCGCCGCTAATATACACATACTTTATTTCAATTAAGGAATAGTTTAATTGCAATATGGATCGCTACCGACAGAATCCGCACTCCATAGACCCGATAAATTTTTATTAGCTCCGGCGTCAGTAATTGCGGAACCGCCGATGAACGCATAGGGATAGTTCAATTCATAAACATACTGTCTTATACGGCGTTTCTGTCCCGGCCATATACGGGCAGAACCACCCTTTGTACAATTTGTGAGATCTTTCACACTTGAAACAGATTTTGAATGTCCTCCATGGATGGAAAACAATGCACCCTCAGATGGATTGGAAGAGTAACTATATATATACGAACCCGTATCATTTTCTTTTCTTTGGCCGTTTTGTATATCTACGTGATAATAATTCGTACCCGGCAAGGTAAAACTAAAGGGTTGATCCTTATTGTTGTATGTCTGTGCTGATACGCTTGCGGCTGAACCCGTAGCAAGAAGGGCTGTTACTAAAAATGTTGCAATTCCTTTTTTTAATTTTATAATTTCCATGATTTTAAATACCTTTGTAATGTAGAATCACATTACCCTTTCATATAATTTTCGACAAAATCAAGATTATCGAATAAGTTAATATTACCATAGTCTTTTCCGAAATGCAATATGATTTCACAAAAAAAATTAAGATTATAAGTTAATATTATCATAATCTTTTCCGAAATGCAATATGATTTCACAAAAAAATTAAGATTATAAGTTAATATTATCATAATCTTTTCCGGAATGCAATATGATTTCACAAACCGGTCTTTTTTTCGTTTATTTTGAAACATTTTCAAAATTTAATTGAATTATTTCATTTTTACTGTATTTAAATTGGTTTAATTGAAAAAAATTAAATTCGTATTTTTTAATTAAAGAACCCCATCGCGTCCACCCTAACATCATTGACCCTAACTTCAAAATGCAAATGTGCGCCGGTGGAATTTCCTGTTGAGCCTACCTGTGCTATGACCTGTCCTTTTTTCACCTGTTGTCCTGCCGAAACAAGGAACGTGGAGCAGTGGGCGTAGAGGGTGGAATAGGTATCGTCGTGTTGGATTTTTACATAGTTGCCGTAGGAATCGTGCCATGTTGCGGCGAGGATCGGCGAGCCTTAATCAATCGCTATATCTGTACCGCTGTGCGTCTTTATTGATTCTGTACGGGCATATTGTTTAAAATCCCTATATATTAAGTTGCTTTTTTGATGAAAAAGTAACGCCTTTTTTGCAAAATTTTTTGAAAATTTTGCATTTTCAGCATTTTGCATAATTAATTAAATATAATCGACCGATTTTATTGTTAATTTTTTTCTGTTAAAATAAAAACCCTCGGAGCAAAAAACGGTTAATGTTTAAGGCAACTATCAAGAAATGTCTGCAAGTAAATCTTGACAGGCATTTTTGTATAATGCTGACAGGTTATCAACATGAAAAACAATGCGATTTTGGAGCCGTTTTCGTCTAAAAAATCGTCTGTAACGCGTTTAAATTACATATGACAAGTAATTTCATTACCGCCGTTCTGCTTCGCTTACAGACGAATTTTTTGCAAAAAAACGCACTGTATTTTTTAATACGCAAATCTCATAGTATTGCCGCATAAAAGAAAAAATATACCGATTGTCAAAAAAATTTCAAAATTTTCCTTGACATTTTCTTCCAATCGGTGTAGAATAACGATTATCAATTTGAAAACCTGTCCGAAAGCGCGGTCTGCCACTCGGATAGTTTTCAGTCACAGACTTAGCTTTGAATTTTCAAAGCCGTTACATAGCAACAGCATAAAACTACGTGAGAAAGGACAACTTACTCCGTATTTTTGCTGTCTGTGTGGCGGCTTTTTTTGTTTGCTTCTTTTTGCTTACTGCCCAATGAAAAAGCCGTAAATCAGCTTCAGAGAAAGAGGTGATTTCAAATGAAAGAATTGTAGCCGATTTTCTTGTCATCAGTCTTAGCAAGCACTGGATTTGTGTCCACAAATCCGCTTGTTAGGGAAGCTATCCCTAAAACCCTCATAAAAAGGAGGACGTATGAGAAAAAGAAAAAATGAGCTTCATGTATTCTTGAACGAGGCCGAATACGCACAATTAAACAAACTTACAAGCGAAACAGGATTATCAAAATCAAAAATCGTGCGGTATTTAATTTGCGGTTTTTCACCGCCGCAAGCACCGCCTGCCGATTACCGAAAATTGATTCGGCAGATAAGGGCAGTAGGTAATAATCTGAATCAAATCCTTACTGTTGCAAAGGCAAACGGTATTCTTAATGTCCCTGATTTAAGGCGTGAAATTCTTGATTTAAGGAATGTCGAAAAAGAAATACAGCAGGTTTTCCAAGTAAAAAGGTATGGCAGTAGTTAAAATTTGGAAGATAACCGACCGTATTGACAGGGTGATTAATTATGTTTCAAATACCGAGAAAACAAAAAATTACAGCTACGCGTCCGATACGCACAATCTTAAAACCGAGGAACAACAGCTTGTATCAGGTATCAACTGCCAGCCGGAGTTTGCTTTTCAACAAATGAGCGAAACAAAAAAACTATTCAAAAAAACAGGCGGAATCTTAGCTTTTCATGCGTATCAATCTTTCTTGCCGGGCGAAGTAACACCGCAAACGACGCACGAAATCGGAGTAAAATTTGCCCACAGAATGTGGGAGGATAAATTTGGAATCGTTGTCGCTACCCATACCGACCGTGATCATATACACAATCATTATGTGATAAATTCCGTTTCCTGCGTTGACGGAAAAAAGTACAATGACTGTAAAAAGAAGTATGCACAGATGAGGGAAATCTCCGATGAGCTTTGCTGCGAATATGGATTATCCGTCATAGAAAAACCGATAGGGAAAGGTAAAAATTACGCCTCGTACACGGCTGAAAAGAACGGCGAAGTCACCAAAGACAGCATCATCAGACGCGATATTGACGAGTGTATTCTCCTCGCGATAAGCGAAAAAGATTTTTTTAACAAGATGAAAGCAAGAGGATACACTTTCGATTTTTCTCACAAGTACGCCGTCATTCATCACCCTGATTTTCAGCGCGGACGACGATTAAAAACGCTCGGCGAAAACTTACAGGAAACACTGAATAAATCACGCCTGACGGCTTAACGCACATCTTGCGCCGAGATTTTCCGTCATTTTTGCCAAAAGCTCCTTGAAATACGCCAGTATTCCTTCCTCGCTTTTGACAATCTGACGAAAAATCTCTTGGCACAATATGTACGTTCGATTTATTCAGTGCTTCCTAACGCCGGAAAGTCTTATGCGGCTAATCGACGAATCATGGAAACGTCATGAGATCGATTTGCCGGAGCAGGACGATATAAAAGAATACCTTACTCCGCCGAAAATTTTTTCTTACCGCGAATCTTTTGTTCGCTTTGTTATGCTCGTCCGTATTGTCAAAGAGCGTCCGAACGCAAACAGAGAGGTACAAAAAATTCTCCTTGACGAGATAAAGAATACTTCATGTGTTCAAATTACAAAGGCCGCCGAGGTACTTGCGAGGGCACGCATTACGTGAGAGCGGATTCAATCGAACAAATCGTTATGCATGAACTGAGAAATTTTGCAAAATTTCTTACTGAAGATGAAGAAATCTTCGTGAAAATTCTTGAAGCGAAAACGAATAAAAGCATTTTGAACAGACAAAAAGCGATTGAAGAAAATCTGAATAAAGCGCTTGCACGAAGCAATGAAGTTTCAATGCTGTATGAAAGGCTTTTTGAAGAACACGTCAAAGGAACGGTTTCGGACGAATGGTTTATGCAGCTTTCCGTAAAGTATGAAAACGAGCGGAACGAGCTGAAATTAAAAATCAAACAACTCCGCGAAGATCTTGCTTCCGCAAAAACCTACCGCGCAGGCAAGGAGCAATTCATCAACGCGATCCGTAAGTTTATGGAAATGGAAAACTTAACGCCGGCATTATTGAACGAACTGATTGAAAAAATTGAAGTTCATTCGATTGAGGGCACAGGCAAAAACAAAACGCAGAGGATTGTTATTCATTATCGCTTTATCGGTCAGGTTGAATTGCCGGAAGACAGAGCGACGGAAGCAATAAGCCTCGCAACCCGCCAAGGCGTAGCGGTGAAATACCTCACCGCCTAAAACAAAAGAGCAGGCCGAAAAACCTGCTCGATACATAAAATCTATTTCAAAACAAGAGGATGATGTTTTCAGCACAAAAAAATCGAGTGCTCACTTGTGTTATGAACACTCGATATGGTCCGAGTGGCGAGACTTGAACTCACGGCCTCTTGACCCCCAGTATATTTTATATTTAAGCATAACAAAAAAAAGGATAAATAA
>CANRNI010000069.1 GCA_947631945.1 uncultured Clostridia bacterium
TTGTCTCGGTATACGAAATCGGCTTTGTATGTACACGCTTTTTCAATGCATTTGCCGTTTTCGTCGGTCTGCTTTGGCAGAAGTTCATACGGTACTTGTCTTCTCAAGTTCGATATTTTCCCCGCCCTTTCAAGAATCAGCAATTCCGCGTATCTCGCGGCTTCTTTTCGGCTGTCAAACGTTTCGCCGTTGCATATTGTCTTTTTTGCTCTGTATTTACTCATTGCTACTCTCCGTTCTTTGCTTGATTCTGAAATTCTTTGATTTATCGGGAGCTATATTTAAACAAAACTCCTTTGCCATAGCGGATATTCTGCTTCCGAGCGCTTCATCGATTTCTGTTATATTTCCGATATTGTATTCGGACGAGATGATTGTTTTTAATTCTCTGCGCTGATATCTGTAATTGATTATTTCAAAAGCAAGACTTATATCTGCGCTCGATGGGCTTTCTTTTTTACCTGTCTTAAAGAAATCATCAATATACAGAACAGCTATTGTCTTGAATCTGTTGACCAGCGTATCATATGCTTTGCTGTCGTTTATATTCGCTTTGAGTTTTTTTGAATCCTGACACCAAGACATATATACTGTCGGAATACACCTTCTGAGCATTTCACCGACTATGGCGGTGCATATATGCGTTTTTCCGGCTCCCGGCTGACCCCCAATGAAGAAAGCTTGGTAATTATCATTACCGATGAATTTTGTCGCTTTATTTTTTATGTATTTTTGATAATCTTGTTTATCTTCAAAATTTTCAAAAGTATGTTTTTTAAGCTCATTTTCCAGTCCGCTTTGTTTTATAAGCTGTATAGCGCATCTTATTTTTCGGCATTCGCAATCCTTTGCAACTTCGTAACCGTCTGAATCAAGATAGTATATATATCCTTTGTTTTTACATTCGGGGCAATCATAATACTGCAAGTGCCCCTGCTCGTTATTTAAACGCTCGATTCTGCTTTTTATGTAAGAATCATAGGACAATTCCGTAGGGATTAGCTTCAAGAATTCCTGCGGTATCAGATTGTCTATCCTCTCCATTAACATTCATACCTTCTTTCAGAGGAAACAGCCCTTGCCAACTGTTAAAAATAGATTGATTTAAAATAGCTTTCATTTTTGTTATATCGCCGTTGCTTAAATCCTGAAGTTTTTTTAATGCTAACTGTTTTGCTTTTTCTGTCATTGGTTTTTTAATACAGATTCGCATTTGCACGTATTCTTTCCATTCCGGTTCAATACCGGCAGGTATTGATATTTTACTTTTATTTCCTTTACTTTCCTTTACTTTACTTTGCGAATTAATGTCTGCATTAATTGAGTTATTGCATACATTAACCCCGTTTTTGTTTACATTAATTGCATTATGGGCAGGATTAAACAAGAGGTATTCGCTTTTGACATCCGTATCCTGCCGCCGACCGGTGATCTTAAAGTACCTTTTTTGAATACCGATGGACGTGAGTATTCCGTATGTTTCATACAACCGTTTGTCAAAAATGCCCCGTTTGATACAAGCGTTCACTATTTCAGAGACGGAATTATCACCCGGTACGATTCCAATATCGTGTTTAAACAATAATTCAACCTCATTTGTCCATTCACAATAATAACCTTGCCCCGAATAAATTTTTTGCCAGAGCTTAACGACTATTGCAAATCCTTTTAAACCAAATTCCGCTTCTATCAACTTCATACTGTCGTTCATATGGACGTCCAGCGGAAAATATTCAATCCCAACCTTTAAAGGTCGGCTCAATGTTATACCTCCTCTTGCTTCGATTTTAAAGACAACTTTTCACAAAGATATTTGTCAAGTTTTATGCCATAAATATGGTTATCTTGAAAGAATTGCTTTTCATTTTTGTGCGCTTGCTCGTGATGTTTTCTGCAAAGAGCAATAGCTTTAAGTCCGACATGAACAACTTTTTCTCTGCCGCGTCCCATTCCTATTCGGTCAACGTGATGTACCTCCGCTGGCATATTGCATATAGCACATTTTCGATGTTCAAGACACATATATAAGTATTTGCCGATGTCATCGTTCTGATTAAGAAGTGTGTCTTTCGTCGGAACAGAGTGCCGAAAGCAAAAATCTATTAGATAATTTATAAACTCTTTCGCCGTTGTCATATCAACATCTGAGAGACTGAATGCGGGAACGTTATATTTCTGCATAAAATCCCATGTTAAGAACACTCTGAGTGATTCGGGGTCGTCGCCGTTCCAAAGAGCTATATCGCGAATAACAGCAAAGATTTTCCTGCGTTGATCATTGGATATAGCTCGTCCGTCATTAAGCCGCAACTCAACTGATTTTACAGACTTTTGCAGCAATGTTTTGTCTATTGACGAATCCGGAGCAAGCAGAAGCTGTTGTCCGTCATAACGAATCACTTTTGCCGATACTATCAATTCTTCAACCCTCCCCGTCTTTATGGCAGTGCATATACACATAAATCCCGTTCGGTCCGATATTGCGGTATATAAAATCATCGCATTTCGCTTTTGACAGATGATTTCGCAATACCTTACATTCGTAAGCATACTCACCCGAGGCCTTTTTCTGACGTATTTTTTCCTGTATGGCGTCGTCTTCGTAATTAGCCTCAATCAAATACAAGTCGTAATGATACGCAGATATGCCGTTGAGATTGTTTGTATCGGTTGCATATATCATTTTTCCTGTATTGGCAAAATGTATTTTATAACCGCAATTCGGCACATTATGTGTAAGCTTTATCGGAATCACATTGCAAACTCCGTAAGAGTACATTTTGTCAAACTCAAAGACCGTAATGTTTGCCTTGTTTACACCTAATCCCACAAGAGCCTCTACAAGCCATTTTCCGCAGCCGAATCTAAGAGTAGGCCTGTTTTGTGAAAGCAGACGCAAAGTCCTTTTATTGAAGTGGTCTGAGTGAATATGTGTAAGCAACAGAAGTTTGAGCTGACCGATGTATGGTTTCAGCATTTTGTAGGATACGCCGCAGTCAATCAATATAATGTCATTGATAATTACCGCATTACCCTGCGAGCCGGATGAAATGATATTATACTTAATCATGACAAACCTTTTTATAAGCTACATTTTTAATTGTTCAGTAAACTCTTTACAGAGAATCAAGGTCAACCGTCTCCACAACTTCAGATGTTTCAGGTCGGAGCGGAGGATTTTGAGCTGTATCAGGCTGAATAGGAGACTTCCGGTCGATATCAGTGCTATTAGGACTGTCATCTTCCGCAACGATAATATTGTTATTATTATCAAACTCCATGACTGTTGAATCTTTTTCAAACCCTTGTTGCATTTCTGTTGACATTACACCCCAGCGGCTGATTAGCTGACGAAGCATTGTTTTCATGGCCATGTCGTCAAAGTTTTTGTACCAGAAAGAAGAATACATCCACTCGTCGTCTTTACTGTAATTCCCGGCTTCGTAATCCGCAAAGCTGACTTTGTGATAGCTTTTGCCGTTCGTTCCATTTATTTCGATAGCTTCCTTGCTGAATGCTTGGCTGTATTTATCAGCGTGAAGTAACATTTTTTCTTTTGACCAGTAAATACATTTTTGAAATCCGTTAAGATATTCAAATCTTGCGGCATAGCCTATAGTGGGCGCGTTCGCTCTTTCTGTTTCATCTTCTATCCACTGACATTCAAATTCCTCTGTAAACGGATTAAACCGAACAAATTCACCTTCTTTTACGGCGACAACATTTATTTTCTTGTAATATCCGCTGCGAAGCGCAAGCTGTATGTAACCTTTATAGCCGAGAATAAACTGTGCTTTTTTCACTCCTGCTTTACGGTCGTTGAACGGTACAAGATAAAACTGTCCAAGCTGCGGAGAGGGTGAAAGATTAAGGCTTTCACCGAGTAATGCTCCTGCGAGAATCGTACCCGCATCGCAGTCCTGTAAAGCGTTGTTGACCGCAACAGATGATGTTATTGTTGCAATAAATCTCTTTGCTCTGTTCGGTTCGCCGAGTGTGTTGTTTATAAGCTTCTGATATGTAGGAGTAGTAATTGCTACTGAAAATTTAGGCTTATTCTGTGCCTGTGCGGTATTATAACTGCTCATATCTGATACCTTCCTTTATCATAAATTCTTTGAGAGATTTTAACTGTTTAATTGTTCCGTATGCTTTGAATGACACCGAATAAACCTTTGCCGTTTCTATGGACTGCTCAACCGGAATATCCGACACAACAGGCGCGGAAAACAATTCTTCCCGGTTGGTGTTTTCCTCGGCAATTGCTTCATCAACCTTTACTACAGCCTCATTTTTTGCGACTTCAGCGGCCGCTGCGGCTTCTGCCCTTTTGCGTTCATCTTCAATCGCCTTATGGCGCTCATTTACAATAGTGACAGCCTGCGAAACATTCAGCGATTTTTTGTATTCAACCAAGATTTCAGCTTTATATTCCTGAATATCTATAAGCTTTAAATCGTCAACGATTTTATCAAGAAACAGCTTTGAAGATTCTTTGAGCTTTTTTGCGGAGACAGACATGGTAACATCAATACGCATATTATCAAAACTTACAAAGTCAATGCCGACGCTCTTGGCATACTCATTGAAATATGAAATCGCAGCATCCTTTTTCTGCTGTTTCAGGCCGTTTTCAACTGATTGAATTTTTGATTTTATCTGCTCATCTGCGGGTTTAAAGATGTTTGTCACATAATGTTTATAGATATCTTCAAACTGCTCGTAAGGAGTTAAAATCTTCTTTTTTACATCTTTTCGACGCTCCTCAAGTTCTCGGAACATATTTCCAAGTTCAGTACGGTATTTTTTTATTTCCTTGTAGTTATCCTCAGTGCAGTCCATAGCAAGAACAGCACTAACGTGACTCTCAATATCTTCGCTGATGGACTGTAAGGCTTCTTCAATAACGGGAAGTTGTTTTACAATAATGAGATTTTCATTGCTCATAATCTTTTATCATCCTTTCTTCAATAACTGCGTGTGAATCGTCCTCCTCAAAATATGATTCGTCGAGAATATCGGAGTTAACGCAGAATTGGCAATAATAACTGTCGTCTTCCGAAAGGGTAAAAAACCTTTCTCCGATACTGATATCTTCACCGCATGATGAACATTTTAATTTAAAACATCTTTGCATTTTTGTTCCCTCTTTTTTATTGTTTGACAAATGCGGCAGAATCCGTTATAATGCTGAGTGCGTGGGTGCATTCTTCGGAGTGTGCCTTTTTTATATGCTCTTACCGATTCGTTATAATAACGCTCTTGTAAGAGTTGCTCCCGCAACAACAATTTGAAATACTCAATATTGTATCTGTCTGCGGCATTTTTACCTTTTTGCTCAATCAGTCTGTTAATCTTTAAAAGCGCAGATTCAAAAGCTCTGTTATATTCTTCGCTTGATATAGGTCTGTCAAAGTTTTCAAACACTATCTTTCACCTCGCTTTCATCAAATAGTTTTTTGCACTTATAATTGCCGATACCGGACATAATTGTTTCAAGAACAGCCAATCTGTTAAGTGCTTTTTGTATATCTTCGGGTTCTAAACCGTAAGAATCGAGAATGTTTTCTATGTACTCTAATCTTTTGTAGACCTCATATTGAGCGTCGGCGTTTATCATAGCTTTCAGCATTTTATTGCTTGTCCCTGTCAGTCGTTTCATATTTATTCCTCGAGATCCTCATCGTCCTGGAAATCTTCGCTGCCGAATAAATAATTTTTTAAACTTCCGCATTCTTTGATTTTAAATACAAATATGGCGATACCGAGGATAAATACAAGAACGATAAAAGATAAAGCTCCTATCTCCAACAACAATTCAATCAAATCAGCAAATATCCAATACAATTTTTCAAACATTAAAATCCTCCATTTTCTATACCTTTAAATGCTTGTCCTGCTCATCGTTTAAAATTCATTTGGTTCGGCGTATGTATTTTTAATCGCAGCTACTAACGGACCGAGTGCCATATCCGATATTCGATTCAGTATTTTTTGTACATCTTCATCCGTTTTATCACGGCAGTAATCATCGCATATTCTTATGTGGGTATTACCTATATAAAAATCTTCTACAACATGGCCTGTTTTAACCATATACATACACCTCCCTGTAAATATATTCGCAACAGGATTTGTCCTATCACGGGAATACTAAATTAGCTATCAGCCAATAGCAGCGACAGCAGAGAACTTGCAAGCTTTGTCATTTCCTGCTTGTGTGTTTCCCATTCCGCACGCTCATAATCGTGTACCGTTCCGTCAGAAGCTATCTTGATAATACCTTTTAATGCAACTTTAACATCATAAAAATTATTAATCATAGATAGAGTTGCGCTTTTAAAATTTTCTTCTGACAAGTCCGGCAAAAATTCGCCTAAAGGCGATTTTTTTATGTGCTGATAGCCCAAATAACGGTTTCTATATAACAGACACATATTCTTTACAACATCGTCCGGAGCTTTGCCGTCAAGAGCTTCATACTTATCCAATGTTCTTACATCAATGTGAAGCTCCTCGGCAGCGGGTTCTCTTCTCAAACCTGCACGAAGACGTGCATTTTTATAGATGTTCTCGACTGATTCATTCATTGTTTCACCGTCTTTTCCATGTTAAAATATAGATAGATATTAACTTTTAATCGTCAATAAGTTCATCAACCGACACATGAAGATAATCGGCAATTCGTTTCAAAACGCTTACAGACGGAGCTTTCAATCCCTTTATTACATAGCTCATGAAAGCTTGTGACACTCCTGCCACTTTTGCAAGTTCTGCTTGAGTAATACCCTTTTCGTCCAAAAGACTCTTAATTCTCTTGTTCAAATTGATTTCCTCCTTTTTGGTATTTTTTTGTTGATTTTTATTATTTAATATGATAAAATGAAAATAATTAACTAAGTTAATTCAATTGAATATTTTTTTATGGTCTTTTGTTTTAGAGCAGTGTCATTCTAATTGGTAGAAAAACTGTTAAGAAAACAGTGCAATAATCTTAACTTGGTTATATTATAGTACTTAAAACGAGTACTGTCAATACAAAAATACTTATTTTGTGAATTTTGTTAATAGTAAACAAACAAGGGGTACTTATTATGAACACTTTAGATAAAATAACACAGTTGCTTAAAGAGCAAAAAAAGAATCAAAGTGACTTATGTATGCACTTAGGTCTAAAAAAAAATACATATACAAATTGGAAAAGCGGAGCGAATTCTTCATATAAAAAATATTTACCTCAAATTGCAGAATTCTTTAATGTTTCTGTTGATTATTTATTGGGTAATGATTCTAAAACGAAAATAACTGCAGAACCTGATGATTTTCAAGCTCAGCAAATCTTAGATATATATTACAGCTTAAATAACGATGGGAAAAAACAGCTTTATAATGTTGCTATGTCAATGAAATTAAGCGGAATGTTCACGCAAAAAAATAGTGATATTTCCGTTGGTTAATAAATAAAATCAGGAGTGTTGAAAATGAAAAATTTAAAAGAAACGTATATACAGAATCAAAGTAAAAAACAACAGGTATTGCTGACAGTTAGTTTAATAGTCTTAGCAATCTTTGTTTTTATCAGTTTTATATCGGAATTTAGCTTAAGCGCATTGCTTATAATAATAGGAGAAATTCCTCTTTTCGTATATTTTGCTGTTTCTCAAAAAGCAGTTAAAAAACGTGAAGCAGAATTAGATTTTGAATCAAATAATTTAAAAAATAAACAGTCTGAGTTTAATGATTCCGTAAGTCAGTTTGAAGACCGCAGAAAAGAGCTCGGCATTAATACATATGAGGACGCCGAACGGAAGTCCAAAGAGCTTTTATCTTATGCCAATGCACAATTAAAAGATATAAATCCTGTTATTGCAAATGAGTTAGAAGAAGCGCAGAAAAAGGCGGAAAGAATTAAAACGGAAGCGCAAATAACTGCTGACGAAATTATAAATAAAGCAAATGCTGAAATAGATGATGTAAATAAAAAACGGCTGATTATTGTTTCTGCAATCAATTCTCTTACTGCCCAAAAGAAAGACTTGGAATCAAGAGTTATAAATTTAACAGAAGAAGCCATGCTTCAAGAGTTTGGATTATACGAACCTCAATATGACTTTGCAGATTCTTCGTCTTATAAGGATCGTCTTGCCGACATAAGAGACAGACAAAAAGCTCTTATAAAGAATGGCGGAGCAGTTACCGGAAATATGAACTGGACCGTAAACAATAATGCTGCGCAAGGAAAAAAGATGGTCAAAGATATGCAAAAATTACTTCTCAGAGCCTTTAACAGTGACTGTGACGAGCTTATAAATAATGTTAAATTTAATACTTTCGATACTTCTGTAAAGAGAATGGAAAAATCATTTGAAATTATCTCTAAATGCGGAACTGTTATGTCTGTGGCAATTACAAAAAATTACTACAATTTAAAATATGAAGAATTATGTTTAGCCCTTGAATACAGGTTGAAAAAACAGGAAGAAAAAGAAGAACAAAAAGAAATACGCACAAGAATGCGTGAAGAAGCCAAACTTCAAAAGGAAATAGAAGAAGCGCGTAAAAAAATCCAAAAAGAACAAACACATTATTCAAATGCTCTTGAAAAAATAAATGAACAAATAAGCAATGCATCGGAGTCGGAAATCTCATCTTTGCTGGATAAGAAAAAAATAATTGAAGATCAGCTCTCTGAAATTGATAAGTCTATCAAAGATATTGATTATAGAGAAGCAAATGCAAAAGCCGGATATGTATATATAATCTCAAATATCGGCGCATTTGGTGAAAACATATATAAAATCGGTATGACAAGAAGATTGGATCCCATGGAACGTGTTGACGAACTTGGTGATGCTTCAGTCCCGTTTGATTTTGATGTTCACGCTATGATTTTTTCCGATAATGCGCCTGCGCTCGAGGCTGCGCTTCATAATGCGTTTGATGATAAAAAAGTTAATATGGTAAACAAAAGACGCGAATTTTTCAATGTTACTCTTGATGAAATTGAAAATGTTGTTAAAAAGAATTATGATAAAACAGTAGATTTTGTAAGGATTCCGCAAGCTGAACAATACAGAGAATCTTTGAAAATGAAGGCAAACATACCAGCATAAAAATTGCTAAAAAATTGGCTAAAAACAAATAGAAAAACTCCCTGTCAGTCGGCAGGGAGTTACATGAATTAAAATGGTTTTAGAAAAAATGGGAAGTGATATTTTGCAATATTGTATATATCTCAGAAAATCACGTGCAGACGCGGAAGCAGAAGCACATGGTGAAGGGGAAACCCTTGCAAGACATGAAAAAATTCTGCTCGAACTCGCTGCAAAGCTCAAATTAAATATAACCGAAATTTACCGCGAAATCGTTTCCGGCGATACTATTGCCTCACGTCCTGTAATGCAGCAGCTTTTACAAGAAGTTGAGCAGGGAATATGGACGGGCGTTCTTGTTATGGAAGTAGAGCGTCTTGCCAGAGGCGATACTATAGACCAGGGAATTGTCGCTCAAACATTCAAATACAGTAATACTAAAATTATAACGCCCGTAAAAACATATAATCCTCAAAATGAATTTGACGAGGAGTATTTTGAATTCGGTCTTTTTATGTCCCGCCGCGAATACAAAACGATAAACAGACGTTTACAAAGAGGCCGTATTGCTTCGGTAAAAGAAGGTAAATATGTAGCGAATAAGGCACCTTACGGTTATGAACGCGTACGTATTAAAAATGATAAAGGATTTACATTGGAAGTAGTAGAAGATAAAGCAGAAATAATAAGGCTCATTTTTGAATTGTATACAGTAGGTGAGAGACAGGAGGACGGCTCATACAAAAGAATGGGAACGGGGCTTATCGCCCGACACCTCAACAACATAAAAGTACCGACAAAAAACGGAGGACCATGGACAGTATCAACAATCCGCGATATTCTTATAAATCCGATATATACAGGAAAAATACGTTGGAATTGGCGCCATAATGTTAAGAAAATGGTTGACGGTCAAATTACTGTTTCGCGTCCGCGTTCCGATGACGGAATTATTTACAAAGGTCTTCATCAGGCGATAATATCAGAAGAAACTTTTAATCTCGCTCAAGAAATTATGAGCAGTAACAAACCAAACCCCATAACTGCGAGAAGTACAGTAAAGAATCCTCTATCGGGTATTGTTGTTTGCGGTAAATGCGGACATCGCATGGTAAGACGTCCCTACAACAATAATTATCCCGATTCACTCATATGCGCCGAGCCTACCTGTAATAATGTCGGATCGCATTTATATATCGTTGAAAAGCACATTTTGCAGGCTCTCGAAGAGTGGCTTAAGGCATATAAATTGCAGTGGGATATTCAGTCATATAATAAAAATAGTTTTTCACAAGTCGAGGTTAAAAAAAAGGCGCTTCAAAAGCTAAAAGCAGAACTTGATACTCTAATGAATCAAGTTGACAAAACTCATGATTTGTTAGAACAGGGAATTTATAATACAGATACTTTCCTTGAGCGTTCACGCATACTCTCGGAAAAAACAAATCAAACAAAAAATAATATAGCTGTTTTGGAAGCCGATTTAAAAATTGAAATCATGCGTGAAGAAAACGCTGTGAACATTGTTCCGAAGGTTGAAAATTTAATACAGGTATATTATGAATTGCCAACTCCGAAAGATAAAAATGATATGTTAAAGGAAGTGCTTGAAAAAGTTGTGTACACTAAAGAAAAAAGCACAAGATGGCATGGCTCTCCTGGTGATTTCGATATAACGATATATCCAAAGGTTCCAAAATACTCAAATAAAGAATAAAAAATTGCTTTTTGAATGCATTTATCATTGATAACATTATGGTACTGACGAACTTGCGCATTTTGAGATGATTGGCGCAATGGTTTATCAGCTTACGCGCAATCTTTCATGCGAGGAAATTAAGAAAAACGGTTTTGACGCTTATTTTGTAGACCACACCACAGGCGTTTACGCCGTTGCCGCAACCGGTGTACCTTGGACAGCTTCGTATATTCAGACTAAGGGAGACGTTATCGCAGATTTGCATGAAGATATGGGCGCGGAGCAAAAAGCCCGCGTTACCTACGACAATATACTTAGACTGATTGACGATCCCGATATAATCGACCCAATTAAATTCCTTAGAGAAAGAGAAATAGTTCATTATCAGCGTTTCGGCGAGGGTCTGCGAATTGCTACCGAAGCGCTTGACAGCAAAAACTATTATCTTTACAATCCCGAGTTTGATAAAAACTGCGGCTGCAATAAGTAACAAAAAAATACGCCGTTAATTTACGTTCATGTTACAAAAAACGGAGCTGTCCGAGCGACAGCTCCAAAATTATTATTGGCTCTATAATAAATGTTGGGGTAAACCAAATAGAGCTTACGAAAAAATAAAGAAAAAGTAGAGCATATTTGGCAA
>CANRNI010000070.1 GCA_947631945.1 uncultured Clostridia bacterium
GTTGTCAAAAAATAATGTAGTTGAATGGCCAACGACAAGCGGAGAAATGTATTTTGATCAAATAATAGGCGATTACATAACGCTTGTCGGCGGTGTCGTAACAAGCGACGGTACGGCTAAGGGGGAAGTTATTCCAGGTAAGTGGGAATTTATTGATCCCAATGCAACTCCAATTATGGCATCGGCAAAGTGTCCCTCAAGCATTAAATTTGTACCGACAGATGATGCGGCGTATACTGGTTTTGAAGTTAAGAATACTACTAAAACAACTTTTGTAGTAAAAGAAGTGGCAATGGAGTTTTCTGACCTTAATGCAGTTCCTTCAGTAGAGTTAAGAGCAGGTCAAAAAGGTACATTACTTTCTCATTATACCATTATAGGCGTTGAAATGAAATCTGCGCTGACGGGAAAAACCGTAGCGGCAAAATGGAATTGGGTTAAATCTAACACAACGGTTGAAGGAAGCGGTTACTATCCCGCAACAATAAAGGCTACCGGATATACGACAATCGAAAACGTGTACGTCTATCTGAAAGTTGCCGGAGACGACAGCGCGCCGCCTATCAGCGAATTCCCCACAATCGAACCCACCGTATATCATGACGGATTGAAGGCAAAAGAACTTGAAATTAAAGGCGGTAAAGGAAATGTTGAAGGACATTTTGACTTTGGCAATCCCGAACAGGAAATACGCGCCGGAAGAAATGCCGTCACCGTTGTTTTCATTCCCGACGATGAGGAACAGAAACAAATCAATATTACGGTTTTAGTCGAAATTGAACCCGCCGAAGCGTCATTTATTGACGAGAACGGCGAGCCGACAGTTCCGGTACTTAATTGGGCCATCGGTTCACAATATGCATTTGGCAATCTGAGAGATACTCTTGAATATTACTACCCTGCCAATTGCGGAAAATTTAAAATCGGCTCATTTACCAAAATGCTCCCGCTTGACGAAAAAGGATACTACTATGATACTTCAACTCCCGGTACGTACGACTGTGTCGCAATGCTGAAATCTAAGGCAAATGCGAGCTATACCAACACGCTGAAGTTTAAAATTAAAGTCGACAAGAAAGTAGTAACGCCTCGAATCACAAGCTATATCAACACGGATGAACTGATTATAGACGGTTTGAGTTATACCGACAAACTCAGAGGAACATTCAAAGTCTACGAAAACGGCGAATTAATTGAATCGACAAAGGACGGCGTAAAGTATCTTACAACATTCAAATGGCGACCGGCAAAGAGCGGAACGTATAAACTTAAAGCGGAATACACTCCAGCCGAAAACGACATATGCGCTATCACAGACAATGTTATTGAACAAGATGTGACCGTCGCCCTCAGATGGACGGTAAAAGGCGTAAACATCAACTTCACTTCGACAATGAAGAGATACGGCGAAACCGTGTCAATAGGTCAGCGTCTCGCCGATAATTTCGGCGGCTGGGAATTCTACGACGAGAACGGCAAGAAATATGCCGACCCCGTAAAAGAACTGGGAATGGTTTATAACCCCAATATTCCCTCGGCTATGTCATTCGTAATGCCCGACCACGACATAACGGTTAAAGCAATTGACAAAACGAAAATCAATCTTCCCGGCGGCGGTAATTCCGATTTCTTCTCAAGCTTCCTTGCGTGGCTGAACAATCTGCTTGCGAGATTCAGAGCTTTAATGGACGCGGTGGCACAGCTTCTGCAAGTTGTAGGTTAAACGCAAATTCATCTTTGATACTCCTTTTTCACCACACCCCGGCGGGTAAAACCGCCGGGGACACGTTTAAAAAAAATCCCTCGACGCGGTATCGCTTTTAATTTAATTTTAATCTTCAAGATGTAAAATAATAAGAATAAAGACAAAATCGGAGATAATGTATATGAGACTGCTGATAGCGGAAGATGAAAAATCCCTTAACAGAATACTTGTCAAACAGTTTGAAAAGCTGGGTTACAGCGTTGACTCGTGTTTTGACGGCGAGGAGGTTTTCGATTACCTTGCCGGAGCCGATTACGATGTTGTTATCCTTGACGTGATGATGCCGAAAAAAAGCGGATTTGAAGTTTTACAGCGGATGCGCAGCGAAAAGAACGATGTTCCCGTCCTTTTCCTCACCGCCAGAGGCGACGTTGATGACAAGTTTTACGGTCTTGACAGCGGAGCGAACGATTACCTTGTCAAACCGTTTGAATTTAAAGAACTTGCCGCGAGGGTAAGGGCTATGGCGAGAAAAGCCTCGGGCAACACGACAAATATATTTGAGCTCGGCGGTCTTAAGGTGGATTTCAAGGCGCACACGGTAACACGGGACAGAAAAAATATCGAGCTTTCATCAAGAGAATACGCTATCCTCGAATGTCTGATAAGAAACGCGGGAAGCGTTATGTCAAGGGAAAAAATAGAAAACAGCGTTTGGAACTACGACTATTCGGGCGGTACGAACGTTATCGACGTTTATATAAGGTATCTCAGAAAGAAAATCGACGACGGTTTTGATAACAAACTTATACATACCGTAAGAGGAGTAGGCTACGTTATGAGGGAAGAAAAATGAAAAACACTTCCCTTAAATTCAGGCTGAATCTGTGGTACACAATTCTTATGATATTTTTAGGCGTATGCATACTAAGCGTCGTTATGATTGCCGCGCACACGTCGCAGCGTTCGCACGCACAGCAAACTCTTATAAAAAGCGTCGAAAGAAACGTTGATGAAATTGAAATAGAAAACGGTATTCTCGATATTGAACGCGATTTCGCATACAGCAATTCGGGCGTTGATTCCGTCGTATTTAACGAGGACGGCGAAAAAATAGCGGGCGATTATCCCGACGGCATCGACATCGACCTTGAGCTTGACGGCAGCCGAGTAAGAAAATATGAATTTGACGGCGTTGATTATTTCGTCTATGACAGTATTCTTAAATTCAACAAGTTTGAATACAGAATAGACGGCAAAACAGGGGAAATTCTCAGCAACGAGGCGGAATACGCCGCTATGGTATCGGAATTTGACGGCGACCTTGACACGGTAGCGAATGACGCGGTATTAAGTCTGCGCGACGCGTTTAATCTGGTTCTTGACGAAGTTGGGCTTAAAGCAAGCGACGTGCTTCTGACCACAGCTCGAATACATGACTATCACTATAACAACACGGTCTACGAAATAGAATTTTACACCGACAAAACGAGCTATGACGACGTTTGGATAAGAGGAGTAATGCGCGCAAACAGCGAGGACAGCGCATGGAACGGCGTTATGATTCTTGCGTTTATTTTTTTGCCGGTGTTTATCTTCACAGCCTCGCTTATTGGCAATCTTTTAACAAAGAGAGCGTACAAGCCGATTGAGGAGCTCAGCCGCGCGGTATCGAGAATAAATTCCGGCAATGACCTTAACGAAAGAGTTGTCGCCGAGGACGGCGACCCTGTTCTTAGGCAGCTTGAAAATAACTGCAATCTGATGCTTGAAAGACTGCAAGCCTCTTTTATTTCGGAAAAGCAGTTCGCGTCCGACGCTTCGCACGAGCTGCGTACTCCCGTTACGGTCATACTCGCCGAATGCGACTATCAGCTTTCGCGCGACGATATAGGCGAGGAGGAAAAAGAGGCTTTCGGTGAAATACGCGAAAAAGCCATTAATATGAAGCGGCTTATAACGCAGCTCCTCGACTGCGCGCGTATGGAGCAGGGCAAAACGCTTTTTGATTTTGCTCCGAACGACCTCAGCGAGCTCGTTTCGGCGGTATGCAGCGACGTCGGCTCTATTGCCGACAGGGGTATAAAAGTTTTTTCCGATATTCAGCCGGGCATAATATTCAATATGGACGCAAGCCTAATGGCAAGACTTGTTGAAAATCTTGTCTCAAACGCCGTCCGCTACGGTAAAGAAAACGGCAGAGTTGACGTTTCGCTTAAAGAGAACGGCAAAAAAATAATTCTCACCGTCAGCGACAACGGCATAGGTATTTCCGTCGATGATATTGACAATATATGGAAAAGGTTTTACCGCGCCGATAAGGCCCGTTCGGGTAACGAGGGCTGTTCGGGTCTCGGTCTGCCTATGGTAAAGCAGATAGCGCAGATGCACGGCGGAAAGGTTTCCGTCGAAAGCGAAGAAAACGTCGGAAGTATATTCAAAGTTGAATTTGAAGCATAAAAAATCCAATAAAAAATTTCAAAAATATTTCAAAAAAATTTAATTTATTAATCTTTCTTTAATTTTCCATTGGTATAATGTACCTACAAAAACAATTCGGCTCAACCGAAAATAAAGAATGAAAGGCAGAAATGAAAATGAAGAAATCACTTAAAAAAATTTTGGCAATCGTCCTTGTATTCGTTATGGCTGTTCCTCTTGCTATTACCGCGTTCGCGGCCGTTTCACAGACGGAAGCTGAAGAAATCGCTCTTAAACACGCAAACGTAAACAGAGCCGACGCTGCCGCCGTATACTCGGAAGCTGATTATGAATTCAGCAAAATTTACAAGTATGAAGTCAGCATCTTTGTTAAAAACACCGACACGGGCTTATTCACCGAATACGAAGTTGACGTAAAAGCTTCCGACGGAAGTATCCTTAAATTCTCTACCGAAACCACAAACGTCAATCCCCCTGTGGGCGGCACCGATATCGGTCAGGAAAAAGCAAAGCACAATGCGTTTGAGGCTTTCGGCGTGCTTGAAGAAAGCGTATCGCGTCTTAAAGTTAAGAAAGATTTTGACGACGGCCGTCTTGTTTATGAAATTGAGTTCTATATCGGCAACGATGAATATAGCTGCGAAGTTGACGGCTATACGGGTGTTGTCCTTGAATTGGAAGTCGACCAGAATGAGCTTAACGATAATATCTTCTCAAGAATCGCTCGCTTGTTTGAAATGATTATGGAATGGCTCAAGAACATCTTTAAGGCAAAATAAATAACTAATAAAATGGCACCTCCGGCTCAGCCGGAGGTGCCAGTCTGTCGAAGAAGTAGTTTTTTGTCAAAGAAAACTATGGGGAAACTCCACACCCACGAAAGGAGATTTCGCGCTCTGCGGAGCGCGACACGGTGACGCTGTCCCCGTGACCCCTGCAAGCCTTTGTAAAGGCTTGACCGAAACTTTTATGTTTTTCGACACGTGTTTTACTTTTCTTTATCATCAAGCACTTCGTCGATAAAGTATTTTGGTCTCTGTTTTACTTCCGAAAATATTTTACCTATATATTCTCCCAAAACTCCTATACACAACAGTTGGATACCTCCGAGGAGCCATATTGAACACACTATAGCCGTCCAGCCCGGGACAACGTTGCCTGTAAAATATGAAATCAGCGCGTAAAGAAGTCCGGCGACGCTTAAAACGGAACATATAATTCCCGCTATGGATATGACCTTTAGAGGCTTTACGCTGAAAGACGTTATTCCGTCCGCGGCAAAGCCTACCATTTTGCCCAACGGATACTTTGTTTCACCGGCGGTTCTTTCCTTTCTCTCATAATATACCTCTGCACTTTTCATTCCTATAAGCGGGACAATCCCTCTAAGGAACAAATTTGATTCCGTATATAATGAAAGCGCTTCCAAAGCTTTTCGGCTCATTAATCGGAAATCCGCATGGTTATATTTTATTTCGGCTCCGAGAGCTTTCATTAATTTGTAAAAAATCTGAGCTGTCTGACGTTTAAAAACGCTGTCTTTTTTTCTGCCGCTCCTTATTCCGTATACAATCTGTGCGCCCGCTTCATATTCCGAGAGAAAATCGGGAATTACGCTTATATCGTCCTGCAAATCGGCGTCAAGAGTTATAACACAGTCGCATTTGTCCATAGCGTACGTCATTCCCGCAAGCAACGCATTCTGATGCCCTTGATTATGTGATAATTTTAACGCAATCACACTACTGTCAGCTTGGTGAGCGACTTTTATCTTTTCCCAAGTAGCGTCCCTGCTGCCGTCGTCAACAAAAAGTATTTTGCTTTCGGTAGAAATCTTTTCTTCGTCTTTCAGAGAGCTCATAAGCTTTTTTAATTCGGATACGGAATAATCGAGTATTTGCTCCTCATTATAACATGGAACTACAAGCCACAAATTTGTTTTCATATTCTGCCCTCCTTCAAATTTAAAAAGTCAGTAATATTTAAACGTATTAAAACATAATAAAAAACGTTTTATGGCATATACGGAAATAGGCGTGATTTATTCAATATTTTCTTAGATACGACCTAAAAAAATTATTGTCAGTCTCCATTTTTAAAATACATATAAAGTTGGCATTTTATCATACCGTTATAAAGCTTTCTGCGCTTGTCGGCTTTTCTTCCGAATTTTTTTTCAAAATCCTCGTCGGCTGTAATTATATAATAAGACCAGCCTCGTTTGGAAGTAAAAACTCCGCCGAGCTTTCTGTAAAGCTCACTTGCCTCCGTCTCATTCATAAGACGTTCTCCGTAGGGAGGATTTACTATCACCGTTCCTCTGTCGGTTTCGGGAGAAAAATCGACCGCATCGCGGCATGAAAAGGTTATATAATCGGAAAGTCCCGCGCGTTCGGCATTATCCTTCGCGGTTTTAAGCGCAAGAGCGTCGGTATCGGAGCCATAGGCTCTAAAGCTTATATCATGCTTTTCGCCATTCTTCGCGCGTTCTCTCTCCCCTATCCATATTTCTTTGGGGATTTGTTTCCAGTTTTCCGCTGTAAAGCTTCTGTTAAGCCCCGGCGCGATATTCTTTACAAGCATAGTACCCTCTGTAAGAATAGTCCCCGAACCGCACATAGGGTCGTAAAGAGTGTGAAAATCCTTCAGCTTTGCAAAGTAACACAGCGCGGCCGCAAGAGTTTCCTTTATCGGTGCCGCGTTAGCCCGAGTGCGATAGCCTCTTTTATGCAGTCCCGCGCCCGAGGTGTCAATAAGCAGACTGACCTTATTTTTCATTATTGAAAATTGTATCTGATATAAAGCGCCCGTCTCCTTGAACCATTGTACTTTGTGTACTGCTTTAAGACGTTCGACGACCGCCTTTTTTATTATGGACTGGCAGTCGCTTACGCTGAACAAATCGGAATTTAAGGAATAACCCTTGACGGGAAATTTATCTTCTCTGCCTATCCAGATTTCCCATGGAAGTTTTTTTGTACCCTGAAACAAATCCTCAAACGTATGTGCTTCAAAGCTGCCTATAAGCACCTGTATTCTTTCGGAATAGCGTGAGCAGATATTTGCTCTTGCCAAAATATGTTCGTCTCCCGAAAAAAGCACCCGTCCGTTTTCGGCTCTTACGTCGGACGCGCCCATGTCTCTTAATTCTTCGGCAATCGGCGCTTCAAGACCCAAAAGACACGGCACAGCAAAATCAATATTCATATTTACCTCGTGTTTACTTTGACAGTTTATTTATTTCATTCTTCTCATAACGGTTCTTACTCTGTCGGGACAGTCTGTAATTATTCCGTCAACTCCGAGACGTATCATCTTTTCTATATCCGATTCCTTGTTTACAGTCCATACGTTTATTTTAATGCCCTCTTTATGCGCGGCTTTAACATAAAATTTATTGACGTAGACTTTCATCGGGTGAAGCGCGTCCGCTCCTATTTTTTTCGCGTAGGCTATGGGATAAAAAAGCATTTTGAGCGCGTCCGCTTTGTTTGGAGAATACAAAAATCCCGTTTTACAACGGCTGTCGATTTGTTTTGCCTTTACAAGAAGCCTGCTGTCAAAGCTTGAGATAAGCAGACGGTCAAAAAGATTATGCGCTTTTACCGCATCAACCGTTTTTTCAACGATATCGGTTTCCTTTTCTCTCGGACTTTTAAGCTCAATATTCATTATTTCGATGTCCGACGACGCGACAAGCTCCAGAAATTCGTCAAGAGTCGGAATTTCCGTTCCTTTAAAGCGCGGCGAATAATATGCGCCGAAATCGAACTTTTTAAGCTCCTCAAGCGTATATGACGATATACTTCCCATACCGTTGCTCGTATCGTTTATGGTGTAATTATGGCAAATTACAGGAATACCGTCCTTAGTCATATGTACGTCCGTTTCAAATCCGTCGGCTCCCAGTTGAACAGAGCGTTCAAACGCCGGCAAAGTATTCTGCGGCGCGTATTTGTTTGCCCCTCTGTGGGAAATTATTTTAACGGTGTCCATTGTATTAAATCACACTCCGAATAAATATAAGCAGTACCGCGCGTCAAAGGCGTCGGACGCTAACAGCGCGGTGTTGCTATATTTTTTATAATAGCATAATCACACATTAAAGTGAATACTTTTCTGTAAAAAAATTACTGTTTTTCCAAATCAAGATTGACTTTTTTTTCGTCCGATGTATAATATTGATGTATAATATTAATGAAAAATAGATTTTGGAGATGTCATAATGGAATATAAAATGAATATTGCCGGTCTTGACAGAGCTCTGCCGCTTTGCAGAGTTTCCGACGAATTGTATATAGGCGCTTTTGTAATTTTCGGAGATGCCGAGCTTACGGTTGCCTGCGCGAGAGAACTGCTAAAAAAAGCCCCCGAGTACGATTATCTTATTACGGCCGAGGCAAAGGGAATACCTCTTATACACGAGATGGCAAGACAGCACGGCGATAAAAAATATTTTGTTATAAGAAAAAAGCCGAAGCTTTATATGACAGGCGTGCTTGAGGTTGACGTCACATCAATAACCACGACCTCCGAGCAGAAGCTTTATCTTGATACGGCGGACGCGGCTCTTATGAAAGGCAAGCGTATACTTATTGTTGACGACGTTGTATCTACGGGAGGTTCGCTCGAATCTATTGAAAAAATAGTAAACATGACGGGCGGAATCATCTGCGGTAAAATGACGATTTTGGCTGAGGGCTCGGCCCGGAATATGAAAGACCTTATTTATCTTAATCCGCTTCCGCTTTTCAATCCGGACGGAACAATTAAATGTTAAACATTTTGTACCAACTCATTAATTATTTGTTAATAATTTGATTTACTATTGTATTTAATACCGATTTATATTAAAGTATAAATGTACCGATGTGTGTTGACATTAATTTTTTATGAAAGGGTGCAGTCATAATGAAAGATATTATTGAAATTCTTGTATGGTTCCTCGGACTTTTAAGAGGTTTCTTTGCATTGATAGGCCAGGAAGGACTTATTGACGAAATCACAAGCCACCTTCTTGAGTTTGGTGAAAAAGAATAATTTTCAACGCGATTCACCGCCTTTTCGGGCGGTGTTTTTAACGCTGTAAAAAATACGGTTATGACAGGATAAGGAAAGAGATGGACACGGAAACAGATAAAAACAAAAAAGTAAAAGATTACTCTTGGCTTGAATGTGAGCGGTGGTGGATTTTCGCATTGATGATGTGTATAGGCGGCTTTTACGGCGGGTATACATATTCATGCAGGGGCGGAGTTTTCTGCAACGCTCAGACAGCTAATATTGTTCTTTTTGCGATGGCTGTAGGTCAGGCAAACTGGAGCAGGGCGATATATTATCTTATACCCATGGCGGCATATCTCGGAGGTACTGTACTATCGGAGTATCTGCCGAATACCGTAAAAAAACACAGCCACATAAGGTGGGACACTGTATTCGTCGGATTTGAAATGGCTGTGGTTCTTATACTTGGTTTTATTCCCGAGTCTGTTCCCGTTCAGATATCGCAGGTGCTTGTCAATTTTATCTGTTCCATGCAGTATAATACGTTCAGAAGAGCCGAAAACATTCCAATGGCGACTACATTCTGCACAAACCATGTAAGGCAGATAGGAGTGTATCTTGTAAAGTGGCTCAGACACAGGAAAGAAATTAACCTGTTAAAAAGGAGTATGTACCATACGGGAATGATTTTTGTTTTCATATTGGGCGTGATTGCCGCGACAGTATTGAGTAAATATTTCGGAATAAGGGCGATATGGTTTGCCGAGATACTTCTCACATATACGTTTTTCGATTTGCTCCACGCCGACCTTACAAAGGAAAAAGGAATGCTTGACAGAGTACCGAAAGGACATTAAAGCGCCGCCCTTGGCAGTTTTAACTGCCAAGGGCGGTTTGAAAAGAGATATTAGAGTATGAAAATCTCTTATTTAAAATTTGACGATAGGTAAAAACCTACGAATTTCAGCCCACTACCGTAAGAAGCTGTGCCACCGCGTCCATTAAAGCTCTGAATCTTGCAAGCAGATTGTTCAGCCACACAAGGAAGCTTGAGAAGAAATCCGAGAAATTACCGTCGCCGCCGGGAAGATTGATTTGTGTTTTGTCAAGAGCTTTGACTGTAACGTCGTGGTCGGGCATAGTGAAATTAACGGTGGACGGAACAGTCGGATCATAGCGCATACCCAGTTCTTTTTCTGGGTTGGCATACTTCTTGCCGTTCTCATCATAAAATTCCCAACCGTTGAAATTATCACCGAGTCTTTGGAGAACGGTTACATTTGTGCCGTATTGCGCTGTTGTCGAAGCAAAATTGACGTTTTCACCTTTTACCGTCCACTTGAGAGCGACCGTAACATCTTGTTCAATAACATTGTCTGTGATAACGCATATATCATCATCTGCCGGTGTGTACTCGGCTTTGAGCTTATATGTTCCGCTCTTTGCCGGTCGCCATTTGAATCTTGTAAGATACTTTACGCCGTCCTCTGTCGATTTGATAAGTTCTCCGTTTGCGTAAACTTTAAATGTTCCTCCGAGTTTGTCGGTATAATTCAAACCGTCTATGATAAGTTCGTCCGTGTTGATATACCTTGTGATTCGAGGCGTAACTACTTTCTTGTCGACTTTAATTTTAAACTTCAGCGTGTTGGTATAATTTGTGTTTGCCTGAGACTTCAGACTTGCGACACAGTCATACGTACCGGGAGTTGAGGTATCATAGTAGTTTCCTTTTTCGTCAAGCGGGAGCATTTTGGTAAATGAGCCGATTTTAAATGTTCCGCAGTTGGCAGGGTAGTAATATTCAAGAGTATCTCTCAGATTGCCAAATGCATACCTTGAACCTATATTCCAATTAAGTACCGGAACTGTCGGTTCGCCGTTTTCGTCAATAAAAGAGGCATCGGCTTGCAAAATAGTTACGAAGACAGTTTTTGAAATTGATTGCTGACTTTCATCTTTTGGTGTAAATACAATTTTAAGATAGTATGCGCCTGCATTTAATACACGATCTGGTTCACTAACAGCAAAATCTCCGGGAACAGTTTTTTCCCCACCTTCAAGTTTTAAATCGCCGGCTGTTAAGCCCTCGTACCATGTAGTGGGTTCAATTGTAGGAAACTTTTTGACAGAAGGCTCACTTTCATCTCC
>CANRNI010000071.1 GCA_947631945.1 uncultured Clostridia bacterium
TCCTGCGTCATTTTTGTCAATCTGACGAAAAATCTCTTGGCACATCTGCACGACAATAATTATGCGGTATTGCCTTTGATTAAAATGTTTTAACCAATTCTTTTAAATAATTTTTAAAGCTTTCTCCGATTTCCGGGTGTGAAAGCGCTACCTCGCAGTTCGCTTGAAGAATACCGAGCTTGTCCCCCATATCGTAGCGTCTGCCGACGAAATCCAGCGCGAAAAGATTGCCCTCGGAAGCAAGCATATTCAAAGCGTCCGTCAGGTATATTTCGCCTGTTTTCGGGCTCGGCTCCGTTTTTTCTATAAAGTCAAAGACTTCGGGAGTCAGAACATTTCTGCCAAGCGTTGCGTACATTGAATAAATTTCGTTCTCATTAGGCTTTTCAATAATTCTGTTGCACCGCATAACGTTATTTTCAATCGGCGTTACGTCAAGAGAGCAGTATTTCATGACCTGCTCCTTTGTACACTCCTTAACGCCCGTTACGCATTTGCCGTATTTATCAAAAACATCTATAAGCTGTTTTGTTACGGGATAATCGTTGTTGATTATAATATCGTCGCCGTAAAGAATCGCGAACGGGTCATTTCCGACAAAGGTTTTCGCTGTTAAGACGGCGTGTCCCAATCCCTTTGTTTCTTTCTGTCTGAGAAAATACACATTCGCGAGCTGAGCCGATTTTCTTACGGATTCGTAAAGAGATTCCTTGCCTTTTTTTCCTTTTAAATTCGCTTCAAGCTCAAAGGCGTAGTCAAAATGGTCCTCAATTACGTTTTTTCCTCGATTGGTGATTATAAGAATATCGGTTATTCCCGACGCGGCGGCTTCCTCGACAAGATACTGGATTGCCGGCTTGTCAACTATATTAAGCATTTCTTTCGGAACGGCTTTTGACGCCGGAAGCACTCTCGTACCGAGTCCCGCCGCCGGTATTATGGCCTTTGTTATTTTCATAAGGACCTCCGTTTTATATACACTTGATTACAGCGGTAATTACAAATATGATGAAATCGTATTAAGAATCATATAGCAAAGAATAGGCAACAGCACATTCGCGTTTGATATTCCTCCGCGCTGAGCTATATAAATATGGTATGACATACTGTCAACGGCTATTTTCCGCAAAGTATTTATATCCTTTATAACCTTTTTCTTATAGAAATATGTGCCGAAAAATCCGGAAATCACGGCGAGTAAAAGGTATACTCCGAGCTGTATTATATATGTTGTGAGCATAATGGGAGAAAACAGTATTTTAAGCATCACGGACTCGTAATTATCGGGAAACGCCTGCATTCCACTTGACCTAACCTCGGATATCATGTCGTTAAGCTCCTGTAAATCTTCGGAATATTCCTCATAGACCTCGGGACGGTATTTTTCGTAAACCGTGAACGTTACAAAACTCGACATAAGATTTACCGAGAAAAGAATAGCGATAACAGCGAAGCCGAACGCCGTCATTTTTCTGTAAAAGAACCAGAAAACCGAAAAAACGGCCGCTGACCAGTTCCATTTGAGCTTTGTTTTTTTCTCCTGCATTTCAAGGAAATCGCCCACATATTTATTCGATTTTTTCTGTACGTACTCCGCGACCTCCGATACGGGTATGCCGTCTATCGTCGTATCCGCGCCGTAGAGCATTTTCGCGTCGGCGGCATACACATTCTGATACGGAGAGAAATTATTGGGATTTGGATTTTCCCCGTATCCGTAAAAAGGACGCTTGTTAAAATCGGGCATACTGTCGTCGATTGTTTTGCGGTTTGCCTTAAGACGCTCTCCGCAACGCGTGCATACCGGCTCAAAAGGAGCGTTCGCTTCTCCGCAGCGGGGACATATCTTGACATTTCCTTCGCTGAGCTTTCCCGAAGCATTTTTGTCCGCGTCCGCCGGACCTTTCAAATCCGGCAGAGCAACGCCGGACGCCGGATTTATCCAGACAAAGCCGTCCTTATGCTTATCCTCGTTTTTACAGCCGCCGTTAGCTCTCCAGCAATCCCTGTGATGCGGCGTTCCGCATACGGGGCAGACAACTATATCGTCGTCCGCGCCGAATTTATTTGAGCAAACGGGGCAATCAGAACCTGTATATTGCATTAAAATCACTTCCCAATCTTAATATTTACAGTATACACTTTTCATACGTTATTTTCAACCGTAATAAATAATTTTTACAAAAAATCTGATTTTGCTCTTTATTTTTTCTGCAATATATGTTAGAATATCATTGCGTATATTATTAAGCATTAAGCAGTCAAAAAAAATGAAAGGGATTGGTCATGTCTTCACCTCTCGCAGACAGAATAAGACCTATGACGCTTGATGAAGCTGTCGGGCAAAGACATCTTCTTTCAAAGGGCGCGCCGCTCAGGAATATAATCGAAACGGGAATTATTCCGAATCTGATATTTTACGGTCCTTCGGGAACGGGAAAAACTACTGTCGCTAATATTATCGCGGCGTCCACCAATAAAAAGCTCTGTAAGCTCAACGGCACAAACGCTTCTATTGCCGATATACGCAGTATCGTGGCTCAAATAGATACCGTTGCCGCTCCAAACGGCATACTTCTTTATCTTGACGAGATACAGTATTTCAATAAAAAACAGCAGCAGTCTCTGCTCGAATACATTGAAAACGGCTCGATTACTCTTATAGCGTCAACTACAGAAAACCCGTATTTTTACATATACAGCGCAGTTCTCAGCAGATGCACCGTTTTTGAGTTTAAAACCGTTACTCCCGAGGAAACGGTTCCGGCTGTTGAAAGAGCTTTCGGATTCATGAGCGGGGAGCTTCACTGCGGACTTGATATCGAGGACGGAGTTGTGCGCCATATCTCTTATGCCTGCGGCGGAGACGTAAGAAAATGCATAAACACAGTAGAGCTTTTGTGTCTTAGCGCGGTCATTCCCAAAGACGGAGAAAACAGGAAAATTACCCTTGAAAACGCAAAGCTCCTTTCGCAGAAAACGTCGCTGAGATACGATAAGGACGGGGACGAGCATTACGATTTATTATCGGCATTTCAAAAATCCATGCGCGGCTCCGATCCGGACGCGGCAATCCATTACCTTGCGAGAATACTCGCGGCGGGCGATCTTCCGTCGGCGTGCAGGAGACTTATGGTCTGCGCGTGCGAAGACGTCGGACTTGCCTATCCCATGATAATTCCGATTGTACAGTCGGCTGTTGAAATAGCCTTAAAGGTCGGACTTCCCGAGGCGAGAATACCGCTTGCGGACGCGGTTATACTCGTATGCAGTTCGCCTAAATCAAATTCTGCTTACAATGCAATCAACACCGCCTTGGCGGATATTGAAAAAGGCAGGTACGGTCCTATTCCGCGTCAGCTTCAAAACAAACACTACGACGGCGACGACGTGAAGAATAAAGGCCAGTTCTATATTTATCCTCACGATTATCCCAATCACTGGACAAAACAGCAGTATCTCCCCGATATTCTTAAAGACGTTGTATATTACAGGCACGGAGAGAACAAAAACGAGCAGGCGGCAAAGGAATATTGGGATAAAATAAAAAATCAGAAGTAAAACGAGGTCGGAAAATGAAATTTTCGGTAAGCACATACAGTTATTCTTCACTTATAAATTCAGGTAAAAAAACTCTCGCGGAATGTATAAAGCTCGCAAAAGAAACCGGCTTTGACGGCATTGAGTTCATTGACTTGGACGTCCCCGAGGGGCAGACAAAAAAAGATTACGCGTTGTTCCTGCGCAGCGAGTGCGAAAAATATTCTCTCACTCCCGTCAGTTATACCATCGGCGCCGATTTCCTTTACGGCTCCGACGGGAATATCGAAAAAGAAATAGAAAGACTTAAATCCGAGGTCGAAATTGCCGAAGCACTCGGTGTAAAGCTTATGCGCCACGACGCTACAAGGGGCTACGGCAAAGACGACAGAGGTTTTAAGGGCTTTAACGACGCTCTCGGAAACATAGTCAGGGGCTGCCGCGAGGTTACCGATTACGCCGCGCGTTATGGCATAAAAACGATGGTTGAGAATCACGGCACATTCTGTCAGGAAAGCGTCAGAGTTGAAAAAATAGTAAATTCCGTTGCGAGAGACAATTTCGGCCTGCTCGTCGATATAGGCAATTTTATGTGCGCTGACGAAAATCCGATAGAAGCCGTAGGCAGGCTCGCGCCTTACGCTTTCCATGTACACGCAAAAGATTTTCATAAAAAAAGCGGCGACGCTCCGTTTTTCGCGGACGGATTTTTTAAGACGAGGGGCGGAAGCTATTTAAGGGGCGCGATTATAGGTCACGGAGACGTTCCTGTTTATCAGTGCCTTTCCACTCTTATATCAAACGGCTACGACGGATTTATTACAGTTGAATTTGAGGGTATTGAGGACGCATTGACAGGTACTTCGTACGGTCTTAATACGCTTAAAAGGATATGCGCCGCAATCGCGGAACGGGGATAAACCCTTTATAGAGGTTTACATATACTAATTTTAATAATATTTTAAGGAGTGTTTCTCTGATGAAAAAAAGAATTATTGCAATCGTACTGAGTATAATTTTATGCTACTCGTGCGTTCTTCCGGTATTCGCCGTTGACGAAGAACCCGAAAGCGAACCCGAAACGGTTACATCGGAAAACGTTACCGAAGATCCCGCAACAGAACCGACCACCGAAAAAGGCGGATTATCCCTTGATTTTTCAGTGGAAGACCTGCTTAATTCGGAAATAGTTCTCGGTATACTTGCTTCCGACGGTTTTATGGAGCTTATGAACATAGTTATTGAGGTTATGGCTAAATACAACAAAGAAAACATCGAAAACATGACAAAGGAAGAAATGCAGAAACTTATACAGAGCGTATTTGATACGGTCGCCGACGCTGTTATACAGTTCTACGGCAACAAGGATTTGCTTATCAAATATGATTTTCTAAAAGTTTTGGAGAATCTCTTTGATATTGACGAGGACGTTCTTCCCACAAGACCTCATGAGGAACCCACAAAAGACCCCAACGAGCTTGAAATCGGTTTAGGCGACGTTGACGGAGACGGAAAAGTAACCGCAGCCGATGCGAGACAAATACTCCGCAGAGCCGCAAAACTTGTTGTTTTTACAATGGAGCAGGACGCTCTTGCCGATGTTGACAAGGACGGAGTTGTAACCGCGAAAGACGCAAGAATTGTTTTAAGATTCTCGGCGGGACTTATTTCGGCCGATTCATACGGCTTTTTGGAAGCGGCATAACGAATCAAAATTATTGCGATTCTTTTTTGCAATTTTACACTATTCTTAAGGCAATACCGCATAATTATTGTCGTGCAGATGCGCCGAAAGATTTTTCGTCAGATTGGCAAAAGTGACGCAGGAATACTGACGTATTGGGGGAGCTTTTGGCAAAAATGACGAGAAATCTCGGTGCAGATGCGCGGCAAAGGCGTTAGCCGTTAATTGTGCGGTGTTGCCTTAAAATAAATTAAAACAGACGGAAAGAAATTTCGGCCTGTTTATTGACGGAAAATTTTAGCCATGATTTAATCAAAGCGTCAGCCGTAATTAAATCATGGCTTTTTTAAATTTGATAAAAGACTTACGACGGTCATTGCCGCAAGACCGCAAGAAAAAAGCACGAAAGACGTATTGACAATTCCCAGCGCAAGAGAAGCGGCAAGCACGGCTGTAAGGATTACGGCTGTTACCGCTTCTGCGGCGCTCATAATTTTATCGGCAAAATCGGGATTCGTCCTCGATGAAGCAAAAAAATACAGAAATCTGCCGCCGTCAAGTATCTTAACGGGCAGCATATTAATTACAAACAAACCTAAATTCACAGCAAACGGAAGCTCAAATATACTGTATTTTTCTTTTAAAATAAAAAATATAACGGCAAACAGTAAATTTACCGCCGGACCGCAGAGCGCGGCGACACATTCCTCCCTATAAGACATCGACAAGGCTTTTTTATCAATTCTTATTCCGACAGCTCCGAGCGTTAAAGCAGTCGGCGGCGAATGAAAATGAACGAGCGCCGCGATGTGACCTGTCTCATGCAGGGAGGAAAAAACTATAGCGCACAAATAGTTTTTGCACATTTCATCGGAGAGAAAATACGCCGCCGCCGCAAAAAACAGAAATGACGCTTTTATATTTACTTTGCCTATCCTGAAATTCATTATCCAAACAAAGCAAATTCAGGATTTATTCTTATATTGTCTTTTCTCATTTCGAAGTGAAGATGATTTCCGGTAGACGAGCCTGTAGAGCCGACCTCGGCGATTTTTTCACCCTGCTTTACTTTATCGCCTTCGTTAACGCACAAAGACGAGCAGTGAGCGTAAATAGTAACCACATTGTCATCGTGGCTTATTTTTACATAGTTCCCATAGCTGTTGTCATACTGAGCGTCAAGAACCGTTCCGTCCGCCGCCGCGTATATCGACGTGCCGTATGAGGCGGCCATATCAAGTCCCGTATGTATGCCCGGTTCGCCCGTAATAGGTCCTATTCTGTAGCCGAAATCCGACGTAATTGAGTAATCCTTGAGCGGATAATCAATTTCAAAATCCAAATCGTATTCATCAAAGCATATTCCCTCAAGAGTATCCAAACCGCTGAATTTAAGGTCGTCTCCTCCGCCGATTATAAACGATTCGCTTTCTTCCTGCTGTGCGCCGCTGTGATTCTCTGTTATTTTTTCGGCAAAAACGGCTTTGCTCTCTCCGTTCTTTTCTGACGAAAACGCCGCGGCATATTCCTTTATGCCGTCGAAAGCTTCCGAAACGTCGTCGGCGGTATAATCCTTTGACATAAATTTTTTATAATCCCCGTATATTTTTCCGCCCATGCCGCCCCATTTTACGGCGGCAAAAATTATTATTACGGCCGCCGCGCATACTGCGCTCTGGATTATCATAATTTTTGTAAACCAATCGCTTTTTTTCTTCCCGTTTTCCGTTTTTTCCATTTAAATCGCCTGTGGTACTATAATCGCGCAAAATAACAAAAAAATGTAAAACCGCAGCTTTTTGCAAAACCGACGATTTATCAGTAGACTTTACTCACTTAAAACTACGTAGTATCGCATTATATTTCGCGTTAGGCAGTACCGTTCCTTTCTTTATATTTTTCTTGCCGCATACTGTATTCCATACAATCTTTATGCAAAAAAACAAGAATTTATACTTTTTTTATCTTAGGTATTGACAAACGACAAATAATGCTTTATAATGTGTTTGTAATAATTTCCAAACACAATATATTGTATTTTAATATGCTTATCCTCTTATATTTTATAAAACAATCCTTGAGAAAACAACAGTCGGAAGAAATTCCGGCTGTTGTTTTTTGCCCCGAAATATAATAAGTATCATGTATGTAATATGAAATCAATACTGTACGGTATTGCCCAAAGTTTAGAATGTGTTTACCAAGAGAGGCACAGAACTTTGCGCTTAAATTATAATCATATCAAGAGCTTGACAAAGCTTTACGGCTGTGATATACTTTATTTAAGGCAATACCGCATAATTAGCGGCTAACGCCTTTGCCGCGCATCTGCACCGAGATTTTCCGTCATTTTTGCCAAAAGTTCCTTGAAATACGTCAGTATTCCTGCGTCACTTTTGTCAATCTGACGAAAAATCTTTCGGCACATCTGCACGACAATAATTATGCGGTATTGCCTTAAAATATACAGTAAATATGAACTGGAGATATGAAACTATGGAAAGAATTAAAACTCTTGATACCCGTAATCTTTGTGAAAGCGCGGCAACCGGCGGCTGCGGCGAATGTCAGACTTCCTGCCAATCCGCCTGCAAAACAAGCTGCGGCATAGCAAATCAGCAGTGCGAGAGTAAAACCGACGACTGATATCTAAGGATGCCTAAAACGCCGCTTTACAGCGGCATTTTTTCTGTCAAAGAGGAATAAAAATGGTACATCAATATAAATTAAACGGTTATAACATCGTGCTTGATACCTTCTCCGGTTCGATTCACGCCGTAGACGAGGTCGCATACGACATAATAGAACTGTTCAAGAACAAAAGCGAAAGTGAAATAAACGATATTATTCTGAAAAAATATTCCGGCAGAGCGGACGTAACCGAACGGGACATATACGAATGTATAGATGATATAAAATCCCTTGAAAGAGCCGGAAAGCTTTTTACCCCCGATACGTTCGGTCAGGCGGCGGACAAATACAAATCAAAAAGCGGAAACATTATAAAAGCTCTCTGTCTCCATGTCGCGCACACCTGTAATCTCAACTGCGGTTACTGCTTCGCAAGTCAAGGCAAATATAAGGGCGAACGCGCTTTGATGTCATTTGAAACAGGTAAACGCGCTCTTGATTTCCTCGTGGAAAATTCGGGAAACCGCAAAAATTTAGAGGTCGATTTTTTCGGCGGTGAGCCTCTTATGAATTGGGACACGGTAAAGAAGCTTGTAAATTACGCGCGCTCCATAGAAAAGGGCGTAAATAAGAATTTCCGTTTTACTCTCACAACAAACGGTATGCTTATAGACGATGATGTGATAGATTTTTCAAATCGTGAAATGCATAATGTAGTTTTAAGTCTTGACGGCAGAAAAGAAATCCACGACCGTTCGAGAGTGGATTATAACGGCAGCGGAAGCTGGGAGAGAATCGTGCCTAAATTCCAAAAGCTTGTCAAAGCGCGCGGCGGAAAAAATTATTATATGCGCGGAACTTTTACACACGCGAATCCCGATTTTACAAACGATATAAACGCAATGCTTGACCTCGGCTTTAAACAGCTTAGTATGGAGCCCGTAGTCTGTTCGCCGGACGACCCCGCCGCGCTTACTCAAGAAGATTTACCGATTGTTCTCGAACAATATGAAATTCTCGCAAAGGATATGCTCAAGCGCGAAAAAGAGGGAGACGGATACACGTTTTATCACTATATGATAGACCTCAAAAGCGGCCCCTGTATCTATAAAAGAATTTCCGGCTGCGGCTCGGGCACAGAATATATGGCGGTTACTCCGTGGGGAGACCTTTATCCCTGCCATCAGTTTGTCGGAGAAGAAAAATTCAAGCTCGGAAACATTTGGGACGGCGTTACAAACAGTCAGGTGCGTGAAAAATTCCGCTCCTGCAACGTCTATACGAGAAAAGAATGCGGCGATTGCTGGGCGAAGCTTTATTGTTCGGGCGGCTGTTCCGCAAACGCGTATCACGCGTCCGGCTCAATAAACGGAATATACAAATACGGCTGCGAGTTATTTAAAAAACGCATGGAATGTGCGATTATGATACAGACGGCCCGCGAACTTGAAAAAGTGGAACAATGAATACCCCGATATGTGATTTTGTTAAAAAATACTCCGAAAGCTCCGTTTCAAGACTTCATATGCCGGGACATAAAGGCGGCAGATTAATAGGCTTTGAAGAGCTTGATATCACCGAGATAAAAGGTGCCGACGCTTTATATGAAGCCGACGGAATTATTGCCGAAAGCGAAAAAAACGCCGCCAAGCTTTTCGGAAGCGGAGTTACGCTTTACTCCACAGAAGGCTCGTCACAGTGCGTAAAAGCGATGCTTTATTTGATAAAGCTCGCCTGCAATGGTGAAAAATGTGTTATTGCCGCGGCGAGAAACAGTCATAAATCGTTTGTTTACGGCTGCGGACTTCTCGGTATAGACGTAAAATGGCTATATGGCGATAACGGTTTCTCACTCTGCAAATGTAACATAACCCCCGGGACGCTAAAAGAATTTTTACGCGATGCAAGCGAAAAAGACGAAAAAATATCGGCCGTTTATGTAACAAGTCCCGATTATCTCGGCGGCGAGCTTGATATAAAAGCGTTTGCCGAAATTTCACATTCGTTCGGCGTTCCGCTTATTGTTGATAACGCTCACGGCGCATATCTCCATTTTCTTGAAAGCAAAAGACATCCGATGGATTTGGGAGCGGATATGTGCTGTGATTCCGCTCATAAAACTCTGCCCGTACTTACAGGCGGAGCGTATCTGCATATAAACAAAAAGGCGAATGAGATATTTTTAAGAAACGCTAAAAGGGCTCTGGAATTATTCGGTTCCACAAGTCCGTCATATCTTATTTTGCAGTCGCTTGATTACGCGAATAAGTATATAAGTGAAAATTATGAAAAAAAACTTGAGGACTGCGTAAAAAAAGTAGGTTCGCTTAAAGAAAAGCTGATGCAAAATGACTGGAAAACAGAGAAAAGCGACCCTCTTAAGCTTACCGTATCGTCTTACGGCATAAATCTTTCCGACGCTTTAAGGAAAAACGGAATAGAATGCGAATATGAGGACCCGGATTTTACGGTTATGATGTTCACACCGGAAAACAAGGACGAGGATTATTTAAAAATTGAACACGCTATGGGAAAAAGCTTTCTTACCGAAGAACGACCGGAATTAAGCTTGTCTCCTCCCGAAAGAATTCTTACAATACGCGAAGCGATTTTTGCCGAAAGCGAAGAGGTATCTGTAGATAACTCAATCGGAAGAATTTTGTCAAGTCCGTCCGTTTCATGCCCTCCGGCAGTACCTATACTTGTAAGCGGTGAAAAAATAAACGCGCAGGCGGTAAAGCTGTTTAAATATTACGGCATTACAAAAATTCGGGTAATAAAACCTCACAATTAGCGTCTGAAGCTTTTGCCTTATATTCAATTGTATATTTTCTGTCATTTTATGCCAAAAACTCCTTGAGATACGACAAGGAGTTTTTGGTTTTACCGACAAAAAATTTGACGGCTAAATCAGTACGTTTGATTTAATCAGTGAGTCCTTAAGGCAATACCGCATAATTATTGTCGTGCAGATGTGCCAAGAGATTTTTCGTCAGATTGACAAAAATGACGCAGG
>CANRNI010000072.1 GCA_947631945.1 uncultured Clostridia bacterium
TGGCAAAAATGACGGAAAATATCGGTACAGATGCGCGGCAAAGGCGGCAGCCGCTAATTGTGCGGTATTGCCTTAAATTGTAAAACTGCTGTCAATTGCGGATTCACAATCAAATTACAAAGCAACTATTGGTTTAATCATTAAGTTAGACTGCGTCGGGTTCGCCCGTTACAGCGATAGAGTTTCGACAGATCATTTCCTGTCCGAACTTGATAAGGTCTGCCGCCGTGAGGAGCAGACAAATTAGGGTGGTAACACGTGAGGTAGCTCTCGTCCCTTGTATTTGACTACAGGGGGTGCGAGTGTTTTTTTATTGCTTGACAGACAATGTTATCAACTTAATTTTTGAAATGAGGTGTCAATTATGACAAATATTCTTATCGGAGGCGCATGGCCGTATGCAAACGGTTCTCCGCATATCGGTCATATAGCGTCGCTTCTTCCGGGTGACGTTTTAGCTCGTTACTATCGGGCAAAGGGAGAAAATGTATTTTATGTTTCGGGCAGCGACTGTCACGGCACGCCTATAACAATCCGCGCATTGCAGGAAAACAGGACGCCGGCTGAAATCAGCGAACAATACCATAAGGAGTTTTTATATTGCTTTAATAAGCTCGGATTTTCATATGATTTATACACAAAAACAAGCGACGCCGCACATATTGAATTTGTAAAAAACTTTCACAAAAAGCTTTACAAAAGCGATTATATTGAAGAACGGACAATAAGTCAGGCATACTGCCCGAAATGTAAAAAAGTTCTGACAGAACGGCTTGTTATCGGAAAATGTCCTTCATGCGGCTCAACGACAAGGGCTGACCAGTGCGATGTTTGCGGAGAAATTCTTGAAGCGTATACTGTGATATCTCCAAAGTGCGCTCAATGCGGAACATCTCCGATATTCGGCGAAACAACGCAGCTTTTTCTGCTTATAACAAAGCTTAGGAAAGAATTGCTTGAATTGCTTGAATCGCATACCAATTGGAGAAAAAATGCCGTCGCGTTCACAAAAAGATATATTGACGAAGGACTGCGCGACCGCGCGATTACAAGAGATCTTGATTGGGGAATAGACGTGCCGAAAAGTGGGTATGAAAATAAAAAAATCTATATCTGGGCGGAAAATGTTTTAGGATATCTTTCCGCAAGCTATAATGTTTGCCTCGAACGCGGAACGGATTTCAGAGAATTGTTTGGAGAAAACGCGCGTCATTATTACGTTCACGGAAAGGATAATATTCCGTTTCATACCATTATTCTCCCGTCTCTTCTTCTTGCGGAGGGTGAAGGATTCAGACTGCCCGACGATATAATATCAAGTGAATACGTCACTCTCGACGGAGAAAAAATATCCACAAGTAAAAATCATGCAATATGGGCAAAGGATTTAGCGGAAAATTACAACCCGGACTCGGTCAGATACTTTTTTATCGCTAAAGGCCCGGAAAAACGCGACGCTGATTTTTCATGGAATGAATTTAAAAAACAGAATAACTCGGAGCTTGTGGGCGTATGGGGTAATTTTGTAAACAGAACATTAGTATTTATCAAAAAGTATTTCGGGAATAAAATTCCAAACGGAAACACCGATACGATACTGACCGAAAAGATATCTGCCGTTTTTGATGAATGCGGACAAAAAATAGAAAACGGCTTTTTCAGAGATGCCCTGAAGCTTATATTTAATCTCGCAAAATACGGAAATAAATATTATGATTCAAACACGCCTTGGATAACAAGAACCGAGAATCCCAAAAAATGCGCGGACACGATTTTTAACTGCACATATCTTATAGCAAACATTTCTGTTCTTCTTAAACCCTTTCTTCCGTTTTCATCAGATAAAATCATAAACCTATTGGAAATCTCCGAACAATGGAAAGAACAAAAGATAAAGCAAAACCTATATCTTCCCGATTTTTCAATTTTATTCTCACGAATAGATACAGAAAAATAATTGAAGGCTCAAGTAATTACTGAGTAAATCAAATGTGCAAATTGTTCCATCGGATTTTTCATCAGTCGCGATTTATTCAGTGTATCATTAACGCAGTAAAGCGGAAATTTAGCAAAAAAAGACGTGTACCGGACTTGTATAGACACGCCATAAGGCAATATCACACAAAGACAGTAACAAAAGCGTTTAATCTTCTTTGTGTGGTATTGCCTTATAAACAAAAAAGAGCGGAGTTAATTACTCGCCCGACCTAAATTAATTACTGTCACTTCGGGCAGATTAAACAGCCTCGGAATTATTCCGTATCCGGCAAGTCCGGCATTTATAAACATTTTTATATTGCCTATATCGTATTCTCCCTTGTCAAACGCAGGATTAAAGCCCTGCTCGGGAGCGATTACCCCGCCTATAAACGGAAGCCGCCACAATCCACCATGAGTATGACCGCACAAAACTAAATCAATATTCCATATTAAAGACGCATCGCCGTAGATAAAACTATCGGGACGGTGGCACATCAAAACCGTAGTTCTGTCCGTTGATGTAAAATCTGAAAGAAATTTGAAAATATCTGTATTTTCCCAGTCGCTTTTTCTCATACCCTGTAGATTGAAAGCATAGTCATATATTCCTCCGAGGCGCAACGGCACGCCTTCGATATCAATATCGACGTATTCCTTATCGAGAAATTCGCAGCCCGAATTTTCAAGCGTTTCAATAAAACCAAAACCGTTATCAATAAAATAAGAGTAATCATGATTGCCGTAAGAGTAATAAACAGGTGCGATATTAAGCAGAGCTTTAACTAAATTTAAAAATTCCCCGTTATCTTTGTATGTATTGTTTTCGTCAATAAAATCGCCTGTAAGACATATAATATCGGGCTTTTGCTCAGATATTTTCTTTATCAGCCTGACATTATTTTTGCCAAATTCACGTCCGTGTAAATCGGATAAAAAAACTATTTTTACATCAGAAGAATTTGATATATTATAATCATAACTGTTTACCGTAATAAAAAAGTTGGATACGAAAACAGACAGCAGCAATATAATTGCCGCAGCCGATAAAATTGATATGATAATTCTTATAATTTTTTTCTTACTCATGATTTAAAATATAAGTAATAAATTCTCTGACTGCGCCTCTGCCGCCTTCCGATGAACATATGTAATCAACATATTCTTTGATTTCGAAAAACGCGTCCGAGGGACAGGCGGTAAGTCCGCAGTATTTTATACATTCAAGGTCGTTTAAATCATCGCCTATATATGCGGTTTCATCTTGATTTATGCCGTATTCGGCGGCAATCTCTTTAAGAACCGACAACTTATCGGATATCCCCTGATGCAGTTCCTTAATACCAAGCTCTTTCGCGCGTTCTTTTACAATATCAGACTCTCTGCCCGTTATTATGACGGGTATAATGCCGTTTGCCGGAAGTACATGAGCAAGCGCGTAACCGTCTTTAATGTCGAATGCTTTCATAATTTCTCCCGACGAACCTATATATATTTTTCCGTCGGTAAGCGTACCGTCTACGTCCGTAACAAGCATTTTAATATTCATCTTACAATACCGGCCTTAAAAATATCCTGCATCAAAACTGTTCCGACAATGCATTTTTCTTCATCAAGAACCGGCATACAAGTAATTTTAAAGTCGCTTAAAACCTGTAATGCGTTTACCGCCATTTCTCTCGAATCAATCCATTTCGGATTTTTTGTCATGACGTTATCTATGATTTCATTATATACGTCAACGCCTTTTTCAAGCATTCTTCTCAGGTCGCCGTCGGTTATGATACCTTTAAGACGGTTGTCCCTATCGGCGATAGTAACCATGCTGAGTCCTTTTGTACTCATTTCAACAATGGCGCTGCGAAGCGAGCTTCCTTCTGTAACAACGGCATTTTCATTTCCCGAATGCATAACGTCTTTTACTTTTACCAACAGTTTCTTACCTAAAGCTCCCGCCGGGTGGTGCAGTCCGAAATCTTCTTTTGTATAATTTTTTGCCCTTGAAGCAACCACGGCAAGAGCGTCTCCGAGAACGAGCAGCGATGTTGTGCTTGAAGTCGGAGCAAGATGCATATAGCACGCTTCTTCAAATTCGGGAAAACAATATTTATATTGACACTCCCTCGCGAGAGTCGATTTGGGCTTGCCTGTTATCGCGACTGTAGCACAGCCGATTTCCTGCAAAACGGGCAAAAGCGCAGTAACTTCGGTACTTTCGCCGCTGTAGCTCATGAGAATGACAATATCTTTTTTATCAACCATACCGAGATCGCCGTGCATGGCTTCGCCCGGATGCATAAAGAACGACGGCGTACCGAGGCTCGCAAGAGACGCCGCTATCTTTGTCGCTATATGACCGGGTTTCCCCATTCCGGTAAGCACGACTTTGCCCTTACAGTTTAAGATAAGCTCGACGATTTTCTCAAACTCATCGCCAAGCGAATCACGGGTTTTGTTCAAAGCTTCAATTTCAATATCAAATATTTTTTTTGCTTCTTCACAAATGTTAAAATCAATCATAATCAATGCACCGCATTATATACTTTTATAAGCTTTTGAAGCAACGGCTTCATTTCCGAAAGCGGAACCATATTAGGCCCATCCGATTTAGCGTTATCGGGGTCGGGATGAGTTTCCATGAACAAACCGTCTGCGCCGACAGCAATTGCCGCTTTTGCAAGATATTCCACATATTGACGGTTGCCGCCTGTACTTGTGCCGTTGCCCCCGGGTTTTTGCACACTATGAGTTGCGTCAAAAATAACCGGGACACCAAAATCTTTCATAACGCGAAGCCCTGTCATATCAACGACAAGCGTGTTATAGCCGAACGACGTACCCCTTTCGCAGAGCATTACATTGTTATTTCCAGACTGACGCACTTTTTCAATACAGTTTTTCATGTCCCACGGAGCAAGGAACTGTGCCTTTTTTATATTAACACATTTTCCTGTTTTAGCTGCCGCAACGAGTAAATCGGTTTGACGGCACAAAAAAGCCGGAATCTGAATAATGTCGGCAACCTCAGCAACTTTCTCCGCCTGCCACGGTTCATGAATGTCGGTACAAATTGGAAGAGAATAAGCATCTTTTACTTTTTTCAAAATGCGAAGCCCCTCCTCGATACCGGGACCTCGGAAGCTTGAAATTGACGTTCTGTTCGCCTTGTCAAAAGACGCCTTGAATGTATAAGAAATACATAGTTCATCGGTTATCTCTTTCATTGTTTTCGCAATCAAAAGAACCGCTTCTTCCAATTCAATTACACACGGGCCGGCTATTAAACTAAACATAAAAATTATTGTAAGATACATAACACAAAAAATACTAAAAAACTTATACTTTTTGTGTACAATATCGTTCCTTTCTTCAGATTTTTCACATACAATAAAGAGGATTTACCTCGTTATGAAGAATTATAATTGTGACATCGACCGCCAATTACTCGATAATATCTTGTTAGTTATAAAATCAACTGCCTTATAAGCTGGTTTTGATATATGATAAAGCAAAAAAGCAAATACAAAAACTACAATCAAAGTTAACAAAACGTTTATCGTTACAGAGCCAGTCAATTCCACAAGTGAAAAAGAGCTTAAAATAAAAAGTTGATGAACCAGATAAATACAGTAAGAATATTTGTCTGAAACACGCAATAATGTATTTTGCTTCATCTTGTCGGTCAGTACATATATGATCAGGAACAACGCCGCTCCGAGCAGAAGATGAGTGTATGACAGAAAATAGTTGTATAACAACCCTATCATACCTTCGGACGAAAACGATTTAATATATTTCAAATAAACTTTCAGCGCGTTTGCGAAAACTGCAAAAATACTTACGAATACACAGGAATATTTAATTATCTTTTTTCCGTAAATCGCTTGAGCGGCAGACAAGAAATATCCAAAGATATAACAATTAACGCGGGCAAAATCAAAATAAGAATTAAACAGAATCGCTACGATTTGTCCGGCAAAAAATACCGACGCGAATACCGCGATAAATTTCACTATCGAAAAATTCTCCAATTTTTTGCGCAAATCATTGAGATACGGCGTGACAAAATAACAAAACAAAATATACGGAACAAACCAAAGATGTTCAAGACCTTTTACGGTGCGGGCGCACAAAAGAGAATAAACAAATACTCCCGGAGAAATATTCTCTTTGTCAAAAAACGCGTATAAAACAGAAGCCGCAAATAAAAAGATCCAATACGGAATAAGTATTTTCTTCAATTGCTTGATAAGAAAATCAATACTGTTTTGAATATCCTTTTGACCATACAAAAAACCGCTCAGAACGAAAAATATTTGAACGCCTACATTGAACCACCACGCAAGCTCATTGCCGTAATATTGCAAAAAGTGACATAAAACGATCATAGCGGTCGCAATCATTCTTATAAAACTGAGCGACGCATTTCTATTAGAAAGTCCCCCCCCCCGTACTAATTTTCAGAAATTCTATAATTGACATAATCGATCCTCCAATAAGATCAAGGTAACCCTGCCTAAGACAATGCCCATAGCTACGATCTATAACTTTTATCGCACATGAATATCGGCAACCGTAGCAGCCGCTTTCTCCTCCTGCCACGGTTCATGAATATCGGTACAAATTGGAAGAGAATAAGCATCTTTTTCTTTTTTCAAAATGCGAAGCCCCTCCTCGATACCGGGACCGCGGAAGCTCGAAATTGCCGTTCTGTTCGCCTTGTCAAAAGCCGCCTTGAACGTATAAGGAATACATAGTTCATCAGTTATATCTTTCATTGTTTTCGCAATCGAAAGAACCGCTTCTTCCGATTCGATTACACACGGGCCCAGCTATTAACTGAAACATAAAAATTCCTCCGTATTGTCCGAATGTCGTCAGGTAAGGTTATTTTCAATCATATATCGTTCAACTTGAACTCTGTCTTTCGGCGTATCGACAGAAAGAGTTTTGCAGTGTGCATTAATATAGTAACAATTCTTACGATTTTCGATAAACCTGAAAGAATCGTTCTCCTCAATTTTTTCTATAGGACCTCTCGGAGTATTGTGATAAAATTCAAGCGCCTCGTGAGTAAACGCTCCTACGCCTACAAACTTTTTGTATGAGTAATCCATCTGACCCTTAGGGAACGGAATAGGAGAACGTGAAATAAACATACAAACGCCTTCAGTATTGGTAACGATTTTAAGATTGGTTGGGTCAACCACTTCAACGGGATTAGAGAAATCGGTCATAAGATTCGATACATAAAATCCATCATCGGGAATCGAATCGGGAATACATTTAACAATATCCTCGGCCTTTACAAGAGGCTCGTCCCCGTTTACCATAACATAAAGATCCGCGTCAACCTTTAATGATACTTCATAAAGCCTTTCGGTTGCGGTTTCACAGTCCTTTGACGTCATAATTACTTTAGCACCGAACGCTTCGGCAATACCCTTGATTTCTTCGCTGTCGGTAGCAACATATACCTCGTCAAAACATTCCACTTCCTTGGAATGTTTCCAGACCCAGTAAACCATTGGCTTTCCGCAAATCTGAGCCAAAGGCTTGTTGTTATATCTCGTCGACCCGCCTCGAGCGGGAATCATTCCTATAATTTTCATAAACAAACCCTCATTTTTATTTATTTTTTAATTTTAAAATAATCCATAATTCTAATATATTTTGACGTCTAAGAGAATCCATTATTTTTTTACTTTCTGATGGTTGCGTTATATTACTTAGTATATCTTTAAGTATTTCTGATTTCATATAATTAATAAAGTTCTTTGTAGGCTTTAAAGAATGTTTTTTTGATTCAGCAATAAAGAAAAGCATAAAATGGTAAAGTGCAGTATTTGCAATATCATTTAGTAATGTTTTATCATTTTGACAATATTTTAAAATATAACTTTTCAAAAGATTGTATTTTTCAATATGTCTTTCTAAAACAGGCTGTTTATTACCTCGTGATAAACTATTATCCCTTATAAAGTAACAATAATCTGCATGATTGCCTACAATAAAACCTGAACAGTATTCAATATAATTCATTGTAAATACAATATCTTCATTAAAGTCATTTTTAGCTTTCCATGTTCTAAATTTTAAATCGTGCTCTTGAATTATACTTTTTTTAAAAATCTTGTTCCAAGCATATCCAAATCCGATATTCTTGGCTTTTAATATATCTTTATATGAAATCGCTGAATTAGTCGGTATTACACATTCCATTTCTTTTCCTAAATCTTCGGCAGACAAAGTATGTGGACAAAACGGTAACAAATCGGGATATTTTTTTTGTAAAGCAATAAGGTTTTTACACCAATTAGGTGATACTATATCATCGCTGTCACAGAACATTATGTATTCACATTTAGAATTAACTATTCCTTTATTCCTTGCAGACGAAAGCCCTTCGTTTTTTTGGTTGATAATCCTAATTCTTGAATCTTTTTTTGCAAAATCATCACAAATTTTTTTACTGTTGTCTGTAGAACCATCATTTACAAGAATAATTTCAATATCTGGCATAGATTGTGCAAGAATACTTTCTATGCATTTTGTAAGATAATTTTCACTGTTATATATTGGTACTATAACAGAAATTTCAGGCTTCATTTTCAGCATCCTATTCTTTTGATTATTTGTAAATTATATTTTTCGTCTTTGCATTCTGAAAATGTCAATCCGTCTTTTGCTTCATTTGTGTATTTACCGGATATTGCAGTTTTTTCTTTGGTTCCGGATAAATACCATTCATATTCTATATCTAAATGTCCTATGTCCAAAGCTCTGACATTTCTTTTCGACAAATCGGCGGCTAATATGGTAGCAGTAGGTCCAAGAGCGATAACTATCAGTTCGTTATCATATACTTCAAGAATACAGTCTAAAATGTCATTATACAAATCAAATGCGTTAACGGCCGGTGCAAGAATCCTTTTAATTGATTTTGAATTGTCAAATAAATCATTTCCAACGCCAAGACGCGTTTGTTCGCCTTCTACAATCAAAATATCCTTATTATCCCATAGAGATTTTAATAAAGGAAATAAATAATCTGCTCTTTTTTTACTTTTCCAGTCAATATACGGTCTGGTTATCTGCGCGTCACCAAAATGATAATTACCGGATAGATTGCGAATCATATTTACTACTTCTTTATGATGATTATTTTTACCCCAATCTATCCAGAATTTTTTTGCGCGTTTATTGCAGTTTTTTAAAGAGTTTAAACAATATGGAATACATAATAGTAAATTTTCATTTTTATCTTTTAATACGTTTTTAAGTTCCTCACTGAGTTTGGGATTTCTTTTTTGAAAATTTATATCTTGTGAATTCATTATAAGATTGAACTCTCCATCACCAAATCTGGCGATGGAATAATTATGTGTTTTTATATATTTTATAGTTTTTGCTGAATTCATTATATTAAGTCGATATTTTATTCTAAGAATAGCAATTCTATTGATTTCATATAATTTTTCATATATATTAATCAGCATTTGTTTTATCATATTTGTCTTTCATCCTCTTAATTTTTTTATTTTACTTAATTCACTATTTATTATCCAATATATTTTCATTAATTTAGGATATAATGCATTATAGCAAACAGGATCATTTTTAGGACTAAAATGTGGCAATGCTTTTTTTTCATTTATTGCATTTTTTAACATTCTTTTTAATTTTTTTGCAATAATTTTATCATTATATGTTTTTAATATATTGATCATATGTATCCCTATTGTATATGCATATATATGTATATATTTATAATATAAATCCGGAAAATCACTTTCTTTTTCTTTAAAAAAGTCAAGTATTTCTTTTGCAGTATCAACAGCACCTAACATATAATAGTCATAGCGCCTGTTACAGGTGCTGCCATTATTAATATGATAATAATATAAAATTGAATCTGATTGAATTATTTTTTTTGAGCTATAATACCATTTATAAAGCACGGCTTTATCTTCCGTAAAAGCACGCCCTACAGGAAATTTACTATTTTCAACAATACTTTTCTTGATTAATTTCGCAACAACAGAGCAACGATGATATGTATTACCTAAAAATAAGTCTACAATAGCTTCTTTGTTTGTAAACGCTGTTATATTATTTAAGTTCTTGTAATTATTGACATTGTTATTATATACTTCAACTATGTTGCAAAGACTCATGTCTGCGTCTGTTAAAATAATATTATTGTATAAAACTTCCAAATAATTTTTATCAATAGAATCATCACTGTCAATAAATGCGAGATATTTTCCTATAGATTTGTCAATACCCTTGTTTCTCGCCGATGACACACCTTGGTTGCTTTGGTGTATTACCCGTATTCGTTTATCAAGTTCGGAATATTTGTCGCATATCCCCCCCCCAGTGTCCGTAGAACCATCATCAATCAATAATAATTCAAAATCTGTAAATGTTTGCGCTAAGATACTGTCTATGCAATTGGAAAGATATTTTTCTACATTATAAACAGGAACTATTACACTTATTTCTGGCATAATATTATCATCCTTTTTTTATTTTACTTAATATACCTTTACAAGTCCAATATATCCTCATTGTTTTTGGATACAAAACATTATAACACACAGGATTGTTCTTTGGACATA
>CANRNI010000073.1 GCA_947631945.1 uncultured Clostridia bacterium
ATTTGACGCTTTAAATATTTGTAATATGTGCTTCGGTTGACTTTCAGAACACGGCAAAGAGTTGTTACTTTGTGTTCGCCTGACAACAATTCAACAGCTTTCAATCTTTGTCTGAGTGTGGCGTAATATCGCAATGACTTTTTTTAGTATTATATTTTCCTCTTCAAGCTGTGCATTTCTTTTTTGAAGTTCTTTGATTTGACGAGCCGTAAGTACGGTGTTATCATCTATTTTTACTTCTGAATATTGTTTTATCCAATTTGCGAGAGCATTGTGCGACACTCCGTATTCTTCTTTTATTTGGTTGTATGTCTTGCCGGAATGGTATAAATTTACTATCGTTTGCTTAAATTCTTGGGTGTATTTTGAATTCTTTTCGGACATTTTTTATTCTCCTTACTTGTCTATTTTTGTTTGCTTTTTTTATTATATCACACTTGTCCACTTTTTTAGTATACATCCAAATATGGAGTTGATTTTGGTTGAAAACTTCTCTTCGGATAATTCCGCAGAAATATGCAAGACTTTAGCTTTATAGGATAACAGAATCATCGCTTTGACCAGCTATGAACGAGGAACATTTTCAGCCAGACAAAAAGGAATTTTAGCCGCGAAGGGAAAATATATCATTAATATCGGACAGAATGACGCATTTTGCGATAAACACAGCATTCATTGTATGTACAAGGCGATTGAGGAAGACAAAACTCAAATTTGCCAATTCGGACTGTATACGCAATATTTTATATTTAAAACAAAGCATATAAAGAGCCTGGAAAAGCAAATATTTAACCGCGAAGATTTTATGCGGAATGCGCTTTCGGGTATTTTCAGCAAACGGGAGTCCTGCTTTGACGTATTTGTTTTTTTCTAAAATTTATGATACGGAATTGCTGCAGTCGGCTGTAAAAGACATCGCGGTCAATTTAATTGCGTGCGAAGACGTGTATCTGAACTTTTTAGCTCTTTTTGACAATAAATGTATAAATATTTCGGTTCGACCGGAAGCGTACTATATCTTCAAAAAAGGGGTGGGGTTCTCGGCAAGCGATAAATTTGCGCATCAATTATTGCAAGAGTATGAAAACATAAAACCAATTATTGCTCGGCGAATAACGGCAGCGGGTATACCCGATAATGCTTTGTGGCAAATGCATATCGAATCAATTTATTTCGTAAAAGTCTCGGTAGATGATATGATTCGCAATAAAAAAATATAAAGCCAAAGTTCTTTCATTTATTAAAGAAATGGGCGAATACCGTTTTATCAAAATAGCGAAGCAATATTTCTGCGAGGTCAATAGTTCCGAATTATGGGATGAGCTGCGTTTTTTGATCGGCGATCACATGCCGGACGAATATTATAATTACTGCGCCGCGCATTTACAAAAGCCGTCCTTAAAATCACAAGCGATCAAAATTTTATCACATTTGGCGAGGATAAAATGATTTAATTGGCAGGTGAAAATATGCCCTTACACACAACGCAGGCGTTGCTCGATTGGATCGAAGAGCGAAATCGCGCCATTCACGTATCCATACAAAAAATCGGTTTGAGCGATTGTATGCCTTGGTTTTACAATAATGCGACAGGTGAGATCGTCAACGAAAACAACAGTTTCTTCAGGATTGCCGGTCTGCGGCAATTGAGCGGCGGTACGATCGTTCGGGAACAACCGATCATCATTCAAGACGAGATCGGTTACTTGGGAATAATCTGTCACCGATTTAACGGTGAGATGCATTATCTTATGCAGGCGAAAATAGAGCCGGGAAACATCAACAAGATACAAATTTCCCCGACGATACAGGCAACGAAATCAAATTTTACGCAGAAACACGGCGGAAAAAGACCCGCGTATCTCGACTTCTTTTTAAACGCGTCAAAGTACAGGATCATCGTAGATCAGATACAGTCGGAGCAATCGTCGCGGTTCTGGAAAAAGCGTAATCGCAATATTGTGATTGAGGTTGATGAGAATATCCCCACGCTGCCAAGCCACCGATGGATGACGCTTGAGCAAATCAAATCTCTGATGCGAATAGAGAATTTGGTCAATATGGATACGAGAACGGTGCTGTCTTGTATTCCCTGTTCGGCTGCGGCGTATATGGGAACGGTCACTGACAACACGCTGTTTGCTTTCCGCGAGCCGTCGTTCCCGAATCTGTACCAGGCTGTCAATAATTATAAAATGTTTAACGAAAACAAGTGCAGATTCGTCCCGATAGGATCGTTAAACACATGGGATATGACCGACAGAGAGATCGTCTGTAAATATCCGTACAGCTTTCGCGTCATTTTCTGCGATATAGAGCTCGATGGCAGAGAGGTGCGTCGTTGGACACAGCCGTTATTTGAAGCTGCGGGGATAGCCACGTTCGGACTGATGACCCGCGTGCAAAACGGAGCGCGTGAATTTCTTGTTCGTGTTACGCCGGAGATCGGATGTTTTGATTACGCGGAACTCGGTCCGTCCGTACAAAGGGAGTATGTATGCGATACTCCGCAAAATGCGGTGGACGAGCTGTTTTTCAATCGGTTTAACGAGCGGCAAGGCGTGAAGTTTGATAATCTTCTTTCGGAAGAGGGCGGACGTTTTTATCATGAGCAAAACAGAAACGTCATTTTGGAGATTGGAAATACCGATTTGCCGAATCTACCCGACGGATATTTCTGGATAGATTATCGAACATTGAATATGATGGTACAAATCAACAATTGTTTAAATATACAGCTTAGAAATCTGCTTTCCGTATTGGAGTGGTAAATTATGATACGAATCGGAATTATATGTCCTTCCGAAATCGCTCTCAGGAGATTTATGCCGGCTATACAAAAATTGGAAGAAATGTTATATGTCGGAGTGGCGCACGCCGACGCGTATGAGTGGTTCGGCGAAGAAAAACCGAATCTTTCGGTTATAGACAACGAAAAACAAAAAGCGGAGCAGTTCAGGACTCGTTATGGCGGCAAAGTGTTTGGAAGTTATTCGGAACTCATTGACTCCGACGAGATAGACGCGGTGTATCTGCCGTTGCCTCCTGCGTTGCATTTCCGATGGGCAAAGACGGCATTGGAGCATGGCAAACACATTTTTTTGGAAAAACCGTCGACGACCGCAGCAGCCGATACAAAAGAACTGATCCGTCTTGCAAAGAAAAATGAACTTGCGGTACACGAAAATTATATGTTTATATATCACGATCAGTTACGGGCGATACGGGAACTTGCCGAAAGAATCGGCGGGATCAGGTTATACAGAATAGCGTTTGGCTTTCCGAGACGATCGCCGAATGACTTTCGATACAACAAATCGCTTGGTGGCGGTGCATTGCTTGATTGCGGCGGATATACATTGAAGCTCGCCAAAATGCTGCTTGGACAAAGCGCGCGGGTGACGACTTCACAATTAAACAAAGTCGACGGATTCGAGGTCGATATATACGGCGCGGCCACGCTTGTTAATGATGCGGGAGTGACGGCGCAGGTTTCATTCGGAATGGACAACGCCTATAAATGCGAGTTGGAGATTTGGGGCAGCCGAGGTTCGGTCAAAGCCGGAAGAATATTCACCGCGCCCGCCGGGTTTGAGCCGACTGCCGAATTAACCGCAGACAACGAAACTCAAACGATTGTTTTGCCGGAAGACGACACATTCGCCAAATCCATAAGCGCATTCTGTCGGTGCGTCCGCGAAAGATCCGCGCGTGAAGCCGAATATACCGCTATACTGAAACAATCGGAACTTGTAGATAGCGTAAAAGGAGGAATATAATATGGCGCATTTAAAAATTACCGAACTTGCTCTGCCCGGCGTTAAAATCATTGAGCCGACTTATTTTGTAGATTTCAGAGGATATTACTGCGAAACATATTCTTCAAGGACGATGCATGAATACGGATTCGATCCTGTTTTCATACAGGATAATCACTGTATGTCACTGAAAAAGGGAATCATTCGAGGAATTCATTTTCAAAACAATCCAAAACCGCAGTTGAAACTTGTTCGGTGTACACGGGGACGCGTGATGGATTATGCTGTCGATTTGCGCAAAGATTCGCCGACATTCAAACAGTGGGTATCCGTTGAACTCTCCGCCGATAATCGCAAACAAATTTGGATACCGTCCGGATTCGGTCACGCCTTTATCACACTCGAAGACAATTGCGAAGTTCAGTATAAAGTTGATGAATGGTATTATCCGGAATATGACCGCGCCATTGCCTGGAACGATCCTGAAATCGCCATCGACTGGGGAACAGACAGTCCGGTCATTTCGGAAAAAGACACAAAAGCTCCAACGCTCGCGGAAAGCGACGTGAATTTTACCGTGGAGGAAAATCAATGAATGCAGTGATTGTGACCGGAGCGGGAGGTTTTATCGGCGGAGCGTTGACGCATCTGCTGCTTGAACGGGGTGTGACCGTTTACGGTATCGATATATCGGAGAAGTTGTTGGAACGCCATAAAGAATATGAACGTTTCGTTCCGATTACAGCCGACTTTTCCCGTTACGGCGAATTGGCTGAAATTCTGCCGACCGACGCTGATGTGTTTTATCACTTCGCTTGGCAGGGAGTGTTCGGCGAAGCGTTCAAAGATTACACCTTGCAGCTGAATAACGCAAAATATGCCTGTGACGCTTTGATGGCGGCGGCAAAATGCAGATGTAAAAAATTTGTGTTCTCGGGAACTTATAATGAAATCGAAGTTACGGATTTTTTGGATCTCAGTCATGAAAATCCTCGATATACATGTATTTATTCCGGTTCAAAGACAGCAGCAGAAATTTTGCTGAAAACTCTTGCGGCAAACAACGGTATACTGTACAGCTCAGGATTGACCGCTATGTCATACGGCGAAAACAACCGTTCCAAAATGCTGGCTCATACGGTACTGTGTCAATTGATACACGGTGAGAGTCCAAAGCTGATCGAGGGAAATATTCCCTACGATATGGTATATATCGACGATATTGCGAAAGCATTTTTCGCTATTGGCGAACGCGGTGTTCATTTGCGCAGTTATTATATCGGACACCGCAATTTGCGAACATTCCGTGAATTACTTACCGAAGTCGGACAGATAGTCGCGCCGGATGTTCCAATGTTGTTTGGCGCATATCCGGACGATAACAGCAATCGGCATTACGATGCTGTCGATCTTGAAGCTCTGTACCGTGATACCGGTTTTGAATGCACATCGGATTTTCGGGAAAGCATTCTTAAAACAGTACGATGGCTGAAAGAGGAAGATATGTAACAATAAAGGTATATAACGAGAAAGGTATATGAGTTCAAATGAATAGGATCATCGTAGTCGGTGCGGGATTTTCCGGCAGTATATTGGCGCGTAAAATTGCGGAAGAATGCGGCAGAAAAGTTACTGTTATCGAGAAACGTTTGCATATAGGCGGAAATGTCTACGACGAATGGGACGAAAACGGAATTTTGGTACAAAAATACGGTCCGCATTTTCTAAATACAAACAAATATTTTATTATTGAATTTCTGGAACGGTATGCCGATCTGATACCGCATGATACAAAACTGTTGAGTTTTATTGACGGAAAATACATTCGACTGCCGTTTAATTTCAGAACTTTACAGCAGTTGGTCGGCGCGAAAAAATCAGAAAATTTATTGGCAAAAATGCGCAGAGCCTTTGCAGGCAGAGACCGTGTTCCTATTTTTGAGTTATTGGAAAATAAAGATACGAATATTCGCGCGTATGGAAATCTTCTGTTTGAGAAGGCTTATCGCACATACACAGCGAAACAATGGGGACTTGAGCCGGATGAGATAGACAAGAGTGTGCTTGAACGGGTTCCAATGGCAATGAATTTTGACGAGCGTTATCTTAACAAAGATTTTCAATATTTGCCAAAAAAAGGTTTTACCGATCTGATCGAAAAAATACTCGAACATCCGAATATTAAAGTGAAGCTCGGTATTGACGCTGTTTCTCATATTCGATTTGACGAGTCGAACAGAAAAATTATGTACGACGGAATGCCTGTGGAATTACTTGTGTTTACAGGCGCAATTGACGAACTGTTCGGATTAAAGTATGGACGGCTTCCATATCGCTCGCTGGATTTACGGTATGAATATTTTGACGCCGATAAAGTTTTGCCTTGCGAGATAATATCCTATCCTCAAGCGGACGGATATACAAGAAAGACAGAGTATAAACAATTTACATATCCTCGCCCGAACTGTATAAAAACGGTTGTAGTGACTGAATATCCGATCACATACGATCCGTCGAATCCAGCGGCAAACATTCCGTATTATCCTGTTTTGACAAGCGACAGTGCCGAAATGTACAAGAAATACCTATGCGAGACAGAAAAATACGGAAACATCGTTCTGTGTGGTCGTATGGCGGAATTTAAATATTATAATATGGACGTGTGTATTGAACACGCTCTGAATAAATTTGAGGAGCTGCGGCTTAGAATTGAGGAATAATATAATATGAAGGGCATTATTTTAGCCGGCGGAAAAGGGACCCGGCTCTATCCGAGTACCATTGCGGTGTCAAAGCAGTTGTTGCCGATTTACGACAAACCGCTGATTTATTACCCGCTTTCGGTGCTTCTTCTTTCCGGAATATCCGATATTCTGGTTATTTCCACACCGAAGGACATCGGCAATTGCGAAATATTGTTGGGCGACGGCAGCCGAATCGGCGTTCAATTCTCTTATGCTGTACAGGATACGCCGCGCGGATTGGCGGACGCGTTCATTTTGGGAGCGGACTTTATCGGAAACGACAATGTTTGTCTGGTTTTGGGAGACAACGTGTTCTACGGTCAGCATTTCACCGCTTTGCTGCAACAGACAATAAGGCAGATGGAAACTCACGGCGCGGCAATATTCGGTTATCCGGTCAAGAATCCGAGGGAATTCGGCGTAGTGGAATTTGACGAGAACAACCGAGTGATTTCAATTGAAGAGAAACCGAATAATCCGAAATCCGACTATGCCGTTCCCGGTCTGTATTTTTACAACAATGAAGTTATTAAAATTGCGAAGCAAATTCAACCATCCGCTCGCGGCGAGCTTGAGATTACCGCGGTCAATAACGAATATCTGCGCCGCGGACAGTTGCAGGTCACTCTTATGGGCAGAGGTATGGCATGGTTGGATACGGGATCGCCGAAGGGCATGTATAAAGCCGGAGGTTTTGTCAAAACAATACAGGAAATGCAGGGATTTTACATATCTTGTATAGAGGAGATCGCTTGGCGACAGGGATTCATCGATTCCATGCAGCTTCGCAGACTTGGAGAAGAATTGAAAATGACCGAATACGGGCAATATTTACTTTCATTGGCGGAGGAAAAGTCATGAACATTCTTGTGACCGGCGGAGCCGGATTCATCGGAGCGAATTTTATCTTTTATCTGCAAAAAATGCATTCGGAAGACCGGATCGTATGTCTGGACAAGCTCACCTACGCGGGAAATCTGTCTACGATCTCCGCAACGCTGAACAATCCTAATTTCCGATTTGTCAAAGATGATATTTGTAGCCGTGAAGCTGTTTTCAAGCTGTTTGAAGAAGAACATCCCGATATCGTAGTCAATTTCGCAGCGGAAAGTCACGTTGATCGTTCGATCGAAGAACCGGGAATTTTCCTGCAAACTAACATTTTGGGTACTCAAACATTAATGGATGCTTGTAGAACTTACGGCGTAGAGCGTTATCATCAGGTGTCTACCGACGAGGTATACGGCGATTTGCCGTTGGATCGCTTCGATCTGTTTTTTACTGAACAAACACCGTTACATACCAGTTCTCCGTACAGCGCGTCCAAAGCCGGCGCGGATCTGCTGGTACTCGCCTATCACCGCACTTTCGGCCTTCCGGTAACGATCAGCCGCTGCTCCAACAATTACGGTCCGTATCAGTTTCCGGAGAAGCTGATCCCACTGATGATTGCAAATTGTCTGAGTGATAAATCTCTTCCTGTTTACGGAAAAGGAGAAAACGTTCGCGATTGGCTGTATGTGGAGGATCATTGCAAAGCTATCGACCTTATCGTCAGAAACGGTAAAGTCGGAGAGGTGTATAATATCGGCGGACACAATGAAATGCGGAACATCGACATAGTAAAGCTGATTTGCCGCGAACTGAATAAACCGGAAAGTCTCATTACATATGTTACCGACCGAAAGGGGCACGATATGCGTTACGCCATCGATCCCGCAAAAATTCACGCCGAGCTTGGCTGGCTGCCGGAAACAAGATTTGAAGACGGTATCAAACAAACGATAAAATGGTATCTCGACAACCGCTCATGGTGGAACGAGATCGTCAGCGGAGAATACAAAAATTACTACGATAAAATGTATGGAAACAGATAACGGGGTGAATAATATGGAAGAAAACAAATCGCATATAGATTATTCTTGTATGCGTCCAAAAAAAGCAATAACTTTAAAAAATTACATTGAAAACGGGATTCATGAAAAAACAGACTTGCAATCTCGAAGCTATGAAAACGCCGACATTATCCCTTTGAAACGTTTTTCCGGAGATAAACAATTGTTTGGTCGGGGAGGGGTAATAGTTGAAGGCAAATTTGCCGAGGATTCCGGAATACCCAACAAAGTTGATGGTTCTTATGAATACAACGTGTCGGAAATACGTCGGGAAACTGTCGTTTATTGCGGCTATCTTGTAAAACAATGGGGACATTTTCTTGTCGACGCCATAACAAGATTGTGGTATTTTTTGGAGAATTACACTTCGGTCGATCGGTATGTATTTATTAGCGAAGACAACGGTAATACACAGCCGACGGGAAATTATAAAAAATTCTTTGAATTACTCGGCGTGTACGACAAGCTGGAAATCTTGAATCACCCGGTACGATTCGAAAAGGTAATCGTCCCGGAATGTGCTTTAGTCGGGAAATTAGACGGTTATTACAGCGCGCAATACAGAAATATATTGGACATTGTTGCCGATCGTTCAATGGAACTGTGCGCCGGTATGAAAACAAAGAAAAAAATCTTTCTTTCGAGAAGCCGATTTAAAAAAGCAACGGATTCCGAGTTCGGACTGGATATGCTTGACGACTATTTTTCGCGCAACGGATATGAACTTCTTTATCCCGAACAATTTTCCATTGCGGAACTGATTTATTTTATCCGAACATCGGAAATGTGCGCGACCGTTTCCGGCTCGCTTGCTTTGAATTTTCTTTTTGCGCAAAACGGACAGAGCGTTACCGTTGTTGAACGTCAATCGTTGCCGCATTATTCCCAAAATATAATCGATGTTATGAGAGATCTACGTACTACATATATTGACGGATATTATACAATTTATCCCGGCACTGCCGGCGGCGGTCCGTTTTTGTTCGGATATACAAAACAGTTTGCGCATTATTCGGAGCTTTACGGCAATGTGCCGCCTCAGGATGTGTATCTTTCCGACGCATATTTGGGAAAATGCTTACGCCGTTTTATGAAAGTATACAGATCGTTTTACGGATATAAATGGGGAATTGAAGATTGGGCTGTCAGTCTCTTTGCGGAAGCGGTATATGAATCATACGCGGATTCATGCAGTGAACTTGACGTATTCTTCTCGGAGAAAAAAATTTTTGAACCTCGCCAATTTTTTTCGATTCGTTTCGCAAAACAAACGGCAAAAAAACTTTTAACGAAACTTGGAGTGTTACATTAAGGAGCCACTGAATAAATTACGCCTAACGGTTTAACGCACATCTTGCGTCGATATTTTTCGCCATTTTTGCCAAAACTGGAGTATTATACTTAAAATAGAGTCGCAAACGCCCTAAAAATCAGATATAATAAGAATCAGAAAGAGGGAAAAAGGAATGGCAAAGTACA
>CANRNI010000074.1 GCA_947631945.1 uncultured Clostridia bacterium
ACAATATGCTACCGTTTAACTCAGTTGATTGATCTTGACTTTTCCTTTTATTACCCCAACTATTGACAAAGAACCAATTTTATTATTACACTTTATCGAGCAGCTTCATAACAAGTCTTAACGTTTCGAGAGGCGGCTCGTTCTGCGCCGTTCTCACCGATATATAGGGCTTTGCCGCGGCGCTGACAAGTATCCTGCCTTTCATCGCCTTTGCGAGAACCGATACCATATCGGGCGATATAGTATCGCAGTACATCAGGATATTGTTTTCTCTCTGGCTTATTTCGTATATTCCGTGATTCATCGCCGAGTTCCTTATAAGGGATACCGTTATAAGTCCCTTTACACATTCCGGCGGTTCACCGAAACGGTCTATCAGCTCGTCAAGCACGTCGGACGCTTCCACGTTATTTTTTATCGCGGCGATTTTTCTGTACATTGAAAGCCTCTGCGGAATATTGTCTATATACCTTTCGGGAATATGCGCGTCTATGCGGATATCAACAAGACATTCACGGTCGGGTTCCTCTTTTTCCTCGCCGCCCGTCTGCTCGTTCCTTACCGCTTCCGAAAGCATTTGCAGATACATATCGTAGCCGACAGCCTCAAGATGCCCGTGCTGTTTCGCTCCGAGGATATTTCCCGCGCCTCTAATTTCAAGGTCTTTCATCGCGATTTTAAAGCCCGAGCCGAATTCCGTGTATTCTCTTATAGCCGAAAGGCGTTTCTGCGCTATTTCTGAAAGCTCTTTTCCTCTTGTAAACGTAAAATAAGCGAATCCGCGCCTTGACGACCTGCCGACTCTGCCCCTTATCTGATGAAGCTGGGCGAGCCCCATTCTGTCGGCGTTTTCTATTATAAGCGTATTTACGTTCGGTACGTCAACGCCGGTTTCAATTATGGTGGTGCAGACGAGTATGTTTACTTCACCCTCCAAAAGCTGCCGCCATACCTCGCTCAAATCCTCCTCCGCCATTTTACCGTGCGCTACGGCGATTCTCGCTTCGGGTATCAGGGCGTGTATCTCGTTGGCCTTTTCGTTTATATCCTCGACCTTATTATGAAGATAATAAACCTGACCGCCCCTGCGCAGTTCCTTTTCCATAGCCTCCGCGAGTATGCCCATATCTTGTTCGAGAACGTAGCTCTGCACGGGGAGCCTGTCGAGCGGCGCTTCCTCTATTACCGACATATCTCTTATGCCCGTCATTGCCATATTCAGAGTTCTCGGAATCGGAGTCGCGGAGAGAGTCAGTATATCGACGGAGGGAAAAAGAGTTTTGAATTTTTCCTTTTGAGCCACGCCGAAACGCTGTTCCTCGTCGATTATTACAAGCCCTATATCCTTAAATTTAACGTCCTTTGATATAAGCCTGTGCGTGCCTACTACTATATCGACGTATCCTCTCTTTATGTCCTTTATTATTTGCGCCTGCTGTTTCGCGTTTCTGAAACGCGAAAGCATTTCGGCCCTTATCGGAAAGCCCTCGAACCTCTGCATTATCGTTCTGTAGTGCTGGAGCGCGAGAATGGTTGTGGGGACGAGTATAGCGCATTGCTTCCCGTCCGCGACGCATTTGAATGCGGCTCTCAGCGCGACCTCCGTTTTGCCGAAGCCGACGTCGCCGCAAAGAAGTCTGTCCATCGGGTACGGTTTTTCCATATCCTGTTTGATTTCGTATATGCATTTTAATTGGTCGTCCGTTTCGTCAAATTCAAAACGGCGTTCAAAGTCGCTCTGCATATCTATATCGGGTGAAAATTGATACCCCTTTGTGTTATGACGCTTGGCGTATAGCTGTAAAAGCTCCTTCGCCATATCTCTGACTGCGCCTCTTACTCTCGATTTTGTCTTTTTCCAATCGTTCGAGCCGAGCTTGTTTATTTTTACGCCCTTGCCCGATTCGTCGTGCGGACCTATGTATTTTGAAACAAGGTCAAGCTGTGTTACGGGAACATAAAGCACGTCCGCTCCGACGTACTTAATTTTTATATAATCCTTTACAACGCCCGAAACGGTTATCGCCGTAATACCGTCGAAAATGCCGATGCCGTGGACGGAATGAACTACGTAATCGCCCTTGTTAAGCTCCTCTATGGAGTGCAGGCTTCTGCTTATATCGTGGAATTTCTTTTTGCCGGAGGCTCTTTTTACGCCGCCGCTCTTGTATCTTCCCGCGGTAACGATTTTTATTTTTTCACCGGGATATTCCATTCCGAAGCTCAGAGCGCCCGGAATTATGCTTACCGCTCCTTTTATAAAATGCGGCGGAGCCGAGGAAAAATAATTGCATATAAAACCGTCGTCGTTTAAATCTTCGCAAAGACTTTTTGCGGCTTTGTCCGTTCCCGCAAGCACTATGCAGGTGCCGCCCCTTAAAATTTCGGGCTTCAGGTCGTCCTTGAGGACTGTCAGAGAGCCTTCCCATGGTGTGGTCTGACGGACGGTTACGGAAACAAGCTCCTTTACGGGAGTATCAAACGAGCCTCTCGCAAAATTATCGAGGTATATAACGCCCGATTTTTCGTAATGAGAAACAACGTCGCTCCATTTTATCGAAAACGTATCAAGTCCTTTGCAAAGAACTCCGTCCTCGAACATCATTTTTATATCCTCGCCTAAAAGCTGTAAAACGGACGCGGCGCGTTCTTTTATATTGTGGGATTCGCAGGCGAAAAGCAGACAGCCGCCGCAGTAATCGAAAACAGTTTCGCTTTTATCGTACGCTATATTAAGATATTTATCGGCCGATGCGAGCCTTACCGAGCTTTTGATGCTTTCGGCGTCATTGTAAAGGCTTTCGCGCACCTTTTCCTGTTTTTTGCCTTTAAGGGACGAAGCGAGCCTTTCGATTCTTTCGGCAAAGGTCAAATCATCGTCAAATATGATTTCGGTCGCCGGAGTTATTTTTATTTCGTCGGCCGTATCGCCTCTGCGCTGTGAAATAACGTCAAAATATGCCATTGAATCGACTGTATCGCCCCAAAATTCCGCGCGTATCGGCGACGGCGCGTCGGGAGGAAAAAAGTCGAGAATAGAGCCTCTTAACGCAAACTGTCCCTCGCCCTCAACCATATCGGTGCGGACGTATCCCGCAGCCGAGAGAGCGGTTATTATTTTTTTCTGTTCGATATCGGCGCCGTTTTTTAACGTGACGGATTTTTCTCTTAGTACGTCACGCGGTATTGTCAACTGCATAGCTGCCTCGACGGAGCATACGACCGCGTCAAAATCGTTATCGCAAACATGACCGAGCACGCCCAGCCGCTTTCTTTCATATTCGCGCGAATGACTTTCGTCGGAGCGGAAATTTCTGTCGGCGGCGGGATATATAAAGGATTTTAGCCCCATAGCTTCAAGGTCGGCGCAGATTTTTCCGGCCGACGCTTCATCGTCTGTGAGAACCAGCGCTTTGCGCCCAAGTGTTTCGCATAACGCGCTTATGAAATGCGCCTTGGGAGTGAGCGAAAGTCCGAGAACTCCCATGGGGAGCCTCTTTCTCTTTACGTTGTCTTCTATTGTAACGTATTCCGCGCTGTTTTTTAGCAAATCCGAAAATGCCTGCATAGATACACCTTTTTGTTTAGAGAGTAAACACACTCTGATTTTATAGAAATCGGGAATTTCCCAACAATCGGTCTGTGAACCAACGCCGAAGACTGTAAATACTACCAATAATTCCCAATTATAATTAACAATGTACAATTGACAATTGACAATGTACAATTATATGAAAAAGCAACTGTTATTACAGTCGTTAGTGCCGTCTGCGCAAGTCCGATACAAGCCTTATACAGACACGCTCTAAGAGACTCCATAAAATCAACTTCCACAATTATTAATTGTCAATTGTCAATTGTACATTGTCAATTGCTAATTGTTTTTGACCGTTATCTGGCAATTCTGCATAGCGGCGTCGATATCGCCCGCGACAATCAGTTCAACCGCATCGCAGGCCTTTTCCATAACGCTTTCGAGAGCTTTGATTTCCTGCTTTGAAAAAACGCTTAAAACGTAATCCTTTAAATCGTAATCGGGGTGCGGTTTGTTCCCCACGCCTATTTTTATTCTCGGAAAATTATCGCTGTTCAGATGGTACACTATGCTTTTTATTCCGTTGTGGCTTCCTGCCGAGCCTTTTCTCTTTACTCTGAGAGATGCGAACGGAATATCTATATCGTCAAATATAATTATGCATTTTTCCGGTGGGATTTTGTAAAACGCCGCCGCGTCGCGGATTGCTTCGCCGCTGTTGTTCATATAAGTTTGCGGACGCATTACAAGACACCTGTGACCGTTTATCATAACGTCCGCAGTCAGCGACCTGAATTTTAAACGGTCGGTCTTAAAACCGTACCTCTCGGACAGAACGTCAAGACACATAAATCCCGCGTTATGACGCGTCAGGACATAATCTCTGCCGGGATTTCCCAGTCCCGCGATTATAAACTCGACGGGAGAAGCAGGCGGGCGAGATGAAAATTTGCTGAATATAGACATTTTAATACTCTTTTCTTTGTACAATTGACAATTAACAATTGACAATTGACAATTATTAATTGGGAAGTTAAGATTTTCTTAAAGCGCGTCTGCATAAGACGTGTATCGGGCTTGTGCAAACCGCGCTAACGGCTGTAATAACAGTCGTTTTTTCATATAATTGCACATTGTCAATTGTACATTGTCAATTGTCAATTGTTTTATACTTTTTTCTTATAGGGCTGTTTTTTCTTTACCCAGCCTTCCTTGTTAGTCTGGCGTTCTCTTGCTATTCCAAGAGAATTGTCGGGAACGTCCTGAGTGATTGTAGAGCCTGCCGCCGTATATGAATTTTTGCCTACCGTTACGGGCGCTACGAGATTTGTGTTGCAGCCTATAAAAGCGTTGTCCTTTATGGTAGTGCGGTGCTTTGATTTGCCCGTGTAATTAACGGTAACGACTCCGCAGCCGAAATTAACGTTTTTGCCGACGTCAGAATCGCCGACGTAGGTAAGGTGCGAAACCTTTGTGCCGGAATCTATATTTGAATTCTTGACCTCTACGAAGTTGCCCAGATGAACGCTGTCGCCTATAACGGAATCGGGTCTTATCTGAACGAATGGGCCTATATCCGCGTTATCGAGTATTTTCGCGTTTCGTATACGGCTGTTGGCAAAGCTTACGCCGTTGCCTATTTCGGAATTTTCAATGTAAGAATCGGGACCTATAACACAGCCCGAGCCGATAGTCACGTTTCCTTTTATAATAGTTCCGGGCAGAATTTTTGTGTCTATGCCGATTTCGCAGTCGGGACCTATCATAACTCCGTCGCGGCAGGGGATATCCACACCCTGTTCCATAAGCTTTTCCATTATTTCGTGACGCGCTATTTCATTGAGATTGCCGAGCTGGACTCTTGTGTTTGCGCCGAGTACGGTTTTTTCGCTTCCCGCGTTGTACGCTCCCGCTCTGCCGCCCGACGAAAGTATAAGAGATACCGCGTCGGTAAGATAATATTCTCCTTTTGAATTATCAGGCGTTATTTTTGTAAGAGCCTCGGCGAGAGCCGCCGCGTCGAAACAGTACGCGCCCGAGTTTACCTCTCTTATTTGCTTTGTCTTATCGTCGGCCGACGCCTCTTCGATAATGGCTTTTATATCGCCGTTTTTATCACGGACTATTCTGCCGTAGCCGTAAGGATTGCTCACGACTGCCGAAATTACGGTTACGTCGCTGCGCTTTGAGGTGTGATAACCTATCGCGCCTATAATCGTTTCCTCGTCTACAAACGGCGCGTCGCCGCTGAGTATCACCACGCTCGCACCCTCATGGCTTTTTATAAAGCTCATGGCCTGCATTACGGCGTGTCCGGTGCCTTTTCTTTCCGTTTGGCGAACGGTGGTAACGCTGTCCCCGACGTGTTCTTCTATATATTCCGCCCCGTAGCCCGTTACGACGCATATGTCGTTTATTCCCGCTTTTCTCGCGGCCGATATGACCCAATCGAGCATGGGTTTAAAAAGTACCTCTCCCAGAGCCTTAGGCTTGAGTGATTTCATTCTCGTACCCTCGCCGGCGGCAAGGATTATCGCGCAGTTTTCCATATGTTTGTCCTCTCCCAAGTATTTTATGTGATTTTAAATGTGAATTGTCTTTATCGCGACACACCCGTGTGTGAGCTCCGATACGTAGACCTTTGCTGCGGACACACCTATACGGCGGAAAGCGAACCGAATCGCCCCGCCGTTATGCTCCGATTTGTATTGCCTTTATTTGGACTTTTCGTCTTTGTCCGTTTTTCTTATCCTTCTTTTAGGCTCTTTCGCGGTTTCCTTTTTCAATTCCTTCACAGTTTCCGCTTTCGGCTCTTTGGAAGATTCTTTTTTCGTTTCCTTTTTTTCTGCCTTTTCGGGCTCCTTTTTCATAAGCTCCACAAGCATAAGAGCGTGTCCCGCATCGCCGTCAACAATTAAATTGCCGGCAAAAAACTCCTCCATGGGGTCCGCCTTGCAGGATAAAATATTTTCAAGCACCTTGCTCGATACCTTTATCGCCGCAGTGTTATCGTGATAGTCGTATGGCTCTATCGCGAAATTGCCGTTCATGTAAGCCGCGTAAAATATACCTCCGCAGTCTTCGTCTGTCATTTCGATTTGTACCGCGAAGCTGTCCGTAAGCTTTGATTCGTCAATTTTACCGTAGGTCTTTTTTAGTTTTTCAAATTCTTCAATAAATGTCATAAAATATCATCTGTCCTTTCGTAAATCAGAGTGTGTTCACACTAAGCACAACATAAAAATTCTTGCACAAAGTATTACTTCGGATTTTGTCCTTGTTCGGTAAAAATAAAACAAGCTCTAATAAAATTGTTTTTTTTGACAATCTTTAATTGTACATTGTCAATTGTCAATTGTCAATTGTACATTGTACATTGTCAATTGCCCATGTTTTTAACCAACTGTTTAAAGTGGTTCCCCTTTTCCTCAAAATCCTTGTAGACGTTATAGCTTGCGGCGGCGGGCGACATTATGCACGCTTTTCCTTTCGGAGTGTTTTTTGCCGCGAAATCAACCCCCTCGGGCAAGTCTTTAACCTTTACAACATGAGCCTTTGAACCAATCACGGCGAGCGCGTCGGCAATTTTATGCCCCGTTTCGGGCAGACATACTATATTGTCGATATCGAGCTCCGAGAGAGATTTTATAAAACCGCTGTAATCTATCCCTCTGTCAAGTCCTCCTATTATAAGAGTTCCTATATTGTCTATCGCTTCAACCGCGCAAAGTACCGCCTCGGGAATTGTGGCTATGGAATCATTATAGTAATCGACGCCGCCGAACGTTCCGAAATATTCCATTCTGTTTGGGATACCGGAAAAATTTTCAACGGCTCTGCGGACGGCGTCCCTGTCCGCTCCGATACATTCGGCCGCGGCGGCGGCAAACGCGATATCCATAGCGTTGTGTCTGCCTCTGAGATTTTTATTCAGCTTTGACAGACTGCGGATAAATTCGTCCGTATCTTCAAAAACTTTTATCCGTTTTGATTTTATACTGTTTTCGTCAATATATTCGCTTATGCCCTGCGTTCCGTTAAATATAAAGAAATCGTTTTTATTCTGATGCCTTACGATATTCAGCTTCGCGTTTACATATCCTTTGAATCCGCCCTCGTAATGGTCGAGATGCTCCTCGTATACGTTTGTAAGAACGGCTATATGAGGCGATTTTCTTGTAAACTCAAGCTGATGCGACGACATCTCGATTACGGCTGTTGAATTTGCGCTTCCGTCCATATAATCAAATACGGGTACGCCCATATTTCCTATAAGACACGCGTCAAATCCGGCCTCTTTAAGCATATTGAAAATAAGCGTTGACGTAGTGGTTTTACCTTTTGTGCCTGTAACGCCTATTGTCGCGCAGTCGGAGAAACGCAGGAACATATCTGTCTGACAGGTGATTTCTGTGCTGTCCGGATATTTTACGCCCAAAAACGCGATACCGGGACTTTTGAAAACGAGGTCATAATTTCCGAGGCTTTCAAGATACCCCTCCCCGCAGTCATACGATACGTTTTTATCATCAATTTTTACGCTGTCCCTGCCGCCTATCGTAATATGCTTGTCGGGCAGATACTTTCTGATAAAATTATACGTCGATTTTCCCTCTCTGCCGAAGCCTAAAATTAAAATATTTTTATCACTTATATAATCAATCAGATTCCGAACTGACATAGTCGTACATCTCCCTTACAACCGGTAAAAATTCGGCGGGTATATTGTGTTCGGCGTTAAAATCTTTCAGCAGAGGTTCGCTTAATATCTCGTCGGCATTAAAATTTTCCCCGAATTTTTTCAAAAGAAACGGGATTTTTTCATTTTTTTTGCCGAGTTTCTTCATCGCGGCCGCGAGCGCGAATTTTATTTCCCTAACTGTGCCGACACATTCAAAAGGCTTTATCGGGGAAAGACCTACAAGCCCGTTAAAATCCGCCTCCATATTTTCTTTATCGAGCATATTTTCTCCGAAAATATCTTCCAGTTTATCCTGTGACAGAAACGCGGACAGTATACCGTATACAAAAAGACATTTGGGACAATTGCAGCACCATGAGTTGTTTTTGCTCCCCGCGTTGCAGCTTCTGAAAATGTAAAAATATTTTTTATATCGGCAAAATTCCTTCGCTATCTGCAATTCGCCGAACGGTCTTAAAATACTGAAATAGCGTATGCCGTTCAGAATATTTTTCCCGACGTATGACGTAAAATCCTTTTCAAATTCATATGATTTTGAATACTGGTGATTTACGCTTTTACCCTCTATATTTGATTCGTTCGCGCTCGATTCGTTTGATAAAATTATATTTTCGCTTCCCGTAATATACGCGCAGTAAAGCGACAAAAACGCTACGATAGCCGAAAACGGCGTATGACCGTTGAGAAATCCCCGCTTATTAAGAGCGAGAAGCTCGGGAGAAATTTTTCTGTGAGTTTTTATTATGCTCTCTTCTCCGTAACCTGAAGCGAGAACAGTATCGGTTCTCGCTTTCTGTGAATTTACCGTAAAAAAAAGAATATCGGGGCTGTGCTTTTTTACGATTTCGGCTGTAACCGCCGAATCCTTGCCGCCTCCTACGGGAATAAGAGAATGTCCCGAAAGGTTTATTTTTTCGTTCTTTGATTCCGTATTTTCTCCCGAACACTCTACGGTAAGAAAAGAATCAAAGTCCGCGTCGATTCCGTTTTTGTGGAAAAATTCGCCGAGACCGTTATAATAGAGCTTTTTCCACCATTTTTTATCGTCTTCATCGAGATATCCGCAGTCTACTTTCATAATCGGACTGCAAGTCGCTTTTAAATAGCTCACAGCCTCGACCATTCCGAGCGAAAATACGATTTTCCGTCCGACGGGCGAATCGAACGGATTTACTATATCGAGATTTCCCGTTTCTATTCTTATTTCGGGCCGAAACGATGCAAGACCGTTCGTCTCAAAATCATATGATATATAAATATTGCCGTTATCGCTTGTAAGAGAATAACCTTTATAGCTGAAAACGGGGTAAGCCGTCCTCAGCTCGGCGTATTTTTTATCGGACATTTTTATCACCAATATATATATTACTATAATTATACATTTTTTATTTCAAAAATCAAGGGAATTTTTGTCTTAAAAACAATGAAATTCAAAGTCGGATTTTAAGGCAATACCGCACAATTAGCGGCTGCCGCCTTTGCCGCGCATCTGTACCGATATTTTCCGTCATTTTTGC
>CANRNI010000075.1 GCA_947631945.1 uncultured Clostridia bacterium
GTGCTTTGTCCCGTCAACGTGAATAGTCTTTATAAACTCCTGATTGCTTTTCATTGTAAAAACATCGGTAGTGCATATATCGCTTTCATCACCCGTCAAAGCCGTATAAAGCTCGTTATTGGATTTGAATACGTCATTGTTTTCGACTATATCAATATCCATAAAATCCTTATTGACTTTAAGCCCTACGGGAAGCCGCATATTGTTTTCGTACAGACGGCTGTTTCCTATATTGTACATATATGTATATTCGTAACCGTCAAGCTCACGCTCGCTGAAAGTGTATTTCATGTTAAGCAGCGCGTCCGAAAGAAGCGTTCCCACGCTGTCTATAACGCGCGTGTAAATCTGTGAGTATCCCAGCGCCTCCATAGTAGAGGTCATATCGGAGGAAACGAGGTGAGTAAAGTTTGAAAGCGACGGATAATTAAAAAACATAGGGAAATTGCTGTTAAGACGCACGTCCATATCTTTTATTCTTGAAAGATTGTCATTTTCAAGCTGTAAATCCTCGGCCATTTTAAGAGAGTCCGTTTCAAAATCAAGACTGTACATACTCGTTCTTTTCTCTGTATCGGAATTAGTCCCGAACGATACGTTTGTGAGCAGTCCTATTTCAACAAGCATAACTCCGGCCGTCATTATGTATGAAAGCTTTTTTGCCCCGATAAATAGGCACAAAGTATAAAAAACGGCAAGCAGAATATACGAAAGGAACAGCCATTTGTCACAGTCCTCAATCAGCAGTTTATTATATTTAAGACCGCTTGCATTGCCGATTTCACTGTAAACGTGTTTTATCAGGACGTATATTCCCCCTATTGCCGCCGCTGCGGCAGGTACCGCAAGATATACCGATTTAACGCCCTTAAAGGTAAATATCACGTCTTTCATATGCTGCAAAACGAAAGCCGAAGCGCACACCATCATAAATATGAGCATATAGATATATCTCAAAGGAAAACTTACATATGAACCAAGGTGCCATATAAGATTGATGTTCTCAAAAAACACAGGCAGGAACAGCAAAACCACGGAAACAAGGAAGAATACGCACTCTTTTTTGTATTTGCCGCAGTTCACCGCGAGAATCACGAGAAACGCGAGAAATACAGAGGACGCAAGCAATACAATCGAAAGCTTTGTTGTAGAATATGTGGTCGAGGTGTTGAAAATCTTAAGTATCGTGTCAAGCGCCGATTCTTCGCTTTTAATGGCGTATCTTGTAGAGCGGAACATATAGAAAACCGACGGAACGTTTATAACAGCCGAAGCGGCTATGGCAAGCACCGAAGTCACGCCGAAGCGCACAATCGTCATCTTTCTCGTTTCCTTGGGCTGTATAAGAGCAAGATATAAAAAGCCTATAAAGAACAGGAACAGAAAAACCATATACGATATGTAAATCGAAAGCAAAAGAGTATATGTAAGCATCAGAAAATACGGCAGCCATTTGCCCGTTTTGAACATATGAAGGAGCGCCGCGATAAGGAACGGGAACATAAAAGCCGCGTCTATCCAGCCCATATTGGTATAATAAATGATAATAAAAGCGCTGAAGCTGTAGCCTATGCTGAGAAAAACCTGCCAGAATGGCTCAATTTTAAATTCTCTGCGGAGAAAATACATCATAGCGACAGCGGCCATTGTTATTTTGAAAATTATAAGAAACGGTATGCCCTCCACAATTCCGTCCCTCGGACAAAGCAGAGTAAAAATTATTTCCCACGGCTTTAATATGTAAAAGCCTGTAGTCAGGACCTGCGCACCCGCGGCCGTCTCCCAGTTAAAAAGCAGAGATTTATCCCCGCCGGAATGAAGATAATCCCAAAAGTATGTGTAGTTTGATATCGACTGCTGAACCATATCGTCGCAAACTATGCTTCCCGAACCGAAAGGATATATTTTATTTACGGCATATATTACAAGTATTATAGCCGCGCTTATAAGACATACCGCCGCATACGGCAATATATCCGCAAAATTAATTTTTTTCTTCATATTGCTCTTTTCCAAAATAATTTCATCTCCGAAAAACGCCGAAACATATTATATATATTTATAATTGCAGACAAATTAAAATATCACACTTACAAAATACCACATTTACACTTTTTAGTCAAGGATAATTAATTTTTTCAGCCAATATATTTTTTAAATTTTTAGCTCAAGATATTTTTTTGTATTGATTTTGCCCGTAATTTATGGTAAATTAAAGAATAGTAAAATAATAAGGAGAGGAAAATGAAAAAGAAGCTTATATTTTTTATATCTTCAATATTTTTTGCGTTTTTCGCCTCGTTCCCCGTATCGGCCGAAAGCGCGATTTCCGAGGATTTGCCGAAAGACTATAAATTCAGTCTTGCAAACGCGGTTGAAGCGTTTATAAATTGCGACTCCGCGATTGTCGGAGCGGTAATATTTTTAATCGTACTGATTTTGCTTATAGTATTCAGAAAAAAACTCGCCGAAAAGCTTGAAGGCTCGTCGTCAGGCTCTATGCTCGGTGTCTTTATGGCTCTGTTTTCATTTTGCGGCATATTCTGTCTTGTTCTTGCTCTTATGACGGACGGAAAATCATGGTCGGGAATGATGCATATTGATAATTCGGGTGAATACATTTTTACTCAGTTTTCCGACTACATAGGCAATATGCGAAGAACGAGCATGGGAGAATTCAGCAAATCGGCGTCCCGTTTTTCGCCGTTTGCGCTTATTGTATATCTTGCTTTGGCTCAGTTTGTACCGTCAGGTCTTGTAAACAGCGATTTAAGCTTAACCTATATAGTTATGATGAGAAATCAGTCCGTAATGCTGTTATATCTGTTTCTCGTTCTGTTTACAGCCGTATCTGTATATAAGATGAACCGCACGGTTCTCGGTAAAAACGGACTTGTTCTGAAAAACGATATCGTGGCAATAATGGCGGTTTTTTCGTATCCGGTCATATACTGTATAGAGTTGGGTAACCTTACGGGGTTCAGCTTTGCGCTCGCGCTTTTTTTTGTTTTGTTTGCGAACAGCGAAAAAAGGGCGCTGCGCGAAACGGCTCTTGTCCTGCTCGGAGTTTCCGCCGCTATAACTCCTTATACTCTGATTTTTGCGCTGCTTCTGTTTTTTGACGAATCAAGCAGAAAAAGGCAAATAACCGACGCTGTTAAAACCGCCGTATATTTTTCGGTATTGTTTTTCATACCGGCTGTTTTCACGGGGTTCGGAAACGCATTTACATATGTCAAAACGCTTGTTTCCATTCCTTCCGATGTATATGCGTCAGGAAACACAAGTATAGCAAATCTTTTAATATTTTTCGGCATAAAAAATCAGTTTATACTCTATATAATAACCGCGCTTACAGATGCTATGGCGCTTTTATGTCTTATTTTCCTGAAATCAAAAAGGCTAAAGGCGACTGCGGCGGTCTACATAATTCTAAACATTTTCGGAGTAAACGAGCCGCAGGTTTATATGTTTATTCTTATTCCTCTTATGATGCTTTTCTCCGAAAAAACTCACACCGCAAAGGATTGGCTGTATCTTCTTTCATTCTCTCTTTTGGTACTGCCTATCCCGACATGGTATTTCTTTGAGGAAAGAAATTTCACATATTTCCTTAACGCTTTCGGACTTGATTATACTCCCGCGGCAAACGGTCTTTTCGCGTTGGCGGCGGTACAGCTGATGCTTATAATCATGTGTTCACAATTGGTAACTCAAATGAAAAATAGGAAACAATCAATAAATCAAACCGCCCTTAAATAGGCAAAAGGAGATTTCGCGCTCTGCGGAGCGCGACACGGTGACGCTGTCCCCGTGCCCCCTGCAAGCCTTTGTAAAGGCTTGACCGAAACTTTTATAATTTTCGCAACAAGTTTTTTTCGACACGCTAAAATCCCGGCAGAACGCCGGGATTTTTTGATACATTATATTAGAGAGACACTAATTAAATCGAACGCGCTTTTCTGTAAGCGCTCCTTACCGCTTCAAAAACTTTAGCGCTCTTAAAGCTATCGCCGATATTGAAAATCTCCGGCGCGGCTTTTTCTCTTACGCAGTTAAAGTAAAGCTCATTCGCGCTCCTTACTCCCGCCGCGAGCACAACCATATCGGCGTCAAGAGTTTTTTCCTCGTATTCGGCCTTGATGGGTTTCAGCATATCCAGAGGATTCACAACGTTTTCGGGCAGAATCGGCGACCAAGTATTATAGGGATTCGGTACGTTTTTATTCATATTCTGTGAGACGACTACGCTCTTATCTCCGACCTTTTTAAGCGTGGCACAGTTCAGAAGCTCAACTCCGTTTTCCTCAAGATAATGTATAATATGACCTCTGTTTGCCGTACAGGCATGGTTCATAAAATATTTATCCATCTCAACGACTTTGACATTCTTATTCATTTCATATGAAAGGAAGTACGCGGTTTCCGTTCCGACAACTCCTCCGCCGATAACGACAATATTTTCCGCGTCTTTTACTTTTGACGGGTCGTTAAGCACGTCGACGGCAAACACAACATTTTCGCCGTCTATTCCCTCTACGGGAGGCTTTACCTGCTTTGTCCCCGCCGCGATGACTATAGTATCGTAGCCTTTCGCTTTAAGCTTCTCAGCCGTAACTTCGGTGTCGGTATATAAATTGAAGCTTTCGTTCTTTTTCAGACGTTCGGCAACGCCCTCGAGATATTTCAGGTAATTGGAAAATTCGTATTTAATTTTCGCCTTTGAACCGGGGATTACGTTTCCTCCTATCGTATGATTCTTTTCATAAAGGTCAACCTTATGACCTCTCGCTATAAGTGTTTCGGCGGCGGTAATGCCTGCGGGGCCCGCGCCTATTACGGCGACATTCTTTATAACCGAAGCCTTCGGAATTTCACGGGAATATTCATCTTCAAAAGCCGTTCTCGGGTTGACGGCGCACTGAGGGTGTCCGCCCTCCACAAACTCGTTAAGACACGCTTCCTGACAGCCTATACACGGTCTGATTTCTTCCGTTTTTCCCGCATATGCTTTATTGCACCAATCCGCATCTGCAAGAAGAGGACGTCCGAGCATAATCATATCGCATTTTTCGTCTCTGAGAGCCTTTTCCGCAACGTCGGGATATCCTAACTTGCCTACCGCGACAACGGGAACCTCAAGTCCCTTGTTTGAACGGACGCCGTAATCCGCGAAATATTTTTTCGCAATCTCGGCGATATCGAGATAGCAAGCGGGCGGCATAGATGCAGGCGGATGGGGCAGCCACCAGTTATCGTAACAGCCTATGTCAACGTCGAACATATCTACTCCGGCTTCAACAAGCTTTTTCATATATTCAAGCGACTGCAAAACGGTTCTTTCGTTTTTGAATTTGCTCAGCGGCTTTACAAAATCCATTTTAATGCCGTAAGTGGCTTTGAGAGCAAGGGAAAGGTCGATTCTGTACATAATAGGATAATCGGGACCTACTCTCTTTCTGATTTCCTTAACCATTTCGATTCCGAACGTTTCGTAATTCGCGAATTTTCCGAGCTTTCTGCGGTTAAACGCGGGATTGGACACCTGCTCGAGCAGATACCCCTCATGACCGTGAAGATAAACGCCGTCAAGATTGCAGGCCTTTGCGTCGGCGCTTCCCTGCCCTATTCTTTTTATAATTTTGCCAAGACTGATATCCGAAAGCGGCAGACACGGCACGTCTTTCATGTACCAGTTCGGATTAAGGGACGCACTGCGCGGAAGCTTCATCTGATTTGTCAGACACTGGGGATTGCCGACGCGTCCAAGTCCGGGCGTGAGCTGAATAAAGATATGCGCGCCGTGAGCATGGCACATCGCGGATAGGTCGCGCCACGGAGCGAAAACGGTACGGCTCCTGTCAATTCTCGGAAAATATGTAAGCTCGCCGAGTTCTATAAGCGATTTGTCAATACCGTAGGAAACGGGAATAAGTCCCGTTGTGATAAGCCCAACGCCGCCTTTGGCGCGTTCCTCAAAATACTTGAGCATCTTTGCATTGGGACGTCCTGTCTCGTCACACATACTTATATTGCCCATGGGAGCCATTACAAGCCTGTTTTTAAGTGTTAATCCGTTTACCCGTATCGGCGAAAACATTTTATCATATGGATATAATTCATTAGTCATTTTTGGAATTTCATATCCCTTTTTCCACCAATCGCCGAAAGATGAATGGAGTTCCTTTAATTTTTCTTCGTAATTCAAAACAATACCTCCGAAGATTTTTTGTGATTTATCATAACTTCAAAAATATGCGTGCGTATTATGAAAATGACGCCCGATATCTCTTGCGGGATATTTCATTAATCGCCCTATTTTTTCTTTTTATTATTCTTTACGGCCTTTATCTGAGCGGCGTATTCTTTTTCCTCTTCCTCAAGCTGTTTTTTGCGTTTTGCCTCCTCGATATCGGCCTGTTCGGCTCTTGCCTTAGCATCGTCATACAGCGCGGTGATTTCGTCAAGGTGGCTGTAATTCTCTTTTTGCTTTAAAAGGCGTTCGGCATCGAGATACGGTTTTGCCGCGCGATTGAAATTCGCGTGTTTATCCATTTCAAGCTTAGATTTCTTTCTTATTTCGGATTTTTCTTTCTCCAAAGCCTTTATATCGCTCCTGAGAGAAGCCTCCGTCGCTGTCTGCCTTTCTTTTCTGGCCTTTTTAAGCTCCGAATACAAATCTTTAAGCTTTACGTCGCAAGCGTCTTCTTCATTAAAATATTTATCGAGAACCGCGAAATCCGGACGCTTAAATTGCATATCGTCCGAATAATACTTCGCGATAGCTTTATACGAAAGTTTTTTCTTCTTTGCGACCTCAATTGAGAATTTGCGCAGCTCTTTCTGTTCGGGAGTTTTGCTCGGCATTGCCTTTGCCCGGGCAAGCTCGGCTTTAATGTCCGACAGCTCCATATTTTTTAGTCCCGCGAGACCCAAGTTGTAAACGTTGGAATAAACAGATACCTGCTGTTTATATAAGTCTGTTGAGAATTTATCCAGTTCATCACAGACAAATTTTGAAATTTCAATTTCCTCGTTAAAGTTAAGCGCTTCCTTATAGGCCTTTTTCGCCGCCTTGCGTTCGGATTTTTCGCTTATATGCTTATAGTCGTTCTTGCTGACCTTTTTAGGAGTTTCTTTTGACATTTTTCTCGCGTCGGATATGATATCGACAGCTTCAACAAGCTGTTTGTCACCGAGTACGCCGTTATCGTAATCCTCGAAAAGAGCGCGGACTTTAAGAACTCTTATAACGGATTTCTGTTTGCGCTCATTGAAATCATACCAGAAATACGGTATAACGTTCATAAATGCGCCTATTGCCGAAATTATAATAAGGATATGGAGAAGATGAGAAAGAATATCCACATCATAAAGGGCCGAATAGGGATTTACATAGTTATTCTGTCCCTGCGCGAGCTGTTCGGCAAGGATAGTACCGACAGTTTTGCCGTCACCGAGCATTCTTGAAAGGACAGCGGGGTCGGACGTTACTTTCTGCGCCATAACGTCGGTTATTCCGCCTTTTTCGTAAATAAACGGAAGGACGGACGATGTAGCGAGCGTGATAACCGTGCCGATAGTCGCGACAGCCGAGAACATACCGTCTATTCTTTCGCCTGTTTTATATTGCTGATAATCGCGTATATCCGCCTGAATAGAGGGGTTGAGAATGTGCATAAACGCGCCGACGATTCCGTTGAAATAAAGGCAAATAAGCACGAGCCACATAGTCGCGCCGTTCAGCTTAGCCGTCGCGGGCAGCATCAGCAATATGAAAATGACGTTCATAATGTTGGTGAATACAAGAACGACTTTTTTGCCCCATTTTCGGATAGCGAACGGAGCGAGAAGCATACCCCACAGCGACGCGTTGCCGTAAATGGTTACTGCGATACCGTAAACAGTGCCGTTGCAAACGCCGCCGTAGTTGTAAAGCCAGTTTTGAATATTGCCGTATGCGGATTCGAGGAATCCAATCCAGCTCGCAAGCGAGATAATCCAGAAATATTTGTTTTTGGCGACCTCGCGCAACGCATCGAAAAACCTGATTTGAACGACATGCGTTCTTGCCTGAACGATTTTTTCTTCGGTATATTTATAAACAACAATACAAAGCAAAATACCGATAACCGCCAAAATGGGATAAAGCAGTCTGTACACGCGAATATCCGTCGTGTTGGTTTTGAAAATCGTCGACGCGATAATCGGCGTGATAAGGTTCACTATTGAGGGCGCAAATGAATAAACGATACTTTTTATCGAGGTCACGTCCGCTCTTTCCTGAGAGTTGGGCGAAAGGACGTGAATAAGATTTTCATAGCCGTCATAGAAAAAGTAATAAAAGAAGTCGAGTAAGATGTTAAAGATAAGAATCATCGCGCATTTAGCGACGTACGAAGCCGATTTTCCGAAGATTTGCATCGTACCGAAAATCGAGCCGAACAAATTATCGTAAGGGAACCACACCATCAAGACCGAAACAATTGCGGTCGGTATGCCCATTGAAACTATGTACGGTCGGTATTTACCGGCTTTGTTGCGTGTGTTGTCGATGATGTTTGCCCTAAGACCGGTCAGCGGGATATTCGCCAGAACAGCGATAACGTACAGCACGTACATATCCTTTGCTCCGACGCCGAGCGTGCTTGAAATCAGCGTATTGCTCATACCGAGTATACACGCCGTGCCGACAGTGATAAGCATATACGCGCCTATACCGCCGCCGGAATAAGCGGCAATCTCGCGGAAGGTCATGTATCTGCCTTTCATGGGCGTTTTCCAATAGGTTTTTACATTTGAAAGAGTTTTTGTGATTTTTTGTTTCAAATCCATTACGCAGCCTCCAATCATTTTATTATTGTAACATATTTATTCCGATTAATCAATGACATTTTCAACAAAATAACTAAAAATCTTAAGGCAATACCGCACAATTAGCGGCTAATGCCTTTACCGAGCATCTGCACCGAGATTTTCCGTCATTTTTGCCAAAAGTTCCCCCCCCATACGTCAGTATTCCTGCGTCCGCGTCGTCGCAAACTGCGCATCGTTCGTTTTCGCCTAACGGCGGAAAGTTTACTCGCTCCGTTGCTCCTCCTTTTCCCAAAAAGCCTAACGGCTTTTCGGGAACCCCTATGGAAATCTGACGAAAAATCTCATGGAGCAATCTGCACGACAATAATTATGCGGTATTGCCTTAAAAAAAATGGCTCTATAATAAATGTTGGGGTAAACCAAATAGAGCTTACGAAAAAATAAAGAAAAAGTAGAGCATATTTGGCAAA
>CANRNI010000076.1 GCA_947631945.1 uncultured Clostridia bacterium
AATAATGTAATATATTGACGGAGCCGAGAGGCAACAGAAGCGGTTAGCGTCCTATCCTTGAAGAAAGGAGGGATGCACTATGGAAATATTCTTTTTCTTGCTGTTTTTATACAGTGACAACATAGAATGTGTGTCGTTCAAGAAAAATAAAAAGAGCGTCACAATTACCATAAGAAAAAAATAACCGCCCCTGTTGGAGCTTAGGGCGATTATTTCTAATATAATCTCTTTTGGCTAACCGCTTTTAACGGTTACCTCTCGACTTCATTATATTACACACAAAAAGAATTGTCAAGTCATGATACGAAAGTATTGCGGCTTTTTTTTATTACATTTTTTACGTTTTTTATCACTAAACGGGCGGTGAAGATATGACAAATTACGGCGCGTCAATACAGCTTACAGACAAAATGACGCCGATATTAAACAATATTTTGGACGCGCTGAATATGACGGTTAGCGGCGTTTATTCAATGCAGTCGGCAGTATCGGCGAGTATAGACACATCGTCATTTGACGCTGTAAGGGACTGTGTAGCCTCGGCGCAAGTAGGGCTTGACGAATTAAGAGAATCGGCGAAAGAGCCGATAAAAGCGCCCGAGAGCAGTCCTCCCGAGCCGCAGACGTATACATGGTCGAGCGGCAATTTTGAAGTTTTTACAAACACGGGAGCGGACAGATTCGTAAGCGAATCACAGGCGGCTCTTAACATGATGAACCAACTGACCGCAAAGCAGAATGAAATCTCCGCAAAAGCCGCGAATACCGATATTTTTCCGCCGAACGCCGTAAGCGATATTAATTCAATCGGCGACAGAATGAACGCGATAAAAACCAAAATCGGGCAGATTGAAAGCAACCCAATGAATCCTCTCGACCCGTCCGCTTCTTCCGCTCTTGAAAATCTCAGGCAGCAGCTGTCGCAGGCTCTTGATTATCAAAATCAGATGAACGCGGCTGTTGAAAAAATGGACGTTGAAAGAGCCAACGCGCTTTACCGTCAGCTTGACAGCGTTGTAAATCAGACGGAACAGAGCTTACGCGATAACGTTAATCAGCAGGGGCGGTTCAATAATTCTGTTAAAGAGGGAATCAGTAATGCGTCCTCTCTCGAAAATACTCTCGGAAAAATTGTATCCGCATTCGGACTGTATAAAATAGGGTCATGGATAAAACAGGGCGCGAATGAAATTATCGGTCTTTCAGACGAGCAGACGCAGATAAACGCCCGAATCAATCTGATGAATGACGGACTGCAGACAACGGCGGAACTGAACAATATGATTTTCGCCGCCGCACAAGACTCAAGGAAACCGTATCAGGATATGGCAAGCGTAGTCGCGAGATTCGGCAATAACGCAAAAGACGCTTTCGACAGCTCGGCTGAGGTCGTTTCATTTGCGGAGCTTATCGGAAAACAAATGACTATTGCCGGCGCAGGCACAGCGGAAGCAAACAGCGCAATGCTGCAATTGTCACAAGCTTTGGGTTCGGGAGTTTTGAGAGGCGATGAGCTTAATTCCGTATTTGAAAACGCTCCCAATATCATTCGTAATATCGCCGATTATCTGGGAGTAGGTATCGGTAAGATACGCGATATGGCATCCGAGGGAGAAATAACGGCGGATATAGTTAAAAACTCCATTTTTGCCGCAGCCGACGATATTAACTCAAAATTTGAAGCTATACCGATGACATGGGCGCAGGTAATAACAAAGGCGAAAAATAATATTATAAAAATATTTGAACCTGTGCTTAACAAAATCAACGAGCTTGCGAATAACGAAAGATTTTTAAATGCGTTTAATTTTATTCAAAACGGATTTGCGGCAATCGGAAATACCGCGTCATGGGTCATTGACCTTATAGCAAACGGCGTTATATGGATTTCCGAAAATTGGAGTTGGCTAAGTCCTATATTTATGGGCGCGGCTGCCGCTTTAGGCGTTCTCGCGGCGGCGTTTGTAATAATGAAAATACAGGCAATGCTTGCTAATATTTCCATGAGCCCTGTTTTGCTTATAATAATTGCGATTATAGGCGTTATCGCCGTTGTAATTGCTCTCGTAAAAAAGCTTTCAGGTACATCAGCGTCAGCTTTGGGCGTAATTACGGGCGGTATAAATATTGTAATTCAGTTTGTAAAGAATCTTGGCATAACAATCGGCAACATTATTGAGGGAGCTATAAACGCCGTTACCGCTGCGTGTTCCAATATCGGAACGGCATTTTTTAATGTGATTGCAAATGTAAAAGGTTGGTGGTACGGACTTTTATCGGATGTATTAAATGTGATTTCGGGAATTGCAGAAGCGCTTAATACGCTGCCGTTTGTTGAATTTGATTATTCGGGAATAGTAAACAAGGCTGACGAATATGCTGCGAAAAGTGCGAAAGCTTACAATAGTAAAGAAGAATATGCCTCCGTCGCGGACGCTTTCAACAAGGGATTTAATACATATGACGGCGGATTTAAGGATGGCTGGGTTGCGGACGCTTTTAATAATGGCGCTGCGAAAGGCGACAAATGGACGAATAAAATTAAAGATAAATTCACCGTTGATTTAAACAATACCGAAAATTATGCGGCACAAACCGCCGCAAATACGGCGTCCGCCGCGAAAGACACATCCGATATAAAAGATTCGGTAAGCGACACAAGCGACGACGAGCTTGAATATTTAAGAATGATTGCGGAACGCGAAACGGTCAATAAATTCACAACGGCGGAAATAAAGCTTGATTTTACGTCGAACGCGACGATTAATTCGAATATGGATATCGACGGCCTTATAAACACATTCACAACCGAGCTTGAGGAATCGCTCGTAACCACTGCGGAAGGACTTGAAACATAAATGTATTGGTTCTATTTTGATAATCTGTTATTGCCGGTAACGCCCGGCAAAGTAGAAGTAAAGATAAATAACAGAAATACAACTTTAGACCTTGTTTCGGGCGGACAAATAAATATACTGAAATCTCCCGGACTTTCGGAAATCTCGTTTGATATATTGCTTCCAAGCGTAAAATATCCGTTCGCGATGTATAAGGACGGCTTTAAAAGTCCTAACTACTATCTTGAAAAATTTGAAATGCTGAAAAAGAACAGGCTTGCTTTTAACTTCATAATCATAAGGACGCTTTCGGCGGAAGAGCTTTTAAAGTATTCCGCGCAGCTTTCGTCCCTGCCGTACAATGTCCTGCGGTCATATGATTTTAACGGCGACGGTGAAATAACGGCGGCGGACGCGCGTATACTTTTGCGGAACCAAGGTAAAATGACAATACTTAACGATACTAATATAAAGTGCGCCGTTGAGGATTACACCGTAACCGAGGACGCGGAAAAACACGGACGGGATTTTTACGTTTCAATGAAGCTTAAACAATGCGTTGATTACGGATTAAAAACGGCTGAATATAACGTGATAAAATAGTTGACAAAAAGGTGTTAATTGTGTATAATATAAACGCAAGGCGTTGCCGATAGACGGTTACGCCCTCAGAATAAAGTTGAAGAAATCAACCGCACATCATTGGACGAGGTGGCGGTTATTTCTTTTTGCTGTTATTTACGGATTTTACGTATCCTGTTGCAAAGATTAAAATCAATGCCATTATTACAAGATATTCCATAAGCAGCACCCCCTTGCGAGGGCAGAGATTGTAACCGCCTACCGTTTAAGGCAACACCTTACGGATATATTATACTTATCGGTCGAAAAAAGTCAATATCCGCAGCGCGTATCGTTTGATATGCGTTTTTTCTTTTTATTTGAAAAAATTTCAGAGGTGATTCATATGGCGCGAGGCGACGGCAGCGGTCCCAATATCGGCGGCGGCAGCGTCAAAGGAAAAAGTACGCAGCTTCAAAAAATTCTTGATTGGGCGGAATCGAAACGCGGTTCAACCGAGTATCACGGATATTGTCAGAAATTTGTTTATTGGGCTGTCACAGCCGGAATAGGAGAGCATGAATCATCATCAACGGCGGCACAGGCGCGGTCTAAATGGATGAAGAAAAACACCGCCGGAGATATGAATCCCCCTGCCGGCGCGGCGGTGTATTTCAGAGGCACAGGATTAGCGTACAATAAAGCCGGTCACGTCGCGTTATCTGCCGGAAACGGCTATATATACGACCCTGTAATAACGATTGTAAAGCATAAATTCGGCAAATACGATAACGGCGGTTATCTCGGCTGGGGCTGGGAAGGCGGTAAGATTCCCGACGGCGCGAGAACCTCAGCCGGATTATCGGGCAGTTCGGACAGCGGTATAAACATCGGCGTAAACTCCTACGGCAACGGTACATATTCGTCATCGGAAAACTCCAAATCCGAGACTGTTGAAATATCCTCCGTCGTTGTAAAAAACGAATCGGGAAATATAGGGCGGAAAAACTCAAGCGGCATAATAAGCGCCGAGAGCAGCGACGATATATTTCTTCTCATTCAGGGCGACGATAAAATATACAGACCGCTTGTCACTGATGAAATCAAGGTAACGAGGGAGCGGACGGGCGCGCCCGGTAAAATGACTTTTTCATACGTCGATATCGAGGGCATGAAGATTTCGGAGGGCAGCGCCGTCGCGTTCCGATACAAAAACAAAAAGATTTTTTACGGATATATTTTCATTTTGGAACGTGACAGCGAACGCGAAAAGGTAAGCGTTACCTGTTATGACCAGCTGAGATATTTTAAGAATAAGGACAGCTTTGTCTATAACAAAAAATATTCCGATTTGGTTAAATTCATATGCAATAAATACAAGCTGAAAACGGGAACGATTGAGGATACGTCATACGTTATTCCCGAAAGGCTCGAGGACGGCTCTTTATTTGATATCTGCACCAATGCCGCAGGCTTTACGCGTCTGAGCAACGGCAAAACATTCGCGCTGTATGACGATTTCGGCGCGATATGCCTCAAAAATATAGAGAATATGATGTTAAAAATTCTTATCGACAAGGACGTAACGGGCGGTTGGAAGCTTAAAGAATCAATAGATTCCGACGTATACAACAGAATTGTTGTAAGGAAAGATAACAATCAGACAGGCGAAAGAGAGTTGTATATAGCGAACGACAGTACGACGCAGCAAAAATGGGGCGTTTTAGCTTATGAGGACGACGCAGGAGAAAGCGGCGCGTCCGCTCTGAAAGCAAGGGCGGAGGCGCTTCTTAAATACTATAACCGCCCGAATAAAACGTTCAGCGTTTCAAACTGTTTGGGACATACCGACGTTCGCGGCGGCTCGTCGATGATAGTTGCTTTCGACCTCGGCAACGGAGATAAAATACAGAATCTTATGATTGTCAATAAGGTCGAACACACCTTTTCCGACGGCGGTCATTTTATGGATATGAATCTTTACGGAGGCGCGTTTAATGCATGATATGAAACAATTTTTACAGCTTGTGAAGAAAGCCGCGATTGAGGCTTACGAATCCAGCAAGCCGTGCAACGTTGCCGTGGGTACCGTCGCAAGCGTATCGCCAATAAAAATATCTCTCGGGAACGCCAATATTTTATCCGAAAGCTTTTTCATCTTTACGGGAAACATAAAGCAGTCGCTGAATATCGGTGATAAACTGGCGCTCGTTATGAAACAGGGCGGTCAGAAATTTCTTGTAATAGGGGTGATAGATTGATACCTGTTTTAAGCGATTTGATTATTGACTTTACTGAAGCCGAAGAAATTGTACAACCGTCAATTACATACAAAGCTGATTTTGACGGCGAAAAAATAAACGGTACAATTGACGGAATCGACGCCGTTAAGCAGTCTGTTTTTTGCCGTCTTATGACGGAATGCGGAGCTTATCCCATATATTCGGATAAATACGGACTTCCTATGAACGACCTTATAGGCAAGCCAGCGCCTCTTATCTACGTTCAGATTGCGGACGCGGTAACGGAAACGCTCCTTGACGACGACAGGATAACGGGAGTTTCAAATTTCATATTTGATACCGGCAGAAAAAACGTTACCGTCACATTTACGGTCGATACGATTTTCGGAAACTTAAGGCAATACCGCACAATTAGCGGCTGCCGCCTTTGCCGCGCATCTGTACCGATATTTTCCGTCATTTTTGCCAAAAGCTCCTTGAAATACGTCAGTATTCCTGCGTCACTTTTGTCAATCTGACGAAAAATCTTTCGGCACATCTGCACGACAATAATTATGCGGTATTGCCTTAAGTATTGAGGAGGCTGAATTAGTTGTTTGAGGACAGAACGGCGGAAAACATTTTAAATGAAATGCTCGAATCGGTTGACGCTTCAATTGACAAGCGGGAGGGGTCTTTGATATATAACGCGCTCGCCCCTGCGGCTTTTGAGCTTGCGTCTTGTTACGCCGATTTAAACGCGGCCATTGATGAAACATTCGCCGACACGGCAAGCCTTGAGAACCTCATAAGACTTGCTTCCGCGAGAGGCATAGAGTATATCGGTGAGGAAAAAGCGGTAATAGCCGTGGAAATCGAATTTAACGAAGGTGAAAAATTAAGCGTCGGCGACAGGTTCTTTTCGGGCGATATCTTTTTCATTTGGAACGGCTCTGTGTCGGAGAACGAAACGGAGTATATACTCGAATGTGAAACGGCCGGAAGTATCGGAAATATTAAAGTTAATTCTCTTCTTGTATATGACGGCGCGTCGGATTTAAAGTCGGTTAAAGTAACCCGCGTTGTAAATTACGGACGCGGCGCGGAAACCGCAGACGAACTCAGAACGCGTTATTTTGAATCGTTCGGCGGTCTCGCGTTTGCGGGCAATAAATCCATGTATCGGGAGAAAATGCTTGAAGTAAGCGGAGTCGGAGGTTGCAGAGCAATAAGACCCACAATAGCGGATATGAAAATTTACGATGATATCTATATTGTTGACGGCAATTACGGCGGCGAGAATAAAGAGCTTATCGCGAAAGCACAGGCACAGGCGGAGGAATGGGCGCCGCTCGGAGCGCTTCCGCGCGTTAAATGGGTAAAGTTTGCCGACGCCGATATTGAGGGTGAAATATGGATATCGGGCGGTACCGATACGGAAACGTTTAAGAATAATCTGAAAAACGCTCTTGCCGATTATTTTAAGGCAATACCGCATAATTATTGTCGTGCAGATGTGCCGAAAGATTTTTCGTCAGATTGACAAAAATGACGCAGGAATACTGACGTATTTCAAGGAGTTTTTGGCAAAAATGACGGAAAATCTCGGTGCAGATGCGCGGCAAAGGCGGTAGCCGTTAATTGTGCGGTATTGCCTTAATAATCTGATTTTTATTTGGGGAAATACGGACAATGAAATAACCGTGCGGTATTCCGATATATTGCGTATAGTTTTCAGTCTTGACGGCACGGCCGACTGCAATATAACCGTAACACTTGCAGATAACAATAAAAATCCCGTTGCCGATTTGAGCAGCTTTGAAAAATATACTCTTTCCGAGGAATACGCGCCGCGCCTTTCACCCGAAGCGTTTTCGGAGCTTCAAATCGAAAACGAGCAGTAGGAGAGCCTAAAAATGGATATTTTAAAGTATTTGCCGCCTTTTATCGCTTCTCTCGATGTGTTCAGGGCTCTTTACGGAAAAAACGGCGTTATAACAAGGCAATTGGACAGATTAAAAAATGATATTGAATCCGTAAAGCTCGTTTCCGTGACAGATGAAAACACGCCCGAATACGCTCTAAGGAGATTTGCGAAAATGCACGGCGTTTATACAACAGACGACAAAAACGAGCTTGTTTCCCTGCTTAACTCAATTTACAGGGACGACAGACCGTATAACTTTAAAAATATCGAACGTCTTTTAAAGGAAGTTCTGGGAGACGGGAATTATACGGTATCCGTATATAACAGACAAAAAGGTTTTGAGATGTCCGACCTTGTTGATAACTACGATAAATTAAATCCCGCTCAAAAGCTGTATTACGCCGTGTTATTAATCAACTTAAGAGCGTCGGGACAAACTTTTATAAAAAAGATTGCGGAAATAGTTATAGAAACGAAATACAAAAGCGTATATAACAGAATTTACACGCTGCTTGACAGAACATTGCCGGTAAACGTGATATTTACTCTTGACGCGGCCGAAAAGCTTCTGACTTACGGCGACGCGGAAGCTTACAAAATCTCCGAGCTTAACGATAAAAGGACATATAAAGAAATGAGATACAGAAAGGAAGTCCTTACAAGTGAAACAGACTGATAATTACAAGCTGAATCTTCCCGAAGACGGCGACTATTTCAATATTTCGCATATAAACAGCAATATGACCGCGATTGACGCGGCTCTCGGGAGAGCCAACGGTCTTACGGCGGTAAAGCTTACAGATATCGGAATATACAACAATGAATTAAACGTGCAAAAAAGCAGCTGCACTGTCATACAGACCGACAACAGAGTTAAAGGCACAGTTACAGGGAAATTCACACCGTCAAAAAATATAGGAGCAAATACGCTGACGGTATTTGTAAAAAGCGTTTTAGATAATAACAACAATACTTTATTCATGGACTATGACATTTGCGATATGGTCATAACCGCCGACGAAACGGCATATACCGCAGCCGCGCTGCCTATGACAACCGACATACGTTTTTCATGTCCTGTTGAGCTTATTGCGAATAAGGAATATAACTTTTATTTAACGCTTGACTGCGGATATATCCGATAATTTTAGAGGTGGTATTATGCGATGCTGTGAAGGAAGCGAATTTGAAATTGTAGCGGGAGATGATTTCGGATTTGAGGTTGAGATATTGAATACGGACAACACGCCTGCGGAGCTTGACGATGGTGACAGCGTCGAAGTTGTAATCCATGACGGAGACGGAGAAAGAATACTTAAAAGCCGCGGTATCGCAAAAAATACCGCGTCTTTTTATTTATC
>CANRNI010000077.1 GCA_947631945.1 uncultured Clostridia bacterium
TTCATGAAAATACGATACTCCGTTTCGGATAAAATCACGTTGTTGTATTTTCCAAATGCGTGCGTGCTTTTTTCTTGAAAATCTTTATTTTTATTACACACACTCTTATCTGATATCTTATCTTTATCTTCTCTTATCTTATGTGTTTTTTCCGTTGCAGAAATCGGCTTTTCTGTTGCAGAAATCGGCTTTTCCGTCGCAGAAATCGGCTTTTCCGTTGCACTTTTTAAAGCCTCCGGTATTTCAAGAAGCCAAAATCTATCTTTATGCACCTTGTTTCTCGCAGTCACTTCGGCATAGCGATTCTGGATTCCTACAGAGGTTATAACATTCTGCTCGAGAAGATTTTTATCAAACAATCCTATATCCGCGCAATAATTCATAACTTGTAACACAAGGTTTTTGTCTTTTAACCACCTATTCCCTATAGTTCTGCTGACAATACGAGCAAGTTTTTCTAAGGGAATTTCAAGGTAGTAGCCGTTTTTATAGACCAATGTCAGAACGATATCATATATTGTCTGCCCAAGCGGACCGTACTCGTCCATCAAGTCCATGATTTTATCATCATCGTAATAGCTGGTATCTTTCTTGAAAAACTCGAGGCCCTTTTTAGGACTTCGACCCAATCATACCACCTCCATATCAGAACGGTAAATCGTCGTCGTTTGTGTCAATCGGTATATCCGGTTCGGAAACAGGGGAGGAAGCGGCGGCGTTGTCCGATTTTGAACCGCAGAAGCTTACGTTATCCGCTATAACCTCAGTAACCGAGCATTTATTGCCGTTCTTGTCCTCATATGAGCGCGTCTGAATACTGCCCTTGACTGCTATCATCTGACCCTTATTAAAGTATTTTGCGATAAAATCGGCGGTATTTTGCCACGCAACGCAACTTATCCAATCGGTAATATATTCGCCCGATTCGTCCTTATAGTCTCTCTGAACCGCCAATCGGAACCTTACAACATTCTTACCGTTTGAAGTTGTTTTTAGCTCGGGAGCGGCGGAAAGCCGCCCCATTAATACAACGTTATTCAGCATCTTCAATTATCTCTCCGTTTTCGTCATAGGTTACGACTTCTTTTTCGTCGGTATTATCGGAGCCATCTCCCGTATTTTCATTCTCATTGTCATCTTCATTCTCATCGTCAAATTTTCCTGTCGCGATGGCATCTGCCGCCGCTATTGTTGCCGGCGTTGCCTGTTGATAATCAATGGATAACAAGCCCCATTTTCCCAACAATTTCCGCAAGACTGTTTTTTCAGCCATACTGTTAAAGTCTTTGCGCCAGGTTTTTCCCATATAATCGCCTTTGCGGTGTTTGAGTTCGTGCGCCTCTATTTGTTTTTTCGTCATATAGATTGTTTTTTCCGTGCCGTTTGTCAATTTCAAATATCCGCACCAGCCGACAATTTCAATTTTTTCGCGTTCTTCTTCGTCTTCAATAAATTCGATTTCAATTTCTTCGGTAAGTCGATTGAAACTTTTCAATTCGCCTTGTCTTACGTCAACGACGTTAATAGTCTTATACGCTCCCGTTCTCAGCGCAAGCTGAATCATTCCTTTATATCCCAAAATAAACTGCGCTTCCGTACGAGCATTTTTATTATCGCGAAACGGTACGATGTAAGCGAATCCAAGTCCCGAATCAATCGGCAAATCATATGTTGCGGCTTTTAATGCAGATTGTATTACGGTTACTGGGGAATCGCAGAACGCTTTTTGAAGCTGTTCGTTTGCGTTTATCATGGAAATCAAGGAAGAAACAAACTGCGGTGTGCGTTTACCTAATAACTCATTAAAACGTTTGCGGTATCCGTCGCTATCAAGTATACTGTTCATAAGCATATTTATGTTGCGCGCGGCTTGAGTGTTGTTCGCCATCGTTTTGTTGTTGCCGTTCTGTACGGCATTTTGAATTAAACCCGTTGAATTGTTTGCCATTGTTTTTTACTTCCTTTCTGTCAATAAAAACGGTCTTGACGTCGATGTTTTTATATAGCTGTTAAAATTTTCATTAGGGTGGTCTTTTTGATATCGCTTGAAATCAAAAGTATTCCTCTGCTGTGTTTTCCATTGTATTTTAGCTATTGAACATTCGCCGCGCTCCGAATCCCCCATATATTGCTTTATGGCGTTTAAATGTTCGTTAGCCGATTCTTCAAGCTGCTTTATCGACGCTTTATATTGAAGATAAAGCTTTATATTTTGCTCAAGCGGAGAAACGTCGCACATGGTACCGTCGCTCGATTCTCTGTATATAGTTGATATTGTTTCAGCCGTAACCGCCGAGCCGTCAGCCGGAGGCGCCGTTTTATCGGAAACATATCCCCAAAAGTTTCTTTCGGCTTCAATGAGCGCCTTGATTTCGTCCTCGTCGCGTTCTATCACGAACACCATAAATCCCCTGCCGAGAATAAGGACGGCTAAATACCACCTTTTACAGCCCGTAACCATCATATAGTGGACGCATTGAACGTAGTAATTTTCGGGATATTCGCCGTTTTTAAATTTTTTCATATTCAAAACGGAAGTCGTTTTACATTCAAGTCCCGCGTCTTCGCCGATTACAAGCCTGTCCACATTGGCATGAGCAAATGGAATATCGGGATTTTTGATAATTGCATTTCTGCGTCTGACCTTTTTGCCCGTTTGCTCGGTAAATCTTTGAGCGACATATTCTTCAAGGTCGCGCCCCTGCCGCATAGCTTCGTTGTCCTCCTTTTCGGGGGCAAGTCCGACCTTGTCCGCCCATACCGAATAAGGAGATGAATAATCCGAAAGTCCTACTATCGCGGCGGCATCGGAACCGCCTATACTGTTTCGCCTGTGAGTGAGCCAATCTTCGCGGCTCATTCCGATTGTTGATATGTATTCAAGATTCTTATACATAACCGCCGAACCTCATTTCTTCAATAACTGCGTGTGAATCGTCCTCTTCAAAATATGATTCGTCGAGAATATCGGAGTCGACGCAGAATTGACAATAGCATTCGTTATCAAGCTTGAAAAATCTCTCGCCTATGTATATCTCATCTCCGCAGCCGGAACATTTTATACTTTTTATACCTCTTGACATTTCGTTTCCTTTCTGCTAAAATTAAGCTATAAGTTATTTTTGCTTTCCGCCGTTCGGAGTTCCCGCTCCGTCGGCGGAGCTTTTTATTAACATTTTGCGCTCAAGCTCTGAAAGACTGAACTTGATAAGCTCGATATTGCGCGGCGTTTCGCCGTATGCGCTGTTAAACTCCTCGATTTTCGAGGATAAGTCTTTTAATTCCTCGCGTATCGCGCTGAATTCCAGCAAGCAGACTACAACAAACAGGAATATACCCGCAATCGCAAAACCAAACATCGCAACAAGATATATTTCGGACATATTTTCACCTCAATTCCCTTGATAAGCTCATAATATCGTTTTCAAGTTTTTCTATCGCGGTAAAAACATCCTGCAGCTCTTTCTGCGCGGCAATTACAACGGCCATATAGTCCATAATATTGACAGGCTTGTTTTCACTCGCTTCGGAAAAACCGTTGTACAAAATGTTTAACAGCGATTTTACGCAGTCCATCGGAAAGTTGATTTTTTCAAGCATAAAATCATTGACAATATCCAACAACCTGTCGCAGATTTTATTTTCGACAGATGTTTTATTTTCGTCCTGCATAGCGTGTACCTCCTGATTTAAATTTTTAAGCCTTTTTTAGCTATGAGTTTCGCAAGGTCGCTTTTTAATATGAACTGCGATTGCCAAAGCTCTGGGAAATATTTTCGCAAAGTGTTTCGGCAAATTCCGAAATAACCGCACACGTCCTTTTTGGTCAGTTTTTCCTTGTCGGGGAAATATGTATTAAGCTGCATTAGACAATCTCTTGCGCCTGTTATTTCTCTCGGCATATCATTTCCTCCTTTCCGCTCGAGTGGAAAATCTTTTTTAATCAAGTCATGTTTTTGATACAGATACAAACTTATTTGATTTAGCTTTGGCGCGTATGCTGTTCTTTAATTTTTGCCTGTACAGCCTGCGCCCGCGTTCCATAAGCTTTGGGACACGATCTTCATACCCGGTAAATATGCCGATTGACCAATGACCGCCGCTGCCGTCCTTGCTGAAATCGTAATAGTGACACATAACCGTGTCGTCGCTTTCGCTTAAATTTCGCGGGTCAACCGTTATGTTCCATGACAATTTACTTTCCGTTTTCTCAACAGGAAATTTGACTACCTTTTCCATTTCTTTCACCTGCCTTTCAGCACTTACTTAACAGCTCTCTGAATTTTGATACGGCATTTTCGTTATATACGAACGTATCAACTTCCTTTGTTGAATTTTGTGATTTGCTTCTGTACCATTCGCCGTATTCGTCGTTTTTTAAACCGTATTGATTGCTGAGCTTACCGATTTTATTCGCGGACACTCCGAGGATTTTCCCGATTTCAGTCGCAGAATATGTTTTTGGCTGTCCTTTCGGCAATGGGAGTATTTGTTCTCCCGCAAGAATCTCGGCAGCTTTTGCAACGAGTATGTTTTTATATTCTTTTGACAATGTATCAACATTACTGAGTTTCAAAAAACATCTCCGCCGCCGCTTGCGTGTTGCTGTCCAATTGTTTCACCTGCCTTTTATTGAAATATATACAATATATAGTAAATAAAAAATAATAACTACACTACATATTGACATATTAAATAAAATATGGTATTATATTGCCACACGGTTAAAAATTATCAAGGAAGGAGAATTGCTATGAATAAACCAAGAGTATCAGTAAATCGCGAAAGCGAAACCGGACGAAATCTGACTTTTCATGACAATAAAACCGGTAGAAATATGAACAGAGGGCAATTTGTAAAATCAATAGAACGTGGAAACTATCCTGATTACTACGTCAGAAATATAAATGGATTAGACACTCCCTGTTCAAAACCCGATAAATCCAAAAACAACAATTTAGGTTAATCGTCTGAAAAAATTACGCCGAAATTATTTTTACAGATAACCGTGTCTTTACTTATTACGGCAATCGCTTCTTGATTATCATCATGCACAGTGATTGTCGTATAGTTTTGTCTGCCGAGCAGATAATCAATAGAACATTTATAAAAATCAGCAAGCTGGCAGAGAATATCGGAAGGTATAGGATGACCTCTTGTATAGCTGTAATACATTCGCTTTGAAATTCCGAGCTGAGATATTACCATTTCCTGTGATAACTTCTTTCGCTTACGAAGCGCTTCTAATCTGTTTTCCATCTTTTTCACCTGCCTTTCGTCAAGGGAGATAATTAAATCAGTTGTTTGAAAACAAATAATTAATATCTAAATCCGGAAAAAAACATTTGTTAATTTGTTGAGCCTCATCCCATGTAAATGAAACATTTCCATTAAGACGACTGTATAAAGACCTTTCTGAAATATCTAATTGCTTTGCGATTCTTGATTTTTTTATGCCACGCTTAGCAATTTCTGAAATTAAATTAGGATATATAACATTCATTTTTTTACCTCCAAACATCATTTAATTGCTGTTTATAGGTCAATTATATCATTTAATTGAAGTTTGTCAATAGTTTTTTTGAATCTTTTTTCATTTTGTTGAAGTTTTTTTCTTGACTTTATGAAAGTATATGTGTATAATGTGCATAAAGGATAGTGATTATTTAAATGGGATTTGAAATTATAAATACCTTAAAAAAAGAAAAAGGGATAACAAATGCACAACTGGCTGAATATTCTGGTATAACATTAAGTACTATTGATAAAATAACCTCTGGCATTAATACAAATCCCAAATTGGACACTCTCTTAGCAATCTGTCGTGTCCTTGGATGTAGTTTGAATGACTTTGCTAATCAACCAGTTTCAAATGTAATTAATAATTCAGTTATTTCGCATGAAGAACTTGAATACATAAAAAAATACCGTGCTTTAGACCATTACGGTAAAAACACGGTAAGTGTAGTTTTAGACAGTGAATCGGCGCGATGCAAGGAACAAAATGCTTTGCGTTCCGAAACTGAGGAATTAAGGGCTGTTAATATCATTCCATTCCGTTGTTCTTTACAACCTGCCAGTGCGGGACGCGGTACGTATCTCGGACCGGAAGAATTTGACATTCTTTCTGTTGTAGAGAATTCTTTAACCAAACGTGCATCGTTCGGTGTCCCTGTAAGCGGTGACAGTATGGAGCCACTGTATCACGACGAAGATATTCTTATCATTGAAAAGGCGGAAGATGTGGCTATCGGAGAAATTGGTCTTTTTACTATTGACGGCGAGGGATATGTGAAAAAACGCGGCAAAGAAGCACTTATATCCTTGAATCCTAATTATGAGCCGATTCCTCTTACGGAGAACAGCTTTTGTAACGGAAAAGTGATTGGAATATTAGAAAAAGAATGGATAATGTAAAGAACTATAATAAAAATAGTTTTCATACAAATAAAAAGGATGTATTATGGTGAAACGAGTTTTTTTATATTTTGGCACTGTATTTTTCTCATTAGGTATAATTGTATACTTATCTCTTTGTTTATCTGAATCTGCTGATTCGGAGCTGAGAATGTTAGCTATTATTCTTTCTGTGTTATTTTCAATATTTGATTTCTTGTGCATAAGAAAACTTATAATAGACAAAAAAAACTTAAAAAATTCATATAATAGAACATTTCAACAAAATCAGCAGAATCGGCCCAGTCAAAATCAGCCCACCAATTTTCAATATACATTTAATAATCAGCAACAATCATTTTATCAAAATCCTACACAGACTTTTGATAACTCTCAAATTGTATCCTCCTTGCAAGTGGAAATCGCTCGTCTGCAACAAAAGTGTAATGAAGCAGGAGCCGAAATTGCACGTCTGCAGCAAAAATGTAATGAGGCAGAAATGGAAACTGCACTACTTAAAAGTAAATTTACACCTGAAATGCTTGAGGTTGATACACTTGAAAAAAAGAAAACTTCATTACAGGCTGAATTACAGAATTTAGATGCTCAGATTGCCGAAAACAATAAAATAACCAATGATATAATAAGCAAAAATACCGAATTAAAAGAAGAGTACAATAAGCAAACGGAAAAGCTTCAAAAGAATATTGCATCTCTCGAAAAAAAGCTGAAAAAAGAAAAGGAATTATATACGGCCGTTACATATTCTATCAATACATATTTTGATTATGATCCTAATCTTGAAAAATGCAAATTGCCTGAATATATGTCGTCCTTTTACGATGAGCTTGCGCCGACTGTCACTTTGCAAATTCATTCTATGGACGTAAAAAATCTTAACAAGGCTTATAGGGATAACGATAAGCAAATTACCGATTTATTGAATCAATATCATGACAGATACACAAACAAGACTAACAAGGCAATATACAGCTTGATTGTTATCGGTCTGCGGTCGGAGCTTCAGAATATTCTCACAAACCTCAAATACGACAAACTTGATAATGCAATTGAGCAAATAAAAGCCGTAACTTCAAAATATCTTGCGATTGCGGGAGAGGGTAACCAAACAATTTCTGCAACTCTTACAAAGTTTATAGGCACTACGGAATATTTGTTTATAAACGCCGCAAAAATCGAATATGATTATTACATAAAGAAAGAACAGGCAAGACAGGAGCAAATAGCAATAAAAGAAAAAATGCGTCAGGAAGCTCAGGAACGTAAAGCGCTTGAAGAGGAAAAGAAGAAAATCGAATCGGAAGAAAAGAAGTATTTAGAAGAAATTGAAAAAGTTAAACGCCAGTTGCTTGAAGCGGCCGAAAACGAAAAAGCCGCTTACAACGCAAAAATTCTTGAATTGCAATCGCAGCTTTCCGATGTTTTGGTTAAAAAAGATACAATTACAACTCTTCAAAACGGTAAAGCCGGTAATATTTATATTATCAGTAATCTCGGCTCGTTTGGCGAAAATATATTTAAAATCGGAATGACGCGACGTCTTGATCCACAGGAACGCGTGGATGAACTCGGCTCTGCAAGCGTACCGTTTAAATTCGATGTTCATAGTTTTATATTCTCTCAAGATGCTGTCGCGCTCGAAAATGAATTACATAAACGGTTGGACGCACAGCGAGTAAACAAAGTAAACAGGCGTAAAGAGTTCTTTAATGCATCTGTAGATGAACTTGCGCAGCTTGTCGCTGAAATCGACCCGACTGCTGAATTTAACAAAACTATGGTCGCGGAAGAATACAGACTTTCAATATCGGCAAAGGACGCATCCGAATATAGCTTTGACATATCGGTGACAGAAGATATAGAAGAATTTGCAGAAGCATAATAAAATAAAAAAACTCCGCCCCTCCGACGGCCATCGGAAGAACGGATAAATATAGGAGTGTGCTACACTCTATATGCAAAATAAGTATAGCACACTCCCTTGTAAAAAATCAAGGGGTATTTTTATACCCTAAAAGGAGTGCGCAAAAAAAAATGGCAAAAAAGAAAAAACGAATTGAGAAAAAAGTAAAAATCGGCGACAAGAGAGTGTCGGTTTACGGATATTCCGCTTTTGAGATTCAACAAAAAATCGAAGCGTTGCAGAATGAAGAGGAGCGAAA
>CANRNI010000078.1 GCA_947631945.1 uncultured Clostridia bacterium
CCCTTGGCGCTGGCCGATCCCCGACCGATGAGTTTAAACGAGAACAGCGCATGACACAGTTTATTTTACGCCCCCCAGAAAATCCGTAACATTCTGACCGGTTACGGATTTTCTATTTTATCCTTTTTTATTTCATATATCAGATGTGGCATTTCTTTTTCGTTGTATATGACGATGTGCTTGCCGACCAAAGACATTCCCAACTTCTCGGCTAAATGTAAGGATGCCTTGTTTTCCGGTCTGATACTGCAACAGACCGTATCCAAATTCAAATCTCCAAAAGCGTATTCCAAGCAGGCGCGGGCAGCTTCCATCCCGTAACCGTTATGCCAGTAAGTATCATCAAGGATATATCCGAGTTCCACTGCCTCATTCCCGTTTATGGTACTTTTCATCAGTCCGGTTTGTCCTATCAGTGCGTTGCTTTCTTTGAGCAAAACGGCATAATATCCGAAACCGTCTTTGCGGTATCTTGTCAGTTGCCTGTTTATCCATTTACGCACATCTTTTTTACTAAAGCCATATTCCCAGGCATACATCACCTCCGGTTTTCCCATGATGGAAAAAAGTGCGTCCATATCCTTGCGGATTATTTTACGGATAAGCAACCGTTCTGTTTCCATGATAACCAAAGACTCGGAATAAGTCTTTATCTCAAAACCATCCTCTTCCCATTCTTTCACAAGACGGCAAATCGTGTCATTGACCGTTTTTCGGTAGCCTTCATCCGGGATAACCCGTATAAAGAACGTATCGTAGGTTTCCTCGTATATATGCCGGGTGATTTCCTGCAAATGAGATTCTTCAGGGATGTAGTCCTTTCGCACCATAAAATCGTTAATCTCCGCTTCGAGCAAGTCTTCCACCTCGTAGCGTATATCATCTTCCAGTTCCGAAAAAGGGATTTCTTCCGCTTTGGCACTTTCCATAAAGCAATCATCCGGTTCCGCTTCCATATCCATGTCCGAGTATCCTCTTTTCATATCGAGCATATCTTGTGCGAACTTTCCCGATTCATTATCCTTATACTTCTTTGCGTATTTTTCAAGAAGTTCCCAGTCCTGACGGCTCATAGGAAATTTGAAAGCGGCACGTTCAATTTCATTACAGCGTACCATGTCCTCCTGTACGTCTTTAGGTAGAGACTGGCATTTCTTACAGATATGACGTGCGTGTCCCTTACCGGAAAATTTCTCATTGGCTTTGTATTCACCGCATATCCGGCAATAATGTCCCTGTTGCTTTTTCTTCTTTTTCGTCATCTCCTCTTTATGGTTGCAGCAATTCCTTTCCCTTGTCGGTAAGGCGGTATTTCTGATTGGGATGGTTGGCTTGTTCGGGATGTGTCTGTTCTACAAGTTTGTCTTGCATGGCAGGATAAAGGTACGACTTCAGAAAATTATCCCGTCCTTTTAAGGATAGATGTTCCATAATTTCCTTTACGGACAATGTCTGTCTTCCTATACATCTTATTAAAGAAATAACTTGGTCTGTAGGTTGTCCTGTAACTTGTCCTGTAGGTTGTCCTGTAACTTGTCCTGTAGGTTGTCCTGTAACTTGTCCTGTAGGTTGTCCTAAAATTTTGCGCCTAAATATGACTTTTACTTCATCTTCTGCTATTTGAAACTCTGGTTCGGGCATATTCTTTTGGTTACATTCCTCTATCATGAGGTTTATGCCGCGTCCCCAGCTTTCCAATACCTTTCGCACATACAGCGTATCTGCAATTAAGGGATTATGTGGCTTTGAACCATGTTCAGACTTGATTTTATTCATGTCCCAACCAAATGGAAATGAACCGGGGTTTTCAATTTCCACACGGTCATCATAGATGGCAATGGCAACAGAGCCTCCGGCATCACGGTAACTCCTATGACAAAGGCTGTTTATGACAGACTCTCTTATAGCTTTATATGGTATTTCAAGATTTTCTTCTCTTTCTAATCTGTCAGTTGTGCCGGATAATAAAAGATGTTTGAATATAAAAGCCATTGCTGCGTCAAGCAATTGGAATAGATTGCCATGCACACGAAGATTATCTAAGAATACGGTCTTATCTGTGCCCTTAAAACGTGCAAGGCGCAACAGATTTTGCGGGTAATTAGCTAATTTCTTTTTAGCGAATAAAACGGCGGCGGCATTTTTCAGTATTCCATCTTCGGAGAGGCCCAACCTTTCAAGTATGACTGGTATGTCTTCTCCGGTTGTTTCCGGCAAACGTCCACACTGTATTCCCAATCGCATCGTCTTGCTAATTTCCTCTTCATCCAAATCAGAAAGTTTCAAACCGGGATTCGGATAAGTTTCCCAACCATGACGGATTTCTTCACGTCTTATAAGCAGTTCATTATATTTTGCTTGCGGCATTGTAGTGGTGACACTTTCAACGCGCATATAAGGACGTCCTTTATAGCAGAACGGACGGTTAAGTCTTGCATCATCCACATGGAATGCTATCACTTTTTTTTCGCTGTTATGCAATGGCGCATAAGATATATGTACCGCTGTTACCGGCTCCAATCGGTTGATAGCATCGGCTATGTCCCGCTTCGTTTTGTCGCTTACTTCTTGTCCGATGATTTTCCCCTTGTCATTCACTCCGAACAACACCGTGCCACCTTCTCCGTTAAGAAAGGCGCAAAGCGTTTCCATACCACGCTCCAACTGACCGGTGGTTTCCTTAAACTCCACCCGTCCGTTTTCCTTTTCGGCTATCAGTTGTTTTACTATATCGAGATTGTCTATACTCATATTCAATTCGTAACAATTATGCAAAGATAGCGTTTTTCGCTGAAATTCGGAGCAATAGCATACAGGAAACGATGTTTTTCCATATTGATTTTGCTAAAACGGGAGAACAGAATGACACTATTTTCCCGTTCATATCTGGTTTTCATCTTCTCATGCGCTCCAACTCCTCGTCACGGCGTATCTTTTCGTTCAGCTTAACCTGCATCTTGTCTATGAAATAGGTGCGGCTGGGATTCTTACGCAACTTGATGGCGGAGTAATAGCGGTAACATTCTTTGGTATTAATGCCGAAGAACTTATATAGTTCCGGGGCCAATACTTTCAACGGAATTTCTCCGTTACCGATACACCCCATTTCGTTCAGCCCATAGACAAGTTCAACCAAGTCTAACGTACTGCCTGTCCATTGCAGGGATGGAGTTGCTTCGGTCGTTGTTTCTTTCGGTGTGTGGGATGGTTCGGATAGTGGTGGCACTTGAATCTGGTTGGCAACAATATGTTCCTGCATTTTTCGGACAAAGGAGAGTGCTTTGCGCACATACAGGTCTGTATGGCTTTTCTCTGTTGCCATATATTGTGTATGATGATGCTGCAACTCATTCTCGGCGTATGCCAGCGCAACGGTGATGCTACTACGATCTGTACATTCATAACATAGCGATATGACAGCTTTCACAAAACTATCGTAAGCGGTTACCAGTCCCGTGCTGTTTCCGGCATCATTTATCAAACCGAAGAAATCGGTTTTTGCTAATATGAGATAGTCCATATTTTTTCTGTTTTCTGTTTTACACTTGATTATATGTATGGCACATATAGTAATGGTGCAAAATGTTTGCCTATAAACAGAAAAAAATCGCCTAATATCAGTATCTCACTGATATATAGTCAAATAAAAATGTGAAAATAATTTTATACGGATTTCATCCTAATAAAAAAGTGTCTATATAATAGACAGATGTCTATCTTTCAGACACGCATTTTTCGCAAAATGTATATTAAATAGACACACGACATCACTCCCTTATTTTCTTTCGGTATATCAACCGCACCACGCCATCATCGAATCGTTTGCTTTCGGCAAGCGTCCATTCCGTTTTCAAGAAGGCGGACTTGAATAAGTGTCTGCCCGTCCCGATTATACACGGTACTATATAGAGTATAATCTCATCTATTACGTTCATCCGCAGCAGTCCGTTGGCATATTCCGTATTTTCCGCATTAGCTTCCAGTAAGTAGCAAGTATTCCTGTATTTCTCCTGCCATTCCTGAAGGATGGAAATGGAGTAGTCGGGGGTCAGCTTATACAAGGCATTGCCGCGTATCTTTTCAATCCCGTAATCTTCGGTACTTCTGAACAACCGTTTCTGCGGTTGCAACTCCGTAGGGCATCCGTCTATCGAAAGGACGGCAAGTAACTGGACTTTCGCCATGATATTATTATTTTTATCAGTTATGGCGAGGCAAAAAAGTAGCGTGCAATTCACACTACTTCTAATGGAGGCTCTGGTAAAGCCTTAACGGAGAGTACGTGAATGCACGCTATGCGTAGGCATAGCATAAGCATCACGCAATCGTCTCCGTAGTGTAAATTTACCAGATTTCCATTAGGACGCCTTGCGGTCTTATGTCTATATCTTCGACGAAAAGGTTACCCTAATCGCCTGTTGCTTTCGTAAATACAAGTGCAAATATAGCTAATTATCAGCATTTACGCTCGTATTTTGGTCAAATTTCTTCATTCATACCATACTCTTTTAGCTTTTTATACAGCGTTGCCCGGCTTATACCCAGCAATTCCGCCGCCAGTCTTTTATTGTCTTTCGCTTGTTTCAAGGCGCGTCGGATACGTTCTTTTTCCTCTCCTTCGCTTTTTAGTGTGAAACCAACGGGCGAATCAATTTGTTTACTACCGAACTCTAAATCTTCTTCTGTTATCATATCATCCTCGGCTTGCAATACTGCCGTCAGCACTTTTTGGCGAAGTTCACGCACATTGCCGGGCCAAGCATAAGTGTTTAATGCTTTTTGTGCCGATGCGCTGAAACTTTTAACATTCCGTTCCAGTTCATTGTTGGCTATCTCACGGAAAAACTCCGCCAACGGCATGATGTCCTCCTGACAGTCACGCAACGGCGGGACTGTTATTTCGTAGTCGTGCAGACGGTAGAACAAATCCTGACGGAAACGTTTTTCGTTCACAGCCGCCTCCAAATCCTCGTTGGTGGCAGCAATGATACGGATATTGAAATTCTTGTCTGCTTTATCTCCTATCGGGCGGTATTTCCGTTCCTGTATGGCACGGAGCAGCATTTGCTGGGTTTCCATTGCGAGGTTGCCCACCTCGTCCAGAAACAGCGTGCCGCCTTCCGCCTCATGGAAATAGCCTTTCTTGGCACTGTCCGCACCAGTAAACGCCCCTTTGACGTGTCCGAAGAAAGCCGAAGCTGCAAGTTCTTTGGAAAGCGAACCGCAGTCCACCGTCACGAATGGCTTGCAGGAACGCTTACTTTTTTCGTGAAGATGGTGTGCGATATGTTCCTTGCCCGTACCGTTCTCTCCAAAAATCAACACGCTCATATTGGTACGAGCAACCTGCCTTATTCGTTTCATGATAGCTTGGAACGCCGAACCGTTACGGGAAAACACTGGCATACGGTTTCGTCCGATATTCCGTTCCTTCAGAATATTGTGAAGTGACGGAATAAGTTTGACCTCCAACTGTTGCTTGGGAATATAGTCTAACGAGCCGAGTTTCATGCTTTCCACCGCCGTATGCACTTCGTCATAGTCAGTCATTATGATGAACGGCTGCATCATGCCTTCCTTGCGCATCCATCGCAAGAGGTCGATGCCGTCACCGTCAGGAAACCGTAGGTCGGAAACCACTATATCCTCGTCTTCCGCCTGCTGTAACAGTTTCTTCGCTCCCGAAAGATGGTAAGCCTGCACGGTACTGAACCCTTCCCGTTCCAGCAGGTTACAGACCAACTGACAATACACAAGATTGTCGTCCACCACTATGATTTTTGTCTTATCCATTTTCGTATTTTCTCCTTTCTTCTTTTGCTTGCCGGATGATTTCCGCGCCTTTGTCCAGTACGGCAGTCACGGTATGGTGTATTGCTTCCCAATCGGGCGTACCCTCGATATGAAGCAATGTGTAAAGTTCTCTCAACGGTTGCTCCGCACGGAGTATCAGCCATGAACTTCGCAGATGATGTACCAGGGCATCCAGTTCTTGGAGATTTTTACGCTGTTCCGCATCCTTGACCGCCTGCATTTCCTTTTCGGTTTCCGCTACCAACTTTTCCAGCATGACGGCTTCTTTGCCGTATGACAATAAAGTAGAAAAGTCCGGCTTCCCGTCTTGTTTTTCTTTTGTGGCACAGCTATCCGTGATTTCCATCAGTTCTGATATGGAGAACGGTTTGAACAGGCATCCGACAAATCCTCGTTCCATCAGTTCCTCTTTGCTACAACAGCCCGAAGCTGTTGTGACCACTATCGGGATGGTCTTTGAATTGCCTACATTGGACGAGCGCAGCAGTTCCAGCAATTCAAAACCGTTTATCTCAGGCATATTCAGATCCGTCAAAAGCAAACTGTATTCTTTCTGGCGAATCATCTCTATCAGTTCCGCCAAATTGTTACAGGTGTCGCAGTGTATCCCTTCATGGGCATACATTTCTTTTTGCATAAGAAGCAGTACCTCATCATTGTCAATTACAATCACATCATGGCAGATATGATTATGGTGTGTTGGGGTTTGATTTATCTGTTCGGGGAGTTCTTCGGCAGATTGTACGGGAATCTCTACCGTGAAACGGCTTCCCCTGCCTTTCTCGCTTTCCAACCGGATTGTGCCACCGAGCATCTCCACGATACGATGCACAATAGACAAGCCCAACCCGAAGCCATCTTTCGTAGCGGCATTTGAAAGACGTTCAAATGCACCGAACACTCGTTGTTTTTCCTCTTCGGTCATACCTGTACCCGTATCTTCAATGGCAAGTTTCAGCACACCGTTATCATAATCCATTGTCAAGGATACACCACCATTCTCCGTGAACTTGATGGCATTGGAGAGAAGGTTGTTGCCAATTTGCAGGATTCGTTCCTTATCGGTCAAAACAACCGCCTCCGCGTTGTTCTTCATGGTAAGGAATAATCCCTTGTTCATGGCAATGGGTATAAACTCTGTTTCAAGGGTATGCGTGATAGTGGAAATCCTGCATGGGGAAAGGTTGGGATGTTCCTTTCCGTTATCCAGCCGAAAAAAGTCCAGCAGTGTGTCAAGCATCCCTCGCATACGCTCTGAGGATTGCTGTATATTTTGTACATACAGCTCAGTTTTATCCGCATCATGTTCTTTGCTCATCAATCCGGCATAGCCTGTTATCGCCGTCAGTGGTGTGCGCAATTCGTGAGTAATGGTATGAACGGCTTTTTTGCGGGAAGCAATCAATTCCTCATTTTGTAGATTAAATTGTTTCAATCGGCTTATTAGTTTTGCAGCCTCATTCTCATAACGTTTGATTCGCAGATTGTTACGGCAAATTATTATATAGGATACGAGCAATAACAATAAAACAATGACTGTCATACTTCCGACAAGCAAATATGAGTTTTTCCGCATAGTCATTATCTCTGCCTCGCGTTTTTGTAGATCAGATTGGACCTTTTCATCCATCTGACGAATCAACCCTTGCAGTTGCAAATTCAGTTCTGCATTACGTGCTGCAAGGCTGTCAGCGTGTTTTGACAGACGGCGGCTTTGCGATTGTTGTTCTGCTATCATGTCACGATTGAGGGAACGGAGCATCGTGGTTGTTGTAGTCGATTCCGGCTTTTCCTTTTTACCGAAGATTCCGAGAAATCCTTTTCGCTTTGGTTTCTTGGGTTGTTCTTGCACACTTTTCTGTACGATTACAGGTACTTGACGTGCCAGTTTCTCATTAAGGGCTTGCTGCTCATCAAGTAATTTAACGATGCCACGCATCTGTTGTTCCTTATCTTCAAGAATATGGCGCACGCTGTCTATACGCTCCGATGGATAATACATTTTGAAACGGCACAGCATACTGTCCATCTCCATACGTTGGGTATGGTAATTTTCCAAAGTATTAGCATCCCATTCCAATATAGTTTCGCCAAGCAGGGAGAACTCTATCATCTGAACGTGTGCATCATGTAACTGAAAGCGAAACTTATCTATGTGTCGGTTCTCCTCTTCAATAGTCTCAAGTTTTCGCCATTCATAAAAGCTGGTATATGCAATGCCACCTATGAGCACTGCAATAAGAATGTAGCCGAAGGTTATCGTTTTGCGGAATAGCCTTATTTGCATTATTACGTTTCGTGTTACGGGTTAAATAATACAAAGATAGGCTATTTTTCTGATTTATCGGCTATTCCAGAATCAGCAAGTATGAAAAAATACGGTAAAGATAGCTGTAATAGTCGATTCTGTCCTTGGAAACATTATAGGTAAATTAACAAACGCAATAAATTGTCAATTAAACAAATAAGAGATATTTTATCGCAAGTATAATAATAAGAGCGTAGCTAAGTAGATGTTCATAATTAGTTTATATCATATAGATTTGTTACCTTTGCCTCATAAACTTCAAAGAAACACTTAT
>CANRNI010000079.1 GCA_947631945.1 uncultured Clostridia bacterium
TGCGTCATTTTTGTCAATCTGACGAAAAATCTCTTGGCACATCTGCACGACAATAATTATGCGGTATTGCCTTAAAAAACCTCCGATTTGATTTTAAAGAGAAAAAAATAAAGGCAACACCCACAATAAGAAACTGACGCCTTTGCGCATTTTCTTTGTGCAGTATTGCATTAAATCCACTATGGTTAAAGAAAGAAAAAAAGATATAAAATTAAGGAAGCACTGATTAAATCGAACGTGCAGATTGCGTCATGAGATTTTTCGTCAGATTGACAAAAGTGACGCAGGAATACTGACGTATTTCCAGGAGCTTTTGGCAAAAATGACGGGAAATCTCGGCGCAAGATGTGCGTTCAGCCGTCAGGCGTGATTTATTCAGTGGTTCCTTAACGGACAGGAGAAAAGATATGGAAGCAAACGATAAAAAAACTATTTTTAACAGACTCATTGAAAAGGGACGGCAGACGGGAAAACTGACTACTCACGAAATAGATTCCGCTATCCTTGAAATTGACTTTGACATTGACGAGCTTGACAGGCTTTATGAAACAATAGAAAGCAACAATATCGAAATTGTTGACGACATGAACGACGTTATGCTCGACGCTCTGAACTTTGACTCCGACATAGGAAAATCGGCTGAAATTGAAGCCGACGATTCAGATACTAAAAATTTACAGGTTGACGATCCCGTCAAGGTATATCTTAAAGAGATAGGAAAGGTTCCCCTGCTTTCATCGGAAGAGGAAATAGAGCTTGCAATGCGTATAGCGGATAACGACATCGAAGCGAAAAAGCGTCTTGAAGTTGCGAATCTCCGCCTTGTCGTAAGTATCGCAAAACGCTACGGCGGCAGAGGTATGCAGTTCCTTGACCTTATACAGGAGGGTAACTTAGGTCTTATCAAGGCTGTTGAAAAATTCGATTACACAAAGGGCTTTAAATTTTCAACATACGCCACATGGTGGATAAGACAGGCAATCACAAGAGCCATAGCCGACCAGGCGAGAACCATACGCATACCCGTCCATATGGTTGAAACTATAAACAAGGTTAAAAAGACAAACAGTCTTTTGCTTCATAAAAACGGCAGAGAGCCTACGGCGGAGGAAATCGCAGCGGAGCTTGGAATGTCTGTTGAAAAAGTGCGTGAAATTTTAAGAGTGGCGCAGGAACCCGTTTCTCTCGAAACTCCCATTGGCGAGGAGGAAGACAGCCATCTCGGAGATTTTATTCCCGACGAGGACGCGCTCGCGCCCGCCGACGCGGCTTCACAGCTTCTTTTAAAGGAGGCTCTCAATTCCGTTCTTAAAACTCTTACTCCGAGAGAAGCAAAGGTGCTTACTCTACGTTTCGGTCTTGAGGACGGGCACCCGAAAACTCTTGAGGAAGTAGGAGCGGAGTTTAACGTGACGCGAGAGAGAATCAGACAAATCGAAGCAAAGGCTTTGCGTAAGCTCCGTCATCCGCAAAGAAGCAAAAAGCTCAAGGACTTCCTTGATTAAAAAAACGGAAAATACAATACGGCACAAATTTTAGTGCTAAAATTCATAACGCCGGAACGCCGCGCATTGATTTGCATGGCGTTCATTTCGGTTTATCATCTCGGTTTCCGCACGGTTTGTCATACTCGGACGTTTTTTGAATATTAATATATCGGGTGATTAATATGAAACGTCTTGTTAAAATCCTTCCGTATTTTGTGGTTGTCGCCGTATGCGCCGGACTTGTATTCGTATCGTCAGGGAAATCAGACTCCGTATCGGTACAGAACACTATAAAAAACGACGCTCCCCTTATTATTATCGACGCAGGACATGGCGGGTATGTCTTAACACGATTGTTTATTTACCATTTTTACGTCCTTTAAAACTTCCAATTTATCGTTATTTTACGGTCTTTACCGTCTTCTTTTTCACCCACATAAACACAGTCAATAAATTCATCGGCAACATCACGAGTCAATGTATCAATATGTTCATACCGCTTTAGAACGTCCCTGATATTCGTGGAGTGTTTACTTAAGTCCTCCATCTGTTCTATCTGCGTTTTTATGGCTTCGCATTTTTGGCTAAGTTCATCAATTTCATCGGTATATTTTCTGCTGAACATAAGATACTGCTCTTTTGTAATAACACCCTCCAGTTTGTCATCATATAAATCTGCTATCTTTAATTCGTTGATATGAATTTTTTCTTCATATGATTTTAACATATCCCTGAATAGATGGCTTGTGTCAGATTTTTGTTTTTCAAGCACAATTAAATCCATTTGACAATATGAGGATATATATTTATTTAGCTGCTCGACAATAATTGATTCGAGAACGGCTCCGTTTATTTGACTTCTGTTGGAACAATTCATCGCTCCAACTTTATATGTTTTACACGTTAAGCCATAGTATGTTTTAGTCTTATTCTTATCATGCCACACTTCTCTGGACATAGGACTTCCGCACAACGCACATCTTACTTTTCCGCCCAAAGGTGATAATTCCATTGTTATCTTGCTCGTTCGCTCTCTGCCTTTTAGACGTTCCTGTGTCATTTTCCAAGTATCCATAGTGATTATCGCTTCGTGCGTATTCGGAACGCGAATCCAGTCTTCTTTGGGAACATTTACTCTTTTCTTGTTTTTGTAACTTACATTATGAGATTTCCCTTGAACAAGCGTTCCCGTATATAATTCATTTCGGATTATACGATAAACAGTTGAATGCGTCCACAATCCGCAACAACGGCTCTCTTCTTCCTTTTTGTTAACATAATTACTATTATTCAGATGCTTGTACGTCGAAGGATTGGGAATATTTCTGTTGTTTAATTCCATTACAATTCTTCTATATCCCCACCCTTGATTGTACCAATTAAAAATATCCTGTACAATTGGCGCAGTTTTCTCGTCAACAACTAAATGGTTTTTATTATCAGGGTCAATAAGATATCCGTAAGGAGCAAACGAACCGGTAAATTCGCCCTGTTCTCGTTTATGCTTTAGCGTTTTTCTGATATTCTCGGATGCGTCCTCTAAATACCATTCGTTTATTAAGCCATTTATTTGTCTGGCTTTCTTATTTGAAACATCATTACTGTCTGCATGGTCAACAATGCTTATGAAGCGAACTCCCCACTCAATGAATTTATTGTGGATATATTTTTCTATCATCTCCATATCGCGTGAAAATCTCGACTGTGATTTACACAAAACTATATCTATTTTCCTTGCTTCACAATCCTTTATCATTCTGTTAAAATCAGGTCTGTTTTTATCTATGCCGCTGTAATCTTCGTCACAGTAAATATCGTATATCTCCCAATTTCGCTCAGCGCAATAATCACGAAGCATGGATTTCTGGTTTTGTATACTTTCACTTTCGTCTGTCTTAAACTTTTTGTCTCTGTCCTCGTCAGACAAACGTAAATATATTGCAACTTTTGCCATTTGTTACCTCCAAAATAATTAGACGTAAGAAAAATGGTATAGCCGCTTAATACATAAACAACTATACCATATTTATGTACTTTTTTCAACTTAAAATCAAATTTTTATGACTTCCGCGACAGTGTACATATTTCGGGCAATATCCTGATTAATGATAGTTTCCATCTTCTTTGTTATAATTTTTTTAAGTATTTCAACATCTTCATTCCTTACATTATTTACAACAAAAAATTGTTTTATTGTAATACGCCTCTTTCTGTTTTCGGTACTTCATAATATACATATATTTGCATTTAACTTATTTTATTCCCACTGCAATTCATTTAATATTTTCATATAAATTAATTCCTATTTTAACTGTTTTCATATTTTTACCTTATTTCTGCTATTTTTATCAAATCTTATTTATTTACTGCCTTTTGAATTATGGAAAAATACTGGTAAAAAATTAATTTTTTGAGTCATACAATGAATCTTCTACGGCAGCATCAAAGAAATTATCGAATGGTTCTGTGTCTCCGTTCAAATGCCAGTTTGCGATTTCAAGTCCCGTACCATAGAGTGCAACCCAATATTCATAAAACTTTTTATAATCCACTTTTTTATTTACCTCTAAAGTGATATTTTGTAACTGCAATCGGAAATTCTTCTATTTCGGAAGCCCAAAGACAAGAGCCTTTTCCGTTCAGCGTTTCCCATATCAGCGGAAAACCGCCTATACCGTCAAACAGACTTGCCATTGTCTTATCCTCACAGTATTGATTCAATTTATCAAGCACATAGAACCAATTCGGCAGAGCTATACTGTTGCCGAGGGCTTTGTATCTTGCCGCGTCCGATGTTTTATGTACTTTGCCTTTGCCGTCTGTCCATTCGCCTATATCAGTCCAGCCGTCCGGGAAGCCTTGCAGCCGTTCACATTCAAGGGGCGTTAGACGGCGCACAAGGTAATCTTTCGGTGCGGCATTGTAACCGTCAAATCCTTCAACGACCAAGTTTTCACTGCCACCGCCGTAATTCCCACCATTTGCTTTGATAGTACCAGCCGTGTCATCCTGCGCGTACTTATCGTAAGCAGCCTGAGTGAAGCCGACAGCACTACCTTGAACAACAAAAGGTGTATTGTTTCCGCCCGTTCCGAAATTCGCCATAACCGTTTGTGATATATCGACAGGCCCTTTATATCTTGCATCCCGGCGGCGGTTTTCAAATACAGCAACATGGCGGTCAGCGGTATTCAGCGTATAACTTATATCTTCCGTCCAACCTTTTCCGTTGCACCCGGCCTTGTCAGACCGGTCAATGCAATTTCCTTGAATACAATAGGTGGGCTTGCATATCACGGGCTGATTGTTGCCGGACATTCCAGCGGCGGCGGTGAGGGTGGGGGCGCAGTCATCTGTTCGGATTTCTGCGCCGCCCTGCTGTGTAGCCATGCACACTAACTCTCCCGTGCCTGTTTTTCGAGTGCCGCAAGCAGCAGCTCTGGCAGAACCTTGCCACGGCGTTTTGCCCTGCGGATAATACCCTGACACGCCTTTGCGCTCAAAGAGTATTTCGGGAGCGCATTGTCCTCCAAAATCTGCGACAAGTGCGATTCGGCGTCTACGCTGGGGGACTCCCCAAAACTGCGCATCGAATACGCGCCAAGCAACCGACCACCTATCTCCCATGATACAGCCTGATGTTGTCCACTTCCCCTTCGGAGGTCGAGGAATAACGGCGTTTTTATCTGCGATTTTAGCCGTTTCTTCGAGGACGGCTCGGAAGTCTTCGCCGCCGTTTGAACTGAAAGCTCCGGGGACGTTTTCCCATACCATAAACCGAGGTCGGACATTGTTATCTGTCCTGCCATTTCGCTTGTCATTATCTCTCATCTCCTTAATGATTCTTATTTGCTCCATGAACAACCCTGAACGCTCGCCCGAAAGCCCCTTGCGGTTTCCAGCAATGCTCAAGTCTTGGCACGGACTGCCGCCGATTATTACGTTAACTGTTGGCGCAGTATATCCGCTTATTTTTGTTATATCTCCCATGTGTCGCATTATCCGTACCTCGATTCCATATTTGTTGTTACTGTACGATTCTTTAATTCATTTTCAACTTCATCTAAATGTTTTTGCCACATACGAATAGAAGCACGTATACCAAGTCTTCCAAGAACACTTGTTTCAGGAATTATATTAAGTGCGTTTTTTAAGGACACGATTTCATCTTTACAACGACAAGATAAATTTTCTAATTCTTCATTTGTTTTCTTTTTCAAATTCACTTTAATATACCTTTCTTTTGAATGTTAAATTCGTATTTTATTCAAGATTTCATAGTGCGATATAGCCTTATATTCCTCGCCAATTGGCTGACAATGTTTTGCTGAAACATATTTCCACTGTTTATCCTGATAAATTAAAAAATGCGGATAACCATTTTTATTCATGACAACGTCAAATACAGTAACAGTTTCATATCGAACACCTCCGACGGCTCTATCGTCACGAACTTTACAAATTACATTAAACACCTTTTCTTGCTCCATTCTCAAAATTATTTTTAACTCATTACTTTTTTTATTTAATATACCGTCATACCGACTGAAAAACGCCTTCTTAATATTATTTTTATCAGTCTTTCTCCTTGATATAAAGGCCGCAATGACATATTCCTTCTTCTGATTCTCTGAACTCTTTACACATACACTTTGTGTCAGGTATTTTTTCAAGAAGACAAGGACAATATCCGCCGTTTTCTTTTAATTTTTTGCGCACTTTATCCGCATATTCTTTATCCGGGTTTTGTTTGATAGACATTATGTATACTCTCTTTCAGTTCGCCGTTTTTTGCTTTTTTGATATTCATTAAGAAAACTCTGCAATACGTCTTTGATTTTTGCTCGTTCTTATAAGTTTATAATCTCCCATATCTGTATTATTTCCTTTCAAATTGACGGAGGAACTCATCAAGTATTTCCGAATCTTCTTCCAATTGATTATCTTTTTCTGATGAATTACTGAGCGGAACAAAATCAATACGCCGTTTTTGTAATATTCCGTCAATACATACGTCAGTTATTCCATCTTCTCGTATGACTGATATGCTTGGCAAACTGGCAAAATCGATAGAAACTGTCACTACTTCGCCAAGGTCATCCAGTTCTGTTTTCGTATTGCGAATACGAGTCGCGATTGTTCTAAATCCATCGGTTATATTCGTTCCCATTAACTCACTACCTCCGCATATTGATTGTTAGATGCCAGATACACACCAAGAATTTCATCAAAATGTCTCTCCTTATCCGGCACATATCTGCCAAATTTAATAATGATGTTTTTGAACTTTTGCAGTTCTTGAATTTGTGATAAAACCTCGTTTTTATAAAAACCTGTGTATATGATGACCGTATCATTACAATGATAGTCATTACGGAGTTTTTTAATAAATACAGCCATTTCATCAAACTGTTCAAATGGTTCAAGACCTGCAAAACAGATTGCCTTTGTAATGTCATTGGACAGATATCTCTGGATAATTTTATCATCCGCCATTTCGATAGTGGCACTTTCGTGCCACCCATCGTTTTGGCAAACTGACAGCGGAATACCTGCTTCGAGGCAACACTTTCCATTACATTGTGCCGTACCTATATACATTACAGGTTGTTTGTAATTGACGAAATCCTCATCAATGATTGTTTTTATCCGCATATCAGATACTCCTTTAACCAATATAGTATGTTTTTGATATGTCCAGGGACGGAGCATCATTCGGCGTGATTGAAATTGTTATGTAAATGTTTTTTACTCTTTCCTTATCAATATCCAATGAAATCTCATCCGCTTTATCTCGCAGCAATCTTGCCGAATTGATAATACCCGTCTTTACTTCTAATGATTTATCGCTTTGCATTATTTATATATCCTTTCTTTTATCATTCCTGTAGCATTTCTGCGTACTCATACCATTGACGGGTATTGAACTCTCTGAATCTATCTTTTGAGTAGGCGCGTGTTGGCACCAAATACCCAACAATACGTTGATAGGTATCGAACACCGGCTCTCCGCAGTTCGGGCAATGGTCTGTCCCAACAAACCCGTGGTGGTTCTTACATTCATTAATGCGCGTATTGAACGCAAAATAGATTACACCGGACTGTGCGATTTTATTGAGCATATTCCACGCCATATCCGCATTCGGGAAATTTGACTCAAGGTTGATATGGGCGATGGAACCACCGGAACACTTTGCGTCAAGAATGGAACTAAGCCGCAGCTTTTCTTGAATCGTGCATTTTGTAGACAGCGGAATCCACTGGTTTGAATAGATGAATTTTTCCTTAAGGTCGTATAACAAGTTGTCTTTCTGACAAAGCACGACGGCGGCTCGCTCTGCTGGTACAGACTCAATATTGAATGAATACTCGGCTGTAAACGAGTCTTTTACCTCGTTTAGCACATCAAAAATTTTGCTTGCAAACTCAATTCCCTTGTCCGTGTAGTAGGTATATCCAAGTTCATCGACTTGTGTATATCCAAACGCTTCAATAACCTCGAATAATCCGAGGATGCCCATTGTGCAATACTGCTTATCCATCTCAATCGCGCCGTCTTGATAATTTGGCAGTAGACCCTTTTCAATGTTACGCTTCATAATATGACGAACTGCATCGAGGGTTTTACAGCATAGCAGCGCACGCTTTTTCAGTAAAGCAAGATACTTCTTTTCGTCACACTCGGTTTCGAG
>CANRNI010000080.1 GCA_947631945.1 uncultured Clostridia bacterium
TTTTGAAAATACAAATATAAAAAATAAAAGCTCACAAACGGCGAAACAAAGCCATTTATGAGCTTTTTTAAATGGTGGAGACGGTCGGGATCGAACCGATGACCTCTTGAATGCCATTCAAGCGCTCTCCCAATACACGCAAAAACACACCCCCAACATTTATTATAGAGTTGTTTTTTACAGATCCTTGAAATGATGCCGGAGAAAACGAAAGTGCGAAATATCGGCTTTCTATCTTAAACCAACTAAACAAGACAGATTAACAGGATTTCCGGAAACCATCACAGCCGTCTATCCAAGGGCAGAAAACAACAGTGTATCACATATATCAAATCAGGAACAGCGCCAAATATGTGTCATACAAGGATAGCAAAACACTGATAGTCGATAAAAAAGGTATGCGGCTCAGTATGAACTTGAGCAGTTTTGGAAAAAATGAAATACAAAATATTCGAAAGTTTTCGTTTCACCGGATTGAATTATCTGCATATTTCAAGTAACACCAATCGACCTGAATACTGCTATATACAACAAATTCCATTGAAACCTTCAACTCACAGCTTCGCAAGGTCGCGAAAAGCAAAGCGGTATTCCCAAATGATGACAGCTTCTTAAAAATGCTGTACCTTGCGCAGGCGGACATAACCCGAAAATGGATGGAATGCCGCAGGGACCGGGGTGAGATTCATTCATAGCTTGATTTTTTTGAGACAAACTGAGCGAATAGCAGAAATCCAGGTACGCGTCAAGGGTAAAATGCACGACCGCCCTTGACACGCATCAAAATTTCCGTTAATAATATGGAATTATGGGACGTAAGCCGATTAACTTTCTCTCGTATAATTTCTTTTTTTCTATCCACTTTATTGACTATAGTTCAAAAACGATTAAGGAAACACTAATTAAATCGAATGTGCAGATTGCGCCATGAGATTTTTCGTCAGATTGTCAAAAGCGACGCAGGAATACTGACGTATTTCAAGGAGCTTTTGGCAAAAATGACGGAAAATATCGGGGCAAGATGTGCGTTCAGCCGTCAGGCGTGATTTATTCAGTGTTTCCTTAAATCTGACTTTTTCGACAGACTTAACCGCCGGCTGAACCGGCGGTTAGATGAGTATATTTTTTGTCAGTTATAAAGTGGCATTTTTGTTATAAGACCCGATGAATATCGAAGAATATATCTGGAATCTGTCGCAGTAACCTGCGCGTCGCCGTCAACATCCGCGAGAGCATATTGTCTGTTTGTCGGAGTTTCTGTTTTTGAACTGTATGAGTACAAGTCGGTAATAGTGCCGTTGCCGTCAACATCGCCGAGAAGATACTTATCATTGGCTGTGGACATAACATACCCTAAACCTGCACCGTGTCTATTGACTGTTGTATTTTCCACTAATTTATAGGATATCCATCTGTAACCGCCTATCCCCCAACTGGTTCCCCATGAATTGATGAACTTAAAAGCCCCTTTACTATCATCAAATCCGATAAAAGTGGCGAGCGATAAAATAAGCGATACAAGTTTAAGAGTTTTTTATTCATTTTTTTATCATTTCGGTTTTTTATAAATTTTACTTAACAGTAAATGTGAACACTATTTCATTCAATACATTGTGATCACCGAGATGTGCAAGTTTAAAATCCGACGTATATGTTCCGGGGGCTTGTGCGGTAAATGTATAGACCTGTTCGGGTGCGGTTCCTTCCGGAGTATCCGACGGAAGTTTTTCTACGGTTTTCGCAACGTCAAGTCCTGTTTCGGGTGATACAGTATAAGACCATCCATATGCTCCCAAATCATATATGGAATCAATTACATATTCCTGCCGCACTTCAAGTTCCACATTTACTCTGAACACATCAATCCCTGCTGAAACGCGGAGGATCTGTCTTGCGTCCGCCGCAGTTACCTTACCGTCTATGTTTACATCCGCGGCAAATGTTTGTTTTTCGTCAAGTTTCTCAAGATTCGCAGATGCGCGCAATGCAAGCCTTGCGTCTGCGGCGGTAACATAACCGTCCGTTTTTACATCGCCCAAATCATTTAATTGTGTTTCGTCCGTCGCTGAGCTTGCATAGGCTACGGAAAATGATAAAGAAAATATTGACGCAAGACATAACAATGTACTGATGACTTTCATAGCTGTTTTTTTCATAAATAATCTGAACCTCGTATTATTAGAAGTAGTAGTTTTTAGAGTTCCTCTCCAAGAACTATTGTAAACTGTGTGGGATGCTTTGGATTAGCATCAATTCACAGACAAGGCAAGCTCCGTCCGTATTAACAGAATATGCTAAAATCAAACATAATGACATTCACGCCATTAAAATTAATATATGTAATGATAATATGTTGTACATTGCATTCTGCTCCTTTCATTTTTATAAGTTTTTTGTTTGAAATACAATAATTGTGTTATCCTATCAATCAACTTCTTTCTTTTAATTTGCCTTTAGGTAGAATCAAGACTTCGTTTACAGTGCTTTTTTGTATTTGGCGGTATTATTGTACTTTATTTGCGTTTTCTTATGTTGCTTTATGTATTTTTTGGTTTGATTTTTTGTCCAAACGGTAGTTTCATTACCGAATTATACATAAAAAAATACCGCTAAATACAAAAAGTTGAAAATCTAAAAATCTTGTGTTATAATTAATCTAGTGAAGGTGGAATATAAATATCTGTTGATATTGACTCTTTTGGCACAGTGCAGTATTTGAGAAAAATATTGTCAGGTTTTTTATTATGGAAAATAAAATAAATTTAAATAGTCAATTTCGCACAGTTATTGTTAAAATACTGTCTTATGATCCAAGTGTCACTTCTATATTTGGGAGAGATGAGAACAAAGATGCTTTTTTCAGGATCTGATGACGCTCGGACTTGATTTTTACGAATTACTGGAATTATTTATTAATTGCGATGCAGTAACCAAACATTCCGCCGCATACATTGTTGAAAACGTTCCGAACGCGGAAGTTTTAAAAGATACTACAGAAAAAGAACTCAGGAAAATGATTCCGCATTGGACGGCTTCAAAATATCATACCGCGTCAATAGATGAAGTTTTAAGTGAATTACAGATGCGAATCAGAAACGAAGAAGTAGGTACTTTTTTTTATAACAGCAATAAAAACAATAATAACAGAAGAGCGTACAATGATATGTATGTGTTAATTGTCACGGAAGACAGTACATTCTTCTTTGATATCAATCGGAGAAAAGCATATAAAATTCGCAACGAATCGAGGGAATAAATATGATCAACATCGTTGTATGTGATGACAGTAAGTATGATCTGAGAATTATTGAAAATGAATTAAAAAAATATGAGCAATCAAAACATGTGAACATGCAAGTCCTTTATTTTGATAGCTCAGAAGCGCTGATATATGAGATTGATGACAAAAAAATAGCTGACATCTATATTTTGGATGTCTCAATGCCGAGAGTAAACGGATTCCAACTGGCTGAAAAAATTCGGAAATACACATCTACAGCTATTATTTTGTTTTTAACAACGATGGAGGATCAGGCCTCAAAGGGATATCGATTTAAAGCTCTGAGATATATTATTAAATATAATCTGCAACGCGACTTTACAGAAGCAATGGATAGTGCAATCACTGAATTGGAAGATGCAACTACGAATACGGTTGCACTGCATTATTACAATGATTATTGGCGCATTCCATATAAAGAAATTATCTACGTAATGAAAGCGCCCCGTCAGATTCTCGTAAATACCTCTACTCTAGGCGAATTAACCGATCCTCGGGGAATTACGGAGTTTTTTAATGTTCTGGAAGACAATAGATTTATATTTATTGACCGAAGCTACTTTGTTAATATAGATTATATTGCGCAAATTACCGGATACGAACTCAAGTTGACCACCGGAGAAACATTGCCGATCAGCCGTCGGTCTCTGCAAAATGTGAAACAAGCGATTATGCTTCAGTGGAAGATATAACAAGTAATTAAAAAGGTGTTTTTTGTGGATATTATATATCAATTTGTGGAGTTATTTGTGACATTTATCGAGGGATTTACCGTTTTATCTGCTATTACGCAGATGACAGATAAAAGGTTTACAGATAAAAAAAATTATATTTTAATATCTTTATTGGGAATAGCTTATACCGCTTTAGTGGGATATATGAATACATGGAAGATATTTTCTTTCCTAACAATTGCTATAGCAATTATATTCTTTATTGTCTCATCAAAGATTACATCGAAAGGGAATATCCTTCTTCGAAGCACCTCCTGTATTGTCACTGTTTTCGTATTTAATACACTTGATTACATAATCGGTTATGTTTTGGCAATGATCTTAGGGCATTCAACTGACATATATAACGGGTTGAATATTTTAACCCAACAGGGAACAACACGCATTATTTACTTGTTCTTTGTAAAATTCGTACAGGTTGGATTGTATTTTGCCTGCATGTCGCTATACCCCAAGATTAAAAATCTCAGCCGCCGATATTTAATATTTATCTTAAGTTTTTCAAGCATTGCTTATATCATTATGTCTTCTGTTACCGTACTGATAATGTCGGAATCTCGTATTATTTTACAAATTGCAGTTATTCTGTCTCTTAGTTTTATTTTACTTGCTATAATTACAGCGATTGTTTCAATTATTCTTAGTTCGCGATATCACGATAATAAACGTGAAAATGAAATGATGCTTTTAACAAACAGCCTGTTGGAACGGAACTACTCTCAAGTTCAACGGGATCAAGAAAGAATCCGTCAGCAAATGCATGATTTTAAAAACCATATTCGGACAATTGATGGTTTGTTGAATCAAGATGAGCAAGCAAAGGAGTATGTTGCTGAATTATTAAGCACAACCTATAAGAAATCAACTTACTGCAAAAGTGGAAATGAAGTCATTGACGCGATTATAAATTGCAAACAGGCTGACGCGGAAATTGAGCATATTTCCTTTTCTTGTATAATTAACTTGCCTGAATCGTTTCATATTGCAGCAATCGATATTTGTGCAATTTTGGCAAATCAACTTGATAATGCAATTGAAGCATGCACTAAAATAGAGGAATCGGATAAGCGTTTTATTCGTGTTATTATTGCGGCAAAAGAGTCGTTTGTCATTTTTAAAGTCATAAATAGTGCTGCGCGAGACCCATTTAACGATAAACACGAGTTAATTACGGAAAAAGAAAATTCTGACGAAATTCATGGTTTTGGCGTAAAAAATATAAAGGAAACTGTGTCACGTTATAATGGAGAACTTATAAATTCCTATGACAATGGACAATTTACTTCAATGGCGATGATTTCAATAAGTTAACGAACTATACAAAAAAATCAACCATAATGCAGAAATGGACGAACTTACAGAAAGTATTGGCGAACGTGGAATTTTAACGCCGTTGATATTGAAACCAAAAGAAGACGATCCGTGTGAATATGAAATCATTTCCGGACATCGAAGATTTCATGCGGCAAAAAAAGCAGGACTGGAAACAGTACCTGCCTTTATTTATGACGTTTCCAAGGAAGAAGCGGCAATTATGGTTGTTGACAGTAATTTACACCGTGAACGAATTCTTCCGAGTGAAAAAGCGTTTGCCTATAAGCTGAAATATGAGGCACTGAAACGGCAAGGAGCAAGAACGGATTTAACTTCGTGCCAAGCCGGCGCGAAGTTGCGTACAGATGAAGCAGTTGCGGAAAAATCCGACGACAGTGCAAGGCAAATTCAACGCTATATCCGTCTGACAAACCTCGTCCCGGATTTACTCAATATGATTGATGAAAACAAAATCGCTTTTTCGGTCGGTGTGGAGCTTTCATATCTCAATGAAGAAACACAGTATACTCTACTCGGCGATATGGAGGAATTAGATTGTACACCGTCTTATTCGCAAGCAAGCCAAATGCATAAGAATTTCGTTGCCGGAACATTAACAGAAGAATCAATCGGAGAATTACTTCGACAGGAAAAACCAAATCAAAGGGAAACAATAAAATTTTCAGCATAGCGCATTCGTTCTGTAATACCAAGCAATATTTCAGATAAGAATATAGAAAATTTTATTATAAAGGCCTGCGAGCATTACTACAAATATCTACAAAGACAGAAAAACAGGGAGGCGAGGTGATGCAAATGTTGAAGCGAATTAAGATTTTGATTTGCGCGATTTTAAACGATATCCGAGGTGAGTACACTTTCAGCGTAAATGGGCATGAAATTACCGCAATATTTTTAGAAAAATGTAATAACGATTTGGTAAACCGTCTGCGCGAAATACTCTTTGGATGTTCGCACATTCGACAAAATGCTCTTGATCAAGGTAAAATTGAGAAAAAGATCAGGGAGATGGTTTAAGTGGCAAAACGGGTGTGCTGTCTTTACCGTGTTTCAACCGATAAACAGGTTGATTACAACAGCAATCATGAAGCAGATATCCCCATGCAAAGAAAAGCTTGTCATAAATTCTGTGCTGAAAAAGGCTGGGATATTGTTCACGAGGAACAGGAGGACGGCGTTTCCGGGCATAAGGTCAGAGCCGAAAACCGAGATAAAATTCAGACGATCAAGGAGCTTGCAAGAAGGAAACAGTTTGATATTTTGCTTGTCTTTATGTTTGACCGTATCGGCAGGATCGCCGATGAAACTCCGTTTGTCGTTGAATGGTTCGTCAAAAACGGTATTGAGGTATGGAGCACACAGGAGGGCGAACAGCGGTTTGATAATCATATCGACAAGCTTTTAAACTATATCCGCTTTTGGCAGGCGGACGGCGAAAGCGAAAAAACCTCCGTCCGCACAAGGACAAGTCTTGGTCAAATCGTTGAATCGGGGCATTTCAAGGGCGGTGTCGCCGCCTTTGGATATGACCTTGTGAAAAGCGGAAGATTTAACAAGAAAAAGCATGAGCTTTATGATTTGAGAATCAATCAAACCGAATCCATAGTGGTTAAGATGATTTTTGATAAGTATGCAAACGAGGGTTACGGAGCGCATCGTATTACTACTTGGCTGAATGAGCATGGCTACAGAGCAAGGACAGGCAAAATGTGGCATGAAGCTACGATACGCGGAATATTGAGAAATTTAACCTATACAGACATTCTCAGAAGCGGTGAATCGAGGTCAGAAGTTATTCCAGAATTGCAGATTATCCCGTCGGAGCAATATGAAAGAGTGCAGGAAATTATGAAACAGCGTTCCGATAAAAAGAAAGAAAATCCTACAGTGCCTTTAAATACAAAAGGGCAATCATTGCTTGCGGGGAATGTATATTGCGGACACTGCGGTTCAAGACTTAATCTTACCACAAGCGGCAGATACCGTAAACGGAAAGACGGAACAATCGACGATACAAAAAGAATACGCTATGCCTGTTACGGGAAAACAAGAAAACAGACCGACTGCGACGGACAGACGGGATATACCATGCATATCCTCGATGATTTGATCAATAAAATTGTCCGCGATATTTTCGCTAAAATGAAAGCTGTCTCCAAAAACGAAGTGATTCAATCAAAATATACCGATGAGCTTGAATTACGGAAAGCGAAGCTCATAATGCTTCGGACGGAATATGCAAAAAGTCTTGAAAGTCTTAATATACTGAAATCCGAAGTTGTGAAAGCAATTAAGGGCGAAAGTTCTTTCAGCACCGAAGTTCTTTCAGGCATAATCTCTGATTCGGAAAAAGAGTGTGACCGTCTCTTAAATTTATGTCAAACTGCGGAAAGAGAAGTCAATGAAAGCGAAAGTATACTCAAAGATTTATCCGCAACCTATGACGAGCTGATTTCATGGTCGGAAATTTATGACAGGGCGGAATTTGCAAGAAAGAAAATGATTGTCAATTGCCTTATAAATCGAGTTGAAGTTCGTAGAGGTTACAAACTAAAGATAGATTTCAATTTTGATTTCGGGCAGTTTTTGAATGGTTTAGACGCTGCGGTGTAAAGTACAGAACAAAAAGAAGTCCGGGTCGCGATGACTCGGACTTCTTCATGGTGGAGACGGAGAGGATCGAACTCTTGACCTCTTGAATGCCATTCAAGAGGTCAAGAGTTCGATCCTCTCCGTCTTCACCATTTAAAAAAGCTCATAAATGGCTTTGTTTCGCCGTTTGTGAGCTTTTATTTTTTATATTTGTATTTTCAAAA
>CANRNI010000081.1 GCA_947631945.1 uncultured Clostridia bacterium
GGTTTATCTCCAAATCAAGCTAAACTTTATTTTCTATAATTCCTCTTTTTTCTGTCTACTTTATTGACTATGATCCAATCTTTCGTCAGATTGACAAAAGTGACGCAGGAATACTGGCGTATTTCAAGGAGCTTTTGGCAAAAATGACGGAAAATATCGGGGCAAGATGTGCGTTCAGCCGTCAGGCGTGATTTATTCAGTGTTTCCGTAGCATAACCCTTGCTTTAATCTTTGCGATAGCCTTAAAATCAAGTGCCTTTATTTTCTTGCAAAATATTTGCAATTTGCCTATGAGAAACAACTCAAAAGAGTTGACCAAACTCGGATGAAGTGTTATAATAAATCAGATTTTCAAGTAAATGCAAGTAAATATTAAGGAGGAGCTATCATGTTTGAAAGCCTTGACAATAATAGGATAATGATAATTGGTGCATACAAAAAATTGAAGTCATACTATTATTACGACAAAACCGCCTTATATAATAAAATGCGCTTATCAACTTGGGAGTACCCTATCAATGACATGAATAACCGTATTAATGATTTGGCCAATTTCATGTGTTCTCTTGAAACAGAAGTAGATTCCTCCTATTTATCGATGCTACTCAAACAGATTTCGTTTATTCCGTTCCCAAAATCCTTCGAAGAAGTTGCGGACTCCGCAGAATTATTGCAGAATGCCGTTTCTACCAATAAAAAGCTTTCTAAAATCAACTTTTATATTATGGCTCCTGTTGAGCTATTGATTTTAGATACAATTTGGACTTTGATGATTAGTAAAATTGCGTATGATCAAGCCTGTATTTCAAGTAACGTATATGCTAATCGTATTCAAACAGAACAGGTGTTTAATAGTAAATCCGATTTATTCAGAGGAATAGACTTTTATTCAAATAGGTTTTTTTACCCTTATTTTCGTCAGTATTCTTTTTGGAGAGATAATGCCTTTAAAAATATTCATAATCGCTATAATTGTCAGCAGGATAGTATTCTTATTTCGCTAGACATTAAAAGTTATTATTACTCTGTTATATTCGAATTTGATCATTTGCTATATTATTTGAAAGAGGACAAACGTCTCAATAATATTAAGCAATTGACTAATGTTATAAAAAACATACATGTTATATATACTGCAGAAATGCAAAAGTTTAGAGGGAATATTCCTGCTGATTGCAAAAAAGAACAATCGGCTTTGCCGATGGTCTGTTCAGTAGTATGATATTGGCAAATTTATATCTTAAAGATTTTGATAATGCCATAATAACGAAAATAGCTCCATCTTACTATGGTAGATATGTTGATGACATACTGATAGTTATTAACAAAACCAACGATATGGAAATCTCCCAACAAAATATTATCGAAAAAGTATTTATCAAAAATGATATTATTGAGTCAAGAAAGGACACCTACAAAATTTTACTTCCACAAGGAGAGCTTGCGCTTCAAAAAGACAAAATTCGCTGTATATATTTTGATCATACGGAGTCAGATGCTTTGATAAAATTACTCTGTGAAACAAGTAATGTAACTCCCAGTATGGTCAGTATAAGTGATGGCTTTTTGTTACCGGATATAGATCTGTCAAAAAGAAATTTCGACGAATATGCTTATTCTGTAGGTCAAGGCAATGGTGCCTTAAAAGTTCGAAATCTTCAATTTTCAACAAATAATTATAAGGCTTCATTGTTTTTAAATGATTTAATCAGAGCCAGTAAGAATGTAAATACTACAGAAATAAATCATTGCAACTATATGGAATCGCAGTTCAAACAAATTATACGGTTTTACAGTTCACAGCAAGCCATAGAGTTCCGTTCTGCTTGGACAAATGTTTTTAATCTAATATTGATTAATGAAAGATACGATCTTTTTCTAGAGTTTTATGAACAAATTTATAAATCAATCAATTTAATTTCTTCAGATTCAGTAGAGAACATTGCCCCGGCAAGAATTGAACCAATACTTAAAAAACTTAAAAATGCTCTGCATGAACAACTTGCTATTTCAGCATCTATTGCTTTAGCTCCATATGCGTTAAAAACTGTAAGCACCTACATAAGTGTCGATCCTGCTATTCAAAAAAACAAAGCATTTATGACAGATGCTAATACCGTATTTGAAAATGCAAGAGATATCCGTAATGCTAATATGTTTAATAATCATATGTTAGCGTATCCTTTATTAAGTTATATTAGTGACATTAGTGTCAATGTTTCGTTAGTGAATATTAATCCAAGTAATATTCGCTCTCTACTTATCTCTAAATCTTTTGATGACAACAAAATAAAATTTGCACCACGATTTATACATTTAGATGAATTGTATTTATGGCGGTTTATGGTTAGCTTTTCTAACGGCGGGAATCCGTTTTGTGGCAAGATCAAAGAAAACAATGATCAATTTATAAAAATAAATAATATAAAAGCAGCGCTTGATACTATAAGGGAAATAGAAAACCCGGCTAATAATGATAACTATCTACAATATATAGCTATAAACGATGTTAATGGTAAAAGAAAAGCATTTAAAGCTGCTTTAGCAAGTATTTTTATTGACGAAGCTTCAGATGTCACTCCTGTTTTGGAAAATCCCAACTACAATTTATCTCCTCAAAAAAAGTGTGAATTGTACAGAATGCTTAATGATGCGAAAAGCAAAAATGCTGATATTATTGTTTTTCCGGAGTTCTTTATGCCCATTCAATGGCTACAAGAAATCTTAATCTTCGCAAGAAAGAATCACATAGCAATATTGAGTGGATTAAGGTATTTAGTTAGCGACAAACAAGCATATAATTATGTAGTCGTTTTGCAACCATTTTCGGCTAATGGTTTTAGGTTTTCAATACCACTGTTTAGAGAAAAAAACTACTACGCCCCAAAAGAAAAAATAGCACTATCAAAAAAACAATTGCAATGCAAAGATCCTGAAAATAGATCAACTCAAATTATAGATTGGAATGGGTTAAGATATAGTAATTTGATGTGTTATGAATTAACAAATATTGAGTATCGATACAAATTGCGAGGACTAATTGATTTGTTAATTGTTCTGGAATTAAACAGAGATACAAATTACTTTTCGAATATGGTTGAAGCAACAACAAGAGATTTGCATATCTTTGTTATTCAAGTAAATACTTCAAAATATGGAGATTCTCGCATAACAGGTCCATATAATTCATTATTTAAAGATATCATTAAATTAAAGGGTGGAGAAGACGACATAATTCTAACTGGATCTATTGATGTTACAGAACTATGGGATAACCGATCAAAATATCAGCAAAAATTACAAGAAGAAATTGATAATGCCTTTGCCGGTAAATTAAAAGAAAATGAAACTGATAAGCGCAAACCTAAAGATCCCGTAGCAGGTTTTCAAAAGGAGGTACTTAATTGATGGCAGAGTTAAGCTATTACAAACAAATTGTAAATTCTTATATTAAACAGCATGCACTCCTTGAAATCTCTCTATGCCTTCCTGATGATATTTCTCAAGAGGACTTGGGCAAGTATGTCTGCGCTATGGCCAATACAGCTGCCGTTAAAAGAGCCCCATATATTTATGCCTTTTGGGGGATTGACGAAATTACGAAATCACTTACGGATACAATATTCGATCTTCCAAACCTGCAAGAGATTGCCAACCATTTATCCGCTAATGCAGATTTCTTTATACAAAAACTTGTCATAGAAGGAAAAAGAGTTGTTGTATTAGAGGTACAACGTGCGTACAGAAACACAATACAGTATGATGGCATTGAGTATATTATTTCTGGGAATACATTGAAGAATCTTAATAATTTATCAGAAGATGCTAAAAAATTGTGGGACATCGTATATTCTGAAAATGAAAATGATTTTACATCCGAAATAGCCAAAAAAAATGTTTCAGCAAATGAAGTTACCAAGTATTTAGATTGGAAAAAGCTATTTGAAATGCTTGAAAAGCCTTTGCCAAGCAGTCCTTTAGGAGTAATGTCTGTTTTAAGTGAATTCAGATTTGTTTCTGAACAAAATACAGGGAAATATAATATTACTAATCTAGGTGCTTTGTTGTTGGCAAAAAAATTATCAATGTTTAAAACAGTAGAATACAAGGCAATTCGTGTTTTGATTTACTCTGGCAACAATTATACGAAACCTGCTCATGAGCAAGTTGGGGGAAAAGGTTATATTGTTGGATTTGAGGGTTTAATTAGATATATTAATGAACATTTGCCTCAAATTGAATATATAGATGGGGCTCTTAGAAAAAAGCGTTCTATGTTTCCGATTCTTTCACTTAGGGAGCTTGTGGCAAATGCAATTATTCATCAAGATTTAAGTGAAAAAGGTTCCCCCATTATATCTATTTTTGGAGACCATATCGTTATATCTAATCCGGGTGTTCCTATTGTAGAAAAAGATAGATTCATAGACTCCCCGCCACATTCACGAAATGAAAGCTTAGCTGCTGCAATGCATCGTGTGGGAATTTGTGAGGAACGAGGAAGTGGGTATGATAAGGTCATAACTTATATTGAAGAAAATAATCTCCTTGCCCCTGAAATAACAGTGCATGGAAAAAGCACCTCCGTTACGCTTAGAAAGGAAAAACGTTTTAATAAACTTACAAGGGATGAGTTAATTCGAATATGTTACAATCATACATGTCTCAATTATGTTCAAGGAAAAGTCACGAATAATACATCTTTGAGAGCAAGGTTTAATATGGACGAAAATGAACGTTATAAGATTTCAAGAACTTTTAAGCAAGCTGTTGAAGCAGGTATGATAAAAGAAAAAGCAGGTACTGCTCCGAAAAATAGAGAATATATTCCTTTTTGGGCTTGATAATTTACTTGCGCTCACTTGCAAATAAGTTAAGCTGCAACTTTAATATACAATATATTGATTAAATTCAGCAGATTAACACTGTATATTGCGTTTTGTTGTTGTGACAATGCTTGCAAGTTGAGAAAAAGTAATGAGCAATATAAAAACGAAGGATCTGTAAAAAAACAACTCTATAATAAATTTCGGGGTGTGTTTTTAAGTGTTTTGGTCTTGGCAAATTGAGATACTGCCTCCACAATAGGGCGATTTGCAATCAGATTTTCTGAACTGAGCTGCGGCACAAATTTCCGTACATCGTCTCCTTAAAAGCGGGTTTTCTCGGTCACTTTTCCCGAAAGCAAACCATTGGCGATGGGAGAAAACGGGACAACGCCAATCTCATGCTCTAAGCAGTATGGTAAGATATCCCGCTCACAATCTCGCTCTACCATAGAATAGATATTTTGTACTGCTGAAACCGGTGTGACGGAATCCGCCCGGTGCCGCATCTCTCCAGACACCTGGGGAAGGCCCCATCCGCGGATGACGCCTTCCCGGATCAAATCTTCCATCACATGGGCGACTTCCTCCAAAGGCACTTTCTCGTTGACACGGTGAAGGTAATACAGGTCCACATAGTCCGTTTGAAGATTTTTGAGCGACTATTCCAAATGCCGTCGAATCACCTTGTCAATCAATTTCCGCTCCGAGGGCATCTCATTTCGGAAAGAAACATGTAAAGGGCAATCCCTATAAGGCCGTTTACGGTCTTTTGCCGAGTGAAGCAAAGAAAGCTCCTATGGCTAAACATCAGTATATCAATGGTCATTACTGCTATTCTTATAAAGCCGGAATACTGACCGATGGTCTTGGCGTAGTCCGTCACATCGCATTTTTTGATGATGATTTTCGAAAAGAGCATCCCGAGGTTGTGTCACAAAAGACCGATGATCCTGAAAAGGATAAAGAAATAGGCGATTCCTCGGCGTTAAAACCTGTGCTATCTGATTTTTTCCGTCTTCATCCAACCCAAAGATTTTCAACCTTCCTCGGCGACGCGGCTTTTGACTCTTATGATAATTATTCAATGCTGAAAAACGAATTTGGCTTTGCTCGTGCTTGTATCCCTCTAAACCTCAGAAATTCCAAAGCATCATCTGCCGAGTTTAATCAGTTCGGCAATCCGATTTGCCCTGTCACAAAAGAACAATTTACTTGTGTTGGCAAATGCGGCGGACAACACCGCTCCATATGTTACAAATGGGTGTGTCCGGGATCTGAGCAAAAGGAAAATACAAGAATTTGCACTTGTAAGACTCCTTGCACCGATTCTCATTACGGAAAGTGTGTTTAAACCTATCCCGAGAAAAACTTTAGAGCGTGTTCCGGTGTCCCGCGAAACACTGAACACTGGGATAATCTGTACAAGCATAGGGTATTGGTTGAAAGAACGATCAACATATTCAAGGATTCATTCGGTTTGGCTCATCTCAGAACCAGAGATACGAAAACGATCAAAGCCGATATTTTCCTTGCTGGATGCACACAACTGATCGGCGTTTTGCTTGCTAAAGCCATAAACCGGGAGCATCTTTACAAAAGCGTTCGTAAAATCGTGAATCTTACTGCATGATCTGACTTCTTTTATAAGCTTCTTTGGCTGACTACGGTTGGTCTGTTTGTGCTGTTCGTAAATGCAGTTGCTTTGTAAACTTGTACATTTTTGCTCCGGTTGCTTTCCGAGAACCTCTTCGACGCTCCGTTTTTAGGGAGTTTTACCTATTTTTTGCTTTTTTTATTATATCACACTTGTCCACTTTTTTAGTATACATCCATACGGCTCGTCAAATCAAAGAAGATTCTTCTTCACCGAAAAATTACAGAAACGGTTACTCAAAGAAAACCGTCAAGACGCAGCTCGGAGAAGTCGATATCAAAGTACCCCGCGACCGTAACGGCTCGTTTGAGCCAAAAATCATTGGCAAGTATGATCGTAACGCGGAGGGTATGGAGGATAAAATATTATCCTTGTACGCCTGCGGCATGAGTCAAAGTGATATTTCCGAACAAATAAAAGAATTGTACGATGGGGAGATATCCCCCCCCCGAACTCGTATCAAAAATCAGTGAAAAAATCATGCCGGAGGTCACAGCGTGGCAGAACCGTTCGCTTGAACCGATATATCCGTTTATCTTTATGGACGCGATTCACTACAAAGTAAAAGAGGAGCACCACTATACGAAAAAAGCCGCTTATGTGGTACTCGGTATTACAATGGACGGAAGAAAAGACATTCTGGCATGCAAGATGTCAGAATTGGGACATGGTACTTAATCAGCTTGATATCATGTTCGCCGACAGGAAAGTCGGATGATTCCCATAATAAGTATTTCCGGCGAAACACGGCGGCATTCACGCTAAGGCGCGCATACCGCCGCGCTCCACCGAAAAAAAACACCAATAGGGAATCAAGCCTCGCTCTGAGAGCGTTTTCTTCGCCTAATTCCTTGACTTTGTCGTTTTCAGTCATATTCCGCTTACACAAATTTTCTGCCATGCCCAAAAAACAATGTGCAATTGGTATACGGGTATTGTCAATTCGCTGTCATTACCTATAACAAATGGCTTTACCGAAGGCTGCAACAATAAGATTAAAGTGCTGAAAAGAAATGCTTACGTCTATAAGAATTTCAAACGTTTTCGTAACCGTATCTTACATATTATTTCTCATCAATCCTCCAAACGACAACAAGCTACCGTTTAACTCATTTGATTGATCTTGACTTTTTCCTTTTATTACCCAAACTGTTTACAAAGAATCCAATTTTAAAGCAAAGGGGCTGTAAAAAAATACCCGCAAAAAATTGGACTGCAGATCCACGATAGGGTGGAAATGCAGTCCGTTTTGTGATA
>CANRNI010000082.1 GCA_947631945.1 uncultured Clostridia bacterium
TTATCTCCAAATCAAGCTGAACTTTATTTTCTATAATTCCTCTTTTTTCTGTCTACTTTATTGACTATGATCCACATTACCCCCATGATATCTGCCGTGCTTGTAAATTTTTGACTGCGTACATACTCTTTCATTAAATCCTGTGGTGCTGACTGCATTTCTTTTGACTCCTTGTCTTGAATTTTCTATTCCTATCCTTGACTCTGTCGTCTATTTTTATGCTGTCTTTTTTTGTCGTTTACACAGAATTTTTCGCGGTCTCTTTTTTAAACATACAGGCATTTTTGTATAATGCTGACAGTTTATCAACATGAAAAACAATGCGATTTTGGAGCCGTTTTCGGCTAAAAAATCGTCTGTAACGCGTTTAAATTACGTATGGCAAGTAATTTCATTACCGCCGTTTTGCTTCGCTTACAGACGAATTTTTTGCAAAAAACCGCACTGTATTTTCATTCGCAAATCTCATAGTATTACCGCATAAAAGAAAAAATATACCGATTGTCGAAAGAATTTTCAAATTTTCCTTGACATTTTCTTCCAATCGGTGTAAAATAACGATTGTCAATTTGAAAACCTGTCCGAAAGCGCGGTCGTCACTCGGATAGTTTTCAGTCACAGACTTAGCTTTGAATTTTCAAAGCCGTTACATAGCAACAGTATAAAATTACGCGAGAAAAAACAACTTACTCCGTATTTTTGCTGTCTGTGTGGCGGCTTTTTTTTGTTTGCTTATTTTGCTTACTGTCCGACAAAAAAGCCGAAAAATAAATCTGAGAAAGGGGTAATTTCGGATGAAAGAATTGTAGCCGTTTTTCGTGTCATCAGTCTTAGCAAGCATCGCCTTTGCTTGCGCACGGCAGCTTGTTAGGGAACAAATCCCTAAAACCCAGAAAGGAAGGTGCACTTAAAATGAGGAACAGAAACAACAGAGTTGAGGTCTATTTATCGGACAATGAATTAAACTCGCTGACCGAAAATGTCCGTAAAAGCGGACTGTCCCGCGAGGCGTATCTGCGGCTTTTGATTGCTTGGATTCGTCCGAAGGAACAGCCGCCGATGCAATTTTTTGACGTGCTTAAAGAGCTGCGTCAGATCAATGTTAATATGAATCAGATCGCTATGCGAGCGCACACATTGAAGGAGGACTGAATGCAGTCAACAAAAGAAAATATGGGAATCACCGCTCTCTATTGCCGTTTATCCCGCGATGACGGTACGGACAGCGAAAGCAATTCCATAGCCAATCAGAAGAAGTTGTTAGCTCAGAAAGCCAAGGAGTACGGACTCGGAAATACGAGGTATTATGTGGACGACGGTTATACGGGGACAAATTTCAACCGTCCCGGATTTCAGTCAATGCTTGACGATATTGATATGGGCTATGTAACAGCCGTTATGGTCAAAGATTTGTCGCGTTTGGGCAGGGACTATATTTCCGTAGGAACCTATACCGACAGCTATTTCCCTGACCGCAACGTGCGCTTCATTGCCGTCAACGATAGTATCGACAGCGACGAGGGTGAAAGCGAAATCGCGCCGTTTAAAAACATTCTCAATGAGATGTACGCGAGAGACATTTCCAAAAAAGTGCGTTCGTCTCACCGTCTTCGCGGCAATATGGGCGAACCGCTTTCACAGCCGCCTTATGGGTATATGAAATCCCCTGAGAATAAGAAAAAATGGATCATCGACCCGGACGCGGCAAAAATCGTTAAGCGTATTTTTAAGATGTGCTTGGACGGCAAAGGCAATGAAACGATTGCAAGAATCTTGCAGGAGGAAAAAGTTCTTATCCCAATGGCATACTGGCAAAGTAAAGGCTTAAACCGAGGCGGTAAGAAAACGCAAATTAATCCTTACAAATGGTGCAAGACAACGATTGCTAAAATCCTTGCTCAACAGGAGTATTGCGGCGATGTCATCAATTTTAAGACTTATTCAAAATCTTTTAAGAATAAGAAAAGGTTTCAGAATCCAGAAGAAAATTGGAAAATCTTCAAGGATGTGCATGAACCTATTATTGACAGGGAAACCTTTGAAACCGTTCAACTAAAAATCTGCAAGGCAAAGCGCAGAGCGCCAAAGCCTTATCATGCGGAGAAAAATATCTTCTCGGATTTTCTGTACTGCGCCGATTGCGGACACAAGCTGTGGTTCCATGTGAATACGGTCAATCAAACGATCCAATATTTCAGCTGTTCCAACTACGAAAAGGATTATCGCGGCACTTGCAAGACAAGACACTATGTCCGCGCTGACGCGATAGAACAGGTGGTTTTGCTGGAGCTTCAAAGGTTAGCGTCATTCCTGAAATATGATGAAGAAGCCTTTGCGGAACTGTTGGCGAAAAAAACAAACCAAAATATCCTTGCAGAACAAAAGCAGACCGAATGTGAACTGCAAAAATCTATAATTCGTAATGAAAGTTTTACGATATTTTCCGTTGTCGGCAGATTGTCACCTGTCTCATATTTTGCGTATGAAGCTCTTGCAATGTTTAATTTTTTTGCAACATCTTCTTGTGTCCAACCTCTCTTTATTCTTTCAAGCCTTAATATATCTTTTACTTTGTATAATCCCATATTGCTCACCGTTCCTTTAAATTGCTTTTATTATATCATAAATTTTGCGTTTTCATCGCAAATATTGATTATTTCAATAAATAATGTGCTTTAAAATAGAATTATTTACAATTTGTTCATCAATTTAACTCTCAAATAAAGTACAATAAAATACAACAGGTCTTTGTTAAAAACAGTAAAGGAGTGGTTTTTTGTGTTTCTTAAAGAGAGTGAATTACTTGAATATTTTCATATCAGTCGTACTTGTTTGTATAATTGCAGAAAACAAGGTTTGCCGATTGTAAAAATTGGAAATAAGGTTGTTCGCTATGATTATGAGGAGGTGCTGAAATGGTTTGAAGAAAATTCGGTAAAAAGATAAAAAAAGTAACGGTTTACGCCTGCAAGCATTGAACCGTTACCACTCAAAAAAACAAAGGATAGCCCTTGTTTAAAATCAGTATAACATATTCGGGCTGTTCTTTCAAGTCAAAATTGAAAGGAAGTACAATAATGCTTATTAAAAGCGAAAAAGAATTGAATGAAATTGTTATGTCAAAGTTAGGTAAAATTGATTCGGAAGTTTTGCGATTTCAAGTTTTATCCCTTTATTCACAAATTGCCGATATGATTTTGCTTTGCTGTTCTTGTGATGTACGTTCACAGAAAGATATTGATTTAATAGACGAATTATCTTTAGAGAATGAAAAATTAAAATTACAGTTGCAGTTAAAAGAATACGATTAAATCATTTTCGGAGTGGGGACACTCCGCCGAGCTTGCCGCGGATGTGTCCCCGCTCCGTTCAGAAGTTGGGGTTAGTATTACCCCCAACTTCGTTACACGTTACAAAGTGTTTAAAAATGGCTATATATCGGGCTTTTTTTATGTAACGCACTTCGTTACAAATTTCATTAAGTTGGTTACAAATTTCTTTAACTTCGTTACAAGTTACAAAATTACATTAACTTAGTTACAAATATGCATTAACTTCGTTACAAAAATTTATTAGGTTAGGAGGTTATATATGTCTGACAGTATTTCAAAAAGTTGGTTTGCTGTGTTTAATAATCCGGAAGAACATGGATTGACCGGTACTCCGGAAGAAATATGTGATACAATTATGCATTGTCCATCGGCACAACTCCTTTCAAAAATAGGTAAAGCAACAGCGTCCAAGTTTTTACTCTTGAACGCTGTGATTTATGTTCTATTCAATTTGCAATTCCTCTATAAATGGGAAGTTTGCGTTATTTCTAATTACTGTGCGGTACATACCACATACCGCTGCCCCATGCGGTATCGCTGTCCAAAAGAATAGACACCAGCTTCAAATACAAATCGAGTCCCTCATTCAGTTTAGGCAGCTTTGTGCCATGTCGGAAATCCCAGTACAGTTAACCGCAGATCAGACTGGCAGCAAAATCCACCCAGTTATCGAAAGCGCACGTCTGATTGACCCAATACTCCGTCAAATCATCAAATTCGTCCCTGCTGATCAGTCCGCAGGCATAGCCATTGCGCAGATGTCCCATGCACTCGCTGATGTCCCATGCGAGATAACCGTGATGGCCTACTATGGGATAAAATTGAGCTGAAAAATCCCGTGCCACTCTGAAAAAATCCCGTGCCTGTTCATTCAGTTCCTCCAATTCGAAAGGAGAGTGCCCTTCCCAGAAAGCAACAAAATCCATGTACTGACGGTGGCACTGGATTTGCTGCTGGCAGAAATCCAGCATGGACGCCTTATCTGTAATACCAAATACCTGTTCCAGATGCGCCCGGCAGGCAGCTTTATCCTCGGGGGACATGCACACAGGCAATGTAGTGAAAGAAATTTGATTCGGGCCGGGGATTCCCGGTGTCCTTCGCAGAGCCGCAATGCCCGACAGCAAGGCGATAAATTCATCTCGCCCGCAAGGTTTCCGTTCGGGAATACGTTTCTGGTACTCCTGAACAAAGGCCAGCACCTGCGGAGCTAAATTTGTGTCATAGGGGTGGAAATCAATGAGCCCCGATTGAGGTGCCGTATGAGTTTTATCCTCGTTACTTCTGGTTGTTTCTTTCTTTTTGAAATGGTCGAAAAGGGACATGAATATACCTCCGCAAAGGGGTTCGCGCGTGGTACCGTTGATTTTAAAGTAAAAAATAACGGTTACAGCGCAGATGTTGTCGTTGCCATAAAAAACAACAACGCTGCATTGCTATATGATTTGGTAAACATTAAATCAAAAAATATAGCAGACGAGCCGGTTAGTAGCCCTGAAAAATCAGAGCATCCAGCGCAGAACTCGCCTACTAATAACAGTATACCCGATTATGACGAAAATGTCAATAAAAATTCTTTAAAATTTAGTCTGAAAGAAACGGCGCAGGCGGCAATGACGCGCGAGGAAGTCATACAGGAAAATGAAAAGCTCAGAAAAGCTAATAATTTGCTTAAAGGGGAGTTTTCACTGACAAACGGCGGCAGGATAAGTATGGAGAGCGCGGAAAAGATAGCGAAAGATGTATTGTCAGAATTCAGTTCCTCATACGATGTGAACGAGCTTACAGAGCAGATTTTCAATATGTTTGAATGGTATGACGCATTTGATTCTGAAGAAGGTATGCTTGAAAATTTCAACAGTTATGACTATCTCATGGACGTGTTTACGAAAATAGGTTTTGAAGCTGTTAAATCATCGTCCGCGCTTGATATTTCTCTTTACGATAAATACAAAGACGCACGCAATAAAATAAAAAATATGCGTTTTGCTTTGCCTGAAAACGTATTATGGCAGATTAACAAAAATCACGACGGTAAATTCATACAGCACTCTTTCGGTAAATTTAAATATGTAAGCAAATTCAAAAACCCGGACGCTCCGTATTTAAGCTCGATATATTCGGAGCTTGTTTCGGCATACCCTGATTTTTTCAGCGAGAAGGACAGTGAGTACGAGCAACCGCAGAAACTTCTTGACTTCTGGAAGGAGATAGCTCCGACATATTATGATCCAATGAGAAACATAGGATTAAACGAAGGGGACGCCGCTGTAGCATTTGCATATGAAATCTTTAATAAATATCTTGACGAACCCACATACCTTACATTCGCGGACAAGAAAAAACGTGCGCTTGACGCCGAGAGAAGAAAGCTTAAAATACAATACAGCCGAGATTTAGAGGAGGCTAAGAAGCAATACAGAATCGAATACAACGAAAAGCGCATAGTAAATCAGACACGCGCAAGGCTAAGAGGCTCTATTGTAAGAAATGTAAATCAGCTTTTTAAAAGGCTTGAAAATCCGACCGAAGCAAGACATATTCCCGATAGACTGAAAGAATTTACAAAGGAATTTATCGACCCGAAATATTTCTTTAAAAATCTTCCCGATAAAAAAAGCTATGAAGAGCTTAAAAAATATTCGGGCGTTGCCGTAATAAAGGAAATAGGCGGTTTTGACGCGGGTACGGGCATAAGCGGAACGGATTGGCTTGTCAGAGATGAGCTAAAGGATTACGGTGATATTAAAGCCAAGTGGAAAGCCTTTAAAAGCGACGGCTCATACTGGGACGATATAACGGGTTACGGAGCTGCTAAAGCCGATGAAAAAACATGGACGCATATCTGGAACGCAGTTAAAAACGAGGTCAGAGACAAACAGGGACTTACGGGCGAGGCTCTGTTAAATGCCGCAGGCAAACGTTTTAATGAAGTCATAGAAAAAACACAGGTGAGATTTTATTCAGAGGCAAGCGGATTGACAACGGCGAGTGGTTCTATGGGGTGCCTGTCAAAGACCAAAATGGAGAAACGGTTATAGCCGAAAGTGTTTTTGAATGCGACAAATATAACTGTCGAGGAACAAATTGCTTTTATGTGGACGAACAAACCATCGGGCAATACACGGGATTGACCGACAAAAACGGCGTGAAGATTTTCGAGGGGGATATTGTCAAGTACGGTGATACAGTTCATCTCGTGGTGTTTGAGCAGAGGAATAACACGGCTTATTTTGGATTGGTATATTCTCCGATAGAAACACTACCATTTGGGCATTATCAAGATTTACGGCAAATTGAAGTTATCGGCAACATTTACGACAATCCTGAATTGTTGGAGGAAAATGAAAATGCCTAAAATGAAACCGATTTTATTCAACACCGAAATGGTAAAAGCGATTCTTGACGGGCGCAAGACGGTGACGCGGCGGGGCATCAAGCCGCAGCCGAAAAGCAGATTGGTTTACATCTGCATGGGCTATAAGCACAAAACATGGGGATATCCCGGAAAAGATACTTGTAAATATGGGGAAGATGAATCTTTCAGGCTTCCTGAAGATTTAAACGAAGAAGAGCTGAATAAGCATTGGAATCCACCATATCATACGGACGACATTCTGTATGTGCGGGAAACGTGGAACACCACGGACGATTGCGGTTTGTTTCCACCTTGGCCTTCAACTGGTACGCACTATATGTATCTGGCAGACGCGCCAGACAGCCCGGAAGCCAAGGAAGCCCGCTGGCGTCCCTCAATACATATGCCGAAAGAAGCCGCCCGTATCTTTCTGCGTGTGACAGATGTGCGGGTGGAGCGGCTGCAGGAAATAACCGAACGCGGGATTTTTCAATCCGCAAATGGCCGACCAAGCCCTCGCGTGCCTTGATATGATGGAATTTTCAAGAAAGGATTTTGTCGAGCAGAAAATAAGCGAAAACGGGACGATGATGCAAATGCTCGCGCAGTATCAGCAGGTT
>CANRNI010000083.1 GCA_947631945.1 uncultured Clostridia bacterium
ATAAAGAAGGATTTGCCGCTGCCCGAAGGACCCAACACGAACTTGTTGCGGTTGGTCGTGATGCCCCGCTTCATCGGCAGGTCGCTGATGTCGAGGTGCAACGGTTTTCCCGTGAGCCTGTCCACCATCTTGATGCCGAAGGGCGAGAGCGAATTGCGGTAGTTGGTTTCCTCCGTGAAGAGGCACACCGCCTGCTCGATGAAGGTGTGGAAACTCTCTTCCGCCGGGAAGTCCGCCGCGTTGCCGGGCATCGCCGCCCAGTAGAGTGTCGGGCAGTCGATGGTGTTGTGGCGCGGTACACACTCCATGCTCGCCAGCTGGCTGCCCACATCGTTCTTGATATGCTTCAGTTCCTCCGCGTCATCGCTCCACGCCATGACGTTGAAGTGCGCCCGTACCGAGGTCAGCCCGTAGGAATGGGCTTCGTTCAGGTACTGGTCTATCCACTCGCGGTTGATGCTGTTGCTCCGGCTGTATCGGGAGAGCGACTGCATATTCCTCGCAGACTTCTCGAATTTTTGAAGGTTCTCTTCACTGTTGTCGATAATCACATACTGGTTGTAGATGTGGTTGCAAGAGAGCAACAGCCCCACAGGAGAGGCAAAGGAGAGGCGGCAGTCGCTTCGATCCGTGGAGAGTTTCTCGTAGCGGATGTCAGTCGCCACCTTTCCGGGCAAATCCTCCGCGTCGGAAAGGGTATGCAGGCACAGGCGGTTGTCACCGATGCGCATTTCTTTTGCCGAGAGGTCGATGTCCTGCAAGGTCGTGTCGCCTTCGGGCATGAGCGAGAAGTAACGCTCTATCACCCCGACGGATTTATCCGTCCCGACAAGCTCGTCAGTGGAGAGGCGGCGCAGCCTCACAAAGCCGCTGTCGTTCATGATGCGCTCGAACTGTTCGGCGGCTTCCATGAACTTCCCGGCGGTTTCCCTGTCCAGCTCCTTTGGGATGATATGCCCCCGGCACAGCGTACTGAAGTTGCTCTGCATCCGGTTACGTTCCTTCGTCGTCTTGGTCAGGTAGAGGTAGCAGGAGTGTTTCAGGTACGGACGCTCGTTGAAGTGACGCTCGAAACTCCTTGAGAGAAAACTCATGTCGTCTTTCTGCAATTCCGGCTTGTAGCGTTCCTTGATGAACCAATCCTGCTTATGCACGATGGAGAAGTTGGGCAGCACCTTGATTGCCTTGCACCAGCAGCCGTGTATCGCCTCGTACTCCGCAGCCGTCACGGTGTAAAGCTCCGGCAGTTCCACCTCGAAGGCCAACGTGATGTCGGCGTCTTTGGAGATGATGCAATCATGCTCCACCGCCAGTAGCGGGAACTTGTTTTCCAGTGTTGTCATTTTGGATGTATTCCTCATGTCGTTTCTTCCTTTCTTTGTCGTTTGAATAATCGGGTAATGCGCCGCCGGTTGATAAGGTATCGGGGATGGCTCCGTGCCGCACCCAACTTCATCAGCCCGTGTTCGCCGTACCGGGCGTTCAGCGCGAAGGTCTGCCATACGAGGACGAAGGACGATGCCGCGCCGAAGCCGATACATATCCACTGGTCGATGCCGACCATGTAGAGGATGACGAACAGGATGAAGAGAGCCAGCAGACCTCCGCAGAAGATGAAGAGGTACTGAGCCTTCAGACCCTTGAACTCTACCGGACGGCCGATACCCTTGTTTACCGGGTATTCAGCCATACATTGTTTGTTAAAGGAAGAATGAGCGCAGGATGGTGGCGGCGACAATCAGGAAGATGCAGGCCCCGAACCATGAGGCGGCTGTCTTGCTTGTGTCGGGATCGCCGGACGAGAACTTTCCATAGACCTTCACACCGCCGATAAGACCGACCACCGCGCCGATGGCGTAAATCAGCTTAGTGCCCGGATCAAAGTAACTGGTGACCATAGAGGTGGCTTCCGTGATGCCTGCGATGCCGTTTCCCTGTGCGAATACAGAGGCGGTGGCGGCGATAACCAGTGCCGCGGAAAGGATTGTTCTCTTGCTTTTCAAAATGTTCTTGTTCATAAACTGTTCTTTTTTGTGCCGTCAAAAGGGTGGATAGTCCTTTGTCGGGCGGTTGATACTTTGTTACTTTACTTTGGTTTAGTGGTTGCCTGTTTGTTTCTACGGACTTGGGCGTGTCCGTTGCGGGTGGCTGTACCTTGTACCGCCGTGCGCGTGGGTGATGTCATTCTACTTTTTCATGTCCTTTCTTTTTTCGTTGTCATACATAGTCGCGGATGTCGAAGTCTTCAATGTTATCAGGAACGACAAATTCCTTTTTCGGCTTCTGGAACCGGATTTCAATCAGCCCCTTAATGCGGATGCTCAGTTCCGTCGAGCCTGCCATCAGTTTGTCGTACAGCTCCGTGCCTTCCATTTCGGTAAACACCTTTGCCGCCTGCTCACATTCTTTCTTGGTCGCTTTCGGGTTCTTGGCTGTCTTGACCGCCTTGTCAATCTCGTCAAAACTGCTGCCCGAAGCCCGTGGCAAATCCGAATCGTCCTCTTCCGGCTCGTCCTTTCCGAACTCCAGTTCCGAAGGCTGGATGCTCGTGAAGGTTTCATCGAGTTTTTCCTCCGGGACTTGTGCCGGGCGTGAGGCGGTTTCTGCGTTTCCGTCGTCAAAAGTAGCCTCTTCCTCCGACAGTTCCATGCCTTTTTCCGAAGTGGCAGCATGTGGCACAGGTGTGGCAGCGGTTGTCCGGGTCGGAGTCATTTTGAAACGGCTCTTGCCGATGATGTCCGGCATTTCTTCGGCTGGTGCTTCCTTTTCCGCTTCTTGTTTTTCCGCCGTATTATCCAATGCCTGCCACAGCCCGGCCAGATTGCGGAAGAAACGGATGAGCTTCGTTTCCATGATGCGGTCGTAAAGCAGCAGGAACAGGAACCACAGGTTGCAGCCGACCGATGCGGTCAGGAGAATCATCGTCAGGCTCATAGTTCAAAAGGGATAGCGTTCAACATACGGTTCAGTTCGTCACGGTGTGTGCGGAGGAACTCACGTACCACGTTCTCGGTAAAGTCGGCGATTGTGACTTCACCGTTACCCAGTCGGCTGACTATTATGGCAACCTTGTCATGTGTCTCCTTGCTGATGGAAACTTGTTTCCCTTCTCTTGCCTTGAAGCCTGACTTTTTCAGGAAGGCGCGGTAGTCATTCTTTCTTCTTTTCATGTCTGTTTCTTTTTTTGATGGTTAAAATACTGAATCATAGTTTTTGGCGTATTCGCTCTTTATCGCCTCCTCACACTGTTTGAAGTGGTGCGCCAGCACATGGTCGATGTAGGCGGACAGCGAAAGCCTGTCATGGCCGATTACGCGGGTGATGCGCATGATACGGTCGTGGAACTCCGGGCGCACGTATGCCATCTTTCCGGCACGTGCCTTGACTTCGGGCTCACGGATAAACAGCCGTCTATAGTCCTGCGCACTGCATACGCTGTTTACCGTAATGGAGGACTTGAATTCCACACTCGTCTGCACTTGGGCAAACATACCTCCGCAGTCCTGCTGCGATTGATTTCTCTGTTTCTTTTTTGTTTTCATACTCAAATTAAATCTTCACGTTGTTTTTTGTATAGTTCATTTATTCTCTCCTTGTGCTGTTCCAGATGCTGGCGCAGCACGGTGTCCACGTAGCCGCCTACCGAGATTTCCCGTCCGGCGATGTCGTTTACGATTTTCAGAATCTTGCTGTGGACATCGCGGCTGATATAGACGCACTGGCGGGTCTTTATCTCGTTACGGCGGAGGAACAGGCCGGAATAGTCGTCCTCCTGCCGTCTGCGGCGTCCGCCGTCTTTGGGCAACTTTTCTTTTGCCGTTGTCGGCACGGGCGGCTGTTCTGTTTCCGGGACGCTTTCTTCTGCGGGGGCAGGCGTGGACGGCTCCTGCGCACGGTACAGGGTCCCGTCCTGCTGGCGTCTGCCGATGGAGGCTATCAACAGTTCCTCGTCGATGCCTTCGGTGTTCACTTTCCTGCTGCCCATAGTCATCGCTCTTTGATGATGCTGCCGATTTCTTCCGAGAACTCACGGATGCCGCTGCCTTTCTGCAGGGACACATCCATCGGGAAGATGGTCGAGCGGAACACGCCCTTGCGTTCTTCCGAGAGGTCGCGCCGGAATTTCTTGCTGTCGGGCAGACGGGTGGAAATGATGGTCAGGCCCATTTCGGCAATCACGTCCTCGTACAAGTCGTACAGGCCGTTTTTCTCCCTGCCGTCCACCATCGTCCAGAACAGGTACAGCCCTTTTGTTTTCGCCTGCCCCGTCGTCATGAGGTTGTCACGGAACATCGCGGCGAACTGGATGGTACTTTCCACGACAAAGCGGTCGGCACTCATGGGCGTGAAGATGTAGTCCATCTGGGAGAGGGTTCTGACCACGCCGTTGCTTCGGAGCGTACCCGGCATATCGAAGAACACGATGTCGGGTTTTACATCCTCGCTGGCGAGCATCCTCTCGGCATCGTCGAGGGCATCCACGGAGTTGCTCTTGACTACCGGATAGGCGTTCTTCCTGATTTTGCGGAAGTGGTCGCACGCGAGGGCCTTGAAATAGTCGCTCTCGCTAATGAGCTGTTTCTCACGTTCACGCAGCCCGTAGATGCTGTGTTGCGGGTCGTCGCAGTCAATGACGGCGACATTGTAACCGTGTACATTGTGGAGGTAGCTGGCGACAAGTGCCGTAACGGTGGATTTGCCAATACCTCCCTTTTGTGTTGCGAATGCAACGAAGATTTCATTACTCATAATACTGATGGTTTTAATTGTTGATGAATTGATTTATTGTTACTGTATGTTTTTGCCTGCTTGCTTTGCCAAGCCATTGCGTCTCCGGTTGTCGGGTTCGTCGCGTATCCGCTTTAAGGGTGAGGCAGGGATTCGGATAACCGGAGAATGACGGCATTGCGTCATGAAGTCATTGAATCCGTGACTCACCGTGTGTTTGTAAAACCGCATATCCGACAGTGCGGGTATCCGGTTTCGCAAACCTCCGCCGAAGCGGTTTGACGGGTATTTGTAAGTTCCATTTTTCATATTTTCAAATCGTTTGTTCCTTGAATCACGCTGCAAATAAACAACGATATTTTGGAACTTGTATCACTTCTCCGGCAAGTGGCAGTGTGTGGCACAGGGTGGTAGAGGTTGGCACAGCCAAGAAGCTGTTTGCCAATGGTTTTTAGCCGTAATTTTGCACCCAAGCGACAAGGCTTGCCCTTTGGAACCGGCAACCGTGGTATCGTTCATCATTGCAATCCGTCCTCCGGCGGATTTTTGTTGGCACCAGCCAACAGCAAGATGTCTTTTCAGTTACTCAAAAGGATTTGAGTTACCCGAAAAGCACTTGCCCCGTCCGGGGAATGGCTCTTCCTCCGAAGTCGGGAAGCCTGATGAAAAACCGAAGGTTGGGGATTACAGGAGGCGGTCTTGGCGTGAAACCACTAAATTCAAAGTAATATGAATGAAAAGAAAACAAAAAAGACGGGACGGGATCCCAAACCGGACACGAAGACGCACTGCGTGATGGTGCGTTTCGACAGTAGCGAATGGAACAGGTTTCTCACCATGTATGAGAAATCCGGTGTTTATGCCAAAGCGGTTTTCCTGAAGGAACACTTCTTCGGGAGGACGTTCAAGGTGCTGACGGTGGACAGGGCATTGGTGGATTATTATACCAAGCTGTCCGATTTTCATGCCCAGTTTCGTGCGATAGGCACGAACTACAACCAGGTCGTGAAAGAATTGCGCTGCCATTATTCCGAGAAAAAGGCGATGGCTCTGCTCTTCAAGTTGGAAAAGCAGACCGTTGAACTCGTGAAACTGAGCCACAGGATTGTAGAACTTTCAAGGGAACTGGAGAAGAAATGGTCACAAAAATCAGTATAGGCAAGTCGTTGTACGGCGCACTTGCCTACAACGGGGAGAAGATTAACGAGGCGAAAGGACGGCTGCTGGCTACCAACCGCATCTACAATGACGGTACCGGAATGGTGAACATCGGCAAGGCGATGGAGGGCTTTATGACCTTCATGCCTCCGGTGGTCAAGACCAAGAACCCCGTGCTGCATATTTCCCTGAATCCGCACCCGGACGATGTATTGACGGATACCGAGTTGCAGGACATCGCAAAGGAGTATCTGGAAAAAATGGGGTACGGCAACCAGCCGTACCTGATTTTCAAGCATGAAGATATTGACCGGCATCATCTGCATATCGTCACGGTCAATGTGGGAGAGGACGGAAAACGGATTAATCAAGACTACCTTTTCCGCAGAAGCGAGCGCGTCAGGAAGGAACTGGAACAGAAGTACGGACTGCATCCTGCGGAACGTAAGAACTCCCGCGTGGAGAATCCGTTAAGGAAAATGGATATTTCGGCGGGCGATGTGAAGAAGCAGGTGGGGAATATCGTCAAGGCTTTGAACAGGCAGTACCGCTTCCAAACGATGGGCGAATACCGCGCCCTCCTTTCCTTATATAATATGACGGTGGAGGAAGCACGAGGCAACGTGCGCGGACGGGAATACAACGGGCTGGTCTATTCCGTCACGGACGACAGTGGCAACAAGGTCGGCAATCCTTTCAAGTCCTCGCTCTTCGGGAAGTCCGTCGGCTATGATGCCGTGCAGAAGAAGTTTGCCCGTTCCAAGACGGAAATCAAAGACAGGAAACTCGCCGACATGACGAAGCGTACCGTTCTTTCCGTGCTGGGCGGCACGTATGACAAGGAGAAGTTCATTGCCACGCTCAAGGAGAAAGGTATCGACACCGTGCTGCGCTATACGGAGGAAGGGCGCATCTACGGAGCCACGTTCATCGACCACCGCACAGGGTGCGTGCTGAACGGTTCACGCATGGGCAGGGAACTTTCCGCTAACGCCTTACAGGAACACTTCACGCTGCCATACGCCGGACAGCCGCCGGTTCCGCTTTCCATTACCACGGAGGAACGGGAGGAAACGCAAGCTCTGTCCGCTCCCGAATACGGAAGGGGCTCGGACGGCATGGGCTTGTTCACTCCCGAAAGTCCGGCTGTGGATGCCGAGGAGGAAGCCTTCATCCGGGCGATGCAGCGCAAGAAGAAAAAGAAGAAGCGCAAGGGCTTGGGGATGTAATCAGGAGTATCAACAATCAAAAAAATCAATGTATGTCACAGCAAGAAGACGATTTGAGGGCATTGGCGAAAATCATGGATTTTCTGCGTGCCGTGAGTATTATTTTAGTGGTCATGAA
>CANRNI010000084.1 GCA_947631945.1 uncultured Clostridia bacterium
CTCGAAACCGCCTTTGACCGTCTCTTTTCATTTAGAAAAGTACGATTTCATCATCCTCAAAAATTATAGCCCTCGGGAGCCAATTCAATAGCCGTAACGGTTTCGCCGAAGGTTGATGCCCAAGCGTCAAAGTGCTGAAGATTTCTATCCTTGAGAGTTTCATATTGCAAATATCTCTGCATTGTGTACAACTCAACCATACTGTTTGATACGGGGGTGCCTGTCGCAAAGATTACGCCTTTACTTCCTGTTATCTCGTCAAGGTATCTGCACTTCATATATAGGTCGCTTGATTTCTGCGCTTCGGTCTGAGCAATGCCGCCGACATTACGCATTTTTGTGTAGAGGTATAAATTCTTGAACGAATGAGCTTCGTCTATAAACAGTCTGTCAACACCGAGTTCCTCAAAGGTTATGACATCATCTTTTCGGCTCCGGTCGTTGAGCTTTTCCAGTTTCACTTGCAAGGATTTCTTTGTTCTTTCAAGTTGCTTAACAGTAAATCGCTCGCCGCGGTTATGCTTTATTTCAGATATTCCCTCAGTGATTTCATCTATCTGCTGTTGCAACATATATCGTTGTCTTTCAACAGAAAGAGGTATCTTTTCAAACTGGGAATGACCTATGATAACGGCGTCATAATCTCCGGTAGCTATTCTTGCGCAGAATTGTTTCCGTTTTTTGGTTTCAAAATCCTTTTTTGTGGATACCAAAATATTAGCGGCAGGATAAAGCTGAAGCCATTCCGATGCCCATTGCTCCGTCAAGTGATTCGGCACAACGATAAGGGATTTATTGCAAAGACCGAGCCGCTTGCTCTCCATTGCGGCGGCGACAATTTCAAAAGTTTTCCCTGCTCCCACAACGTGCGCGAGCAATGTGTTACCGCCGTACATGATGCGGGCGACTGCATTTATCTGATGAGGTCGCAAGGATATTTCGGGATTCATGCCGCTGAATGTGATATGACTGCCGTCATATTCTCTTGCTCTCATTGAGTTGAAAATTTCATTGTACTGATTAACAAGCCTTTGTCTGCGGTTCGGATCTTTCCATATCCAGTCCTGAAAGGCTTGTTTAATAAGCTCCTGCTTTCCCTGCGCTATCGCTGTTTCCTTTTTATTCAGAACGGGTTTTTTGTTGCCGTCCGAATCAAGTACATAATCAAATATGCGGACGTCTTTGAGATTGAGCGTTTCTTCTATGATTTTGTATGCGTTTACTCTGTCTGTGCCATAGGTGCTGTTCGCTATAACATTGGTACGGTCATAGCTCTTGTTTTCAATGTTCCATTCAGCAGTAAACGGCGAATAGTGTACCTTGATATTCCACTGTACATAACGGGGCGTCTGTAAAAGCTCAAACATAAACTCCTGCACATCTTCGGGTGGGAGCCAAGTTGCCCCTAATCTGACCGATATATCACTTGCCGATAATTCTTCGGGCTGTACCTTTTCAAGAGCTTCAACATTGACAGTGTAATCATCGGGATATAGTTTTGCGCTACGCCTTGCCAATTTAAGTTTTTCCCGTACATTACCCGATAAATATTCATCGGCAGTAAGATATTTGTTATGCTCACCGTCGGACTGTGGATTTAAGAATATGACGCCTTTTAAATTTTCAAAAATCTCTTGCTCCGTCTTACCCGTAAGCTCTTGCATAAAGCCCATATCGACACAGGCTTTTTCACCGATTGATACAGCCAATGCTTCGCTCGCAGTACCTACGGCGGTGATCTTAACATTCGGCTTAATGGTACGCTTTGTGAACATATCCGCTTTGCGTTTGAGTTCACCGTTTTCGTCTATGACCTCAAGGGAACATAAAAGGCAATATGAGCTATCCGAGGAAAAAGCGGAGTTGTTCGCTCTTGAGTTGATCAGACCGTACTTCTTGGTGAATTTATCATATATGGTGTTTAACTTTTCCTGTTCGGCTTTGATAGCATTATCGGGATAATCTTCGGTCTGATATTCTATGAGTGTGCGAACACAATCACGAATTTCAATCATACCTTTTATTCTGTTTTCGGCAACAGCAGAAACGTCAACGGGATTCATACGGCTGTTTGTGCGGTAATATATTTTCCCGTCAACAAGCGTATAACTGAAATTCCTCACATTCGGATCGGCAGGGACAGATAAATCCTCAGTTTCTCCCGCGTCGAAAAGCTCGATTTCGGGTATTTCTGCGTGGATATTCTGTATAGCTGCCGAAAGAAGTTCGGATAATTCCCGTCCCTCTTTCGGCTTGCAGGTCAGGGACCGACCGAACTGTGAGCTTTCCATTGTCATTTCGCCGAGTATCATATCGGGATGCTCGACAAAGTATTGGTTGATCTCATGCCCGTTTTCGTCAAGTCCGAGGTGAACCCAATCGGGTTCTTCGTTTGTTAAAGTGCCGCGCTTCTGTAAAAAGAGAATATCGCTGACAGCTTCTGTTCCCGCGTTTGCTTTAAACGTGTTGTTCGGCAGGCGGACCGCGCCGAGCAGATCGGCTCTCTGAGCGATATATTTTCTGACGGCGGGATTCTTCTTATCCATCGTCCATGATGAAGTTACAAAAGCTATAACGCCGCCCGGACGGACTTTATCCAAGGACTTGCCGAAAAAATAATCATGAATCATCCAATTATTCTTGTTATATCTTTTATCGTTTACACCCATCTTACCGAAAGGCACATTGCCTACTGCAACGTCAAAAAAGGAATCGGGAAAGTCGGTGTTTTCATAGCCGTCAATCGTGATAGTTTCTTTTTGATACAGCTGTCGGGCTATTCGTCCCGATATACTGTCGATTTCCACGCCGTAAAATTTACTGCCGTTCATCTTTTCGGGCAGAAGTCCCATAAAATTACCGATACCGCAGGACGGTTCGAGGATATTGCCCGATTCAAAGCCCATATTTCCGAGAGCTTCATATATCGCTTTAATTACAATCGGAGGGGTATAGAACGCGGTCAGGACGCTTCCCTTTGCGGCGGCATATTCTTCGGGAGAAAGCGCGGTATACAGTTCGATAAATTCATTCGCCCGGTTTTCCTTGTTTTCGTCAAACGCGTCCGCAAGACCGCCGAAGCCGACATAACGGGAAAGTATCTCTTGTTCTTCGGGCGTTGCAAGACGGTTATCAAATTCAAGCTCATGCAGAAGATTGATAGCCGTCATATTATTGCGGAATTTTTCCTTTGCGCCGCCCACGCCCAAATTATCATCGGTTATTCTGAAATCGTGTTTTTCACTCTCTTTTGCCTGTGTCAGTAATTCCTCCTGCGGAATGGGTTCGGCTCTTCTAAACCAATCGCTTTCGGTAGCCATGATCTCGTCAAGACGTTTTTTGTCCTCAGCTGTCAACTCGGTGTGCTGCTCCAGGAACGGAATGAACACATCCCGCCCGAAGTGCAGCGTTTCCATCTTCTCTCGGTAAAAATCCTCGCCCTGCTGTTTCCATAAGGGGATATATATGCAGTCGGGCGAAAGGCAATAGTCATAGTAGTTCTTGATATGGGCAATCAAGTCGCCCTCGCCGTCGCCAATGTCAAACCGTCCTTCATAGCCGAACTCCTCGCCGTCGATAACAGCGGTGATCGTAAAATCGGTCTTATGATACCAACCGATCTCTTTTATCTCACGCTCACGGTGCTGTTTTTCGTCAAGTACGCTCAAAAGTCGGTTGCCCAGGGCAAAGCTCAATTCCGTAAAACGGTCATTCAGCTCCCTGTCATAAAAGGCGGGATGTTCGGAAAAGCCGATAGCAAACGTCAGACTGTCGGGTTTCTTTTCTTCTGTCCCGTGTACCTCATTGACAACAGCATTTACCGGGCTGTTATCCGGTAAAATCAACGGACTGTCCTCGATGGAAAAATCAATAGGCTGCGGTTCATGCGTTTCAAGGAAATCTGTCGGGATCGTATTCCCGTCCTTATCCCTGTAAACGACGACGGTAAACGGAGCGCCGTAAAAGCTTTCATCCTGTAAATCTTTTACAAACAGGTACTTGCTTGTGTATTCGACGCTTTCCGTAACTTTATTTTCAGAGTTCAGATAGTCGATTCTGCCTATCGGATAGCTTTTGACCGGGTCTTCCTTGTTTCCCGAAACAAGGGTATGCGTCTCTATTTCGCCTTTTTCGGAATACTCGGCAACAGTAACGTCGTATCCTCTGTCCCGAAGCATAGAGCTGCAGGTATCAAGTTGATGCTTCGGAAAGCCGCACATATTCACTCTTTCATTTTCCGCGACGGTTTTTTTTGCCATAGGAAATTCAAGCTCTTTCGCCGTGATCTCAGCGTCCGTGCCGTAGGCTTCAAAGAAATCTCCGACCGGATAAAACAGTATACTTTCCGCGTTCTCCGACTTTATCTTACTGTACTGTTCCCAAACAGAAGCTTGCCGAACATCGGAGCGATTTTCTTTTTCGGTTTCCCGCGCTTCGCCGATAAGCGAGAGCATTGTTTCGGATGTGCAATCCTCCAAATCGGGCGTCGATTGAAAGGATTCGAGCGCTCCTTTAAAATACTCGCTTCCTCTGTCGGCGATCTCCTGCCGCGAAACCTCCGCAAGATATTGAAAAAAATCGTCAACATCTTCGTGCGTTTTTGCGGCTTCGCGTATATCATCAAAAGAAAAATAACAGGTGATAAATTGCCCCATACCGCCGTTGCCGTCGGGATTGTAATACATCCACAAAACGCTTTCGTTTTCACGGTCAACAAAAAAAGCGTCGTCATAGTCAACGCCGAATGACGGTGTTTCTGCCGTATCGGGAGAAATGTCCTTTTTATCGGACTTTTCAGATTGTTCCCGCGCCGTTTTCGGCTCTTTTTTTTCACCGAAAAGAGAAAACGTTCCGTTTCGGAACGCGGTAATATTTTCAAATCCCTTTTTTCGCCATTGGTAGTTGCGGTCATCGGGTTTTGTCGATCCCCATACGGGTATCATCATTTGATAGATTTCCTCTACGCCGGAGGGGTCTTGCAGTTCTCTTTCAATCAGGTCAACCGCGTTAGTGAAATATGTGTCTCTCGGATAGGGAATCTGAAAGATCGACGGAACATTGTCAAAGAATGAGTGAATATCCCGCGCAAGTTGGTGTCGTTCATAGGCGGGCATGGCGGCTCTGTCCTCATCGGAAATGAATCTGCCGGAATAAATCAGTTCACTGACGCGCTTTTCGATTTTGCTCCAGTTTAATTCAACCTTTGCATACGGCTCCATGATACTGCCGTGGCTGAACAGAAGTCCTTTGCTGTCGTAGGTGAGGTTATCGTTCCCCGCATAATGACCGCCGGATTCCCCGTGATATTTTTTTAGGAATTTCTCCCGCGCTTGTTTATCCGTGTTATTGCAGTAAAAAGAATAAACGGTAAGTCTGTAATCGGTATTTCCTCGGAGGACCTTGTCTATTTCATCGTCGGAGATAAAAAAACGCCGTTGCGGGTCGTACCCTGCGGCGGCGGTAAAGGTCAAAGGCTCTCTCTGTAAATCGGTCAGCCTTTGCAATATTTTTTTAGGCTTGTAGTAACGAAAACGCAGAATATCCCTATCCTGTTCATAAGCGGTAATAAAGGCGCGGCACTCGTCCGTTAGCGTTTGCAGCGTTTCGGGCTGTTCCAAAAGCTTTTTAACAGCCGCGCTCATTTCGGGGAATCCGCCGCGCGTTGCATAGGCGGATTTCATGCTCGGAAAATATTTGTCTATATTGTTTTCGTTTTCTGTGTCTATATCCCGATACATATACAACAGATCGTCCGCAAGCCGCTCTTTTTCAAATTCCGGCGCGCGGTCGATCTCGCTTTGCGGCATATACCGTCCCAAATCAAGCAGTTCGCGTATGCGTTTCGCGGCGTCCTCCCATGAAAGAACATCGGAGGAAAACCGCGCTCTTTCGCCGGCGCTCACGCGAAAGCCTTCGGCGTTGTACCAAACAGAGTATTTTTGTCCGCCAAAGTAGAAGCCCGCGCCGTTTTCGCCGTAATGCTCCGTCAGAAAACGGGCGTTATCGGAAAGCGGTTTATCTTTCATAAAATATGCGCAGATGATAAGACGGCTGTTTGTCTCATTGGAGCCGATGCAAAGCGCTTCGTCGATAATTTGCTGAGACAACTGCGGATGCGGAAAAAACGTATCCTGTCCCATATCGTTTGACGGACGGCTGTCGGACTGAGCAATATCGAAAAACGAAAGCTGATTTTTAAAGCTTTTCAGCGGTTTTACGGTCGTGCCGGTCGAATACTCCTTAGATTCCGTCTGCGCCGCGACAAAATCAGCGACAATCCGCCATGAAAAAACGGACTCCTTTGTGCGGGAGAGATACGCTCCCTCCCACATAAGAAGTCCGTCCGTCTGCGGTCTGTATCCGACGCGAACGCCGCCGACAATGATCTCCGTGAATCTGTCCTGATACGCGCCTTTGATATATTCCGCGCGGCTTTCCGTGTCTTTATGCTCGGAAAAGTATTTTGCGATTTCCTGCTTTGGATATTTCAAATCGTCGTTTTTGTTTGCAATGATCGCTTTAATGAGGTTTTCGTCCAAAAAATCGGGAAGCTGTGCCGAATTACTTTCTTCGGTTACGCGTAAATCAGTTCCCTGAGAACCGTTTCCTCCGCCGCGTTCCGAATATTGTTCATCAGCCCGACCCACTTCATCTGATCGTTCGCTTTGAGTTCCTCCGTCACGCCCTCGGCTTTCATCATCTGCCTTGTCAGGTTCTCCGTCATTTCCTCCGCTTGCTTCTGTACCTCGTAAAGATGATCCGTCAGCTTCTCCTGCGCCAGAAGGATCGTAAACTCCGCCTTTCTGTGTTCCATAAGATACTGCTTTCTCATCAGCCCGTACTTGCCGAGCGGCTCCCGTTCCACTGTCGGCAGGATAAGATTCGGTATCAGGTAATCGCCGACTTGTCTGTAAGTGATCTGCGCCATTGTTATTGCCCCTTTCGGTTTTTGTTTGGTTTGCGTCTTTATCATACAAAAAATTTTCCGGCTTTTCAAATGTGCGATTTGCGATTCTTTCTTTTTTTCTTAAAGCTCTGACGGTACTTTCAATTTCGCGCAGTCCCATTTCCGCTATATGGTTTACCGCTGTGCCGAGAGCAACGACGGAAGCGAGGGTGTTGAATTTTTCAGGTGTGGACAAATAACGCAGGATATGATAAAATAAGGATATGAGAAAAGCAAAAGAAATGGCAGGAAGGAAATGTC
>CANRNI010000085.1 GCA_947631945.1 uncultured Clostridia bacterium
ACTGCGACAATAGCAAACTGCAATCCTAACGGGAGCGGATATATATGGTATATCTCGGATAAGATAAAAGAAGATATGTCGGATGAGTTGGTCGGGCGAATCAATGCATATGATAAAAAATACAATGAGTATCAAAATACGCATAAAACAAATATCAACTCGGATTTAATAAACAAATATTCTGTTATTGTTGAAAAATATAAGACTTACGCTGAACAGCACGATAAAGAATTCTCTATTCCCTCCCCTATCGTCGGTTATCCCGCGCTTATGAATGCGTATTATAACGCGATAGATTTTTATTCGGTACTGCGCGATGAATTGATGCCCACCTATAAATTAGCTGATACGAACGCCGCAGAGCAGGCGAAACTACTTAGCAGCGAAAGTTTATCTCCCGTAGCGGTTCAAAACATCGACACCTGTTCGGGTGCGACAGCTAAAAATGCAGTGTTATCAATGGCTAAAGCTATTATAGATTCTCGTTACCAAGTAAAAGCAAACGATAATTACAGTTATAACCCCTCAACTAAAAAGTGGACTGGAAGCTTTACGGTAACAAATTATTCTGATGATGAAGATACCGCTGTAACAAATAATATAGAAGTAGCCATAAATGATAACTTTGAAAAATTCGCAAAGCAAAAGATTGAAAAGGTCTTAAGCAATGAAAACAACGAGGCTTATGATATTGTCAGTCTTTTCAAAAAAGGAGCGACTGATTCCCAAAGCGAATTTGAAAATGAACTGAAAAAATATTGTTTGGCAAGCTTGCAGACGTTTTATGATTCATGTCAGGCTTGCTTAGACATACTCCTTGAGCAAGGACTCGCCGACCGAGCGACTTGGGCTAATAAAAATCCAGATTTGTATGCAGAACTTTATCTAAATTACTATCAAAAACTTGGATGCATTCAAAACGAGATTGCTGTACGGGAAACGGAAATTGCCGTTATCGAAGGAGTACAGGATGAAAACGGTAAAAATATTACAGACGGCATAAAAACGCTTCTTGAAAAAGAAAGAAATCTTATACAAAAAGAACTGGATTTTCAGAGTTTTCTCGGAAACGAGTTATGGATACAATTTATTGCATACAGACGTGAAGATACTTATTCCAATGACAATTATATATCGGACGGATTAAGCAATGCCGAGTTATTTAAAAACGCTTTGGATTTTATCGAAAAGGCAGAAAACGATATATATAAATCGGCAACATTACAGCATTCCATATCAGCAAATTTGAAAAATCTTTTAGTAATGAAAGAATTTGAACCCATAGTAGACCACTTCGCTGTGGGCAACTGGATAAGAATTCGTGTAGATGATAAGGTATATAAACTCAGACTTGCGGAGTACAGCATAGATTTTGATAATCCCGAAAATCTTGACGTGGAATTTTCTGATGTTACGGAAATCAAGAACGGATATACCGACATTGAAAACATATTGAGCAATATGAAATCTATTTCGTCCTCGTATAACAACGTCACAAGACAGGCTGAACAAGGGGCAAATTCGGGTGTATTTATTTCACGTTGGTTAGAAGAAGGGCTTAGCACAACTGTAACAAAAATAGTAAATGATTCCGATAATCAGGACATAACCTGGGATTCTCACGGCATATTGCTGCGAGAATACCTCCCGTTCTTAGATGAGTATGATGTCAATCAGACAAAAATTATCAGTAAAGGATTATATGTAACAAATGACAATTGGCAGACTGCAAAAGCAGGAATCGGGAAATATATATATTATGACCCTAAAGACGGAAAAGAAAAAGAGGCATACGGTGTAATTGCCGATACGATATGCAGTAATCTTATCTTGTCAAATGAGGTTGGTATTTATACAAAAGACGGTATGATTGAAATCGGAGATAACGGCATTGTTATAAATACAAACAAATCAAAAGGCAAATCCGTTTTTACGATTCAAAAGGATAACGGCAACGGCTCATTTGACAAAATGGCTTACATAGATGACAACGGGAATCTATGCATAAAAGGTAATATAACCGCTAACAGTTTAGAGTTGGGTGATAATGCCTTTATAGAACAAAACGATATAAGAGGGCTGACGGACAACCTTGCAAATATTACCGAGTCTGCGGCAAACGCACAAAAAACGGCAAATAATGCATCGACAACCGCAAATGATGCCAAAGCTTCAGCTAATATAGCAAATGATAATTTTGCGAAATATTCAAATTTACTTATTAATTCCGGTGAGCCGACTTCCGATTGGTGTATTTTAGGGGAACCGAAAGTTATCAGGGGAAGCGTACAAACAGGTGCATACCCCAACGGTTTTTTTATTGAAGTCGGAGGCGATTATGGCAATGTGTTTTTAAGCCATAACAGCACAACAAAAGAAAATTACATATATTCTTCAAGAGCGAGAATACAGCCCAATACAACATATACTATATCTTTTGATATAAGGGCAAGCGCCAATTTTACAAGCATAGATGTATTTTTCTTATCAACATCAAATACAGCAGCGGACGATACGGAATACGATAGCGACGGAATACAGAGTTGTAATGGAATTTCATCTACCTCGGCGGGTTCTCTCAGCGGAATGGATTCGAGAAATGATATAAAATTAGAGGCAGATGCTTGGGTAAGAAAAAGTGTAACTTTTACAACACGAGCGGGAAAATATTCCGGATATATAAGAATAGATAATAATGGTTCAACTTCTGACGGGTCAGTAAGTAAAATACGCGTTAAAAATATAAAGCTGGAAGTTGGCACTAAAGCTACAGCATGGTATCCATCAATTTATGATGCCGTTAATAACGGCGGAGTTGTAATGACCGATGGAAAAGGACGGGTAATGGGCGTTAACCCTCAAGGAGCGACAATTACTCGCGGAGATGAATTTACTACTATAACTCTTAATGGTACGGAATATACTGCGTCTAATAATGGGCTGCTTATTGCCGCAAATGCGTTTGTAAGCGGAACGATTGTGGCTTCTCAAGGAATCATAGCTGGTTTTGAGCTTTTAACAGAGAAAGATGATTCCGAAGTAAATAAGCCAGTAATGAAAAATAATAGTGATGAATTTAATTTATATCCTAATGGCTTTATTACTAATAAAAAAATATCACTTAATTTTCCATTTATTGGTAAAATTACAGCCAATATTAATTCTACAAATTTTTTAAAAATAAAAACTACTGATGAATTTATTTTTTCAATAGGATATTTAAATGATGGCAGTAGTATAACAATAACAAGAAATGGCGGTTCTACTGAATTTATTCCACTTTATAATTCGGGTTCAATTTTGACAGTTAATAATATAATAGCAAGTGATACAATAATTACACATAGATTAATTGTTGATAATTTCGGAGATTGTATTTATTTTAAAACGGATTCAACAGATGAAATTGGCTTCAAAATTGAATTATCTTCTGAACAATTATTATTGAAAGGACAGGGAATTAGTGTATGGAAAACAAAAACAGATGGTCGTCACGTTTTTGTTGGTGGTATTAGCGGTCAGGATTCTTACGGTGGAGTTTATTTTAGAGACTCAAACAATAATGTTCTTGATAAAATAAGAAGCGGTGGAAGTAATTTTTATATTGAGTCTACAAGAGCAGCTCATTTTACTTGTTCAAGTACAATGGAAATAAACAGTACAAGTACAATGACCTTACAAAGCAGCGGACAATTACATATAAATACTTCATCTGCCGCCATGCAGTTAAGCTCAGGGAACAGTTTGACATTGAAAGCAAACGCCGGTATTTGGTTAAACGCAGGCGCAGGAAATGTATATTTTTATGGTAGTGAATCCAATTACGCATTTTATGAGGGTAAGTCTAATACTTGGAAAACCGGTTCGGATTTAAAAATCAAAGAAGATATATATAATCTTGATAGCCGTATTGATGATTTCTATAATAAATTAAGTCCCAAACAATATAAGTACAAGGGTTCGGGCTTTATTCATTATGGCTTTATAGCTAATGAGGTAGATAATGCTCTAAAGGAATCTAATATTCAAAATGAAAACCTTTCTCTAATTTCTTTGCCGAAAAACGAAGATGAATACTATTCATTATGTTATAACGAATTTATAGCCCTTAATGTATATGAAATTCAAAAACTAAAAAAACGTGTTTCGGAGCTTGAAAGTCAATTACAACAAATCGCAACAAAAGGAGAACTATAATGGATTTGGAAATTTATAAAATAAATAAAGCATATGCGGCGGTTTCTGAACTTGCGAATATAAAATTGCCTATAAAAATCGCTTGGGAGTTATCTGAAATATTAAATGAACTCTCGGAAAAGGTGAAATTTGCGGGTGAACAGGAACAGAAAATTATAAAAAGTTACGAGGGTGAATTTGACGGAGAAGGTCGCGTCAGGTTTAAGTCTGACGATATTGCCGTCAAATGCGCAAAAGAGCTTAATGATTTACATATGACGGTTTTGTCCTGTAATTTTAACAAACTGAAAATATCTTTTGCCGACATACCCGATTGTAAAATCGAAGCTAAAAACATAGCTGATTTAAAAGATATTATTGAGTTTAAATAGTATAAATAAAATCACGGTTTTATTACTGCCGCTCGACCGCTTTGCGGATTTGCGGCAGTTTGTCATTTATGGAAGTAGGTGGTTAGTTGATATATTTAACTTACCGATTCAATCAGGTATATTACAAAATTTGTGATGATGTTGTTCAGTGGGACACGGGACAGGTAATGAAAATATCAAATCTTCCTCACTACTGTTCATATTCAATAACATATTCCAACAATGGCAAATCCGTTATCACCGATTCAAAACTCATAAAGGATTGTCTTGTACATTTTCCCGACGAGTGCTTTTTTGAATCAGGTACGATTCATGCGTATATCCAAAGAGAGCGTGACGGTGAAACGGAAACCATAGCGGATATTTCAATCTTTGTAAAAGAACGAAAACTTCCACAGAATATTTCTCCCGACGATATATTGGCAGGGAAACTTGCCGTTACCGAAAAAGGCGTTATACAAGGAAAAATGCCTAATAACGGCACTTTCTCTAAAAGTATAGACAAAATATCCGACATAATAGAAATTCCGGTCGGATATCATGACGGTAACGGAAGTGTTGCTATTGCTTACGAAGAAAAAGAAAAGTTAATTCCTGATAACATACGAAAAGATATAACAATTCTCGGAGTTGAAGGCGCATATGAATCTCAGAAATACGAGACATACGACGGGAAATATAACGTAACACCCAAGACTCAAGAGCAAACTTTAGAAACAGAAAATAAATTAATGGAGAAAAACATTAAAGTAGAAAAAATCCCATATTATGAAGTCAGCAACCCCGAAGGCGGAACTACATTCATAATAGCGGAAAATAATTAAGGAGATGTTTTCATGGCGGATAAAAAAATAAATAAAGTGGTATTTGGTGGCGAAACATTAATTGACTTAACGACCGACACCGTAACCGCCGATAAATTACTCAAAAGCTACACCGCGCACGACAAGTCGGGCGAAACGATAATAGGTTCTTGCTCGTTTGACGCGGACACGCAGGACGCGACGGCTTCCGAATCGGAAATTCTCTTAGACAAGACCGCCTACGTGAACGGTCAAAAGGTCACGGGTGCAATGCCGAACAATGAAGCCGTTCAAGGCAAGATAACCGACAAGGACACGCCGTACAACATTCCCACGGGATTCCATGACGGCGGCGGCACGGTCGAAATCGACGACACGGAGAAAGAGAAATTGATTCCCGGCAACATCAAGGCGGGTATTCAGATTCTCGGCGTGACGGGCGAATATGCGGGAGAAGCGGACAAAGTCCAGCCAAAGACCGTAACGCCGACAAAGGACGGATTGACCGTCACTCCCGACCCCGAATATGATTATCTGTCGCAGGTCACGGTCAGCGCGATACCTTACTCCGAAGCGGACAATCCTCAAGGCGGCAAGACTGCCACAATCGGGTGATAATATGGGAATAAACAAAGTAGATTATTTTGGGGAAACGCTTATAGACTTGACCGAAGATACCGTTACTGCCGACGTTCTCAAAAAGGGGATAACAGCCCATGCGAAAAACGGCGAACAGATAATCGGAAAATACGAAACAAAATTACAATCCAAATCCGCCACTCCGACTAAGTCCGCGCAGACAATAAAGCCCGATTCGGGCTACGATGGTCTTTCGCAGGTCAGCGTAGACGTGATACCGAGCGATTACATAATTCCGTCGGGAACACTCGCCATAACCTCAAACGGCACTAAGGACGTTAAGAATTACGCAAGTGTAAATGTAAATGTTCCTGCACCTAAATGGAAACATACAAGAATTATAAAAACAATTGGCTCTTCCGATACGACTACGTTTTCGATACCTCTTTCAGAAATCGGTTTTACACCAAGAGCTTATGCATTTGTAATGTATCCTGCTTCTCAGATTGATGGTACTGTAAAACCTTCTTCAATTCAACTGCTTGCTTTAGCTTGTGATATGAATACGCTTTCTTCAACAGGAGCATCAACTTCCGGTACAGTTTTTACCACCGGTAAAGGTATTAGTACAGTAGGAATAAGTACAAAAGGCGAAGTAAGCGGAAATAACTTTGTGTTTTCGGGAACATACGGATATTTTAGGGCAAAGACGGTATACAGATTTTTCTTTTGGGGGTTGGAGTAATGCATTTTTACAAGAAATATGATGAAAACAAAAATCTGACGCTTATAATGACGACCGAAATTCTTGACGATTCAAATGCGATTCCGATTTCAGCGGAAGAATTTAATTTGCTTAATGAAAAAGAAAACAGGGTAAACGCCGAAGAAAATGCGGAAGAAAATATAGAATCAGCAATGAATAATCGTATAGCCGAGCTTGAAAAGGAAAACGCCGAGCTGAAAAACGAGCTTGGAGAGGTCAGAAAACAAATACGGCAATATACGGCTTGACAAAAAATGCCGAATAATGTAATATATTGATTGCGGACTAA
>CANRNI010000086.1 GCA_947631945.1 uncultured Clostridia bacterium
TACCCTTTTCCCTTTCGGTGAATGATTCGGTACGGAATTTATGCAGTATGTCCTTGAAATTCATCTCTTGATAAGAGATACATTTCAAGAAAACAAATACTGGAAATCAATGTATTATTGAAAAATACAGGTGGATTTACTAAACAATTCCGCATAAATTGTCCTTCATATCCCATTATAAATTAGATTCGGACACGGATTTTGCAATATTATGAGTACCTTTGCAATATCAACTGTAACTCTTATCAAGAGATTCTGATTTTCGCTAAACAAATATTATCCGGAATATCCGTTCACAAGTCTTTCAGGATAAGGCTGTTCGCTCTGTCCACCACGTTTGTATCAAGCGATGCAAGGTAGATGCGCGTGGTTTCTTCCGAATCGTGCCCCATTCCCTCGCTGATGACCGAAAGCGGTATGTTCTTGCTCTTGGCGATGCTTGCCCAGCAATGCCGGGCGCAGTGCATGGTCAGCGGCATATTCAATCCGGCTAAACAGGCGACTTCTTTCAGTGCCACGTTAATACGGCTGATGGCATTGCGGTACTGCGTCCGCTCGTTTACGCATGGGTTGGTGATTATCGGCAGCAGGTATTGGGCGGTGGAGCAGCCGTTGTATTTGGCGATGATTTCCTCCATGCACTTCTCCCATTTGATACTCAGTTGCTGCCCCGTCTTTCTCCTGCGGTATATGATGACGCTGTTCTTCAAGTCCGATTTCTTTAAATAAGCCATGTCGATGAACGACATACCACGGGTGTAAAACGAAAAGAGGAACATATCCCTCGCATAGTCCAGATGCGGTTTCAAGGTCAGGTCGAGTTCCTTGATGCGCTTTATCGACTTCAACGGGAGGGCACGTTTCACCGTCTTGCCGATACCCGTGTAAACATGCTTGAACGGATATTTCTGTTCCGTCAGTTCCTTTTCCACAGCACGGTTATAAACGGCACGGAGTATACGCATATAGAACGAAGTCGTATTGGGGCAGTTGCCGTTGGATTTCAGCCATGCTTCATAAAGCATCATGGTGTCGCTGTCTATCTCATCCAAAAGAATGTCCTGCCCCTCGCGGAATTTCATAAAACTGGCTAAGGCTGCTGTGTAGGTTTCCGATGTGCGCGCCTTGCCAAGCTGCTTCAACTGCCTTATGATGTCCTGCATGAAACCGAACAGCGATTGCCCGTTTGCGTGGCTGTTGAACTTCTCTACGATATTGTAAGCGGAGTAACTTCCGCCTTGGCTGTCGCATTGCGCGATGATGGCCTGCAACCGTCGGATGTCCCAACCGATATGTTCCGCAACGCTGTGGAGATACCGCTTCCTGTTCTCGTCGGTTTCAGGCATGATTCGGACAGACGATGCTTCCTTGTCCCATTCCGTATCAAGCACGCGGAAGTCCGTTCCGATTTGGCGGACTGTTCGCCCGTGAATTACCTGATAGTAGATGCTGCCCTCCTTGCCGTTTGTGGTAGAGGGACGATATTTTACCTTGATGGATGCCATTCACTTTATTTTTATTGTTTGGATTCGTTTTCTTCATTTCTCACTTGTTCCAACCGTTTGTGAAATACGGCCAGTGTGGAATCTGCACCGATTGTTTCTGCCAGTTTCTCATAAGCTTCAACAGTCACGGACAGTTCCGGATATAGTTCATTGAGCATGACGGAAGTCACTTGGTATTTGTCCGCAACCGTTCTCAGCCGCATGTTTTCATCCCGGTATTCACGCCATTGCGCCCAACTGACGATAAACAGGGCAAAGAACACGAGCGTACTGATGATGCCAGTCCATGCGTAAGGGTTCTTGTACCAGCCATCGGGTAGCCTGTCCCATAGCCGCCTGATACCCCTTGTCACTCTGTCCGGTCGGATTGCCTGCCAAAGTTTCGCCCCAAAGCCTTGACTTTGCTGTACCTTTTCCGAAATCCGCTTGTCTTTCTCCACATGGTCGGTAAGCATTTCCAGTATCTTGCAAAGCAAATCCTTGGTGGTGGGGATTCCACGCTTACGCATGTCCTTGTCGTTGGCATCGGTATATACCTGCAGGCTCACAATCATTTCCTCACCCAATGATTTTTTATAGTCCTCGATGGCTTCCTTGCTCCCGAAAATGCCGTTGATGTTCTCCGGCGTGCTGCCGCCGAAAAAACGTATGACAGGCTCCAGCTTCACCGCAAGCCTTTTCACCGCCTCGTCCTTGTCCGAAGCGTCCTTTGTGGCCAGTATCTTCTTGATTTCCTCGATGTCCTCTGCCAATGCCCCGATAAGGTCGGATATGTTCTGTAAGTTGTCCTTCATCTTCTCATTTTTCTTGGTTTGTACTTGTTCTTCTCCTTGTCATTCTCGCCCCAGCCGCTTTCGTTTCCTCCACCGCCTCCGCCGGATGAAACCTTGGCTTGGTGAGGTTGGACGCACAACTCAACGAGTATGCCGATACCCACTTGGATGATGTCGGAGCCGGATTCAACAGAACTGCCGCCGTTGCCGTCCGTTGTCGCTCCGTCCGGTGACGGCTGTCCTATAAAAGTGCCTGCCGTATGACTGTCCACTGCCATGTTCGGCATGGTTGGCGGTGTCCGTCCGTCAAAGCTGTTGTCCTGTACACGTGGTTGCCATTCCATACCCTCGGCGATGCGTCCTCCCAACTGCTTGTCCAGTCTATAAAAGCCCATGCTACGGTCAATCCGTGAGCCGCTGAATGAAATGCCGTCTTTGGTGAACGACACGCCCACTATATTGCCGTTGCGCCTGTCGAGCTTGAAGTTTACACCGATGCCCTGCTTGGCCAGCCTGTCACACAATTCCGACCAACTGCCGCAACGGGGCAGGGCTGCTTTGACGGCATCATGGATTTGGTATTTCACCTTGTCCTTTCCTCGCAGACAGTCACGCTTCACTTTCTCTTTGCCTTTGGAGAAGTACAGCCCGTATTCCCGTGTGAGAGCCTTGCACACCGCCACATTGCGTATGGCATCGTTACGGTCGCTGATGGTGTTCCCGGCATTGTCCACCCTGTTGGCCACGATGTGCAGGTGCGGATGTTCCTTGTCGGTGTGACGGCATATAATATACTGGGTGTTCACAATGCCCATGCGCTTCATGTACTCACGGGCGATTTCGGCCATCAGCTCGTCAGTCAGTCTGGGCGCGTCCTCGTGGGCGAAGTCCAGCGAGATGTGGTACACCGGATTTTTCAGCTTGCGCCCCGGCTTGTCATCCGCTTGCCCCTGCATACTCCTTGCGATGGCGGCGTTGTCGTCAAGACGCACATCCTTACTGTCTATAAGCCTTGCCTTTTTCGGGTTGTTCACGTAGTTCACCAGCCTTGCGAAGCTCGCCCGTTTTTTCAAGTCGCCCATCATATCTGCGTGATGATTCTGTTAAACTCTTCCAGCAGGGCGGTAATTCTCTCTTTGGTTCTGGGGAAGCCCTGTTGATGTGCCATTTTCGCCAGTTGGTTCAGGTTGTTGCATCCTCCCTCCAGCATACGGATTTGCTGCCTGTCCTCCTGTGTCCGTGCCGCCACGACCTTGCCCTGCAGCAGCAGTTCGCGCAGGAAGTGCGACGGCTTCTTGCCTGCGTCCGTTATCCTTTTCATGACCGTTTTCCACTCGGCCAGCGTGAGCCTTGTGGATATGGTCTTAGTCCGCGCCTTGCCCTTTACGGCTTTGGGGCGGCCTCCTTTATGATTGTTGTCTTGCTCTGTCATTCGCTTGTTGTTATTCCGTTATAAATGGGGTTTGTTTTTTAGGGCTGAATCATGGCTTTGCCGTTTTCCGCATGGTCGGGTCGCCGTTGGTGGCGTAGTTTTCGTGGACGAAAACATTAACTTGCCAGCCCTAAAAAACGCCTCTATAAATACTTCATTCTTTTCCATAGTTACCGCCTATTTATAAAAGGTATTGTCATTGGGTAAAGCATTTCCTTTCTGCATGATTGGCGGATTGTATTCCGGTTGCTTGTACTGCTCCTTATCCTCCGATATGGACTGGTTAGGTTGCGATGTTTGGGCTGATTTCTCCTTGTCTTTATTCGTGTTCTTGTCCTTGGGCTTTTTCGTCCTTGCCGAACTTTTCCGCAGGGTTTCCAGCCTTTGGCCGTTGAAAAGGTAGATGCGTACTCCCTCGTATGCCTTGACCGCCTGTTGGTATGTCGGATTTTCCGTGAGCCGTCCGTCCATCATCCATGACTTTACGCACACCACATCCATGATGGTGGTTATGGGATTGGAAACAATACGGATTAGCCCTCGCTGCGAAAAATCCTCCAACAGACGGCTGACGGACTTGCGCCCGATATTCCACTCCTTTGCCAGTGACAGCATGGAGCCGTCCACCTGTCCAGGATGGAGCACATAACCCAATCCACGTTTGGTATTACTTACTTCCGTGACCGCCATCCCCGACAAGAGGGAAAGAAAATAGGTCAGGTTGCACACGCCGTTGGTTGTTCCGTGCAGGAAATACCATGCCTCTACATTCATTGCCACCTCCATTTTATAGCACGGCAGAACAAGCTGCTTCAAATTCTTCATAAGCCATGATGTTTTTTGTTGTTCTCTATGCGGATTATCTTTTGGTGTTTTTGTCCGCATCCCTGTTGGTGGCTTTCAGGTTCTTGATGCGGTCAATCTGCTCTTTCGGGAACAGGACGCGCCGCCCAATCCGCTGCCCCTTGATATGCCCCAGCTTCTCGTGTCGCCAGATGGTCGCGATGCTCACGCCCCATTTCTCGGCCAGTTGCCGGATGGTGTAATACTCCGATGTTTCTTGCGGCACCTGCGTTTGTCCGTATTCCTCCAACGCACATCTCACACTTGCGCCGATGAGTTGCTGAAGCTCGTCACGCGACACCAGTACCATTTCCGTTTTTTCTGCCATAAGTCATTAATTTTGAAATTACGGCGGCAAAGTTATATGGTGAATGAAACGGGTGAACTTGTGGGGATTTGTGAAATGAACGGGCATAAGAAAAGCCGCCAAACATCTGATGTCTAACGGCTTGTGCGATGCGGTGGGCTATGGTGAGTTGTAACCACGTGTGGACTGCCGCATTATTTTATCATCGGGAACAGTTCCTTGAGCCTGCTTATGAAAGTCTTTTCTACATTGTACTTGCCAAGTCTTTCCGCTGTAAGTCCTATGGAACGGGCTGCAACTGTGCGGTATTCTTTCCAATTCTTGAAATAGGCTTTTGACAACAGAGTGATGACGCACCGCATCTTGCCTTTCACGCAATTTTGATAGGCCGTGGAATAGTCGGCACGCATGACGGCACGTATGAAGTCCTTGTCGGAAACAGCGTTGCCGTCCAGTACTGGCTTGCCCTTGTCGGGGCCGCTCTGTACGGTAAAGGTGGTGAGGAACTGGTACAGCCTTATAACAGGCACCTGCGCCGTCGTGCAGAACGCTCCGCCCTGCACGGTATCGGCGGCGGTAAAGTCTGCCACTTGGGTTGATGCCATTTTCGCTTCAGGTTTGGTTGCGTCCTCATGGAGTATGTTTCTCTTGATATATCCCATTGTCAGGGCGATATGGAACACCTTAATCCCGACCAACTGTGTTTTTGTATTGCCATCTTGGAACACCATAGAAAGGTGGACGGTTTTTGCGAAGTCCTCCGTGAACAACCGCGCCAAATCCTTGTCGTTTGTGTTTGTGATGTATTCTTTGACGGCTTCGATTTTGTCCTTGTCCATGTCGGCAAACAGGGCATACGCTTCTTCGCTCATATTACCTTTCCCTTTGTTCGCATCAGTTGCCGCCGTGCATTTTCGGATGGCGGTTCGGATAGTGTCGATGCAATCCGTGGCTTCGATGCGTGTCATGAAACGGACTTTTCTCCGTTCATTTCCGTCAGGAAAGAAGTATTGGCCGATTACTTTTATGGAAGTATAGACGATGCCTGCATAAAAGGCTTCCTTGCCCAAGTCCTGCAGATATGCCGAACAAAGGCCATGCAGCCGTTTCGCATCCCCGTGCAGCCGGACAAACTGATGTGCCAGTTCCTTGTCATCGTGTTCGGCGATGTATTCCCGCACCTCGTTCAACAAGGAAGGAACGGTTTTCATTTCACGCCTGATGTTCTTGCAGATGTCCTTGTGCCCGGCTTCATCTTCAACTTTGCCGCTGGCAAGGCTTTCCGCCAGTTTCAGGCTCCTGCCGACAATATTCGACAGTCTGAACAGGGCACTGATGATTACAAATCTCGTCTTTTCCATAGGCAGACTTTTACATTTCAATAATACCCTCAAAGTCCTTCAACGCAATCACGGCCTTTTCCTCCGCATCCAGTTTGAGGTAGCGGCGCAGTTGCGCCTCGCTGCTGTGCCCAGTTATGGCTTGGATGGATGACAACGGCACTCCGGCCTTGTATGCGTTGGTGGCGAAGCTCCTGCGTGCCGTGTGCGAAAGGAGCATATCACAGAACCTCCGTCCTCGTTTCGGATTGAGCCGCTTCCCGTCAAATCCGCAGTCATGCGTCCAGCCCAATATCAAACCGACGGTTTTTATCAATTTGTTCATTTCGTTGGGATGGATATGTGGCAGCTTGCCGCCGTATTTGTCGAGTATCCGCCTTACTCTCCTGTCCACCGGAATATAGACTTTCTTGTCCGTTTTCTGTTGGGTAAGCAAAATGAACTCCACACCGTTTATCTCGGTTATCATGTCATCACATATTCTTGAATAGTCTGACACGCGCTGCCCGGTCAGGCAGCCGACAATGAAAACATCCCTCACGTGCTCTAATGTGCGTATGTGGGTGATTCGGCACTTGGAAAGCTGTGCAAGTTTCTCGTCCTCGCTGATGTCGAGTGCCTCCAGCCGTTCCCTGACGGCCTCTTTGGTGGAAAGGTCGAGTTCGAGCATTTCCTGTATCTGTTCCGGCGTAAGATAGATGTTGTCCACTTCCTCTTTTTT
>CANRNI010000087.1 GCA_947631945.1 uncultured Clostridia bacterium
CTGAAAAGAAATGCTTACGGCTATAAGAATTTCAAACGTTTTCGTAACCGTATCTTACATATTTTTTCTCATCAATCTTTCAAACGACAACAAACAGCCGCTTAACTCATTTGATTGATCTTGACTTTTCCTTTTAATTACCCCAACTATTGACAAAAAACCTTTTCGGCTTTGAATTGTCAGTCAACTTGAAACCTGTGCATCTTTTTCGTAGTACCCTTCCAAAAAAGCTCTGAAAACTGCAATTTTAAGCTGTTTTCGGAGCTTTTATTTTTTTATTTTTATTGAATTGAGTGGAATAAAAGAGAATAAAAATGAATATAAAATCACTTTCTTGTCCACAAAAATGTCCACAGTTTTCATCAAATAAAAGAAAACACTTGCAAAAAATCAATAATCAAGTCATAATATAATAAAAAGGCTGTGAAATTATGGTAAGATTATATTATGCGTCAAATTGTCCGATAGACGGACCGATTTTAGGATATGTACTGGCGTTCGAGTGTGAAGAATTTTATGTTATACAGAAAACGGCATATGAACGTGCCTGTAGAAAGCTCGGCGGAAAAAGAAAACCGAAATTTAAAACTGATAAGCCTGTATATATTGATGGTGTGAACATATAAAAACTTCCTACCGCCTTGAAAAAAAGCGACAGTGAATAAATATATTATTGAATCATTATTAGCAGTAATTATTACTTTGTGCCATTCTTATACTTGTTTTCAATTAAATTATACAAATCAGATAATTTTTCTTCAATATATGTAAACACTGCATTTTTTTCCTCTAATGAATCATACTTTTTTCCATCATTTTTCACAATATAGTCCTCTAAATCTTGACATAAATTTTTTAATTTATCAAAAAATTTATTATCAGAATATTTAAAAAACAATGAATCATTTTTTAAATGAACTAAAACATCTTGAAGTCTTTGAGTACCACATAATTTATTTCCTGGAAAATCTATAAGACGACGAGCTTCTGGTATTTCTGTAATTAAATACTTCATATAGATTTGATTCATAATATTGGCTACTAAATTTATATCATTTATCTTTTTTGTACCGTGTAATTCATAAGTAACGACACCTATTGAAACTAAAAGAGAAGCAAATGAAAGTATAATTGCAATTATGTCTAATGCCATAACCATGTTTTCACTCCAAATTTTCAATTACAAATTGTTGTATATTAGGAATCGTTTCTGATTTCACTGTAACTTGTTTAATTACACCAAAAATTCCAATATTAGCAATAATATCCGAAAAAAAACCTTGTATAAATGAAGATGCAATACGATCAATTTGTTTAGGAAATACAATTTCTATAGAATCATTAAAATTAATTCTATCTTTTAATTGCTCATCATATATTTTTTTTCCTAATGGATTTCCTGCTAATTTTGTTACATGTTGTTTAAAGTTTAGTTCAATTTTCATTATTATTACCCCTCTCTTTTTATTACAAAATTTAAATTATACGCAGTTCCAGGAAAGAATAAATCACTATTATATAAACATTCTGAGTCTGGTGGATAATTGATATAATCGTTTTGCTGATTGAAACCAATCCAATTATCAATATCATAATTAATAAAATTGTGATCAAAATAGAAAACTCTACTTCCTGATAACACATAACAGTTATATGCTTCTGATTTTTCTTCTATATTTTTTAATAATTTAGTAAGCCCCGTTCCACCAGTTACCGATGGATCATCCCTTCCTGATATTTTATGTTGAAATGATGATACAATAAAAAAATCATCTTCACAATAATTATCATTCCAATATTTAGAATGATTTTTATATGCATTAATAATTAATTTATATCTATGAGGCAATTCTTTGTTTTTAGATATTTTTTGTTTTAATTGCTCGCCAATTAGACGTTGAGAAAAATTTATTATTACAATATTAATGCCACGATATGTTTCATCAGTTTGAATAGTTTTATCGTTGCCTTTTATATAATCATGAGTTACATCTAAATCAATCAAACAGTCACTGTTTGTATGTTCAAGCGCATTGTCAATCAGTTCAGCAACAACTTCTGATATAGAATCTCTATGATCCTTCATAATAGAAAAGTATTTTAAAAATGAATCAATATCTTGCATAATATTGCTTGTTAGCATTTTATTCTCATTATCAGATGCTCTCAATAATCTTCTAAAATGTTCTCCTTTTATATCCCAAGAAGATTTTTTTTTATATTCATCATTGTTTTGCTTGTTTGATACACATAACATTTGCAAAGGCGAGTATTTTATACCTTCCGTAAGAATATTAGAACTACAACAATATGTAACACGCAATGAGCAATTATATTCTCTAATGAAGTAGTAGCATATAGTTTCTAATAAAACTATTGAAAGTTTATCCTCGAACACAATATGTCCTAAATTAACATCAATAGGAAATTTAGAATATATATTATTTGAAAAAACTTTATTCAAAAAATTACGAATTCGCTTTATTTCGCGAAAACCAATTTCTTTAGATTTACTATTAAAACATATGTGTTTATCTTTATTAATATTAATTTTTAATTTATCATGATTTTCTTTTTTGCTTGTTTCAAAAAATAAATAATCGTTATGCACATGCTCTCCTTTATTTTACATACAAATTTAACATAATCTTGAAATTTACTAATACTTTTCAGAATTTGCTTAATCATAAATTGTATAGGATATACACAAAAAAATAATTCTTACAGTATAATAAAGGAAACACTGAGCAAATCGAACGTGCAGATTGCTCCATGAGGTTTTTCATCAGATTGCAAAAAGTAACGCATGAATACCAGAGTATTTCAAGGAGCTTTTGATAAAAAATGGCGAAAAAAAATATAGGGGGCAAGATGTGCGTTCAGCCGTCAGGCGTAATTTATTCAGTGTTTATTTAATTATACCATTAAAAGTAAAATATTTCAACTTTTTTATCAAAAAACAGCTAGAAAAATTTTTCCTATCGCAATCCATTAAGGAAGGTAAGAGGGGTAAATATAAGATGGGTAAATAAATTAAAGCAACAGCGCGCCGCCTGAAATCATTATTATTCGTCCTTTCTAAGCTGTTTTATAATCTGATTACCATACACTGCCGCTCCCGTTACAAGTATACCCTGTATCGCGCTGTCAAACGTCCAGCCGCCGAGAGCCATAGCCCCGACTATGCCGAGCGGAAGCAGGATTACGGGAATCCACTTGTCGGGAATTTTCTGAATGTTTTTGATTATCTGCCCGATTATCAGCAGTACGGGAATAAGTATAAGCGCGTTTTCCGTTATGTAATTTAAAATTTCCATAGTGTTTGCTCCTTTCATTTATGCGCCCATTGGTTTAGGTGCTTTTCAAGTTTTTCTTTTGCGGTCGTAACGCTGTGATTTGCTCCGAGCTGTTGCAAGCCGTCGAGGCAGGCTTGAAGCCCAAAGCAGATGAGCGTATTTTCCTCTTTGATTTGTTTAATATCCTCGTCCTGCTTTTTCTGTTTCAGGAACCAGCGGTAACAAGCGAACACCACGCCGCCGATGACAGCCACAGCGGATAGCAATTCCGCCGTGATTTTGATAATTTCGATGATGTTCATTTTTTCAATCCCGCCGCCATTCTGAGTATCGCTCTCGCGTCGTTCGCGCCGATTTTTCCGTCGCCGTCTATATCTCCGGCTTTAAGCTGTTCGGCTGTCGGTTTTTGAAGTCCCGCCGCTATCTGTAAAGCGATTCGAGCGTCGGCCGCCGTTACCTTGCCGTCTCCGTTTAAATCGCCTTTTATGACGGACGATGTTGCCTGTGATGTAATTCTCTGAACATAGTAGTAATTTAAGGATATCCACCCTTTGCCGCTTTTGAGTTTGCCCCATGAACCTGCCTGTCCAACCATACCTTTTGTTTCTACTATTGTATATGTACCGTGGTCTTTGATTTGACCTACTACAGCATAGGACGTTCCCGCGCCGTTTCTTATGTTCAAATTGTTGTCAATCACCTTGACAAGAAATTCGGCAGAATTGATTGAATTGTTAAAATCTGCCGCTCCCGTTCCCAATCTTTTATTGACTTCCGAGGCGATTTCTCCGAGACGGTTATACAAATAATCGCCGGGACAAGATTTGTTTGCATAATCTCTGTGAACGGTAATATTACAGCCGTTTAAATGATTGATACGCTTGTTTTTATCCGTACTCCAAACGAGCTTTTTAATGCCGTTACGCTTGCATATATCCGTCACGAGGTCGAGAAGCGCGGCATATGCTTTGGCGTTTACGGCGTAAGGGTGTGTTGTATCGCTTGCAACTTCGATTGTGACGGCTCTGTGGTCGTTGGAAGCCGACGAGCTGCACCATGAGCGGTCTTTTTCTTCAACATACATTCCTATTTTGCCGTCATACCCTACGCCGTAATTGCTGGAAGCCTGACGGGACGACGGGTAAAATACGTCCCCGAGCGTCTGCACGGAAGTCTGACCCACAACGCAGTGAATTGTAACCGTGTCAATCGCGTGATTCCTGTTTTTCGTCCTGTTCGGCGAAATCTTCGTGTAGCTTACAAGCGGACTGTTTGTGTATGCCATTATTCTTCACCTCCGTTACCCGTTAAATTTTCAAGCGTTTCGGCGGTCATTTCTTCGCCGTCCTCAAGTTCAAAACCTTCAAGATTTATTTTTTCATCTGACATTTTTATGTCTCCTTTCAAATTTTTGATTTTAATACTTCATTAACAGAATTTAATTTTCTTTTCAGCTCGGCGTTTTCCTTTTCAAGCTCGGCTATGCGGTCGTCCGGCGTCGATTCCGCGTTCTCTTCCGCTATTTCACGCATAATTTGTTCGATTGCCGAATTGTATTCTTCCTCTGTAACCTCCGTTGATTAACGTTATCGCGTAAACTCTGTTCCGTCTGATTTACAACGCTGTCAAGCTGACGGTAAAGCGCGTTGGCTCTTTCAACGTCCATTTTTTCAACAGCCGCGTTCATCTGATTTTGATAATCAAGAGCCTGCGACAGCTGCTGCCTGAGATTTTCAAGAGCGGAAGAAGCGGACGGGTCGAGAGGATTCATTGGGTTGCTTTCAATCTGCCCGATTTTGGTTTTTATCGCGTTCATTCTGTCGCCGATTGAATTAATATCGCTTACGGCGTTCGGCGGAAAAATATCGGTATTCGCGGCTTTTGCGGAGATTTCATTCTGCTTTGCGGTCAGTTGGTTCATCATGTTAAGAGCCGCCTGTGATTCGCTTACGAATCTGTCCGCTCCCGTGTTTGTAAAAACTTCAAAATTGCCGCTCGACCATGTATACGTCTGCGGCTCGGGAGGACTGCTCTCGGGCGCTTTTATCGGCTCTTTCGCCGATTCTCTTAATTCGTCAAGCCCTACCACACAGTCCCTTACAGCGTCAAATGATGATGTGTCTATACTCGCCGATACTGCCGACTGCATTGAATAAACGCCGCTAACCGTCATATTCAGCGCGTCCAAAATATTGTTTAATATCGGCGTCATTTTGTCTGTAAGCTGTATTGACGCGCCGTAATTTGTCATATCTTCACCGCCCGTTTATTGATAAAAAACATAAAAAACTTAAGGCAACACCGCACAATTAGCGGCTACCGCCTTTGCCGCGCATCTGCACCGAGATTTCCCGTCATTTTTGCCAAAAGCTCCCCCAATACGTCAGTATTCCTGCGTCACTTTTGTCAATATGACGAAAAATCTTTCGGCACATTTGCACGACAATAATCATGCGATATTGCCTTAAAAATGCAATAAAAAAAGCCGCAATACTTTCGTATCATGACTTGACAATTTTTTTTGTGTGTAATATAATGAAGTCGAGAGGTAACCGTTAAAAGCGGTTAGCGAAAGATGATTATTTTAAAATAATCGCCCTAAGCGCCAACAGGGGCGGTTATTTTTTTCTTATGGTTATCGTAATGCTCTTTTTATTTTTTCTGAACGTTACAACATCTATGTTTTCACTATATAGAAACAGCAAAAAGAAGAACAATTCCATAAATGCATCCCTCCTTTCTTCAAGGATAGGACGCTAACCGCTTCTGTTGCCTCTCGGCTCCGTCAATATATTACATTATT
>CANRNI010000088.1 GCA_947631945.1 uncultured Clostridia bacterium
TTTATATTTTCAACAGCTACAGTCAGACAACAATTACACGGAACGCTTACAACCACCGCCGTAAACACATTGAAAAATGCGTCTGTCGCCGCCGGTGTAACCGTCGCGGTCGCGCTGTACAAGGGTTCGCCCTCCAAAGCAATCGCGATTGAAATGGCCTCGGCGGTCGTTACAGCGGCGATATTGCCGCCAAAGCTGATTTTGAGTTTGCCCCACGAACCTGCCTGTTCGACCGTACCTTTTGTTTCTACTATTGTATATGTACCGTGGTCTTTGATTTGACCTACGACCGCGTAAGACGTTCCCGCGCCTTTACGTATATTCAAATCATTGTCAATGACTTTAACAAGGAAGCTGCCTGTTGCCGATGTGCCGCCCACGGTATTCGGACTTGAAGCCGCCGCACCGAGCCTTTTGTTTACCTCAGCCGCGATTTCTCCGAGCCTGTTATACAAATAATCGCCGGGACAAGACTTGTTTGCATAATCGCGGTGAACGGTCATATTACAGCCGTTTAAATGATTGATACGCTTGTTTTTATCCGTACTCCAAACGAGCTTTTTAATGCCGTTTCGCTTGCATATATCCGTCACAAGGTCGAGAAGCGCGGCATATGCTTTGTCGTTTACGGCGTAAGGGTGCGTCGTATCGCTTGCGACTTCGATTGTAACGGCTCTGTGGTCGTTTGAAGCCGACGAGCTGCACCATGAGCGGTCTTTTTCCTCAACATACATTCCTATTTTTCCGTCATAGCCTACGCCGTAATTGCTTGAAGCCTGACGGGACGACGGGTAAAATACGTCTCCGAGCGTTTGCACGGAAGTCTGCCCGACAACACAATGAATTGTTATTGTGTCAATCGTATGATTCCTGTTCTTCGTTCTGTTTTGTGAAATTTTGGTATAATTTACAAGCGGACTGTTTGTGTATGCCATTATTCATCACCTCCGTTACCCGTTAAATTTTCAAGCGTTTCGGCGGTCATTTCTTCGCCGTCATCAAGCTCGAAATCTTCAAGATTGATTTTTTCGTTAATCATTGCTTACATCTCCTGTTCTTGATTATTTAAAATAGCCTTAACGTCAGATATCAATTTTTCGGGAACATCATTAATATTTTTCTTACCTTTTCTGATAAGTTCAGCATAAATTTTAGCCATAATTAACCATCCTTTCTTTTACAACGTCATTTCATAAACTTCGCACAAAGCCATCTGAACGTCAGTTAGACTTATTTCAAGTTCATTGTTTCGGTCGTCAATCATTTTGATGTATTCATTTTTTGAATACTGAACCTGATTAAATTCGTATTCTATATGAATATCATCTTCTATGCTGACTTCAATTTCTCTAATGTCAGTGTTTATCCAGACGCTGTATTCATCAATCACCTTCGCTTCCGGTCTGACCGTGCTTCTGATTTTGCCGTGATTTACCATAAGTATCACCCTTTCCTTTGATATTTTGCAGATAATAGGTTTCCGCATACTTTTCAAGTGTCCCTTACGGTTTCAGAGCTGAAAATAATGTCTTGATTCCAATTCCTGAATTGAAACCGATAATCAAAAGAATATTTAATGATTATCTTTCGGGTAAAGGAATGGGGACGATCGCTCAGGAACTGAATGAAGAAAAATGCATGAGTAGATATTTGTGCCGACAGACCATTGAATATATTCTACGAAATGAAAAATAAATCAGAGATACCCTTTTACAAAAAGGATTTACACCGCCGGTTCTTCCTTTAAAGAAACGCCGAAATCGCGGCGAGGTTGATCAATATTATATTTCAAACACTCACGAAGCAATCATTGACAGGGAATTGTTTACCGCTGTTCAAAAAAAATTAGAAAAGAATAAAGCGACATGCCAACAATATCACAAAAGTGAATTTTCCATTTTTCAAGAAAAAATAAAATGCGGAGATTGCGGACGAATATATAAAAGAAGAAAAAATGATTCCGACCTTTATTGGATATGCGCAGGAAACGGTAATGAGGGGAAACGCTGCCGTACACAAAATTTAAAGGAAAGCGAACTGAAAAAATCCTTTATCCGATTATTCAATAGGCTGAAACAATTTGAAAGTGAAACAGTTGATTATGCCATCCGTCAGTTAACCGCGCTGAAAACAAAAGTTAGCGGTCAGAATACAGCTATTAACGATATAGATTCTGAAATTGCTTCATTGTGTAGCAGAAATTGTATGCTGACAAGATTAAAATCAAGAAATGTTATTGACGATGTGTCTTTTATGGAGCAAACGGCGGAATATCAAAAACGACTTAACGAACTTCGTCAAAGAAACATGACTAAAAATGCAAGTCAGAATGCAAGTCAAAATAGAGGGTATTATTCTATTTCGCCGAGCTTCATCATAACGGCGGTATGCAGTCTCGGATTAACAAGCTCTATCGTTTGTATAAGTTCCTCAATAATGTTCCAGACTTTTGCCGCGTCCTTGCCGTTGGTCAGTCTGCAAAATTCCGAATCTCCGGGATTATATATAACCGTTTGCGCCGCTATATCATTTTCACGCTGTTGCTCGGCGCTCCGATTTTGCTCGGAATATAAATGGTCATATACATTGTAAAACGTTGCAAGCTTAGCGCAGCTTTGATATGTCGCAGGTAAAGATTCACACTCCTGAATTGCTTCTTCAAGGTCGCGTTTTGAAATCATATCATCACCCGGGAAAATTTATTAACGCAAATTTTATTTATTTTTATTAAATTAAAGCAATGATATGCTGCCTGAACTTACAAAATAATTGTTGTTAATCATCAGAAAAAATCACTTCATATCCATTTTTACATTATAGTCGGGTTTTGCAAATTCTTCCATATCATCACAATATTGCTCGTCCGTTTTTTGAAAACCTTCTTTTCTGGAATTAAAATAGTATTCTTTAACCCTTATGGCCTTTTTCCCAAAAACGCACCACAATCCTGCTGAAAACGGATTATATGTACCGTAGTCGACGGATATATAATAATTACCGTTTTTTGGCATTTCATCGGTTATGTTATCTTCACCGAAGTCATAGACAAGTCCCTCGGCAAGCACCCAAAGCCCTTGAATATACCGCTGATAAAAAACACCCGTATAGATTGTTTCATATCTTTTAAGCGTTTCTTCGCTAAGCGACGGATTGTTACGCATTGTAAAATGAAGATATAATACATTTTTTTTATGCCGCTTTTCAATCCAGTTTGTATAAAACCAATGCGCAGGAGAATCGGGATTGCAGTTGAACCAAAATTTTGCGCCGCTTACCGAACACCTCGCAAGGGCTTGATTTACAAACCTTTCAGGCATTAAAACAACCTCGTCAAGCAATATTCCCGCCAGCGTTCTGCCCTGAATCAGAGCAAATGATGATTGTTTTTCATGTTGATAAACTGTCAGCATTATACAAAAATGCCTGTCAAGATTTACTTGCAGGCGTTTCTTGATAGGTTGAATGATAGAAAGCTTTTTCTGAGACAAGCACAATGCGATTGCAATCAACATAGACCGCAAAAAAGAGCAAACCCCGGTATCGGTACTTCAAACAGTTGACCGTACAGAATCAATAAAGACACACAGCGGTACAGATATAGCGATTGACTACGGCTCGCCGATCTTCGCCGCAGCTGATGGCACGGTTGTCGCCGCAACATGGCACGATTCCTACGGCTACTATGTAAAAATCCAACACGACGGTACCTATTCCACCCTCTACGCCCACTGCTCCGCGCTCCTTGTTTCGGCAGGACAACAAGTGAAAAAAGGACAGGTCATAGCACAGGTAGGTTCAACAGGAGATTCCACCGGCGCACATTTGCATTTTGAGGTCAGGGTCAATAATGTTAGGGTGGACGCACTGGAGTTCTTTAGTTAAATACTGAGAAAATCCCCATATCAAAGATTTAAATCTTTGACGGGGATTACAGAAATCTCAAATTTAATCTATCAAATCCCCATAGCTACACAAGTAATTTTTTGAGTTGTGGCGCATATAAATAGATTTCGATTACAGACAAACATTGCAACATATGAATTTATTATACACAAATTCATTTAATGTATCGTTATGCAAAAAAATCAAGAGACTATGCAAACTGCATCAGGCTCTTGATCGTTTTGATTTTGTCTGCAATAATTTTATTCTTGTTTTTCCATATTAATAGAAATATCTGTATTCCATGTAGCGTGTTCCGTAGTATAACTATTTTTGTATATAAGCTGATACATGGGAAAATCGAAATAATCGATCCATATCGAATATCCGTCATCGACCGAAATTCCATCTGTTTCCAATAATTCTTTTGGGTCTTTGTTGGATTCAATATACGTCAGAACTGTATCAATTGATTCCAAATCGGTAATTTTCCGTAAACCTTCATAAGATGAGGAATCGATCATAGGCTGTGTTATTATCAATCGTCTGATCGAATTTTTAGCGGGATTCGGAAATTCAATATCTTTCGCATAATATAACGATCCCGTAAATAAATCATCTTCCGTCTGATAAACATATCCGTTCGGGTCATCCTCAATCGGATAAACGCGATAATCCATAAATACAGCGACAATGGGATTTTTCGACTCGACTATATGATATGAGATATCTTCGTTCCGCATTTTTATAAAATAGTTTGATAAATCAAATTCATTTTCAGCTTTATACGAAGTTAGATACTCTATATCATTAAGAGAAAACCCGTCATAAGTAGAAATCCCTTGCTCAAACGGTTTTAACTCACGGTAATGTTGGTAACTAAACGCAAATGCAGTGATAAACATTATGACAATCAGAGCTAAAATGACAGAGATAATAATAATACTTATCCTTTTTATAGTTTTATACTTTTACCCTCAATTCTTTAATACATTACCCAATCTGATCTGGGAGTTAATACTCTTTTTTTACCATCGAAATATGGATCATATTTTGTATTTTTATATTCTGATCTGATTCCAGAGAAATATTGAAACCCGGTTGACATTACGATATCATACACATCTGTCTCGGCAATTTCTATTTTTCTGCAATGCCCAGCAATTATTTCTTTACTCTTCTTTTGTTCATCGTTATAAAGTGATTCTGTTACACCATATATTCGGAATAATATGGGGGCAGAAGCATTCTTACCTTCACTCCACCAATATCCTAATATATGCTGTTTTATTTCATTTGTTACACAATCATTTAAAAACAAAATATTACGTCCTTTTACAATATAAAACCTATCTGTTACAAACTTTGATAATGCTGAATATACCTCTTCTCCTTTTGTTTGATAAAAATAATATAACACATCTGAAAATGTTTTTCCACTTACAGTTGTTGGCAAATTAATAGTTACACACACTGTCTTTCTTCCATTATTAACAAAAGTATAGTGAACTCCATTATTTTGCGCAAACAATTCAATTGATTTCTTTAAACCAATTATTACAAATTTCAACCGGCTAATTGCAGAAATGATATTTCATACAATTTTTAGTATGGAGGCCATACTTTCACCAGAATAATCTGTATAATTAACCGGATTATTGCTGCAATAGGCAAACATATTAGTCACGATGATGCCTGTGCCGGTATCTGTATGTTTATCCGCGTTCATGAATCTGCCAAGTTCTGGCATATAGAATCTTGAACCTAAATAATAACATATACCGTTATGGGTAAGAGCATAAGCATATCCACGATACAAATTAGGTGTAAACAATAGGGTAAATACCGTTCCGATTGCATCACCCAATTCCTCTCCCGGAACGGAAGTACCTACATTTTGGAATTGTCAAGAAATGTGCAGTCAAAATTCCCCCTAAATCTGAAATAAACTGATGAATGCAACCGGTTTTAGGAG
>CANRNI010000089.1 GCA_947631945.1 uncultured Clostridia bacterium
TCAATAGGAATAGATATATATATTGGTCGTGCTACTGACAGATATGTGGAAATAATTAATAATGCCGTCAATGCTGTCGGTATCGTCGATACCGTCGCAAATACAGGTAAATAAATTACATTTCCAATGACTAAAGCATAGGAAAAATAACAGTTACTACGGCAAGGTGACAGTCAATTGCCTTGCCGTTTTTATTCGACATATGAATATATATTATTATTTTGAATTACATCGGAAAGAGGTCAGTAATTTTATGTCAAGTATAATAAAAGTAAAAAACGGCAAAGGAGTTCATTACAAGGCTATATATGATTTACCGCCGTTATTGAACGGTGAGAGGAGAAGAACGAGTAAAACATTTCCCGTTGGTACGCCTATTTCAACAGTAAAGGCGTTTTTAGCTGAGAGGGAATTGGAATATGCCAGAGGGGATAAACTTTCATTACAGTATGATTTGACTTTTAGTGAGTTTGCGGATATGTATTTTGAAACATACACGACTTTTCTTAGTCCCTCTACTCTCAAAAACTATTACCGTGCTTATACCAACAGTAAAAAGCATGGTTTAAAAAATTACTTCGGTGATGTAAAACTCAGGAAAATCACCACTAAGGATTTGCAGGATTATGTGAATTATCTGTGTTCTCAAGTGTCCCCTAAGTCTACACGCAACTATCTAATGCTGCTGAACGTGCTGTTTAAACGTGCCATACAACTGAATATTTTGCCGAAAGGAAGCAATCCGACCGTTGATATTGTAAAACCGAAACAGCGCAAAAAAACAGTAGAAGCGTACAATATGGACGAGTTTAAATTATTGCTTCATTTAGCCGATACGGACAGTAATCCCGACATAAAGCTCATTATAAATCTTGCGCTTTTAAGCGGTATTCGCCGTGGAGAAATGGCTGGTCTAAAATGGGCTGACGTAAATTTTGATGAAAAGTATATCTATATCCATGAGAGCAGACTTGTCATTGAATCTCAGGAATACACTACGCCGCCTAAAACGGATGCAGGTACAAGAAAAATTTTCATTCCCGAAAAACTCATATCTGTACTGAAAGAATACAGACAGAGATATATTGAAAACAAGCTGAAAATGGGCAAGGATTTTGCCGATAAGGGCTATGTGGTATCGAAGCCCGACGGAGAACCGTTTTCACCGCAGGGAATATCAAATAATTATCTTCGTTTTATGGAACGTCATAAAGACAAAATCAGATATTTGAAATTCCACGGATTAAGACATACATATGCTTCCGTCCTAATTGAACAGGGAGAAAATCCAAAGACCGTACAGCACAATTTAGGTCATGCCGATGTTGCTCTGACACTTCAAATCTATTCACATTCTTATGAATCGGCACAAATCAATGCGGCTGAAAAGCTGAATAACACAATCAACAACTGTATGAGTACAGGATAAAATTCAACAAAATAACTCGGAGTTTTTCCGTGAGCACAGTTTTTTGCTCCGAAATCGCTCCGAGTTTTCATATAATATTTTGCCTTTGAAAGTCTTGGGAAAAATATATCTTTAATGATTTTTTCGTGTGAAATTGGAATAGCAATGATTTCAAAAATCAAGGCATATCGGAAGTTCAAACGCAATAATTATTTGTAAACTCCTCAGAAAAACAAAATAAAAAAACTGTACCCGAAAGTACAGTTTTGTGGGTGTGTCCCTTTTTGATAACCCTGTAATTCATATAAAAACGATTCTATCAAGAGTCGGCTTAGCTCTTTTAAATTACAGAAATGTGCTTTATGATTAAATGAAAAAGTTTCCGAATCAGACATTGAATACTTTACAAACATATTATAACCTCTTTTTTTGCTTTTGTCAACAAAAAAAGAGAACGGTTTTGAAATCCGTCCTCTTAACATTAAGTTTGTTTCAAATTCTACAACTCTTTATTTCTATTAAAGATAGTGAATATACGTTATATTGTCCCGCTTATTTCATATCCCCCTTTAAGGATGATTACAAGCGTTCTGTCGCTCATCACCTTGATACATTCAACAATTCTTCTGATAATATTATCATCGTATACATTAAAGTTTAATTCTTCCTTTCCCAAAATTTCAGCTATTCTTTGAGATTCCAATCTCATATCATCGACGCGACCGGCTTGTGCCTTTGCAATATTCAACTGTTCACGAAGCACCTTAATTTTTTCAAAGATTGCAGAAATCTCTTTTTCATATCGTTCGACTTCTCCTTCTGTCTTTTCTGCCATATCCATTAATGTGTTTGCTTCTTCCTTTAATTGCCTTATGTTTGATTCAAGATTATAAACATTTAATGTTTCAGAGTTTCCGGTAACTGCATATTCCAGTGTACTTATTACTGTATTCATTATTTCTTCCCGATTGGGCAATACCGTTGAAAGAATTTTGCATATAGCTTCATGCAATTTACATTCTTCAATTCCAATTGATTTTTTGCAAAACTGTGTTCCGTGTTCAATTCTGTTTAGACAACGCCAGTAAACTTTTCTCTTGCCGTGGCTATCACACATTCGTCTGCGGTATGGACTACCGCACTCACCGCAAATAAGCATTTCCGAAAGAGCGTATTTGCCACTGTATTTTCCAACCTCGGTTGTTGACTTATCTGAAATTTTCCTTTTGCTTGATCTTCTCGCCCTTTCAAACTGGACTAAATTAAAGGTTTCTCTGTCAATAATTGCAGGATGATTGTTGCTAATAAGATATTTTGGCAGCTCTCCGTTGTTCATTTTTGTTTTTTTACTGATGCAGTCCGTCCTAAATGTTTTTTGCATAAGCAAATCGCCGACATATTTTTCATTCTGAAGAATAAATCGAATTATTTTTTTATCCCAAACCGATCTTCCTGTTTTTGTAAGGATATGATTATGTTCGAGATATTCTTTTATTTGATTTGTGCTGTTGCCATCGAGATACATATTAAATATTTTTCGGATTATTTCCGCTTCTTCGGGAACGATTTCAGGCTCGCCGTTTTCTCCTTTTCGGTAGCCCAAAAGGTTATATCTAAATGCAAAAGTTCCGCTTTTCATTCGCTGTTGTATACCCCACCTTACATTTGCGCTGATATTTTCGCTTTCCGATTGAGCGATAACGCTGTAAAGTCCAATGAACATTTCACTGTCGGCTTTTAGAGAATCTAAATTTTGTTCCTCAAAAAACACACCGATATTCATTGCCTTTAATTTTCTGATATAGTTTAAGCTGTCTACCGTGTTTCTTGCGAATCTTGACACGGATTTTGTAAGAATAAGGTCGATTTTGCCTTTTTCGCAATCTTTTATCATCGCTAAAAAACGTACTCTTTTTCCGACGAGCGTTCCGCTTATTCCTTCGTCGGCGTAAATTCCCGCGAATATCCAATTCGGATTGCTTGCGATATGTTCCGTGTAAAAGGCGACCTGTGCGTTATAGCTGTTTATTTGATCCTCGTCATCGGTCGAAACTCTGCAATAAGCAGCGACACGCAGTTTTTGATATTCGCCTTTCTTTGTTGTTAAAAGAGGATTGGCTTCAATTTTAGTTATCGTTCTGACAGGCTGTGCTTGTGTCGGCATAATCGGTATCCGTCCTTTCTTCGCTGTTGATTTCTTTTCCGTTTATAAATCGAATTGAGATACTTCCGTCTGAATTAATCAGTATTCTTTCCGCGACCGTGTCAAGCAGTTCAACGTCGATGCAGTCGATTGGCGAGTGCGTCGCCATGTATTTTTTTATTGGCTCGGTAAAAGTAGTTGCATCATAATCGCAGCAATCAAATTTGCTTTGAACACAGTCAAAAATCGCTTTTTGAATCGGTTTAAATTGAATATCCGATTGGTCAAAGAAATATCGGATTTCATTGATCTTTCTCACAGTTTCCATGTCGGGAGCATATGAAGCTGTGGTTTCGGAGGTATTGAGCATATCGGGATCCTTAATGACTTCGTTTATTGTACCGATAATTTTATGAAACAATGTGGTGTCATCAAAAAATTCAGCGGTTTTGCAATGATTGTCGCAATTCCATTTTTCTCGTCTGCCAGATCTTGCGACACGATGAATCAAGTTGCCGCAAGTTGCGCAGTAAATAATATTTTTAAGGTACGTTATTTCTTTTGAGTCTTGTTCTCTTGTGCCGCCGAGAGCATTTTTTCTATTTAAAGCGGATTGGAAAGTATCTTTATCAACGATCTGAGGATATTCGCCATCACCCATATAGTGAACAATAAATACCCGTCAACAGAATCAAGAAGATTTTTTAAGGCTCTTAACGCTTCAATGCTTGCTTCGTCCTCATCTTCATTCAGTATTTTTATTCTTCTTTGACGAAGTTCGTTAAGTCGTTTTTGATATTCCGCCGTTTGCTCCATAAAAGACACATCGTCAATAACGTTTCTTGATCTGAGCCTTGTCAACATACAATTTTTATTACACAATGAAGCAATTTCGGAATCTATATCGTTAATAGCTGTATTCTGACCGCTGACTTTTGTTTTTAGCGCGGTTAACTGATGGATGGCATAATCAACTGTTTCACTTTCAAATTGTTTCAGCCTATTGAATAATCGGATAAAGGATTTTTTCAGTTCGCTTTCCTTTAAATTTTGTGTACGGCAGCGTATTCCTGCGATACCGTTTTCTGAGCAAACCCAATAGATTGTATCATTTTGGATTTTTTTCTTATACGCACGACCGCAATCTCCGCACCGTATTCGCTTAGAAAAAACTGAATCCGTTCGAGGGGAATATTGACTTCGTATTGATTTTGAAATATTATGCTTTTTCTGAATCGTATCAAATACTGACTTGTCTATAATGCCCTCATGGGTGTCGGTAACATAATATTTATCAAGTTCGCCTTTATTTAGGCGGCTTTTTAAAGGTAATATCTGTGGCGTATAGGTCTTTTGTAAAAGGCTGTCACCTATATTTTTTTCGTTATATAGAATATATCGAATAGTTGATACCGACCAGTGTCTGTCCATACAGTGTTCCGCATTGAGTTCTTTTGCAATTGTCCCCATTCCCTTGCCCGAAAGATAATCACTATAGATTCGCTTGATCACAGGCTTAACTTCGGGTATAGGGACTAACACATTATTCTCGACTCTGAAACCGTAGGGAATAGAACAGATAGAAAACTCTCCGTTTTGCATTTTCATTCTGACTGCGGTCGCAACTCTTTTTGAACCTGCCAACGCTTCGCTTTGAGCGAACGCGCTCTTTATATACAGAATCATTTCCGAGTTCATATGCTCCGTATCAATACCGTCGTTCTCAAACAAAACCGATGTTCCGTAAGATTTCAGCAGTCGGATACTCTCAATACATTCAAGAGAATTTCTCGCGAAGCGGGAAACGCTTTTTACATATATACGGTCTATTTTTCCGGCTTTGCTGTCCCGCATCATACGTTTGAAATCGTCGCGTTTATTAACGCTTGTTCCCGTTATGCCCTCGTCTAAGTAGTATCCCAAAGCGATACAATTACATTTTGCCCTTATACTTTTTGATTTTGCCTTGAACCTTTT
>CANRNI010000090.1 GCA_947631945.1 uncultured Clostridia bacterium
TGGCAAAAATGACGGGAAATCTCGGTGCAGATGCGCGGCAAAGGCGGTAGCCGTTAATTGTGCGGTATTGCCTTAATGCGCCTTCAAATACAAGCAAATCGGGCAGAGATGGTTTTTGTCGGGTCTGTCCGTTTCATATATGGGTATGGTGATTTCTTCTTTTAGAAAAATTGCACACTTTAAAGCAACTCCTCTTGACATATATTTGCTTCTATTATACTATTATCTTCGGAAGATTTGTTTTGATATTTTATCAAAAAATTCAGAAATCTTATTTTAATATTATGGAACTTACGGGAAACGGCTTGAATAAAGGTTCGCATATGTATTTTTACAGTGCATCTCAGAACGCGAAAAAATTATTATATTACCCTATGGCAGCCGGAGAATTTTATTGCAACGGAGAATACTGCGTTGAAAGGGATAATTATAATAACATTCTTGCGATGTATGTTCTTGACGGAAACATAACGGCTCGGCAGAATGATATTGAACTTGACGCGCAGAAGGACGAATTATTGCTGATTGATTGCCGAAGAGCGCACAAATATTTTACCGAGAGCGAAGCGCACACTCTTTGGGTTCATTTCAACGGCAATAATACATACGAATGGTTTCACGAAATCACGGCGCAAAAAGGGCAAAAAATAAGATGCGGCCGACAAACCGCCGGTTGCATCTTGAACGTAATCAATAAAATCAGATATAATCAAAACGAATATGATATATCGAGTGAACTGTATTCTTTGCTTTGCGATATAAGCAAAGTGAATTATATTTACAATGGAAACAAAACGGCGGAAAGAATAGAAGACGCTAAGAAATTTATTATGTCAAATTACGACAAAAATATATCAATCCGAGATATGTCGGATGCGGTTTATATGAGTGCGTCCTATTTTTCAAAAATATTTAAGAAGAATACGGGCTTTTCACCGTATGATTATCTTTTGTTGATTCGCATTGACAAGGCAAAGGAATTGCTAAAGCAAACCGATGACACGGTAGAAAGCATAGCCTATAAAACGGGCTTTAACAGCTTATCGAATTTTATCTGCTTCTTTAAAAAAGAAATGGGCGTTTCTCCTCTTAGATTCAGAAATATTAAGTTTTAAGGAAATACTGATTAAATCACGATGTGCAATTTGCGACGACGCGGACGCAGTAATACCGACGTATTGGGGAGCTTTTGGCAAAAATGACGGAAAATATCGGGGCAAGATGTGCATTCAGCCGTCAGGTGTGATTTATTCAGTAGTTCCTTAGAAAAGCAAGAGGATTTACTCATTTTAAGACTTACAATTTCTTACGCTCACCTTATGCCAGCGCACAAAGGACAGCTTCAATATCTGCATCAATACAGATTGACTGCTTTTCGATTTCCTCCGGGCAAACAGCTTCGCCGTAGTTGATACAGGCATAGGTCGCTGCTTTATTCTGTGTGGTCATGCGCCAAAACGGATACTTGATAATAACAGGCGTATTATACCCGACGCCGAGTTCCAGAAACAGAATCCGTCCGTTCCTCCATGTACGCAGAAAGTTCTCATACCGCTCCGCCGCCCGGTGCCAGCCCTCGTCTTCCACAAACTTATCGTCGGAGCGCAGATTCATGGTCAAAGGCTTTCCGCAATGCGGGCAAAAGGGCAGCAGCTCGGAGGGAATACGCATATTCGCCTGCTGTTCCATCATCTGACGAATTATTTTCTCGTTATCAAAGGTTTCTTGACAGCACGGCTCGGAGCATTGGAACAGCCCGTAATCTCCTTGCGTATAGAAAAGCCGCTTTTTGTCGAAGCCCGCCTTCTGAAAACAATGATCCACATTCGTGGTAATAACAAAATAGTCCTTATCCCGAACCAGAGCAAGCAGATTGTCGTAGACCGATTTCGGCGCATCCATATAGCGGTTAATGAAGATATACCGGCTCCAATATGCCCAAAATTCCTCCGGCGAAGTAAATGGATAAAAACCGCCGGAATACATATCGGAAAATCCGTATTTGTCGGCAAAGTCGGAGAAATATCGCCGAAACCGCTCCCCGGTGTAGGTAAAACCTGCCGAGGCAGAAAGACCTGCGCCTGCGCCAATTACAACGGCGTCCGCAGCGTTCAGCGCCTCTCGAAGTCGGTTTACATTATCCGAGCAACTCTCGGTAAATTTCGTAATCCATCTGTTTGAAAACATTGAATATCACCTCAATTCTGCTGTTTGTCTGCCGTCTGTATTCCTTTACCGTCTGTACGGCGATTTTTGCGGCTTCTTCATTTGGGAAATGAAATTCTCCCGTAGAGATGCAGCAGAACGCTACACTATCGACTCCGTTTTGCTCTGCCAACTCCAGACAGGAGCGATAGCAGGAGGCAAGCAGTATCTTGTCTTTCTCTGTAAGCCGTCCGCAGATGATCGGGCCGACGGTGTGGAGAATATAATCGCAAGGCAGATTGTAGGCGGGCGTGAGTTTGGCTTGCCCGGTCGGTTCCTCATGCCCTTGTTCCTCCATAAGCTCCGCACAGGCAAGCCGAAGCTGAATGCCCGCATAAGTGTGAGTGGCGTTATCAATACAGCCGTGGCAAGGGCAGAAACAGCCCAGCATTTGGCTATTTGCGGCGTTCACAATAGCGCCGCATTTCAAAGTGGTGATGTCGCCCTGCCAAAGATAAATTCCCAGCTCCACCGGCGTCAGGTCGGTGACGTCGGTAATGCCTTTCCGGGCGGTTTCCTCTTGCAGGTAAGCGTTCTGTACCGTCAAAAAATCCTCTCCAATGGGTTGCGGCGGGCGGACATTCATCAGGGAGCGCAGCAACCGCTTCTGATCCTGTTCGTTTTGGGGAATTTCTATATCCCTGTATTTCTGCTGTTCTTTCAGCAGTTCTCCAATTAAATAAATTCTTCTTTCGGCTTGTGTCATGGCTTATCCTCTCCGAATGAGGGCATTGTGTGGGCAAACGGATTTGCAGTTGCCGCAGCGCAGGCAATGCGTCTGTACAATAACTGCGGGTGTGGTTGTAAAATCAATACAAGCCTGCGGGCAGACCGGTTCGCATGTGCGGCAGCCGATGCAATGTTCCGTTATGAAATAACCCTCTTCGCTTTCTTCTGCCTTTCCAAAGTTGAAGGACGCTCTTTCTATCGGCTTTTTCGATAAATCGAACCACTCGCCGCAACCGTCATAAAGTTTGAATACCGTCAGCGCCCGGCGGGATTTTTCGGTCGAATAAATCTCGTTCATATAAGGATTCTTTTCAAACAACCGGCGAAGCTGTGCTTCTCCCAATTCGCATACCTTTCCACGGACGGACACCGCCACGCAGGACATGGTATCTTCGCCTTTCATCCCCGTCAAAGCCATATATCCGTCCTTTTTTAGCCGGTCATAAAAGCCTTTTCCTTTTGCGGTCAGAAAATACAGACCGTCCTCATCCGCATCCATGATATCAATGGCACAGGTAACGGGAAGTCCGTCGCCATCGGTCGTTGCCGCGACCACGGTATGAATTTCTTTTTGCAGATATATGAAACACTTAGATGCAGTCATGGCCATAACTCCTTTATATAAAGTCCGGAGCTGTCTATCAGACAACTTCGGATTATTTGACATATGTCCTATTAAGCAAAGAAGAATCCTGCTGTCATGTCGAGATAGTTCTGACCACTGTACTGCGGATACTGTTTTTCAATCTCAGTCTTAAATTCTCCGGCGTTATTGCAGCTTGCCGCAATCTTTTTAATGGTTTCAAGATATTTTATCTTGGTTTCGGCATCTTTCAGGTCTTCGGGGGTATAGTGTGAGGTCAAAATTAAATCGAATCCCCTATCAATATAACTGCGAAGCTCTGCAATCATCGCATCGGCGTGTCTTGCACCGGCAACAATGGAGTGGCAGTCATGACCGAGCATATGAGTATATACCGCATTGATTTCAGGAATCTCCACATCAAAGGCGTCGTCTGTCTGTTTGATGATGAAATCAATACCGCCGATCGTCACCTTGCCCGGCTCAATTATATTGGTAATCTTGTGAACGGACGAATCGAAAATTTCTCCGAATGCGCCGGTGAATTGGTCGATCAGAGCCTTGCCGCCGCCATTTTCGGAATAATTGACTGCATTCTGCGTTGCATACTTCGGAACATTCGGAAGGAAAGTAGCTCCTGCGCCGTGATAAGCAACAAGCATTCCCTCAACCTTAACATCTTTGAGGTATTCGGCAAGCTCCTTGTTATTGTCAAAGAAACACGGCGATTCAATCACAACAGCCTTGCCGTTCTTTTCGACGATGAATACCTCATCATCGATAAAATCATTGGTCTTGTAGGCGTGAAGCTTGAGCGTGCCGAAATCATAAACATTCATTTCGCCTTTGGCGAGCTTTACTGTGGTAAATGTGTTCTTATTCATAATCAATTCTCCTTATAATGATGTATTATTTTAAGATAAGAACTTCGGATCGGCCGTCTCCGCAGCTCTTGATTATAGTATACACAAGGAGGTTTCCGTTGTAAAGTAAGCACTTTATTGTGGCGTAGTTACCTAAAAGATACTATTGGACGGTTACCGAAAGGAAACAAATGCGTAAAATCAGGGGTTTCAAGCATTTTACGGACTGAAAAAATTTTTTAGTGTATGAGGTATTGATTTCTTATGGGCTACTATGGTATAATGGGGACGTTAGGTGCAAAAGGATACTAACAAAAGGAGTAGTCACTATGAATGAAGCAAAAAACGCAAAGGATTTGCCTGCCTGCCCCGTTGAAACGACGCTGATGCTAATTGGTGATAAATGGAAGGTCTTGATCCTGCGTGACCTGCTTCCCGGCAAAAAGCGTTTTGGAGAATTGAAAAAATCCATCGGAAGCGTCAGTCAAAAGGTTTTAACCGCACAACTGCGCGATATGGAAGAAAACGGCCTCGTCAGTCGCAAAGTTTATGCGGAAGTACCGCCGAGAGTGGAGTATTCCCTCACGGAATTGGGGCAAAGTCTGAAACCGATTCTTGACTCTATGTGGAATTGGGGCGAGGCGTATAAGGCTTCGCTGCGTTAAAATGACGGCGGGTATCTCGTTTGAAGATACTCGCCAAGCATTTATTTGTATATTATTTCTTCGTTGACAATCTCCATTGCCCTGTTTCGGATATTGTTCATTCTACCGACACACACAATTTGGTCTCTTTACTTATGCAATAATCCGAATAATGTTGCCATTTTGTTGCCACGACACATAATTAAAAGCGTTTGCTATCAGGCATTACCGATGATCCATCATCATTTGCCGTTCAATTTCAACGAGACAGGCCGATATAGCTTCCTGCTGATATGCCGATTCTATGTCTCTGGCTGCCGTACAATAATCAGAAATAGCCTTTACCATATTGGCAATTTTTCTTTGCTGTTCCATATGATTTTGCAGCTGAATTTGTTGAAGGTAATTTGGAGAAAGGTATGTCTGGTTAAGGCAATACCGCACAATTAGCGGCTACCGCCTTTGCCGCGCATCTGTACCGATATTTTCCGTCATTTTTGCCAA
>CANRNI010000091.1 GCA_947631945.1 uncultured Clostridia bacterium
AAATGCATCTACGGTACAACCCTGCTGATTTTTGTCCCTGAAAATGGCGAAAAGCCTTGAAAAATCAAGGCTTTTCGCTGGTGCATCTTTTTTGTTGCACCTTTTTGGTGGACCCGAAGAGAATCGAACTCTCGACCTTACGGATGCGAACCGTACGCTCTCCCAGCTGAGCTACGGGCCCATATATATTTGTCCGATAGTTTGACCGCTACCAAGACTATTAAGTAAATTGGATTATACCACTAAAAACAGTTTTTGTCAAGTCCATTTTAAATTATTTTCACTATACTTTTTGCGAGTAAATTGATTATGTCTCATTTTCAGTAAAAATTAAGGAAGCGCTGATTAAATCTCATGACGCAATCTGCACGTTCGATTTAATCAGTACTTCCCTAATTTCACAGCTACCTTCCGGCGGCTCTTTTATCAGAATAAAACATAACTGTCCAAATTAAAATCTTCGGAGTTTATTTCGCTTGAAATTGAGTTTACTTTAATACTGAGAGTTCCTTCGTCCGCAAGAATTTCGGTAATACCTCCGCATGAATCGGCTTTAAGAACAACATTCTGCTCGTAAGCGGAATAGTTATATACAAAGAAATCCTTGCCGTTTTCCGTTACCTTATGTGGCGTGCCGATATCGTCGGCAATAAGACTGTCCATAAAATTCGCCATGTTAATAAGCTCCGAAAAGTCCTTTATAAGACTTTCAAAATACTGAGCGTCCTCACCGCCGGACATTTCTCCAAGCAATTTAAGACCGTCCTCCGTTATAGCCATTTTCGCATCGTTGATAGTCACCAGCATATAAATATTTCCGTTTATGGACATAACACCCATATCGTTCATACTCATAGCGCCTTCATCGCTGTCAAAATTGAAAGATTCAAGATATTTAAAACAAAAATCCGAGCCGTTCGTCGCGATAGATATAGGCGCGTCTTCGGAACCGCCTCCCAAATTATCCGAAATGGAAATTTCAATTGTATATCTTTCGCCCTTTATTAATTTTACGGCGTTAAGCATACCGTCAGCGTCAAAGCCCCTCGAAAATGATTCTATTTTTGCCGATACTCTTAAAATCGCTCTCGCGTCGGCTGCCGTTATCAGACCGTTTCCGTCAGCGTCGGCCGACAGCATACTTACACCCTTTTTACTGTCTATTCCCGCCGCTATTCTGAGAACAAGCCTTGCGTCCGCCGAGCTTATCTGTCTGTCGTTTGTGAGGTCGCCCATCATTATGCTTGTATCGTCAACAGCTTCAACAGCAGATGCAGTAAAAGGCATAAGCATAAGGATAAACGCCAAAATAAATGCCGTAAATTTTTTCATTTAAATCTCACCTTTTTATAGTATTTATGTAGGAATTTTTTGATTTCACAGTTATTATACAACAGATATTTATATTTTACAATAGCAAAAAAGGTCCATTTTTGTAATATTAAACTTTGCATTATTTTTATAATGTTTAAGGAAACACTTAATAAATCACGGCTGACGGCTTAAAGTGTGTATATTTATTCACTTTATAAGTTATAAATTGTCGTATTATACATATATTATTGCATATTTTTTTTAATTATCGGTAAATTGCGTATTGCAAAAACAAATAAGCTGTTATATAATATCATCATAATAAAAAATATATAAAATGAGGTTTGCATATGGAAAAGAAAGATATCAAAAAAGTTGTCCTCGCTTATTCGGGCGGTCTTGACACATCTATAATTATCCCCTGGCTCAAGGAAAATTACAATAACTGCGAGGTCATAGCCGTTTCAGGCGACGTAGGACAGGGTACAGAGCTTGACGGTCTTGAAGAAAAAGCAATAAAGACGGGAGCTTCAAAGCTTTACATTCTCGACCTTAAAAAACAGTTTATAGAGGATTATATTTATCCTACTCTTAAAGCGGGAGCGGTTTACGAGGGCGAGTATCTCTTGGGAACATCATTTGCGCGTCCCATAATCGCAAAAGAAATAGTCGAAATAGCAAAAAAAGAAGGCGCTGACGCGATTTGCCACGGCTGCACCGGCAAAGGCAACGACCAGGTTCGTTTTGAGCTTACAATAAAAGCGTTTGCTCCCGATATAGCGATAATCGCGCCTTGGAGAGAATGGACGCTTAAATCCCGCGAGGAAGAAATCGAGTATGCGGAGGCTCACAATATACCTCTTAAAATAAACCGCGAAACAAATTATTCCAAGGATAAAAATTTATGGCATCTCTCCCATGAAGGACTTGACCTTGAAGACCCTGCCAACGAGCCGCAGTACCTTAAAAAAGGCTTTCTTGAAATGGGCGTAGCTCCCGAAGCGGCTCCGGACAAGCCCACCTACGTTACTCTGCATTTTGAAAAGGGTATTCCCACCGCTATAGACGGCGTAGAAATGGGAGCCGTTGAAATGCTCGAAAAACTTAATAAGCTCGGCGGCGAAAACGGAATAGGTCTTGCCGACCTTGTTGAAAACAGACTTGTAGGAATGAAATCAAGAGGCGTTTATGAAACTCCCGGCGGCACTATTCTTTACAGAGCGCATCAGGTGCTTGAAACTCTTTGTCTTGACAGAGATACACAGCACTACAAAGAGCTTATTGCTCAGAAATATGCAGAGCTTGTTTATTTTGGACAGTGGTTTACTCCTCTCAGAGAATCACTCACGGCGTTCGTTGATAAAACTCAGGAAACCGTTACCGGCGATGTAAAGCTTAAACTCTACAAGGGCAATATAATTAATGCCGGAACAACGTCTCCTTATTCTCTTTACAGCGAAGAAGTAGCGACATTTGACGAAGACCATGTTTACGACCAGTCGGATTCTGAAGGCTTTATCAATTTGTTCGGACTTCCCGTAAAGGTAAGAGCGAAATTATCTCAAAACTGGGATAAATAATATGTTTTTTTAACAAAATTTTTTCCTTTAATTAAGTTGAAAATCCGGCGTTCGTTTCGCCGGATTTTTTTATTTGCTATTGAAAAAATCATATAAGTTGTTTATAATGTATTTATTAAATTTATAAGGAGTGCTTTAATATGAAAAAATTGATACCTGTATTTGTCGCAGTAATTCTTGCTTTAACGCTCGTTTTAAGCGCCTCGTCCGAATCTGTTATGCTTGGCGATGTAAATAAGGACGGTGAAATCACCGCAAGCGACGCAAGACAAATCTTAAGATTTTCTTCAATGCTCGATACAGCCGAAGGCGATATGCTTATTATCTCGGACGCGAATAAGGATAATAAAATTACCGCAAGCGATGCGAGAAGCGTCCTGCGTGTTTCGGCAAAGCTGGATAAAGAGCTCGGTTATGCCGAACTCGGCAGCGATGAGGAAACCACAACGGAAGCAAAAAAAGAGAAAACAGAGCTTGTTTCCGGATTTGGTATAAGCTTTGAAAAATTTATGGATAAATTCGGCAGTTTTAAGCGCGATAATACTCAAGACGGGACGGTGTCCTATTCAAACGAATATATAACCGTAATTTCAGACCCAAAGATGATGAGTAACGGCAACATATCCAACATAATCGTAAATGGCGGAGATTATTCTATAGAAGGAATATACGTCGGAATGAGTTATTCCGATGCCAAAGATACGCTCAATAATGCAAAATGGAACGTTTTGCCGTCTTCAACAGAAAGTGAAACGGTATTCGGGCAGATTTCACAAAGCGGTATGAACATAAAAATAGAAACTCGGGACGGCATTATCATACGCATAGAATATTGCCTTGAAAGTTCTATTGCAGAAGAAACCACAACTAAAGCGGTGCCTACAACAGAAGCGCCTACAACCGAAGAACCCACCACGCAACCTACTACGTCGGAGCCTACCACGGAGGAACCTACTACAAAGGAAGAACCGACGACCAAAGAGGAGCCGACCACCGAAAACGACAAGATAAAGGACCTCCCCGCTCAGCTTAAAGCATTTATATATTGCCGATTCGGTTTTCAGGGCGATAACTATTCATATTCAAAAGAGGGCATTACAAAAAATGCCGTAAAAATATATACCGATTCTAAAAACGTATATACGGGAATGAAAATGCCTCTCGAAAACGGCACTGTATATAATATTAGCGTCCTTGTTCTTAATGAAAACAACAAGGGGAACAAAGCTTATATATGCTGTGAAAACACTAAAAAATACTGCCGGCTTAATTCGGTGACTATGAATATTCTCGATATGTCAGTTGATGAGCTGACAAACGGTTTTAAAGCAATTGATATCTCAAAGCTTATCATTAAAACAAAAACCGTCACAGAACTCGGAACGGACTATACCGTTTACGAATTGAGCGAGGGCGGGGACGAATCAACAATGATTTATATGAAAAACAATGAAATCAAACGCATTATCGCATTGCAAAAAGGCTTGCAGACAGGAAGAATTGACGTAAATGAATTTTATACCGAAGTTCCGACAGATATATTTTCTTTAAAAGGCTACAAAAATGCTCTTTCACTGATGGACGTATTTATTTAAAATAGCAAACCGCACAAGAACCGGCTTGTGCTCTTCCGTATTTACCTTTACTTATATGTTTCCGTAATATGAAGCCCCTGTGCCGAAACATAATAATATGTGCTTAAAGGACGCATATAGGAATCGTCTGTATGTGCCGCAACAAGAGGAATACCGGCGGAGAGTCCCACAACTATAAGGGTATGATAAAACCTCATGCCGTTGTGAAGCTGAATAATATCACCGTTAAGGAGAGACGCTATCGGAGTTGTCTTTGCGTGCGGTCCGGCCGATTTATTGTTCAAAAGAAATTTATTTAAAAATTCAGCGCTTGACCAAGCGGCCGCTCTGTCGTCGGGTGATTTATAGTACCAGCCCGTGTCCTTTGTATAATTCATAACTCCGCTTCCCGCGAAAATACACTGTGATACAAAATTTGTGCAATCACCGCCAATACCGTCGAAACTCATATAATCGGAATTACGTCCGAACGCCCATTTTTCGGCGTATTCAATTGCCGCCTGCCTGTTATATTCTTCACTTTTCATATGCTTCACCTCTTTTTAGTCTATGCCTTTAAATATAATACGGTGCATTTGTGAAGCTTATAAATTCATGTGAAGCTTATAAATTCATTTCAGGCGATAATTATAACCATATTTACAAAAATTAAAATCCCCCATAATGACGTATTCGGTCATATGGGGGATTTATTATTATAGGTTCTTTGTCAATAGTTGGGGTAATAAAAGGAAAAGTCAAGATCAATCAACTGAGTTAAACGGTAGCATATTGTCTTTTGGAGGATTGATGAGAAAAAATATGTAAGATACGGTTACGAAAACGTTTGAAATTCTTATAGCCGTAAGCATTTCTTTTCAG
>CANRNI010000092.1 GCA_947631945.1 uncultured Clostridia bacterium
CAAAGATACAACAAAAAACTGAGAAAGAGAGAAAAATGGTGAAGGAACATTGAAACAAAGCACCTTAGCGAATCTGACGAACATTTCGGCAAAGCCACTGAATGCCATTAAAAAGCCATTTGAAGCAAGAGTTACGTTACTATCCCGTTACTCTTTCCTTCGGAAGAGCATACTTCCAAGAATGGCAAAAAAATGAGTTGGCATACATTGAATTACGGCAATTTGGAATACAAAAATAGGGATTATTCCGGTGCCGGAAGAATGAAAAACCGAAAAAAGACGATACACGGATGCGATTGCGCCGATATGCTGCGATTTGCTTACTGCCTTACGATTCTACATAGACTAATTTTGCACTTAAAAAATGTAGCGTATGAGCAGAAGCACTTTCAAAGTATTGTTCTACCTGAAGCGCAATGCGCCGAAGAAGAACGGAATGATTCCCGTGATGTGTCGTATCACGGTGAACGGCAAGGTATCCCAATTCAGCAGCAAGCTGGATGTGGAGGAAAAGATGTGGAACGTGGAAACCGGGCGTCTGTCCGGTCGCAGCCTCGTTGCGCAGGAAGGAAACCGTATGCTTGACAAAATACGTGTCGGCATAAACAAGGCATATCAGGAAGTATGCGATACGGACGGTTACGTCACGGCGGAAAAAGTACGCAACGCCTATCTTGGCTTGGGACAGAACCACAAGACCCTGCTTGCCGTGTTCAAGCAGCACAATGAAGACTATGCCAAGATGGTAGGCAAGATGAAGAGCGAGCGCAGCTACCTGAAATACTGCACCGTCTATAACCATCTGTCAGAATTCATCAAGCAACGCTACAAGATGAGCGACATTGCATTACGTGAGCTTACTCCCGCCTTCATTACGGACTTCGAACTGTTCCTCAGAACAGAGAAGAACCATTGTACCAACACCGTCTGGTCGTACATGATGCCATTCCGCAGCATCATCTATACGGCAATCAACAACGGATGGTTGCCACGCGATCCCTTCTATGCCTATCACATCACCAAAGAGGAAACGAAGCGTGGTTTCCTGACGAAAGAAGAAATCACGATGCTTATCAACGGGACATTCAAAAAGAAAAGTTATGAACTTATCAGGGACCTCTTCATCTTCTGTACTTTCACGGGGTTGAGCTGGACGGATATGTATAACCTCACGGAAGACAATCTCCAAAGTTCCTTTGACGGACACTTGTGGATAAAGACCAACCGTCAGAAAACAGGAGTGGAATCCAACATCCGTCTGCTGGAAGTGCCGAGACACATCATAGAGAAGTATAGCGGCATAACGGATAAAGGAAAACTATTGCCCGTTCCCTGCTATGCGAACTGCAAGAACGGCATCAAAGCAATAGCCAAACTGTGCGGCATCACAAAAAATGTAACCTGGCATCAAAGTCGCCACAGCTATGCGACCACCATCTGTCTCTCCAACGGTGTGCCGATAGAAACCCTATCCAAAATGATGGGACATACCAGCATCCGAAGCACGCAAATCTACGCCAAGATTACAGCGGAGAAGGTAAGTACCGATATGGAACGTCTCTCCAAACAGATAGAGTCAATGGAACAGTTCATTTGTCAGACAATATAGACACAATAGCCATGAGAAGAATAATCAAGACGGACGAGAACGGGAATATCCGCATTGCGGGTAATTCCCACACAGAGATATGGATGACCGTATGGGAAATAGCCGAACTTTTCAATGCTTCCGTCTCATCTATACAGAAAGAGATAAAGGCAATACGAAAATCCGGTATATTGACAGATTACGAAGCGTGCAAGTATATCCGTATGGAAAACGGCTATTCAGCGGACATCTTCAACCTTGACATCATTATTGCCGTGGCATATAGAGTGAACAGTTTTTATGCCCATGCTTTCCGCAAGTGGTTGAAAGAAAAAGCCGTATCGGAAAATAAGCAGGAACAAAAATCCTTATTCATCCTGCTTGACAAAAGACATTTTTGTTAAGGACGGCATAGGCAACGAGAAAGCGGACGGACATTCCCGATTTGGTGATTGTCCGTCCGCTTTTTCCATGTTCAGCCGTTTCCTTATGATGGTTCACTCTTCCGCCTTGCGGTAGTTTATCTCCAAAAGCCGCTGAATGTCATATTCTTTATAAAGAGCCTTCCCGCCAAGAAGAATGAACGGCAGTGTCCCGTTGTTCCGCATCTTCTGCAAAGTGCGGCGGCTTACCTTCAGTATTTCTGACACCTCCTTGTCCGTAAGATAGCGGTCTCCGTTAAAAGGCGGGCTATACTCCCGCATAAAGCGACTGATTTTCCTGTGGCTTTCTTTCAATGACAGATGAATGTCTGCCAGCAAGCCGTGTTCCAATGTAAACACTTCCTGTTTCATAATGTTGCCTTCTGTTTTCCAGAAATAAAACCTTCTACATCTTCCGTCCGGTAATAAAACTTCTTGCCTACTTGTGAGCAGGCGATGATACCTTTGTCACGCATCCCTTGCAGTGTCTTCGGACTGAGGCGAAGCAGCCGGCATACCTCCTCTCCGTCCATCCATTTTTTCAAATGCCTTTCGTTCTTCCTTGAACAAAGACGGTTCACTTTTTCTGTCAGCAACGAGACTTCCGCCATGAGATTCTCGAACGCTTTTTTTTCAATAATCACTATTTCCATTATGTTTTGTTTTTGAATTGTCCGCTGCAAAGTTAGTCGGACAAAAGCATAAGTAGTTCATCAACAGTTGAAGTGGCAGCATTTGGAATCGTGTCATGTGCCAAGCGGAGCCAATTTGCAAAAATCTTCTATGAGTCATATATGAGTCATAAGACCGCCCCTTTCCATCCCTGTAATTTTGCGTCATGAACGATAAAACAATGTCAGCCATGAACGTAATAATGATGGAAAAATCTGACTTCGACAAATTGGTCGGACAGATTGAGGTAATAGCGGAGCATATCCGCAAAAACGAGACAGCAAAGATTCAAGACCGGGCAGAACGCTGGCTTTCCGGTGAGGAGGTAATGGGCATCCTCGGAGCAAGTCCGCGCACATTGCAACGCTACCGTAGTACCGGACGAATCCCATACTATAAAATCGGGAAAAAATGCCTTTACCGTCTTTCTGACGTAGAACGTGCATTGGAAATGTGCAGTATTGATGCCGGAGAGGAAAGCCCCGATGGATTGCGCAGGCAATATCTTGTCCGCACAGGAAGAATGCCGGAAATATCAAAGAACACGTAAGGTATGGATACACAAGGAATAGAAAGACAGCTTGGCTCCATCATGGAGAAGCTTGACAGGCAGGAGCAACTCCTCGAAGAAATCAGGTATCACCAACGGATGATACCGAAGGTGGAAGAAAGCGTGAATAGCGAAAAATGGTATAAAGGCGAGAGGCTCTACGACAACCAAGACCTCTGCATGATGCTTCAAGTCAGCAAACGGTCGCTGCAACGTTACCGCAGCATAGGCATCCTGCCTTACCTGATGCTCCGGCAGAAAACCTATTACAAGGAGTCCGATGTTCAGAAATTCCTTTCGGAACATATAGACGAGTTTACAAAAGATCAGATAGCGGCATATAAAGCCCGCATCAGATAACAAACAATGTTTCACAATTAAAAAGTCAATCAAAATGGCAAAGAAAACAACAGAAAAAGACGTGCTGATAGTCCGCGACGAGAAAACGGGCGAAATCAGCGTGGTAGCCGGGCTGAATGCCGATGGCTCCCCCAAGCGCACCCCGGCTAAGGCGGAGAATGCGCAGAGTTTCCTGCAATTCGACCGACACGGCGATGTGCTGGACAACTTCTTCAGAAACTTCTATCGGCAGTGCAAGGAACCCAGCCGCTTCGGTTTCTACCGCATAGCGGCAGACCAAGCCGACCATGTGCTGGAGGTAATGAAAGAACTGTTGAAAGACCCCGAAGTCAACAAGGAGATGCTCGCACCCCACAAGGTGGACACCTCCGGCTACGAAAAGCAGGTGAAGGAAGAACAGACGGTGGAAAAGTCGGAACAACCGGAACAGAAAAATGAAGAACAACAACCCAAAGAAACCCAAAAAGAAGAAAACATGGAACAGAAACAAGAAAAGAATCAGGAAAGCCCGCAGCAGACGCAGGGCAGACAGGGCTACCAGCCCATCGACGAGAGTAAAATCAACTGGCAGGAGCTGGAGGAGAAATGGGGCGTGAAACGCGATGACCTTGAAAAGTCCGGCGACCTTACCAAGATGCTCAACTACAGCAAATCCGACTTGGTGAAGGTATCGCCCAAATTCGGCGGCGAGGCTTTCGAGTTGGATGCCCGCCTCTCCTTCAAGAAAGACAGCGAGGGCAATGTCAACCTCGTGCCTCACTTCATCCGCAAGGAGCAGAAACTGGACGAGTATAAGGAACACAAGTTTTCGGACGAGGACCGGAAGAACCTGCGCAAAACGGGCAACCTCGGCAGGGTCGTGGACCTCGTGGACAAGGAAACGGGAGAAATCACGCCATCCTACATCAGTATCGACCGCAAGACAAACGAGATTACCGATGTTCCTGCGAACAAGGTGCGCATACCTGAGCGCATCGGCAAGACGGAAATCACACCGCAGGAGCGGGATATGCTCCGCGCCGGGCTTCCCGTGCGCGACAAGCTCATCGAGCGCAACGACGGCAGAAAGTTCGTCTGTACCCTGCAAGTGAACGTGGAACAGCGCGGCGTGGAGTTCGTACCGGGAACCGGCAGATCGCCCCGTACCGCCCAGACGCAGGAAGCCAAGAACAATCCCACGCAGGGACAGGCTCAGGGCATGGAAAATTCCGCAGCCCCACAGAAAGA
>CANRNI010000093.1 GCA_947631945.1 uncultured Clostridia bacterium
AATATTTTGTTGGAGCAGACTATATAATTTGTTTTTTCTAATTTATCGGCATTACTTTATTTTCGGCATTATTCAGGTCTATACACAAATATTGTCTTTCCGTCATTCCTTACCGCCTCCGTTGTTTTTGTAATTATATTATATCACACAAACGCAAAGTTAGCAATTGATTCAGCCGTTTTTTACACAGAGATTTTCATGTTAAGGCGACACCGCATAAAGATTGTGCGTGAGGTGCGCAGTCGGATTTTTCGTCAGATTGCCAAAAAGACCAAAGGCTTGCCTGTCGTATGTCAAGGTTTTTTTGGCAAAAATGACGGGAAATATGCAAGCAGATCGCGTGCAAAGGCGTCAGCCGGTCTTTGTGCGGTGGTGCCTTCAATACGGAGCGTTTTTTAAAGAAAATTTCGATTTTAAGAGCCTTAATTTTTAAAGGTCAAGTTATATTACCCAACAATTTAAAACGCCTTACAGGGCAAAAAATCCTCAAAAAACGCTCTAAAAACACCGTTTTTTCAGCTTCACGGAAAAATAAAGATGCAGGAGGTGGACGAATGGCAAAGCTCAGTCAAAAATTCAAAGAGGAATGGGAATTTTTCTTAAACAAGTACAACCGAATAACATTCAATAAGCAGTGCAAACAGTGTGAGCTTGATTGCAAACAGAGTTACAAGGCGCAGATCGTTTTCTGTCCGAATTTCAAGAAAAAGGGTGCGGCATAAATTTTTATAATTTTTTATCTAATGAGTTGATTTTGCAATGCAGAAGGGATATAATATATATGCAACCGAAAAAGAAAAGAGGGAAAATTTTATGGCAAGCACAACAAATTTCAGCGTCCGCATGGACAGCGACGTCAAGAAAAAGTGTGAAAGCCTTTACAATGAATTGGGCATCAACCTGACTACCGCGATCAATGTTTTTTTGCGGCAGTCCATTCGGGTCGGCGGTTTCCCGTTTGATGTGCGGTTGGAGCAGCCCAATGCGGAAACAATTGCTGCAATGGCAGAAGCGGAACGAATTGCGCGTGATCCCAATGTAAAGCGTTATTCCGATGTGGAAGAAGCTCTTTCGGAGTTGAAACGATGAATCGCGATATTGTATGGACAGCCAAATTCAAAAAGGACTATAAATTGGCAATGAAACGCAACCTTGATATGGAACTGTTGGATAATATTATACGGGCGTTGTCAAAGGGCGAACCACTGCCGGATAAAAACAAGGATCATGAACTGACCGGTAACTGGGCGGGACACAGAGAATGCCATATTCAACCGGATTGGTTGTTGATTTATCGCTTAGAGGACGATGTGTTGGTTTTGACTCTGACTCGCACCGGTACGCACAGCGATTTGTTTGGAAAATAAGACGCAGCCGTATGGGAATAAAATCCTATACGGCATTTTTCATATCTTCAACTTTTCTGTGCCGACCAAATCGGGCGGCATATTTTATGCTCCATTTTACATAGCTCACTGCCAAACGGCAGTAAATTTATGCTGTGAAAAGGGGTGTAATTTTATGTCAAAATTCACGTCGGAGGATATTGGCAGGGCGCTTGAAATTGATTTGCTGACTTATCTGCAAACCCGTGAGCCGGAGGAATTAGTTCCTCTCTGCGGGAATGTTTTCTGCACAAAGATACACGACAGTTTGAAGATTTCCAACGGAATGTGGATGTGGTGGTCGAGGGGCTTCGGCGGCAAAAGTGCGCTTAGCTACCTCGTAAAAGTTAAAGATTACAGCTTCAACGACGCGGTTGCGGAACTTCTTGACCTTAGATACAGTCCGCAGTGCGTCGTACCGTCCGCCGCGCCGAAAAAAGAAAAAGACAAGGAATTTGTTCTGCCCGACAAAGCTCCGAACAACAACAGAGCGATCGGATATTTAAAGCGGCGCGGTATCGCGGAAAACATCATCAGACACTGTATCTCGAACGGAAGTATCTATGAAAGTCTGCCGATGCACAATGTCGTATTCGTCGGATTCGATGAGAAAAATGTACCGAGATACGCGGGAATGAGAGGCACGACGGAACGCAGATATTTTGGCGAAGCGTCGGGCAGCAACAAGGAATATACGTTCCGGCTCGTTTCCGAAAACGCCGATAAAGTTCATTTCTTTGAGAGCGCGATAGACCTTTTATCTTACGCGACGCTGTTGCAAATGTATGGCGCAGATCTGCGGGAGCATACGCTGATCGCTCTTTCCGGCGTGTACAAAACGAAGGACGAAAGCAAGCCGGCAAAACTACCGGACACGCTTCGATCCTTTTTGGAAAAGCATCCGAAAGCAAAAACCATATATCTCCATTTGGACAACGACGCGGCGGGACGGTTCGCCGCGTCATCTATTATGCGGCATCTTTCGGACAGCTATACCGTTATCAACAAGCCCGCTCCCGCAGGTAAGGATATAAACGAATATCTTTGTCGGGTATTACAACTTCCGCAAAAATCCACAAAGGAGGAAATTAGCATGACAAATGAAACACCGCATTATTCCCCGCAGAATGTCGGACAGATGCACCGAATCGCCGCACAGAAAAAAACAGAAATATATATTCATATGTCGAATAAAAACGGCAAGGCAATTGACTGTCACCTTGCCGTCGGAACTGTTATTTTTCCTATGCTTTAGTCATTGGAAATGTAATTTATTTACCTGTATTTGCGACGGTATCGACGATACCGACAGTATTTTTTCTATTAATTTCTATGAACCTATCTGTTGCTCGTCCGATGACTATATTAAAACCAAGAGTATCAAACTCTACTAAACGCCTATTGAGCCTTCTTGATAAAGCATTTGCCGTTTTAGGAAATGACGTCGGTAAATACTGAACTGTGCTATCTTTTAGTATTAGATTTTTTAATTCTTGTAAAAGTTCAGTCATATTGCCAAACCAGCTTGTTTTATCTGACATGAACTGTACTATGTAATATACTATATCATCCTGCATAGATGTACTTTCAATAGAGTCATACAAATTACATCTGTACTCATTTAAAAATTCATTTCCACTGCCTTTTTTAATAACTTCTGCTATTGCGTAACCCCATTTGGAAAAGTCAGCCATTCGTGGAAGATTGCTAACGCTTAAATTGTCAACAAGATTCATAGCTTTTCTGATTATTTTTATAGATGTTCCGAAAATTACAGGCAATACCTTATTGAAATTACACCAAACCTCTTGCTCGGTTTTTCTTTGCGAAGCTTCAATACGATTAAATGGAATGATAATGCTTCTGTCAAGCAAATCGGAGTATTTTATGTTAAGATTAAATCCGTTAATCGCAATTAAATTGTGAAGGTTTATAGTGAACATTTCATTATCAGTATACGGGCGGCGTTTTGATATTGTACCGTTTGTAACTGTCTGGCACAGTATATTTGATATATCTTGATTTATATTAGAAACATTATCAAAGGGTATAAAATACTGTCCGGAAATGGCTGGAATTATATCGTCAAATTTTTTATTAAGGGTAAATAAATCGTTTTTACTTGGCGATATAATTTTAGCCAGAAACCTTAAAGCCGTTGACTTTGCCGAACCGAAATCTCCAGTAAGACAAAGAATCGGATGATTTATATTAGGCAACAGCGACGACACAATGTATACTGAAAACAGCAGTAAATATTTATCGTCAATATTAAATATTGATTTTATGGTTGGTATAAAATTATTTATTTTATCTTTAAAATAAGGTTTGACTTGAGGTACAAAGTTTTCATCTATGTTAAAAAGAAAGTCAAGTTGATTATTGAAAATCCATTTGATTTTATCCTTGGATATACAAATAGATTTCTGTTCATCAATAAAACATTAGGTGAATGCGTCGATAATCAATGTAAAAACGATAGCATTGATACACTTCGTGATTTGCAAAAATCAATTATTAGCAGTTTATATGGATAAGTTTATCGACGATATCGTCGAAACCGACGATGAAAAAAATAAAAAATAAAATCTTTTAGAGAACTTATACGCCAATATTCACTCTATTTAAGCAAATATTGGCGTATTTCGGTACATGATTTTATTTTTTCAATTTTCCACCGTCTACTGTGTTCAAATCATCAAGCATTTTATCGGTGACT
>CANRNI010000094.1 GCA_947631945.1 uncultured Clostridia bacterium
AGCTGTGCGTTTTCCAATGCTCCGTATGCAGGGAGATAAAACTCAGCATATCGATGGGCGCTTCAAACAGATAGAGCTTGTCGCTCGTTCCTTTCCAGTGAAAGCTGTATTCCGGCAAACTGCTATCCACATTCCCTTTATAGGTGCTTGTCTGTCCGCTGCCCCGCTTGTGGGCGTGGCGGGGAACGCCGTTTGTATCGTAGCCTACGAACACCGCGTTGTGGTAATCGGCAGACTCATAAATCATGCCCCTATGCGCAAAGGCATAGACCACATCCTTGTCAATCCCCTATGGTTTATGAGGTAGGCGTATACGCGCCGCATCGTATCGTTTCTCGGCGGCAGTTCAAAGGGCTTGGGCGGTTCCTTCCGTATTGGCGGCGAGACGATCAGCATTCCTCCACAGCCGCCCAGCAGATATTCCATTGCTTCGGGGTAGGTCTTGCCAAAGAACCTTCGGACAAAGTCAATGGCGTCGCCGCCCTCCCGATCATATTGATGGAACCACAGATTCCCGCGGATCGTCACCTTTGCGGAGCCGTCGCGCCACTCGAACTCCTTACCGGAGCGTTTGACAGTTTCGCCCTGACTGCGGAGCAGCTCGGCAAGGTCGGTTCTGCGTGCTTGCTCCTTTTGTTCGTCTGTAAAATGAATATACCCTGTGGGCATAAGGATTCCCTTCTTTCCTGTTTGAAAATTTTTTGTAAAATGGGTTGATAAATGCGCTCTCTTCGGCTATAATAATATCAGATATTAAATCAGACGAAAGGAGCGCTGTGCTGTGTATATCAATAGACACGCTGAAAAAACCGTACAGGAGCTTTCGCGTATGTTTGGGGCGGTGCTTGTTGCCGGGCCGAGACAGGTTGGCAAGACCACCATGCTTGAGAAATTGACCGACGGCATAAATACCGCCACATTGGACGATCCGATCCTTCGGGCAAGTGCCGAAGAGCAAAGCGGAACCTTTTTTAAGGATAATCCGCCGCCAGTATTTGTAGATGAAATCCAAAAAGCGCCAGCTCTATTCGAACAGATCAAACTGTTTCTTGATCGGGAGAGGAAAAAAGGGCAGTTCTTTATGTGCGGCTCCCAGCAATTCAAAATGATGAAGGGCGTAAGCGAATCTCTTGCCGGACGCATCGGACTTGTCACACTGCTTGGATTTTCTCTGCGTGAGTCTCATGGGATTTCGTTCGATATTCCGTTCCTGCCTACAGAGGAATATTTTTCACAGCGAAAGCTGCACATGGCAAACATTTCTTACGATGAGGTTTGGGATACGATCCACCGCGGTTCCTTGCCGGAGCTGCAGGACAATCCCGATTTTAACTGGCAGATGTTTTACGGTGCGTATGTGCGCACTTACATCGACCGCGATGTACGGGAATTGTCGGAGATCGGGGATACCGTAAAATTTACAAAGTTCATGGTAGCGGCCGCCGCTTCTACGGGGCAGCTTCTGAATTTATCGTCTTTGGCAAGGGACGTCGGCATCAGTCAGCCCACTGCCGAACGCTGGCTCTCGATCCTCGTGGCGTCGAATCTCGTGTATCTGCTTCCGCCGTATTCCAATAACATTACCAAGAGAGCGATCAAAACGCCGAAGCTGTATTTCCTTGATACGGGACTCGCCGCCTATTTAACCAGATGGAACACGCCGGATGTTCTGAAAAACGGCGCCATGGCGGGAGCGTTCTTTGAGAGCTTTGTGGTGTCCGAAATCGTGAAGAGCTATTACAATCGGGGTGTTTTAGAGCTTCCGCTATACTTTTACCGCGACAAGGATATGAACGAGATCGATCTTCTGATAGAGGAAAATGGGATTCTGTATCCGATTGAAATCAAAAAACACGCCGATCCTCAGAAAAAAGATATAGACGCTTTTGATCTGTTGGATAAAATTCCGGGTGTAAAACGCGGTCCGGGAGGCGTGGTTTGCCTATACGATAAGCTCATAACCCTTCGGGGAGAGGACAGAGTGATACCGGTGAATTTTCTGTAATGCCAATGCCTGCGGAAGAAAATCCGCAGGCATTTCTTATCCTTGTTTGATTCCCAGCGTTTCGTTCTTATCCCGAATCCTGCGCCGTAATTTTCTGTCGATGTGAGCGCCGCCCTTTCCTCGGCGCTCGTCCTCCAAGCGGTTCTGTATGATCCGGCTGATGTGATGCAGGAGCCGGAAGGCGCCCATCGCCGCAGACCAATTTCGGTTGCCGTCCTCGGTCAGCGTATCACGGTTCAGCTCCGTCACCGTCGCCAGCTCATGATCTTCGTCGCTGTGGCACAGATGCACATCATAGAGGTTGCAGCCCATCAGCGAGAAAAGACTCAACGCACCTTCGAGGCCGCCCTGCTGACAATTCGGGCAGTATTCCATGTGGTAGGTCATCTCGATGCAGTCCTCGGTCATGATCAGCTCGCTGATTTCTTTTCTCTGCTGTAATTCCTCCTGAAGCAATCTGCCTGTTTCGTTTCGGTTCGTTACGACTGTGCCGTCATAGTGATAGAAAAAATCTTCGTAGTTTATCTGCCAGTTTCCGTCATCCGTATTTTCCGTAAAGGTTGGCGGCTTCATCTGCGGTAAAAATGTGTTGCGCGTCCAGTAACCCTGAACGGGTCACAAAAGACTCCTTTGCATAATCAAAGTCAGGCGAATAGTCCCCATGCGAGACACTTCTGCGATCTGCGCTTTGCTTCCATGTGGAGAACATAAAGCCGTGCTGCTCGCTGTACATCCCGGCAAGTACCGTATCGTCGTATTCGGCAAACCGGTGATATTCATCAACATCACAAATTCCCATACGGGGAGAAGTCTCATACAGGTCGGTATATTCCCGAATAGCTTTTGCCTGCTCTTGTATGACATAAAAAGTATCGCACATTTTGTTGGTAAGATCATTCAGAGCGGCACCGTAAACATATCCGGCTTTGTTCTGCCACCCGATCTTGAAACCGTCATAGAAAAAGGCGAGCGCATCATTGCTTTCATCGTATTGTCCGGTACATCCGAATTGGGGGGAGCTTTCGCATAAGCTCCTGTTGGTAGATTGTCATTTGAAAGACCTCCTGTTTAATTTTGGGTAAAAAGAAAAGGCGCATGGAGTTTTCTTGCCATACGCCTATCGGGTAGATATTCGGTTTCACGGTAGTTCGAGTTTATACGCAAGGGCGAAAAACGGCAAATGCATCTACGGTACAACCCTGCTGATTTTTGCCCCTGAAAATGGCGAAAAGCCTTGAAAAATCAAGGCTTTTCGTTGGTGCATCTTTTTTGTTGCACCTTTTTGGTGGAGACGGAGAGGATCGAACTCTTGACCTCTTGAATGGCATTCAATATTTAATGCCTGTTTTTCGTAATTTTTTAAGACATATACGACACTTTTTACGACAAGCAGCCTTTCCGAATACTTTTTAATTTAACATCAAATAAAAGAAAACACTTGCAAAAAATCAATAATCAAGTCATAATAGAATAAAAAGGCTGTGAAATTATGGTAAGATTGTATTATGTGTCAAACTGTCCGATAGACGGACCGATTTTAGGATATGTACTGGCGTTCGAGTGTGAAGAATTTTATGTTATACAGAAAACGGCATATGAACGCGCCTGTAAGAAGCTCGGCGGAAAAAGAAAACCGAAATTTAAAACTGATAAGCCTGTATATATTGATGGTGTGAACATATAAAAAATTCCCTCCCGGAAATCCGAGAGGGAAAAACTTACGTTTTTATTAAATTAAAGCAACGGCGCCTTTCCTGTACTCATAATCATTCGTCCTTTCTAAGCTGTTTGACAATCTGATTACCGTACACCGCCGCGCCCGTTACAAGTACGCCCTGTATCGCGCTGTCGAATGTCCAGCCGCCGAGAGCCATAGCCCCGACTATGCCGAGCGGAAGCAGGATTACGGGAATCCATTTGTCGGGAATTTTCTGAATGTTCTTTAGAATTTGCCCGATTATCAG
>CANRNI010000095.1 GCA_947631945.1 uncultured Clostridia bacterium
CGATAAGGATAAATGTTTTAGATGCATCCAATCTCTCAGCCAATGACCTTTTAATCGAGCAATTTAGACTTGTGTCCTTTGCTTGCTTTAACTCATGAGCATCTGAAAACGAAAGTCCGTATTTGGAACTCTCATTCCATCGGTGTAATGCTTCAACAGCATCTTTGTCATGATCCCAATCTCCGGCGATGTAAGTTCTTGTCCTGTAATACATGATTAAAATATTTTTTTAATATCATACAAATTAATTTTATCAATAGTTTCTCGTGTCAATACAATTGTTATCGGTTGATATATTGGAGCATTCGATGTTTTAAGCGTACAAAGAATGCAACGAAGCAAATTAAATTCATTCTTATCTGTAATGCGTGTTATTCCTCCCCCAAGTAACGGTATAGCAATAGGTTTATTAGCATATACTCTGCTTATTTCATTCCACATCGCCCTAAGACAAATTTCGTAATCGTTATGAGATAGTTTAGCCTGATTATTCTCAAAATGAGAAAATGCCAATAACAAATAATCTTGATATACAATGATTCGTCCAAGTGGATAACAAATTTTACCTGCTTTTGTTTTTCTTTTCATTCCAGGTATGTCTTCTGCTTCGTTAATTTGTCGCTTCAAATCATCAATATCTTGTAATCTTTCTATGAATTTTCCATTCAACGAGTTCCGAGCAATAACGACATCATCTACAGTGGTATCAAAAAATTCATTAAAAGGGATTAATTTCCAATCTGTTGACTCAAATATATCCCCTTCTTCAATTTTAACATTGATTCCTTTTATTTTTAAAGTGATTGAATGGTCTGCTCTGAATGCCTTTACTACAGATATTATAAGCCAAAATAATAAAAATACACCCACAATAACCAAGCCTTTCTCCCACCACTTCTGTATATTGCAAATATCTGTAATGCTAAAATTAGCGATAGCACAAATAGTTTCTATAGCAGCAATGAAACTAACTGCGTACAAAAAACTGTCTTTCCAAAGTGACTTACTATATAATTTTGATAATTTCATCGTTATATTTTTATATCCAATACAAGAGTAGATATTTTTCTGCTAATCTATCTATTGAATTGATAGCTTTATCGTTTCAATCCTTTGGATTTCTTATCATTCCACGGAAGTTCCGAAGACACCCCTCCACCACTGGTGCCGACATGAACCTCTGCCTGTCCACCGGCGGCAAGAGTGAAAGCAGCGCCCAACAGCTCGGCCTGCTTCACGCTTACCTGTTCCTGCGGCTCGAATACGGCGTTGACAAATTCCTCGTCCGTGATCTGGCCGTTAAAATGTCTTTGGGCCACATCATAGTCTATCTGGAATTTGGTGTCCTCAAAAAGCTCCTCGCCGACCCGTGTCCAGATGTGGAGCGACGGGTTCCGGTAGTTGGACACGTTGATTCGGACAAGCTCGGCACCGGATGAGAGGCTATAACGCTGAGGGTTTGCCTTACGGTCAAGCAGGCCTATCTGTTTTCGCTGCCTGTCTATGACGGCATCTTTCTCTTCTGACTGCCGCTCGACGGTTTCCGCCCTGCGGATGGCTGCGTCTATCTCTTTCTGGTAGCCGTTCCGCAGCTTTTCGATTCCTGATTTATGTTGCTCCTGCAACCGTGCCTTTTCTGCCTGAAGAGCCTTAATCTGTTTATTGAGTTCGGCAATCTTCTCATCCTTGTCCGATAGTTCCTTTTTCGCTTTGGCAAGGTCTCCCTTGCCGAACCACGAGAGGATGGTGTTCCTGCCCTCCTGCGCCTTCTCCACATCTGCCTGCAACTTGGCTATGTCCTCCTCATAACGGATGACCTGCTGCCTGTAATAATCCGAATTTGCCTGATGTTTGGCGGTGGAGCCGACAATGCCCCGCTGCAGCCCGAACGGTTTCATGGCCGCAGCATAGCTGTTCTGGTATTCGTGCAGCCGCGTACGTCGCATCACATCATCCGCCGACAGCCGGGGACCGGATTTCGTTTCATACTTCTTCTCACCCTCACGTTTCCTGCGGACTCGCTCCCCGGTCACAATGGGAACGATGGTGGCGTGCAGGTGGGGAGTCTTCTCGTCCATGTGCAGCACGCACGATACAAGGTTCTCATTCCCGAATGTATCCCTTAGCCATTTGAGGTTGGCATCAATCCAACAGTCCAGTCTGCCGCCATTGGCAATCTTCATCATCTGTTCATGTGTCCCGGTCAGGATGATACGGATGGCTTTTGTCTGGTTTTTGCCGACCTTTCGGCGCAGTCCGGCGGTATTGATGCGGTGCTGTATCGCCTCGGTGCGGCTGGACACGCCATCGGGAAACTTGACCAGTTCCCGGTTGAGATGTGTCCGGCCAGCATCGGCATTGTCCGGGACATATTTCTTCCCCTTGGCATCCTTTCTTTCTATATGGCATGACATACCAGAGTCATTACCGCTGCCACGCTGCAGGTGGCAGACCGCGTATTGTGTATTACTCATATCCGTTCGTTTTATGATTATAATTTCTGTTGTAAAATCCCGTCCTATTACCGGAGGCATATATTTGAAGTCGGAGGGACATCCCTCGGCCTATGGGCTTTTTGACTGCCGGAAGCGGAGCGGAGGCGGTGAAAATGCCCTAATATGCTACGGGATTTTACAACCCCTTTTTCATGGGACAGCAAGCTGTCCGATACCTTTCCGTCATTCCACCCTCCCTGCATCCACCAGTTCGAGGCCGAAGGTGTCGATGAAGGTCTGCAGTACGGGGTTGCGTTCTATCATCCTCGCAAGAATCATCTGCGGCGTGTCCTCCATCAGCAGGAAGTCGGCAATGTCCAGTCCCTGACTGCGCTGTTCATTGGTCGCGATCCTTTCCAGCAGGTCGGAACATGTGGCACGCCTGCATATGGATTTCAGCAGCGGCAGCCATCGCCGCCATTCTTCCGTTGCCTTAAGGTCGGGGAAAAGAATCACCTCCCGTCCGTCCAATGCCTGCACCGCTTCGCCGTTGAAGCACCCGTGTATCCCTCCGGTGGCAAGCCAGATGAAGTCGGGGATGAAATGGGCGGCGACCAGTGCCGTCTTCTCGCTCTCGACAATGGCTACAGGTTTGGCAGACATTACGGCGGAGTTGTCCGACAGCAGATGTTCTCCGAACAGGCACTGCTTCATCCTGAAATCCTGCACCTTCCTCACGGAATGCACCCAGCTGACTTGGTTAAAAGGCTCCTTAATACGGTGTCCGGTTACGGCATCGTAGCCCATGATCTTGCCCGCACGCACGTTGCTGTTCCGGTCTATCTGCCAGAATACGGTCGCACCGCCCCACCTCCTTGAGGTACCGACCCTGTATAGGCTGAATAGCTTGTCCACATTCTCCTTGCCCATCACTTTGGTAAAGTATCGGTACAAGGGGTTGATGTCGTACCTGCGCATGGACTGCTCCACCCAATCAGAGGGAAGAAAAGAAATCCGTGGTTTCTGTTCGGGCAATGCTCTTGCTGGCGGTCTTGCAGCTATCGGTGTGCCGCCAAACCTTTCCTGCCCATTCAATCTTTCTTTGACAGCCGGATTGTCCCGGAAGTATTCTTTCGGTGTGTAGTGGTAACCGCAACTGTTGATATGGTCGCACATGCCTACGCTGTCAGGGAAGGAAATCTCTCCCGCCTCGTCGATATAACGGGTAAAGCAAGACTTCCTTCCGCACCCCGGACAAACGGTCTTGCTGCCCGGTTTGTATTTTTGAAGATGGAATCTATATTCGTTCATAATGTTGTCAATTACGTGTTTCTG
>CANRNI010000096.1 GCA_947631945.1 uncultured Clostridia bacterium
CCATTACAGTATAGCACCTTTTCAAAGTTCTTGGAGAGGAACTTTAAAAACTACTACACTTTATATTATACGAGGTAAATATAACGGTAATATTAAAAAGCAAAGCGTTTCTCTGAAACGAATTGACAGCAACACATAATTACTCTCATAATTTTATTTGTAGTAAATGTTTAACTTTTGCGCCGCAGTAAACAAAGAAAGAGCCGGATTGGGTCATCAGTGTGACTTGATCCGGTTTTTGTCATGCGTAAAATAATTAGTATGTCCGCAATTGAAAGATCTTATTCATACCACTTGACAAAAAACATTTGTTCCGGTATAATGGTGTCACAATAAAATAGTGCCATAAATTCGCAAAGACTCTACTTACATATCCGGCACGGAACTTTTGAGCAGACGAACGCCGTCTGTTTTCGTTACCGTGGGATATGAGGTAGGGTCTTTTTTCTCTACATAGCGCAATAATGCGCACAAATTCTCATCAGGCTTGTGTCAGGGAAAAATTTTGAAAAGAAGGTTGTGAAATTGACATATTCGTTCCAATACAAGTGAGAGAAAAATTCAAGGAGGTATTTCATGAAAAAATCGGTTTACAAATCCTATGACGAGTTGCCGCTGTTCCTCAACGCGGAAACGGTAGCGAAGCTGTTGGGCATCTCCCCATCCAGCGGATACGAACTGATGCACGAGAAAGGCTTTCCGGTTTTGAAAATCGGATCGCGGTTGGTCGTGCCGAAAGAAAAGTTTCGCGCATGGGTGGAGAGGAACACGGGAGGAAACGAATGAGAAATTTCTATCGTTATCCCAAGCGCGACGTCGTGAAAAATTACTTTCCTCTGCCGAATGAGATTTTTATGCTTGATCTTTCGGCAGGAGAGATTGCGGTGTATGCGTATCTGCTCTACCGAGAGGACAGAAAAACCTTTCGGTGCTATCCGAGTTACAAAACCATCGGGAACGCCGTTGGCATGAGCCGCAACACCGTAAAAAAGTATGTGGACGGGCTGATCGAGAAGCGACTCATTGAAGCAGAGCCGACGCAGGTCACGACCGTACACGGACGGCGCAACGGTAATCTATGCTACACCGTTCGCCCTATCGAGGAAGCAGTGCAGGCAAATTACGATCGACAGATGGCACAGCTGGAGAAAGAAAATCGGCGGCAGTCTGCCATCCGAAAACTGGATGAATACGACCGGAAACACGGTAAAAAAGCCGTGTAAATGTCGTCATTAAGGAAAGCAGGTTAAAGTGCGGGGTCTCCCGCACGGGTCACATCGGACGGCAGAGCCGACCGTTTGGGCATTTCCAAAGGGGTTGGGCAAACGCCGTCCGAGGGGTCTATAAAGGAGAGGAGAAAATATGACAGAAAAGAAGAAAAAATACGCCTATTGGATGTATCCGACCATGGTGGCGGAGATCGAAAATGCGCTCGGTGAAGCCGATGTGAAATCCAAAGAAGAATTTGTTTGCAAGGCGGTTGAGTTCTACCTCGGCTACCTGCGGTCACAAAAAAATATCAATTACCTCGCGCCCATTCTCGACGGAGCGATCAAAAGCGAGGTGCGAAGTCTGGAAACGCATCTCTCGGAAATGCTGTTCAAACTGGCGGTGGAGAGCGCGAAAGTCAACCACCTGCTCGCCGCGCAAAGTGAAGTGCCGGACGAAGCAATGGAGCGTCTCAATCGCATGTGCTGTGAGGATGTGGCAAGCAACAACGGCCGCGTCACATTTGAAAGCGCGTATGAATTTCAGCATGACAGAGAGGAGGATTTTTAATGCCAAAGATTATTTTTACAAGCAGATATTTTCGTAATCCATCGCGGTCGAATGTCGGCAAGCTGCTTCGGTATATGGGAACACGGGAAGGCGTGGAAAAGGTTGCGGTCGGAGTCGATCACACACCGGCGACCGTTCGTCAGAAGCGTCTGATTCAAAAACTTCTGAAAGCCGAGCCGGAGGCGGAAAACTATTTGGAGTACCGTGACTATCTGCAAGAGCCATGCAAGAGCAATGCCTCGGCATTCCTCGACGCTTTCGCGGAGCAGAACGCCGACCGCGCCGAGGACATCGCCGGACTGGTTTCGTATATGGCGGAGCGCCCCGGCGTTGAAAAATTAGGGTCGCACGGACTGTTCAGTCAGAGCGACGACAAGATCGACCTCGACCGCGTCGCGGAGGAGGTAACAAACCACATAGGAACAGTGTGGACGCACGTGATCAGTCTGCACCGCGAGGACGCGGAGCGGCTCGGCTACAACAATGCGAACGCGTGGCGGGATCTGGTTCGCCGTAGCGCCATTCAAATCGCGGAGGCGCACAAAATCGACGCGAGCAATCTGCAATGGTACGCGGCGTTCCACAACACGACGCACCACCCGCACATCCATCTGATGGTCTATTCCAAAGACCCGAAACAGGGATGGCTGACCAAAAAATCCATCGACCACCTCCGCAGTCTGTTCGGAAACGATATTTTTCGACAGGAGCAGTACAAGCTGTTCCAAGCGGAAACGCAACAACGAAACCTTGTCAAGGAGCGGTTCAGGGAGCTGATCGCCCACTACGATGAATGCCCTTTCGACGCCTCACCTCGACTGACGGAACTGTTCTTCCGTCTCGCCGAGCAACTGAAAACAGTCAAAGGTAAAAAGGTTTACGGTTATCTGCCGAAAGAGGTGAAAGAGATCGTAGATGCCATCGTTGCCGAGATTGCAAAAGACGAAGATATCTCCGAGTTATATGCGGAGTGGAACAAAATCAACCGTGAAAAATTGTCACTCTACTATGACAAGAAAGAGCCGGACACGCCGCTTCGGGACAATCCCGTCTTCCGCAGTATCAAGAATGAAATCATTCGGGCAGCGGTTAGCTTTGGGCAGACCGAAGTCAATCCCGCCTATACGCCACAGCAACACACGGGATTTATTTTCCGCAATATCGTCAGAAGTCTGTTACAGGCGATCAGCGCAAGCTATCTTGCGCGGGATAGAAAATTGAACAGGCAAATAGATGGCAAACTGAAATCCAAAATTGAGCAAAAGAAAGCGGCACATGGACTGAAAACAGACGGCGCAACACAGAAGTACGGCGAGGACTATGACATGCACTTATGAACTCTTTGATAACTTTTCGATTCTCGCTGGATATTCCGAAAAAGGTGTGGTATTGTGTGTTGCTGAACAGGAGGTGACCGATATGGCAAAGCGCAGACCATCGGGCGAGGGCATGATCCGACAGCGGAAAAAAGGTCAGTGGGAGGGGCGCATCGTCGCCGGGCATAAAGAAAACGGCGATCC
>CANRNI010000097.1 GCA_947631945.1 uncultured Clostridia bacterium
CGCAGACGGTATATTCGGCCATGCGCCGCCTGCCGATATGGCGAATATCCGAAACATCAATCGGAAGAATAAAAAAAACAAGCGGTCTAAATCCTTGCTTATTAAAAGATTTGATAATCTGACAGATGAAGAAAAACAACAGGTGAACGTTATGCTGTATTATTCGGTAAATATAAGCCGAGTGTATTGGTACAAAGAAGAATTTTTGAAAATCATCTCTCATAAAGATAGCGAATCGGCTAAAATTGCTTTGAATGAATGGATTGAAAATGCCGAATGTTGCGGTATTCCGCAATTCGAAAAGTGCGCAAAAACAATGCGCAATTGGTATACAGGTATTGTCAATTCGTTGTCATTACCTATAACAAACGGCTTTACCGAAGGCTGCAACAATAAGATTAAAGTGCTGAAAAGAAATGCTTACGGCTATAAGAATTTCAAACGTTTTCGTAACCGTATCTTACATATTTTTTCTCATCAATCTTTCAAACGACAACAAGCTACCGTTTAACTCGGCTTATTAATCTTGACTTTTTCTTTTATTATCCCAACTATTGACAAAGAACCGATTTAATCAGTGTTTCCCTTGGAATGTTCCGTCTTTCATGGCATCACCGGTTCAGGTCCGGCAGGATCTGAAAAATCGGAATTTATTTGCCACGGGAGGTGAATTCCGAAAGATACTCAAAACATACTGAACCCCCTTGAAAATCAAGGGGGTTCGATGTGTTTGCCTTTTTGTAAGGCAATGATGGAGGCGCCACCCGGATTTGAACCGGGGAGTCAGGGTTTTGCAGACCCTTGCCTTACCACTTGGCCATAGCGCCGAATATTGCCGATTAAATTAAGAACGAATTTAATGTTATATTATTATATATTACATAACTAATTAAAAAATTCGCTGTATTAAAAAAATGGAGCGGATGACGAGGCTCGAACTCGCTACCTCCACCTTGGCAAGGTGGCGCTCTACCAGATGAGCTACATCCGCAGGAAATGGTGCCTTCGGTCGGAATCGAACCAACGACACGCGGATTTTCAGTCCGCTGCTCTACCAACTGAGCTACAAAGGCATTCCGCAAAAAAATGGCGACCCGGATCGGGCTCGAACCGACGACCTCTAGCGTGACAGGCTAGCGTTCTAACCAGCTGAACTACCGGGCCACCTTTTGGTGGGAACAACAGGGCTCGAACCTGTGACCCTCTGCTTGTAAGGCAGATGCTCTCCCAGCTGAGCTATGCTCCCCAGTTCCTTGCGGCTGTTATAATATATCAAACTTCAGAGCAAATGTCAATACCTTTTCTTAAATTTTTTAAGTTTTTTTATAAAAGCGATACTGATTACAGGGAACACGCGTTAAGACAATACCGCATAATTATTGTCGTGCAGATGTGCCATGAGATTTTTCGTCAGATTGACAAAAGTGACGCAGTAATACTGACGTATTGGAGGAACTTTTGGCAAAAATAACGGGAAATCTCGGTGCAGATGCGCGGCAAAGGCGGTAGCCGTTAATTGTGCGGTGTTGCCTTAAAAAAATGAGGACTGTAAAAAAAGCAGCACAAAAAAAATCGGACTGAAAATTTACGATAGAGTGGAAATACAGTCAGATTTTTTTGGTGTTTTTTACAGCCACAAAGAAAGATTATATGTTGTATATTCTATATTCGCATATTCAATTGTTATTTTTCATTTATGTACGCTCGTCGGTATTCCATTGTTCTTTGTATGATTCCTGCCAAAAAGCATCCGAACCGTTGTTACTTTTGCTGTATGTTTTTCCGCTTTCAAGCTTTGCCGATATCCTCAGCGCTATTCTTGCGTCGGCAGACGTGATTCTTCCATCAAGATCGGCATCACTCATAAAAAAGAATTTCTTTCCCTCAGCCATGTCTTCAGGCGCATTATCAAGCTTTGCGGAATATCTCAGTATTTTTCTGGCATCAGCCGCAGTCGGAGAATATGTTTCCTCCATGATTTCATCAGTCACCATTCCCGGTTCTGTTGCTGCCGGGAATGCGGCATATACTGCTGAAACGTTTTCATTTAAAAGAATGTTGTCAATAGCATCTGAATCGATCTTTATCATTGCGACCGGATAGCTTTGGCAAATCGCGACAATTGCGTCCTCCCGGATATTCAACGCTTTTGCAATATTTTCCGCAATTATAGCTTCGTCCAGAATAACAGTAATATATTGCTCTCCATTTCCCATTTTGATGCTTTGGTAAAATTTTTCGTCTATTTGTCCTATAGCAGACTCATTTTTAAATTTATCATAAAAAATACTTACCGTAAAAATCAGCATATACTTTATAATATACATTATCAAGGAACGATTTATCTACATCATTGACCGTCAATGTTGAATTGAAAAATTTATTTTGAGAAGGAATATCTGATTCTGACACATATATAATGTATTTTTCACCTTCCCATATTTCACTAACAATATCCATTTCTGATATTCTGTATATCTGCGCTTTTGTCGCAGTTGCACAAACTACAGGAGCATAATTGTCAATGAACGTAACATTTACATCTTCAGGCAATGTTTTAGCAAATGCCACATTTCTTGGATAATGGAATTCTTTGCCAGCTTCTGCAACTTTGTCCGGTTCATATTTGCTTTTATCAAAACTTTCAGTGTATTTGACCCATATCAGAATATCAATCTCATCATCATCTCCTGATGTTTCTAATATCTTAGGCAAATTACCCATAATAATTCCGTCATTGATAGTGCCGTCATATTTTGTTTGGTCATATGCAAATCCGAAATTCATAAAACAAGAAACAAAAATACCGATTAATAAAATAACAGATATAGCCTTAATTGTGTGTTTCATTTTAAGCTCCTCCTTTAATACTGTACCAAGCCATAATTTGCATAAATATAATTATTAATATGTCATAAGTTAATTATAAATTGTTTTTCACTTTTGCAAATATTCCATATGATAAATCAATTTAAATCACCGGTTAGTTCATCAGAACCACATCCATTGTTTTAATTTGTTTTAACCATAAAATTAGATAGGAATTTTGATTATCTCTTTAGAAGTTCTTAAATGTCGGTATAGCCCGTATTTTCGGGCTTTCC
>CANRNI010000098.1 GCA_947631945.1 uncultured Clostridia bacterium
CAATAAACCGTATACCCGTATGCCCCGTTGATATAGCCCGGATACTGCGTCGGATTTTTCCCCGTGCTGCTTCTGACTGCCTGGAATAAAAGCTCTCTTTTTATCCCATCGTTATCTGTAACCGATAGATATGCCAGATCGCCTTTTGCATACGTTGTATTGGCATTCCACGGTCCTTTGTAGAAGGTGGGCGCATATTTCGTTGTGACGCTCGCGGTCGTATCTGCCTTTTTCTTTGCATCCGCAAAGGTAAAGACATAAGGGCTGTCTTCGGAAATCTTATATCCGGCCGGAGCCTTTGTTTCTACCAGCTTGAACCGTCCGCCGTTATCTTTTGTGTAATAAAGCGTGCTATACGCAATATCGCCAAAGGCATCGCTGACCAGTCCTCCCTTTACCAGAACATAAGTCTTGGTTTTGTTCGACCACTGGTATAGGGAAAATTCAGCTCCCTCCAAATATTCGCTTTCCTCATCTGTCTTTAAGACATTGACTTCCATGCTCTTGATCACGTTGATTAACGCGTTCATTTTAAAGGTCGTGCCGGAAGCCGTTCCGTCTTTCGTGACATTATTGGTCTGCGTATAGCTGTAAGCTGTCGTCTGATCCGATACTACGGTCACTCTCATGCTCTTTCCGGATACGCCGACTACCATGTTGTCAGGCAGCGTAGATACAACTTCTGTGACATAATAAGTACCCGGAGTCAGATCGCCGCTGACACCATAGCCGGATGCATTCAATGTGATCGTGCCTACTTTTTTATCGTTCCTGTCGTAAATGTTGTACTGGATGCCGGAATAGTCTGCCTGACTTGACATATCTTTTCCGGTATAATCCTGCAAGCCTTTCTGCAGGGATATTTTTCCGGGTTTTGGCGTATCTTTCCAACTGCTGCTTCTTGATACCGTTGTAAACGCATTATCTTCGTTTAATTCAACATACCAGGTATCATGCGACAGATCGTGATGCGCCGGCGCACCGGTTTCTTTTACCATGAACTTGCCGCCGTTGTCGCTGGTATAAAACAGCTTTCCGCTTGTAGCCCAGCCATCAGAACCGGAAACGATCTCGTTGGTTTCGCCTTTACTGTTCTTTGTGATATTTGCAGCAGACATTTTTTTGTACTGGTTTCTGTTCCTATCCCACTCATAAACTGTAAATGTGGCACCCGTAAGCGGTTCACCTGTTACCTCGTCTACCTTCCGGATCCGCAGGCTAAACCACCATCTGTTGTTTGTATGCTCTACAACAACTGCACTCGCTCCGGTCTTATTCTTATCCGGATCTACCTTTACCGGTATTACCTTGCTGTTAAGCTGCAGGCCGTCCGCACTCTTTACTTCTTTTACATAGTAAGTCGTACCGCCAACCTGACAGGGAACCTTTAAGGCTGTACTCTCGCCGCTGCTGTTTGTCTGAAGCGTCCCAACCAATTCCTTGCAGGCGGAATCCTTATAAACATTGAATGTAACACTGCGGTCGATTGCCGACGTAATCCCGGTTGTGGCCCCATCATCTTTCTTTAAAGCCTTGATATAGCCGTATAACGGGGTGTTTCCGACACTCCATGTGCCGGATGTATCCTTCGTAGCGTTTACCGTGATCGTCTTACTCGGCGGGTTTGCCGGTAAGGAATATCCCGGAGCAGCCTTTGTCTCGGTGATCCTGAATTTTCCGCCGTTTGATTTGGTGTAGTACAGCTTTGCCGTCGCCTTGCCGTTTGAACCGGTCGTCATGGTATTGCTGCCGGTGGAAACACTGGTCTTAGCCGCTGCAACCCACGCCTTCTTGCTGCTGTTCCATTCTTCGATCTTAAACTGCGCGTTCGGTACTGCCTTTAAAGTCACCGTGTCGGTTTTGTTGATCGTTATGGTGTAGCCGGTAGGGTTGTTGACCACGCCTGTGCTGCCGTTTACTGCGGTTTTGGAGTTCTCGCCGCCGGTAGTTACCGAATAAATATTAGGATTCAGTTCCGTACCGGGCGGGGCGGTGATCTCTTTGACGTAGTAAGTTGTAGTTTTCTTCAGACTTGTGGTCAGACCGCTTGAGGTTTTTCCGCTTGCATCGGTCGGATCAAGTTTAAGCACTAAAGAATTTTTATTGACATCCGTACCAGACGCATTACGTTTTGAATAAATGCCGTATACTGCGCCTTTTACATTACCGTTTTTTCCAACTCCACTGATCGTTTTCGTCAGGTGGATCTCAACCTTTTCATCATACCGGCACTGTCCGTAGAAAAACGGCTGCGCCCAGGTGGAATTGGGATCGCTTGACTTGTAGTAGTACCAGAGCTGTACTTTGCTGCCGTCAAACTCTCCGTTAAACGCACGGGATAGGACGTTTCTTACATAAGTGCCGTACTTATTCCAGTACCATGAAGAAACATGGTTACTGATGTAGCTCGCAACGCCATCCGCACTGCTCGCATTCCCGTTAATGGCTGCCCATGTCATAGCACGGCCCATAATGTACCGAACAGTTTTATCCAGGCCGGACAGGTATGCATCGTGCTTATCCGCAGCATAGAACCACCACGCTGCTTTTAAGATCCGCAGCTTACTGCCGGAGAATTCTGTTGAAGCATCCACTTTTCGATCCAGCGTGGCAAGCTCCGTACCTCGCTTTCCGCAAAAGGCACGCACTGTTTTGCCATCATTAAATGCCGGATCCTGAATGAACAGATTGAAAATATCACTTCCGGTAATCAACGCACCGCTGGCGTAGCTGGTGTAATAATTGACTGCTTCTGCCGTTAAACCACCGAGGCTCGATATGCCTGCACTGGTTAAGATTGTAAATACTGCCATCAGCATTGCTACGAGCCTTTTTAGTCTGACTCGTCTTTCTTTTTTTGTTTCCATAAATTGACCTCCTATAAGTAAAAGGTAGTGTCAAAAACTACCTGTTTTTTATTGCTAAATTTTAATAAAATCCTTGATTTTAAGGGAAATCTGCAAAAAG
>CANRNI010000099.1 GCA_947631945.1 uncultured Clostridia bacterium
GGCAGAGCCGAACTCCTTTGCTGTCGAGGCCACGGTTGCCGCCTTTACAAAAGGTGCGCCCTGGCTTGACGAGCTTCACACATATCTGTTTCAGAACAAAGAAATCACGGCGGACTTCATTCAAAAGAACGATCCGAAGTTGCATATCGTCCCTTCTCAGGCGACATATCTTATGTGGATTGATTGTAGCAAAATAGTGGGCAATACCGGCGAAGCTGTACGATTTATACGAGATGCGACAGGGCTGATCGTTTCGGACGGTTCGCAGTACGGCCGCTGTGGAGAGTCGTTCATCCGCATGAACATAGCCTGCCCGCGCACTGTATTGGAGGATGGACTTTCAAGGCTGATGGAGGGAATCCAAAAATACGAAAAATTTGATCTGAAGAATGTCGTGATCTTATTGCTATTGTAAGTTTGACTCGGCATGATAAGCGGATATCCGGACAGTTCCTTGAAGGTTACCATGCCTCCGCAGAGTAATTCAGAAGAATCCAAGACACAGGTGGATTCCAAAGATCCAGATGCATCCTCCGAAATGGGAAACGGAAGTGGGAAATCCAACGGCGAAACGCCCGCTGTGTATTTTACTTCCGACATCAGCGCAGAGGGAATGCTGGCAATCTATGAGGCTCTTGGCTGGACGCCCACCGGGAAGGTTGCCGTCAAGCTCTCCACCGGCGAACCTCCCGCAAGCAATTACCTTGATCCGCAGCTCATCAAAGATGTGGTTGAGGCTGTGAACGGCACGATTGTGGAATGCAACACCGCCTACGGCGGCTCCCGCTCCGAGACAGCCATGCACTATCAGGTAGCGGAGGATCACGGCTTCACTGAAATCGCGGATTTTCAGATTCTCGATGAAAACGGCTCCATGACGCTGCCGGTAAACGGCGGTTCGGTTTTGAAGAAAAACTATGTGGGCGCGGCGTTTGCCGATTATGATTGCCGGATTGGAGAGCGAGGTTACGGAGTACGACGAGGATCTGATCCGCAGTATTGTTGAGAAAATCACCGTAAAATCGGAAACGGAGATAGAAATCCGGGTATCGGGCGGGCTGACGCTGACGGAGCATCTGCCGAGCAGGAAACGGAGGTGCAAACGGAAATGAAAAACAGATATATGCCATACGGCTACGGCATGGAACAGGGGAAAATCGTCGTCGTCCGCTCCGAAGCAGAGGTGATCCGGCGCATATTCAAAGAATATCTCTCCGGCGATTCTCTGAAAACGATTGCCGGAACCCTAACGGCGGAAAGAATCTCATACCTTCCCGACAGATGGGAATGGAACAAAAATCGCGTTGATCGAATCCTCTGCGATAAGCGATACCTCGGAACGGACGAATATGAGCAGATCATAGGCGCAGACGCCTTCCGACAGGCACAGGAAATCAAGCTGAAACGAAACACACAAACGGCCTATGACAAGGAAACGGTTATTTCCCCAGCGGTTGTGCCGATCCTGTGCGGAAAATGCGGACAGCCGACAATACGAAGACACGACCGGCGCAGCCGATTCCTGCAAAAGCACACCTGTGAAAATCCCGACTGCAGCGCGGAATATCGCATCACCGATGAAAAAATGCTTCTGCTGATCTCGACGCTTCTTCATCAGGCCAATCTGTCGCAGCCAAAAGCCGAGCAGCAGGAAATCCCTTTGGAAATACGCAGAACGGAAAACGAAATTGCCCGAATGCTGGAACGCCCCGATACGGATGCGGACGCGCTGAAGAAACGAATTCTGGAATGTGCGGCGCTGAAATACAAGGCGGTCAGCAGCAGTCAGGCCATATATGATCAATTGAGGACGGATTTGGATAGAGCCACTCCGTCCTCTTTATATACCCGCAAAACACGGTCAAGCAGACCATTGCCGAGAAAAGGGCAAAGCAATCCTCTGCAAAGCAAAATCAACGGAGAATCGATGAAATTCTGACGGCGCTCGACGCTTTGAAAAATCACCCGATTGAGTATGATAATCAGGCAGTGCGTCAGATTATCGAATGCATCAAGGTAATATCGGCCGAGCAGATATGCATCATCTTCAAAGGCGGACTTGAAAGAACGGTGCAGCTTATGGAAGAATAAGAAAACTGCCTTTCTGATTGCTCCAAAGAACGGCCATCAGAAAGGCAGTAATTTTTCAACTTTGAATTGTCAGTCAACTTGAAACCTGTGCATCTTTTTCGTAGTACCCTTCCAGAAAATCCAGTCCTCAAGCGGTTTTTCCGCTTGGGGACTTTCTTATTTCTTTTCTCGGAAAGCCTCTGTCAAATCGAGTTCTCTCCTAAAATGGGGCTGTTCTCTCCTAAAAATGGACGATTTTTTGGGGGCTATTCGAACCTAAACCGCTATGTACTCGGCGTACCTCTTGGCTGAGATACGCCATTTTCTTATGAGATCACACCCAACGCTCCTTTCAGACCGTTCACCATAGCGTCAGCAGACGACAACTTGGAATTGTAATCCAAATGAGCATATACATTTGCCGTGGTAGAGAAGTCGCTATGTCCGAGCCATTCCTGCATCTGCTTCATCGGTACGCCATTGGCGAGCAGCAGCGAAACACAGCTATGCCTGAGATCGTGATAGCGGATATGCCGCAGGCCGTTCCTTTTGAGCAGCTTTGGAAATGCTGTCGTAAGGTATTGCGGTGACACAAGCGTACCCATCTCATCAACACAGATATAATCCAGATACCTCTTGGATGTATACTAAAAAAGTGGACAAGTGTGATATAATAAAAAAAGCAAAAAAATAGACAAGTAAGGAGAATAAAAAATGTCCGAAAAAATGCAAAATACACCCAGGAATTTAAGCAAACGATA
>CANRNI010000100.1 GCA_947631945.1 uncultured Clostridia bacterium
GCAACCTTTCTCTACACGACCCAGACGGCTCCTGTTCGGAAACCATATCAGGATCTGGACGCGCTGCTGCAGGGCAAGGATTTCTTTATCCTCACCACCAATCAGGACACTCAGTTTGTGAAGCTCTATCCGGAAGATAAAGTTGCGGAGATACAAGGCGATCATCGCTTCTTCCAGTGCGCGGATTGCTGCATAGACGATACTTGGGACGCTGTGGAACCGGTGCGGGCCATGATGAGCGCCATGGGAGACGACACCGCCATTCCAAGCAATATGATCCCCCGCTGTCCGCACTGCGGCGGGGAAGCCTTCCCGTGGGTACGGGGTTACGGCAACTTCCTACAGGGGAAAAAGTACGAGCATCAGTACGATAAAATCTCCCGCTATCTGTTGGAGCATAAGGACAAAAACATTTTGTTCCTTGAATTGGGTGTTGGCCGGCTGACTCCCATGTTTATTCAGGAACCGTTTTGGAACTTAACGCTGACCTATCCAAAAGCGCGCTATATTGCCGTCAATAATCGGTATGATTTTCTGCCCAAGCAGATTGAAGATAAGGGCATGGTCATCGTAGCGGATATCGCACAAGTGTTGCAGGATACGCGAAGCGCCATGGAAAAAGGAGTCTGCGATTAATGAACGGGGAAAGTCAGGCGACACTTCAGAAGCTGGTCGAGCAATTACACAAAGGTAATAAAACCTTCCGGCTACCTTAATGTATGTAAAATCACAGCACCATACTTTATTGGGAGATGTAGGATTAAACTTTTGATTCAAAATATTTTCACAGTTTTCATCCGAAGCAGATTTAGATTTATGTCTGAACGGCTTAACTGTACTCATTTTAGGCAGATTCATTTGATTCATCAGACGGTACACTCTTCCCGTACTGATGTTTATGCGATAATCACGCTGAAGAAAGATTTCTTTTCCGTAGCAGCACCCTGCGAAAAAGCAGCCGATACGCCCAAAGCCGTGCGCTATCGTAATACAGCACGGAAAAACAGAGATCACATCGAACAGCTTTGCCGTATATCTTTTTCGGCAGACGGAGTAACCGATCAAAAAACAGACGACACCGCCAATCAGACCGCCAAGGAATGTCATTCCGCTGCCAAAGCGGAATCCTTCTCCCGGATTTTTGATATAGTTATAGGCCGATTGAAACAGCGTTGCAGACAGAAATCCGAACGCAATAGACACGATCCCGTTGTAAAACAGGAAGTCCAAGAACTTGCCGTCGATTGACAATTTCTTTCCATAAAGGAAAAGAACGCCGAAAGCGGATAAAATGCCTATTCCGATCATAAGACCGTACAAATGAATAAAACCGAAAATTGCGTTTGGAAACATACGCCGCCCTGCCTCTCGTTGATTCATTTCAGTATAGCACTTGACAGCCAATAAGTAAAATAGTATAATCTTATCAAAATCATAATAGAAAGGTTATGCTGATATGACGGTGCGGCATCTGAAAACTTTTATTGCGGTTTGTGAAGCGGGCGGGATCACAAAGGCGGCAAGCGCCCTATATGTTGCCCAGCCCGCAGTCAGTCAGACGATAGCGGAGATTGAAAAATACTACAATGTGATATTGTTTGACCGTATCGGCAATCGGCTTGTTTTGACGGACAGCGGGAAGCGATTGCTTGCGAAAGCGAAAGAAACCGTTGCTTCCTTTGATGACTTTGAACATCTTGCACGGGAAAGCGAAACGAATACGGATTTACACATCGGTGCATCCCTCACCATAGGCAGACTGTTTATGCCGCAAATGGTTGCGGCGATCCATCGGGAATTGCCGCAGATCCGTTTATCCGTCGTCATTCAGCAGACTTCGGTGATTGAAGGATTGCTCGTGAACGGAAGTCTTGACTTTGCGTTTGTGGAAGGCAGTATCCGATCTGGTCACCTTATAACACAGGCTGTATTTCAAGACCGTCTGACAGCAGTTTCTTCCTGCCAATTTGCGGTTCCAAAGGAAATCACCTTAGAGAAATTAACAAAGTACCCTCTGCTTCTGCGGGAACCCGGCAGTGCGTCAAGGGATTTGCTTGACGCTACGCTTTCGGTCAACAATCTTACCGTCACACCGATGATAGAATCGGCAAGTAATCAAGCGTTGATCGCTTGTGCTGTGGCCGGGAACGGAATCGCCGTCCTGCCGCAAAATCTGGTAAAAGAATGGGTCGAACAGGGAAAATTGAAAACGGTCACGATAGGGATTTTGTTCCGCCACCGATTCTTCCAGCCACCGCAGAGCGTAATCCACATTCTTTGCTACCTCGTCGCCGCGCAGAAACATCTTGCCGAGACGGTATTTTGCAACGCCGCAGCCCATATTCGCCGCATCGCTCAGAGAAGCGACCGCCCGATTCGGATCGTAGCTTTCGCTGTCCCGGTCGAGCAGTTCTTTTGCCTGAAGGTACAATTTCCACATGGCGGAGATTTTTTCTTTGGGAGTGGCTTCGCACTCTGCGTCATGGAGTTCCTCCGACACGAAATCATCCTCTGTCGCTTCCGGCTCATCGGGAAAGTCGTCCATCTCCTTTTGCATAAGAATGTTCATCGCTTCGGCAATCACCATGTTTCGCACAGACTTGAATTCTGTGTTCTGCGAAAGCGGCACACGCTCCGGCAGCTCCTTCGTATAGGTCTGTATCACGGCTTCCCGCTACCCATACCACAGGTCATAGAGCGCGGCGATGCGTTCGTCCTTTGCCAGCTCATCCACGATGGAATCGACGAGGTCTT
>CANRNI010000101.1 GCA_947631945.1 uncultured Clostridia bacterium
GACACTTGGGAAAAGGTGCAGGAACTCCGCAGGAACAAGCGCAGACCGACGAGAATCGGCAAGACAAATATGTTTTCGGGAATTGTCTATTGCGCCGATTGCGGGCAAAAATTGTACTACTGCACGAGCAAATATTTTGAAAGCCGACAAGATCACTTTGTATGCTCAACCTCTCGCAAGCAAGGCACGGACGTATGCGATACTCATTTCATCAGAGCGGTTGTTCTCGAACAGGGCGTGTTACAACATCTGCGTTATGTGATAAACTTCGTGTCAAGTTTCGAGGATAGGTTTCGTGAAATAATGGGCGCTAAACACAAAGCCGAAGTCAAGAGAGATATTGCCGCAAAGCGCAGAGCGATAGTCAAGGCAGAAAAGCGGATAGCCGAGTTAGACCGATTGTTCAAATCAATCTACGAGGATAAGGCGAACGGTACACTCAATGAAAGCCGTTTCAAAATGCTTGCAGATGATTACGAGCGGGAGCAGGAGGATTTGAGAAAATCCATTGACACGCTGACCGTCGAGGTTGACAGGCAAAAGGAGCAATCCGAAAATGTGGAACGTTTCATCGAAAAAATCCACAAATACTTTGATTTGCAGGAGCTAACGCCGACAATCTTAAACGATATGGTTCAACGGATTTACGTCCACGCGCCGGAAAAGATTAACGGCAAACGGACGCAGCAAATTGACATCTACTACGACTTGGTAGGCTTCCTGCCAATGTCGCTATTTCAAGCAAAAGCGAGGAATGACGCAGCCTAAGCTGCGCCATTCCCTGAAAACATATCTTACTGTTTTATCTCACACCGCCCTCGGGGGTGTTCTTTTTGTGTTTTGGAAAGTGAGATTATTCTGCTGCCGGTTTGTAAATTTCAATATTATCATAGCAGAATGCTCCCCATTTCTGAGACTTCTCCATTGTAAAACCGGTAATAACGTTGCTTTCGCCGGCTACGGTCAGTTTCAGGTTTGTTATATCTGTTATATCTGTACCTGTATTATCATTGTGATCCGTATATCCCTTACCGGTTATCGTAAGAGTAGCTTCACCGCTCTTAACCTCAATCTTCAAGTGAGCGAACTGTCCGTCGTCAATGCTTCCGCTGCTGGCGTGCGCGCCTTTTCCGATTGTCGCCACAGACTTGGGCTCTTCGGTATTGATACTCCATTCATCACTGCTGCGCGTAAATGACAATACATGAGCCGCTTCGCCGGGAAGTGCGCTTGTAGAATAGTCGCCATCATTTGCAGTGCAGAAGTATACCTTAGTGCTGTCATTTGTCGCGGTACCATTTAAGATTATATCCATTTCAAGAGTATAATCGCCTGTAATGGACTTCATATTCTTAAATTTGTAGTAACCGCTTCTTTCTCCGTCATTATTATAGTTCTGCCAATAATTCGTCGGCGTACCGGTATCGTGACGTTCGTTAATCTTCGCCTGCGACATATTAGAGTTCCACGCCTGTTCAAAACGATCCGTGCCATTCTCAAAGTCATCGAAATAGTAGTAGTCCTTACCGTGAGTATTCGTATCGTCTACTCCCTTCGGTGTTACGTTGATATTCAGCACTGCACTTGATTCATCCGCAGGTGTAACGGTAAATGTATTACCACCATCTATGGTCAGAACCTTATATGTTTCTCCGTCGTTTGTGTCTACATTGATTGGAGCTTCCGTGGTAGACCACTTACCCTCGTCATATGTTTGAAGGTCAAACTCGGTGTCCACATAAGCCGCATTCTCAGCAGCCTCTATTACCTTTGTGGCAACAGTAGTGCCTTGATGCTGATAGTTTACAGTAATCTTTGCAGAACTCTTCTTTGCAACGGTGAACGTATCGCTCCACTCCGATGTGTTACCGCCTGCGTTAGCTTTAAGAGTATATGTACCGGCTGCGGCATCCGCTTGAGCGACTACATTTCCGTCGGTAACCGTAATCTTTCCGTCTGAATACGGCGTATCTCCGCCTTCGTTATAGATAGTCCACGTTACGGGAGCCTCCTCCGCCGTCATAACGCCTTCTTCTTGGTCTTTTACCTCTGCAGTATACGTGATACCCACCGGATCGCCGGCAGCAACTTCTGTAGAATGCGGGGGTGTTACTGTAAGTGTGGTTGCAACTTTCTTTGTCAAAGTTGTTTCCAATGTTCCGCCTTGATCCTTTTTAACCTCAAGAGTTAGAGGAGTTTTGGGAGAAATATAGCCGGTCTTGGAAACAGCAACATCATACTTGCCTTCCGGAAGTGTAATCTTTGCCTCACCGCTGCCGTTAGTGGTTAATTCCTGACCGCTTACCGCTACCGTTGCGCCGTCTATCTCAGTCTGCGCCGTAGTCTCCTTGACGGTTATTGTAGCCTCGCCGGTATACGGCTTATCCGCAACTACTATCTTCATGTCGTCAAGATCAAGCGTCCATTTATTATCCTTGCTACCTTCATATAATGTGATTGATGTAAGTGTGTCACCGCTTAATGTGAAATCTGAAGATACAGTCTTTTCTCCGGATTTAACCGCCATATAGCCTTTCTTATCTTTTCCGATAACTACAGTCACGTCAGCCCATTCACCTGATACAAAGCCGTTTTCTCCTGCTTTTATGGTAGGCTCTACACCTGTAATTGTTACAGCCCATCCTTCCGTAGTAATTCTCGACTTAAACGTAAACACCAGAGCTTTACCGTCATCTAAAGTTGTTACATTCGG
>CANRNI010000102.1 GCA_947631945.1 uncultured Clostridia bacterium
CTCGAAACCCTCAAGGCGCAGGACACCCTGGTGGAGCGGTTCGAGCCATCCCTCTGGTGTGCGCTGCTGGATTTCGTAACGGTCTACTCCAAAGAGGATGTACGGTTCACCTTCAAGGACGGAACAGAGATAAAAGCATAAGGGCAAAAAGGAACTCCTCACTTCCACATCGGAGGTGAGGAGTTTTTTCAATAGATTTGATACTTTCCAAAGCGCATTCTCCCTAATCACTTATCATTCGTTATGCTTACTTTTCCCTCCGGCTTGCCCCACTTCCTGATCGGGAACCATTTTTACAGTAGGATAGGTTTCGATAATCTTCTTATAACAGGGACAGTCGGCAGCGTGGTCGTTGATGACGCCGCAGGCTTGGAGGTGAGAATAGATGGTTACCGCCCCCACAAATTTGAAGCCCCTCTTTTTGAGGTCACAGCTGATTTTGTCTGAAAGGCCGTTGCTGACCGGTAACGCACCGTCGGCGTGACCGTCGTACAGAACGGTTTTCCCGTCGGTATAGGCCCAGAGGTAATCGCAGAAGCTGCCAAACTCCGCTCTGATTTTCTGGCAGCACTTGGCATTATGAATGACCGCCCGAATCTTCCGTTCGGATTTCAGCATTCCTTCCGTGTTCAGAATCCGCTGTATATCATCTTCGCCGTAGGCGGCGATTTTGTCGTACTCAAAGTTTTCAAAGCACTGACGGAAAATCTCCCGCTTTTTCATCATCAGCCCCCAACTAAGGCCACATTGAAGGCACTCCAACGTCAGATGCTCGAACATCTGGCGATCGTCATGCACGGGAATGCCCCACTCGTGGTCGTGATAAAACCGGTCTTTTTCGCTTGCAAATACCCAATCGCAGTGCCCCATATTTTCTTCCCTCCCTAAACGCTTTTGTCACTGTCATCAACCATTTTATCAGTAAGGATATCGTCCGGAATGATGGATACCCGGCACTTTTTGTTCATGTGGAGTGCTGGATCATAAATCTTTTATAACTTGCGCTATATCCTCATCAATACAAATCGACCGTTCGGCAATGTCTGATGGGCAGACAGCCTGTCCTTTGTTGATGCACACATAGGTTGCCGCCTTGTTCTGTGCAGTCATGCGCCAAAATGGGTACTTGATAATGCCCGGAGTATTGTAACCGACGCCTAATTCTAAAAACAGAATCCTTAGTTTTTCCCGTGTCCGTAGAAAGCTCTCATATCGTTTCGCCGCTCTATGCCATCCCACATTTTCAACAAATTTGTCATCGGCTCGCAAATTCATTGTTATTGGCTTTCCGCAATGCGGACATTTAGGGAGAAGTTCAGATGGAATGCGCATATCATTCTGTCGCTCTATCATCTTACGGATTATTTCTTCGTTATCAAATGTCTCTTGACGGCAAGGTTCCGAGCATTGGAACAGGCCGTAATCCCCCTGTGTATAAAACAGCCGTTTTTTGTCAAATCCAGCCGTTTGGAAGCAATGATCCACATTCGTCGTGATTACAAAATAGTCCTTGCCCTTCACAAGCTCGAATATTTCCTGATAGACCGGCTTAGGAGCATCCATATAGCGGTTGATCGTAATAAAACGGCTCCAATACGCCCAAAATTCCTCCGGCGTGGGAAATGGATAAAACCCGCCGGTGTACATATCTTGGAATCCATATTTGTCGGCAAAATCAGAGAAATATTGCTCAAACCGTTCGCCCGAATAGGTAAAACCAGCAGAAGTGGACAGTCCAGCTCCAGCGCCTATTATTACGGCGTCTGCTTTGTTCAGTATCTCCCGAAGGCGATTCACATTATCCGAGTAAGTGCCGGTAGATTTCGTAATCGACATTTTTGAAAACATTGAAAATCACCTCTGTGTCTCCTTTATACTGCCGTACTGTGTCTACGGCGATTTTTGCAGCCTCATCATTGGGGAAATGAAACTCTCCCGTGGAAATGCAGCAGAACGCCACGCTCCCGATCTCGTTTTGCTGTGCCAGTTCCAGACAGGAGCGATAGCAGGAAGCCAGCAGTTCCCGATCTTTTTCGGTCACGCTGCCGGTTATGATCGGGCCGACCGTATGCAGAACATACTCGCAGGGCAGATTGTAGGCGGACGTGAGCTTTGCCTTGCCTGTTTCTTCCTCATGCCCCTTCTTCTCCATAAACTCCGCACAAGCAAGCCGAAGCTGTACTCCGGCATAGGTGTGAATGGCATTGTCGATACAGCCGTGGCAGGGAACATAACAGCCGGTCATGCCGGAATTTGCGGCGTTCACAATAGCGCCGCATTTTAGAGTGGTAATGTCGCCCTGCCAAAGATAGATACCCGGCTCGATAGGCGTCAAATCAGTAATATCCGTAACGCCTTTTCGGGCGGTTTCTTCCTGCAAATATGCGTCCTGCACCGTCAGAAAATCTTCTCCAATGGGACAGTGCGGACGGATGTTCATCAAAGAACGCAAGAGCGTTTTCTGCTTTGTTTCGTCGGCTGGAACGGTCAAATCTCGATACCGCGGATTCTCATTCAGAAGAAAGCGAACCAAAAATATCCGGCGCTCTGCCTGTGTCATTCTTTCACCGCCGCTTTCGTGTTTCGCTTGCCAGTATTGTCAGAACCTCGAATTTCCTCGTGATAGAAATAATCTACAATAACAGGATGCCCCTGTGGAACACGA
>CANRNI010000103.1 GCA_947631945.1 uncultured Clostridia bacterium
AGCTGCGTTACAGGATATTGGTTTGATACCTTTTTGTGCCTTGTAGCGCAGCGGAAAGGAATGGTCATATTTATGAAAACAGTAATGCTTGTTTTCGGCACAAGACCGGAGGCCATAAAAATGTGTCCGCTTGTGTCCGAGCTTAAAAGCCGTGATAATATAAAAACTGTGGTTTGCGTAACGGGTCAACACAGAAAAATGCTTGACAGCGTGCTGGAGACGTTCGGAACAGTACCCGATTTTGATTTGTCGGTTATGAAAGACAGGCAAACTCTTTTTGACATAACGGCGAATATCCTCTTAAAAATAAAAGACGTGCTTGAGGAGGTAAAGCCCGATGTCGTGCTTGTTCACGGCGATACGTCGACCACGTTTGTAACGGCTCTCGCGTGCTTCTATATGCAGATACCCGTAGGACACGTTGAGGCGGGTCTGAGGACATATAATATTTACTCGCCATATCCCGAAGAGTTCAACCGTCAGGCCGTAAGCATAATTTCAAAATATAATTTCGCTCCGACCGAAACGGCTAAGGAAAATCTTTTGAAAGAGGGCAAAAGCGAGGATACTGTTTTTGTTACGGGAAATACCGCTATAGACGCTCTTAAAACCACCGTAAGGGACAGTTATACCCATCCCGAGCTGGAGTGGGCGGACGGTTCCCGTCTTATATTGCTTACGGCTCACAGGCGCGAAAATTTGGGAGAGCCAATGCACAGTATGTTCAGGGCGATAAAAAGGATAATTGAGGAAACTCCCGATATAAAGGTAATTTATCCGATTCATATGAATCCGGCGGTAAGAGAAGCGGCACGCGAGGTGTTCGGCGATGAGGACAGAATCCGTATTATTGAGCCGCTCGATGTTCTTGACTTCCATAATTTCATGGCGCGTTCATATCTTATACTTACCGACAGCGGCGGAATCCAGGAGGAAGCGCCGTCGCTCGGGAAGCCCGTGCTTGTAATGCGCGATACCACGGAGCGCCCCGAGGGAATAAAGGCCGGCACGCTTAAATTGGTGGGAACGGACGAAAATTACATTTACGAATCGTTCAAAACGCTGCTTCACGATAAAACCGCGTATGAAAGCATGAGCCGTGCCTCAAACCCATACGGAGACGGATTTGCGAGCAAGCGTATAGCCGATATAATAAGCGGATAAAAGCTTTATTTAAACAACACCGCATAATTAAGGAACCACTGATTAAATCGAACGTGCCAAGAAAACAAAAACGGGATATGATATTGAAATCGGCAAAGAATACGGTACGTACAAAACAGTGTGGACCGACAAAAAATTTGATGCCAGTGTTAATGGTACACAATTATTAAAAAGCATAGTCCCTAATACTGAGTTTTCATATCCTAAGTCTCTATATACGGTTATTGAGTGTGTTAACGCAGTTGTCAAAAGTGATAAAACTGCTCTTGTAATGGATTTCTTTGCTGGCAGCGGTATGACAGGACACGCAGTAATGAAAGTAGGCATTTTCTGTTGGTAGAGCAAATGGACTATGTCGAAACTGATATACTAATCCGCAACTTAGCAATTCAAAAAGAGAATACTACAGGATAGCCTATAACATATTTTCAGCTTGCAAAATAAAATCAACACTATGTAGATGCGATTGAGAATGCGGAAACTAATAGCGAATTATCCGCACTTTTAAGTGAAATTCTGATATCAGCTATAAGGTAAATCCGAAAGAGATTGCAAAGAATGCGGATGATTTTAACGCACTTTCAATCACGGATAAAAAATGTTTTCTTATGAAGCTTTTGGACAAAAATCAACTCTATGTGAATTTGTGCGATATTGATGACGAGACATTCGATATTTCCGATGAGGATAAAGCGTTCACTAAGAGTTTCTACGGGAAAGTATGATGATATGCCTTTTCTGTACGAAAAAATAGACATAATGCCGATTTTCCGGAAATGCCGATATTTGAATAAACTATCGTTTTTTTGACATTTTGGAGGAGAAAAAATCGGCATATTCTGTTATGCTTTATATATCAAATTATAACAGGAGGTTAAAAATGCAACAGACAAGATACCGAATGGCTTCGTACAAATCCTCCTGTCTGTCTTTCGGAAAGTATGAGATCTCAACAGCGGGACGCATCGCCATTTTTCCCTCGTCAACAAGTTCAAGCATTTCGGGAATCAGTTCGTTAAGACGGATATATCTGCGAATTTGATCCTGACTTTCGCCGACCTGTTCACCTAAAAGCTCTCTTGATGTTTTACCAAAATTCTGTGCCACTGGCACAGAATTTTCTTTCTTAGGTCTGCCCGCCTGTCTTTTCATAGCGTCCAATCTCATTTTGTACGCCTTGGCTTTTTCGCTCGGCAAAATGACTTCCCGTTGCAAGTTGGAATCTACCATTGCCAAAATTGCCTCATCTCTTGTAAGCTCAACGATTCTCGACGGGATTTTTTCGATACCCGCGAGTTTAAAAGCCCGTTTTCTTCTGTGTCCCGATACCATTTCATACTGTCCGTCCCCGATGGGACGCAAAAGCACGGGTTCTATCAAGCCTTATAGGTTTATATGAGGTTGAACTTTCAAAATTTTTTTTCGACTTCTTCTCTGCCGTAGCTTTGACGGCAGTCGGAGCAGCCGTTTGTGTTTCCGTTTTT